>FR895136.1:0-4354 GCA_000435675.1 Eggerthella sp. CAG:298 | reverse complement strand
CCGAGAGCGACTGGCATCCCACGGGCGCTGGTTTGCTGCGCTGCGCTCACGCTGCTTGGCGCGATGGCGCGTTCGCTCCCGATGATCGAGCGTTGGGCAACCCGCTCGCGCTGTTGCCCGTCTATACGCGCCTTTCCGATGCGGAAGAGCACGAACGCATCAAGCTGGCGAAGATGCCAGAAGGCGCCGAGCGCGCGCAGGAGTTGCGCGTGGGGGTGGCAGACCCCAAAGAAGGGTGTTGTGCGAGCGGCTCTGCAGAGCCAGACCACGAAGATGACCAAAGCAGCTCCGTGCTTCCCGCAGGCTTCGAAGTGCGTTTCGTTCCGCTCGATGCTTCTTGGGCGGGCGAAGTTGAAGCGCTCGAGGCGCGCGTGATGGGAAGCGACGCGTGGAATGCAGCCCAGGTCATCGACGATCTGCCGCGCAGCGATCGCACCTGGTGGGCGGCGTTCCTTACGTCAGATGCCGCAAAACGAACCGTTGAACACGGAAGCGATACGCTCATCGGCTATGCGGGCGGATGGATCGTTGATGGCGGGGTGCAGATCTTGAAAGTCGCGACCAATCCTTGCTATAGGCGTTTGGGAATCGCGCGTTCGCTTATCGAGCAGATCGCACTCGACGCGCGTGACCTGGGCGCACATGAGATGTCGCTTGAGGTGCGCATCACGAACACAGGAGCGCATCGTTTCTATGAAGAGCTGGGCTTGAAGAACATCGGTGTGCGTCCGCGCTATTATTCTGACCGCGAAGACGCCGTGATCTACGAAGGGCCGTTGCCACTGCCTCATCATGATGTGGCAGGCATGGATCTTATGATCAACGACATCGCTCGTGCGCATGAGGGCGTGCCCTCTTCCGAGACGCTCATCTTTGCAATCGAGACCTCATGTGATGAAACGGCAGGCGCCATCATCAACGGCGAAGGGGCCAGCCGCCATCATCAACGGCGAAGGCGAGATCATTGCCGATGTGGTGGCCTCTCAGATCGACTTCCATGCGCGTTTCGGCGGCGTGGTGCCCGAGATCGCAAGTCGTAAGCATATCGAGGCCATTGCCGGTGTGGCGCTCGAATGCTTGGAGCAAGCGCGTGAAACGCTTCAAAACCCTAACCTTACCTGGAAGGATCTTTCAGCGGTCGCGGCAACGTATGCTCCTGGCTTGGTAGGTGCGCTTGTGGTGGGCCTCGCGTTCGCTAAAGGGCTAGCGTGGAGTTGCGATCTGCCGCTGGTGGGGGTCAACCACCTGGAAGGACACATCTACGCGAACAAGCTTGCGTGCCCTGAGATCGAACCGCCCATGGTGGTGTCGCTCGTTTCGGGCGGTCATACGATGCTCGTGGAAGTGAAGGACTGGGGCGAATACGAAACGCTCGGCCAAACGCTTGACGATGCGGTAGGGGAAGCGTTCGACAAGGTTGCGAAGGCGCTCGGGCTTGGATACCCTGGGGGCCCGCTCATCTCGAAGCTCGCAGAAAAGGGTGATCCGAAAGCGATCAAGTTCCCCCGTGCGATGCTCCATTCGGGCGACTACACCTTCTCGCTTTCGGGCCTCAAAACGGCAGTGCTCACCTATCTGCAAAAGGAACAGCAAGCGGGCAGAGAGTGGAACATGCCCGATATTGCGGCAAGCTTCCAGCAGGCGGTCATCGACGTGCAGGTTGCCAAGGCGCGCGCGGCGCTTGAGCAAACCGGTGCGCGCGAGTTCTGCTTGGGTGGCGGGGTAGCTGCGAATCCGAAGTTGCGCGAAGCCTACGGAGATCTCTGCGATGAACTGGGTGTTCGCCTGACCATGCCTCCGCTCAAGGCATGCACCGACAACGCTTCGATGATCGCGCTCGTTGCGCTTGAGCGCTACCAAGCGGATAAGTTCTTCGACTTCGATTGCGATGTAGCAGCGCACGTTTCGCTCGATGATCCTTACTAACCTGTTCACCTAAGAGCTATTCAGCCCGTAATCGCGCCGCTCCTAAAACCTTCGATTGCTTTATTTGTGCGGATAGCTACGATAGATTGCGCACAAGAAAGCGAGCCGATCTTAGGCTCGAGAACATGAAGGGTGATTGAGGGCGCGGTGCAAATGGGTGCGGCAAAGCTCGAGACAAGAGGACATTCGATCGATACGGCAACGGGCCAGAATGCTCCTGCTGAACTTTCGTCTGATCGGGTGAAGAAGATCTTCACTGATATCGCGTGGGATTACGAACGCTTCAACCGCCTTTCGAGCTTCGGGCAATACATTTCCTGGCTCGAAACGCTCATCGACAAATCGCCCATTACGCCCGAAACGCAGCTGCTCGATATCGCGGGTGGCACTGGTGATGTGAGCTTCATGGCGTGCAATCGCAAGAAGCCAGCGAAGATCGTGCTTTCTGACTACACTCCTGCCATGCTTGACGTGGCTAAAGAGCGCCTTGAAGAAGGGGAGAACCGCGGCGTTCCCGTTGAGCTTGCAGTCGTGGACGGGCAAGACATCCCCTATGAAGACGAGAGTTTCGACATCATCACCATGTCCTATGGCATTCGCAACATGCCCAAGCGCGAACAAGCGCTCTCCGAGATGTATCGCGTGCTGAAGCCGGGCGGTGCGCTCTGCGTGCTCGAATTCTCCACCCCTCCCAATCCGCTCATGCGCCTTGGGTATCGGTTCTATTTGCGCTTCGGCATCCCGCTGTGGGGAAAGATCTGCACGGGCGATGCATCCGGGTTCATCTATCTTGCCAAATCCATCAAGGCTTTTCCTGACCAGGAAGGCTTTGCGCAGATGCTGCGTGATGCGGGCTTCACCGATATCGAATGGACGAACGTCACCTTCGGCGTCGCCGCCGTCCACATCGCCCACAAAAGGTGTCGAACGACCGGGTAGTTTGTCATCTTTTCCCGCATATAGAGTGTGCATGGCAGCGAATGCGCATGTTTACGTGATAAGATATCGCGTGAGCTAGTATCTCAGGAGGAAGCCATGCTGCTGTGTGCACAACATGTTTTACCCGTCTCGTCTGCGCCGATCGAAAACGGCGCTGTTCTGGTCAAAGACGGCAAGATCGCCGACATTGGCAAAGCCGACATGCTGCGCATTCGTTATGCGGAAGAAGAGGTGCGCGATTTCGGCACCGCCGCTATCTGCCCTGGCTTGATCAACCTCTATGCGCGTCTTGAAGATGCTATTCTTCGTGGCCTTATGAGCGATGTTCCCTACGCAGCCTGGATGAAGGAAATCTCCGATCTGCGCAGGCGCCTTTCGGCCGAAGAGTCGTATGAGTCCGCTTACCTTGGCGCGCTCGAGTCGCTCGCAAGTGGCATCACCACCGTGGGCGACATCACCACAACGGGCGCAGCGGCGAAAGCGGCCGACAAAGTCGGTCTTCGCGCGGTGGTATACCGTGAGATCTCGGCGATCGATAAGAACCTCGTTAACTATTCGCTCAAAAAAGGTGTGAGCGATCTGGAAAAGTGGTCATCGAAGCTTGAGTCCGATCGCGTTTCGTTCGGCCTGGCTCCAGCCCCGGTGTTCCAGTGCCATCCGCTCATCTATAAGATGGTTTCGCAGTACGCTCTCGAGCACAACCTTCCTGTTGCCATGCGCTTGGCCGGCAGCCGCGAAGAGTATCGTTTCGTCAAGAACGGTCGCGCGATCAAGAGCGACATGCGCTTCGAGCTCTCAGGCTTCATGGAGCTTCCGCCTTGGTTGCCCACGGGTGTTACCCCAGTGAACTATGTGTTGAACTGGGATGGCTTCGAGGCCGAGAACGTCATGGTCATCTATGGCGTATGCGTTACTCCTGAAGACATCAGCAAGCTGAAAGAATACGACGTTGCGATCGCTGCAACACCGAGCTTGAATGCTCAGCTTGGCATGGGTGTTGCGCCGGTCGATGAATACTTGCGTGCGGGCTTGCGCGTCGGACTTGCTACGGGTGCCCCTGGCTCGCTTGACTTCCTCGACCTGTTCACGGAAATGCGCGTCGAGCTGCTCATCCAGCGCGCGCTGAACAACCGCGATTTCATCAGCGCTCAAACGCTGCTCGAGATGGGAACGCTTTCGGCAGCGAAAGTGCTCGGCATCGAAGACAAGGTGGGTTCGCTCGAGGTGGGCAAGCAGGCGGACATCATCGCGATCGACTTTGCTGGTGCGCATCAAACCTCAGCGAATGACCCGATCTTCACGCTGCTAAGCTCGGCTTCCAACAGCGATATCATGATGACCATGGTCGACGGCGACGTTCTCTTCGAGCGTGGTCAATGGCATGTCGACAGCACCGATGTCGCACGCAATATCGGACGTGTCTTGAGCATCCGCAACGCGCTCAGACCCGACCAGGATTAACCCTCGCGCACTAAAGCGACCAACCCAT
>FR895135.1:96490-106670 GCA_000435675.1 Eggerthella sp. CAG:298 | reverse complement strand
AGGATAGGGCGTTCTGCTCATGCAGGGCATTTCTTTATTTTCTATTGTGCCTAGTCAACTGGCATTTCTTTTCTCAAGACTACCTTTTAGGCGCAAATCGTCCCTCTACGGGTACCACTGCTGCGCGCTTTTCATCTGCGTCAAGAACGAGCGGATCATGATGGGGTGTTACTTTGGATCGCTTAGAACAATTCGAGTCAATGCTCACAGAGATCGAGAACGATCTCGAGTTCAAAACCGCTGAGGTTGAGAGACTAAAAACCCAGGGTAAAGAGAAATCTGCAACCTTCAAGCAGTATTTAGCGGATAAGCTGCTCTATCAACGCATGCTATCGATCTATGAGCGGCATGGCCTTCGCTGAGGCTTGCTTTCTCTGAATGGCAACGCTTCAATCAGCGCTATACAGCATCTTGATGACCAGTGGACGAAAATACTATGTCGGTCTTTTAGTAACCTTTCTGGGCGCTTGTTTATGGGGCTTATCGGGTGTTTGCATCCAGTATCTTCATGAGGCTTATGCTCTTGATTCTCTAACCATTACCTGTGTGCGATCTAGCACTGCTTCAGTCCTTTTCTTGCTGATCTTATTCGTGTGTTATTCTGCTGAGTTGCGAAGATTGATGAGCCATAGACGAGATGCGTTTGTGGTTGTTCTATTTGGTGGTGCGCTTTTTGCGAGCCAAGCCACTTATGCTGTTTCAACCGGACTTACGAATGCAGGCACTGCGACCGTGCTTCAGATGCTGGGTAGTGTTTTCGTGCTTATCATCGCATGCGTACGATTCAAACGACACCCAAAAGCGATCGAGGTCGTAGCAATTCTCTTGGCGCTCACAGCAACGTGGTTGATCGCAACGAAAGGGAATCCGCTTGCGCTGATGATCCCTCTTGCGGGGCTTATTTGGGGCTTGGTGAATGCTCTTTCTGAGGCAGCTTATCTGGTTATTCCTGAACAACAATACTCACGGTATGCGCGCATTGTGGTGATAGGATGCGGGATTGCAGTGAGTGCAGTGATCGCGCTTGTGTTCTATCTCTGCGCAGGCTGTTTAGGTGTGGCTTTTGAAGTTCAAACTAGTCTTTCGAATATTGATGCTTTTGGGTGGTTTGTCCTCATTGGCGGTGTTGGAATATTGGGAACTTTTGCGGCATTCGGCATGTATCTTTGGGGATCATCGCACATCGGTCCTGTTAAAGGTAGCTTGCTAGGGGTCGCTGAACCAGCAAGCGCGTGTATTCTTAGCGCTGCATTGCTCGGCACTTCATTTACAGGAGCAGACTGGCTAGGACTTGTTCTCATGATCGCAATGCTGGTGATCATGAGCCGTACGCAACAGATTTAACCAGGCTGTCCTTAGGAGAGGGCAGGGTCGTTGGTTCTGACTACTATGCTCAAAAGAAGAGATCACTGAAGACTATCTTGTGGTCTGCCATTTAGGCGTTCGAGACTTTTGCTGAATAACCTGCTTTTTAGCTCGATCTTCGGGCTAGTGATACTCTTACTGATGAGTGTTTCACTCGCGTATGTTTGATCGCAGCTGAAAAGGAGGTGTCTGTGCATAAGAAGGCTTTGATAGCGGGGATCGGTGCGATCTTTTGCTGGTCGCTGATGGTAGGATTTCTGCGGTTGACCACGGTCAACTATGGTCCTGAACTAGGAATAGCGCTCATTTACACATTGGGAGCGGTGTTCCTGTTCCTTCTTGATAAGCCGACACCTTTCAAGAAGATACCTCGGCGCTATTTGCTGATCGGTGGGGCGCTCTTTGTCACCTACGAGCTCTTCATGGCATTCGCGGTGGGTCTTGCTCAGGATAGCTTTCAGGCTATTGAAGTCAGCATCCTGAATTACCTCTGGCCAACACTCACCGTATTGTTCTGGGCTGTTGCTCGCAAGTCAGGACGCGCTCCATCTCTGTTTCGGGTTATTCCAGGAGCAGTTTTTGCTACGGCAGGCATCGTGCTCGCAGTGGGTGGATCAAGCCTTTTGGCTGGCGCACCATTCTTCACCGGCAGCTTGTGGCCCTATCTTCTTGCGATCAGCGCATCGATCATTTGGGCCATCTATTCGGTCGCAACGCCGCGATGGGCTTGCGGTAGTAATTCGACAGCCTATTTCTTCACACTCACCGCTGCCGCACTTTGGGTCTTGATTGCGCTAACAAAACCAACCGTGCCCGAAACTGCATTTGAGCTGACCTCGTGCATCCCGCTTGTGTGCGTGACTGCAGCCATTGCGGCTGGCTATGCACTGTGGAATCGCGCGATCAACGGTGGTGAAATGCGCGTCCTTTCGGCGATTTCATACTTTGCACCCATCTTTTCAAGCTTGGCGAGCGCGCTCATCTTGGGTGTGATGCCCGATGCTCTGTTCTGGTTCGGAGTTGTTCTTGTGGCGATCGGTTCTCTTGTTGGATGGTGGATGACTCGTACGTTGAAGGAATAACGTAGGCAAAGTACGATCGAGATGATGCAGGTTGAAGAAGGGGAGTGCGAAAGAAATGACAAAGCTGATCAAGGTGCAGAAGGGTCAAGATGGTGCAGTGCTGGTCGTTGGGCTGGATGATGCATTAGAGGATGCGAAGCCTGTGCCAGTGATGGATGTTGCTGAGGTGGTCGTGCTCGAGCAGCGTATCGCGCAAGAGGGGACATCACTCTACACGCTCATGACGCGCGCAGGGAAGGCGGTTGCCGAGGCGGTTTGCCAGCACGCTCCTGTTGGTTCGCGCATTGTAGTATTGGCAGGGTCAGGCAACAATGGCGGCGATGGCTGGGTAGCTGCCGAAGATCTTGCGGAGCAGGGCTACAACGTGGTTTTGATTACGAGAGCTCCTGCGGCTGAGATAAAAGCTGAGCCAGCGAAGACCGCTGCCTTGAAAGCGGAAGAGACTGGATCGTTTCGTGTAGAAGTTGATCTCGGCCGAGGCGCGATCGAGGAGGAGCTCAAACGCGCAGACGTTGTAGTCGATGCGATCCTCGGAACGGGCTTTTCACACAGTGAGGTGCGCGAACCGTATGCGAGCTGGATTGCGCTCGCGAACGAGGTCTGTGGCTGCAAGCCAGAATGCAGCGGCAAGGGTACAGGTGAGGGCGCATGGTTGATCGCCGTTGATTGCCCGAGCGGGCTCAACGCTCAAACGGGCACTGCTGCGCAAGCGTGTATTCGCGCTGATGAAACGATCACTATGCTCGCGGTGAAGACGGGACTTCTCGTACCCGAGGCCGCTCCTTATGTCGGTCAGCTTCGGCTTGCTTTGCTCGAGAGCGAATGATGTTCAGCCTCATAGCTCTTCGTAGCGTGTCCACATGCGGATGACTTTGATCGTACCCTCAGAATATTCATTCATATTGTTATTTATGGGCGGATTCGATCGCCTGCACGAGGAATTCGGTCGCGCCTTCGCCGGCGGCGGAATCGTAATACGAAACGAAGCGCGGATCGTTGAGGTATCCCTGCACAAGACCGAGGTATTCTTGCTCTTTGTAACCGTTGCCCCAGTGAATCGCGACCCGCTTCTCATGCATGCGCGCAAGTTCTTGAGCTGCCTCGCTTTGCGGGTCTTGCGTCTGAAGGGCTATTCTCAGCTGAATCTTTATAGCATCTTCGAGTAGTTCTTTTGCCTCCCACTCATCTTTGGTAAGGGCCATCATGCGCTCGTTCGATGCGTCGATCGTTGCATCGCCATAGCGTTCGCGCGCTTCTTTGCCATACGTGTCTTCGAAGTTCTTAAGACCTTCTTCTTTCATCTTCTCGAATGCATCTTTGACATCCATCTCTTCGATCCTTTCGATCGCAGCGATCGCGGCTTTTGTGCGTGTGATCGCCATCTCCAACGATGCGCCCTGCGCCTGCAAGGTGCGGAGATGATCTTCAAGAACATCACGAATGTTTCCTTCGCCATCTGACATCAACTGTTTGATGGTGGCTAAAGGAAGTCCGCAGCGCTTCATGGAAAGAATCTGCGCAAGGCGCTTCACCTCAGAGGGGGCGTATATGCGGCATCCGTTTTCAGCTCGAGCGGGCGCGATCAGCCCGCAGCTTTCGTAATAGCGAAGCGTTCGTGTGCTCACGCCTGCTGCCTGAGCGAGCTCGGCAATTCCTACCTAGTTTTTCTGGTGTGCGTATGCGTTCGTGCTGTCCATGGCTCACCTCCCAGATGCATCGTAGGATTTGACGTAACGTCAATGTCAAGAGCGATCACTCGCTTCTGAAGTGGTTAGGCGATGATCGTGCATTAGTCTTCAAGCTCGCTCTCAAGAGCGCGACGGCGTTTGATGGCATCGTGAATGGTGAGCGTGATAGCTGCGAAGCCCACTAAGAAACCCATGATGAAGAAGATGACGCCGATCGCAAGATCTCCCATCCAGGCTACGTTTTCAAGGCCGACGATCTGAACCTCTGCTACGATACGCATGCCGCAGGTAAGGATGCCGACTATTGCACCGCAGAAGAGCGCGAAGAGGGTAACGAAGTCCCAGGGGACCTGATCGACCTCGGCAAAGCGTTTGTGACTGGAGAAATAGCCCGCTCTTGTTTGCATCGTGAGCGAGACAACGCCAGCAACGAGAATGGTCAATACGAGCAACAAGTGAACGGGAATGAGCTTCTCTCCAAGTGCGGTGAAGATGGGCTGATCGGTGGTGGAGGATACCTGGTCAAGCATGATCGCATAATAAAGGCTGAGCACCGACCCGATCAATAAGATGGTGCCGCCCACCTTCATGCTCTTGTTCTCTTCGGCTTCAAGTCGTTCGTCTTTTGGTCCCATGATCTGGTTGTATCGTTTTATCAAGTTCATGGTCTTCTCCTATTCCCAGAATAGATCGTCAAGTGTTTTACCGAGCGTTTTGCAGATGGCAGTGCAGAGCTTGAGACTGGGGTTGTAGCGGCCTGCTTCGATGAGTCCGATGGTCTGCCGTGTTGCGCCAACTGCGTCTGCAAGTTGCTGCTGAGAGAGCCCCGCATCTATGCGCGACTGCTTCATGCGTTCGTTCTTACCGTTTTCCAATAGAAATACCGCCTTTGAGAGAATGCAATATATATCTTGCATGACAATTATATATTGCATCGTCTCTTTGTAAAGAGGATTCTTATCCCCCAATACGATGTTCTGTGGATTGACTGAACGTGTTGATGCGAAGGCGTTCGTGAAATACAACGGCAAGCGTACGCTCGGTGTGATCGGCGCGATAGCCGCAGGAGCTTTCCTCATCAAGAAGCTACGAAAACGATAATTTAGCAAGAAAAAGGAAGGAGCCCCGAGAGGCTCCTTCTCTTTGGGTAAAGTTCATGGAAAGCAGAAGCCAGCCCGAGCGATGCTGGCTTATTAAAGCAGTTGGGTTTCGTCGAGTTTCTTCACAACGAAGCTGTTGAGCTTCGTAAGGGGCTTGTGCAGTGCGAGGCCGAATACGAGCGAGACGGTCAAGAATCCGCCTAAGCAGAGCATCGAGGTCCAATACTGCATGCCATAGATGCCAGCAATGCATCCTTGGAATGCTTCCATGGAATGAGCGAAGGGAAGCCAGGGGTAGATCGCTTGGAAGAAGGGTGCCGACATTTGAATGGGGAAGATGCCGCCCGATCCACCAAGCTGCATCACAAGCCCAATGATCGCGATAGCTTTACCCACATTCCCAAAACAGGTCGTGAGCGTGTAGACGATGTTCGAGAAGACGATCGCGCAGAATATGCATGCCAACAGATAAAGCCAGAAGTGCTCGCATTGAACACCCACGAAGAAGACGTTTCCGATGCAGAGCACGATCCCTTGCAAAATGGCTATACAAGCGAAGATGCCATAGCGACCCAGGTAGACCTGGTGAGGTTTCACGTCTTTAAGACCTTCGAGCCTGCGCTTCGTGGGATTCACGCTCGTGAGCGCAACGAGGAAGATCGCACCGATCCAGAGCGAGAGCGAAGAATAGAAGGCGCTCATCGTGTCGCCGTTGCTCTTCATTTCGTAGACGGGGTGCTTCTCAAGAACGGTCGGGGCAGACAGGAACGCAGCGATGGCTTCAGGATTGTTGCCGATGATCTTGCGGATCTCATCGATGTTGCTTGTGCTGATGGCTGCTTTAAGGTCATCTCGTGTTTTAGCGAGGTTGCTCTTGATCGTGCCAAGCACGTTCGCGGTGTTATCGAGGGAGCTTTGAAGCGCTTCCATGTTCGCCGAGAGATTGCTCGCTGTGCCTGAAAGGTTGTTGGATATTTCGGTGAGCGAATCACTCAGCTCGACGCTTGATGACTTGAGTGCGGAAAGGTCTGAGGCCAAGTTCGCTGTTTGCTGCTTGAGCGTTTCTTCGAGCGAAGAGTTCATTTCCGTGATGTCCTTCTTCGCGTTCGCGAGCTCTTCGTTGATCTTGGTGCGCGCATCTGCGGTTGTCGTGCTTATCGTGCTCACGTCGGTCTTTGCTCTATCAACAGCTTGTTGCAAGCGATCGAGTGCGGCAATGGCGGCATCGATCGTATCGAGCGCGGTGCCGGAAACGCCTGCGGCCTGCAGGTCGTTCTTCATCTGCTCATACAGTGTTTTGGTAGAAGCGAGGGACCCAGATATGCTACCCAGCAGCTGCTCGGTGGCGGCAGGGTCTTGGCTCGCAGAATCAAGGGCAGCATTGATCGCGGACGAAAGTTCGTCGTAGCTGTTCGCATTCGACGTGATCGCGCCATTCACTTCATCGGTGATGTTGTCCAGTGCTTCATCGGCTGATGAAAGCCCATTTGAGGCTTCGGAAAGGAGCTCGTTGGTGGTGTTCGTGGCGTTTTTCGTGTTACCAAGAAGCGTGCTGCTTCCCGCAAGGAGCGTTGCGCTGTCGCCGACCATGGAGGAGAGGCCCTTCACTTCGAGCTGTGCGGCATCAAGGTCTTCGACGGCATTGTCGAGTTCATGCAGGAGCAGCGAGGCATAGTTCATGATGTTGTCGCCGTTGAGGAAATCGGTAAGACTGCTCGTTGTTGAGAGCGCGATATTCGCGACCGTTTTTGTGAAGGTCTCGTCGATCTCGTCCTGCAGTTCGGTAGCTCCTTCGGCGGTAACGCGCGGTGCGATGGCGTTCTCCTTCTCATTGGTGTAATAGGTGATCTCCGCTTTGGTTGCGTGATCGCTGAAAACGGTCATCAGGTTCTTCGTGAAGTCCTTAGGGATGACGATCGCTGCATAGTATTCGCCCGAATGAGCGCCATCGACCGCTTCCTGTTCGCTGACGAATATCCAGTCGAAACTGTCGTTTTCGTGCAGCGCGCTTATGACCTGGTCGCCCGCATTTATCTTGGTCGGGATAAGAGCCGAAGAATAGCCCTCGTCTTCATTGGCAACGGCTACCTTGATCGAGCCGGTGTTGGCATAAGGGTCCCAGAAGCCGAGCGTGGTAAGCCAAGCGTACATGGGTGGAACGAGGATGAGACCGATCGCGACGATCGCGGCGATCACGCTCGTCTTGAGCGCGAGCACATCGTTCTTGAATATGGTGAGGATATTATGCATCGCGCGCTCCACCTCCGCTCCGCAGAAGGGGTTCGGGCATTTCGTGGGTTTCAAGCTGCGCTATTTTCCCTGCATCGGAGGCCGGTTCGCTTTGCGCAAGTTTGAACTGGTATTGGATATCGGCATGAAGGAACAGGATGATGATCTGATATCCAGCCACTATGAGCGTACCGAGAATGAACCAGGAGAGCAGGATGAGCTTTTCGTTAGGAGAGCCTTCGAAGAGGATGAGCGTAGCGAGCATGAGGATGGGCATCGCGAACAGGGCGATCCAGCCGATCTTCATGAGCAGCGGGTATCTTGCATCGAATCTCATAGCGCGCGCGATGATCTTTTCGCGGTATTGCTTCGTTTGCATGAGTGCTAGCAGTACGGGGCGCAAGCGGAACCACTGGGCACCTTTAGGCACGGATTCAGAAGCGAACAGTTCAGTTTGGGAGAGTTTCGCGTCGAAGAGCGTGTTTACGTTGTAACCGAAATGAACGCCAATAAGTCCGATGAATAGACCAACAGGAATGAAGCAGCCGCCTAAGATGAGCATATCGATAAGGTAGTGCGCTCCATACATGCCGCCAATAGCTTCGCGCATCGCGTCGATCGAATAAGTGAAAGGTAGGAGCGGATTGAGTACCTGATAGAATTCGGGCATCATCTCGACAGGGAACATGCCTGATGATCCGGGAATCTGCAAGACGAGCAAAACCACCGCAAGCGCTTTTCCGATGTGGCGCATGCTGTACGCGAGTGCGTAGAGCAAGTTCACGTAAACGAAACCGGCCAGCACACCTGCTCCGATGAACGCGGCAGGGTTTTCGCATTGGATCCCCAACACCAGATCGCCTATGCAGATGATGAGGCTCTGAATGATGCCGATGCTCACGTAAAAAAGCCAGCGTCCGAAATAGGCCTGCGTTGCCGAGAATCTTGGCAAGCCTACTGGATCGACGCGGAGACGCACGATGGCCATGAGGATGAATCCGCACACCCAAAGCGCCAGGTTGCTGAAGAAAGGCGCTATGCCCGAGCCGTAAGGGTTGACGGGGTAAAGCGTGACCGTATCGAGCTTTACCGGAGAAGACATGAACGAAGAAACATCATCGGGATTCATGCCAAGCAGGGTGGTGAGTTCTTTGAACGAGGCGGAATTCTGGAGCGAGCGAAGATCGGTGTAGGTTGATTCGAGGTTGTTCTCTAGCGCTTCGAGCGAGAGACCCACTTCTGCGCAGATGGATTTCGACTGTTCGAGCATCGAGGCAAGCTGCGTTAAGAGCGTGCTCTCTTGATCGAAGAGCGTGCGAAGCGATTCGGTCGCGCCCCGCAAGGTTCCGATCGCTGATGCGAGGCTGTCGAGGCTCGTGTCGATCTCGGGCAAGATGGTGATCTGGAAATCCTTCGCGCTCTTTTGAAGGTTATCCGCACTTGTTTTTGCTACGTTGGCCACGGTATCCGTGGCGTTCTTGACCGCTTGCGCATTGTTGTCGAGCTGGTTTGCGAGCTGCTCGAGCGAGGTGATGGTAGAAGAGAGGCTCGCGTTCTGTGCTTCGATGTCGCTGATGGCCTTTTGCACTTGGTCGGTAGAGGCAACAGGGGAGTTGCGCAGCGATTCGAGCAATTGGTTGTTATAACTGACAAGCTCGCGCGCTTCGGCAAGGGCCGTATCGACATTGGCTTTTGCCGTTTGGATATCGCCTGCGATCTGGGCTGAAGCAAGATTGATGTCCACGGCTGCTTGTGTGAGCGCGAGCGCGCTTTCGGTAACTTTCGCTGAAAGCGTTGCGCTGTAGTCGTTGAGTGTTTTGCGGATGTTTTCGAGCGAAGTGGACGCGGAATCGAGGCGAGTATCGAGCGCGGGCAGCGAAGCGACAAGCTTCTTGAGCAGATCGTTCGAAGAATCTACCGAGCGAATGGAGCTATCGATCGTAGGTGTGAGGTCGTTCACCATCGTGCGGTTTTGGCCGATCGCGTTCCTCGCTTCTTCAACGCTGTGGGATAAGAGCGACGTGGACTGTTCGCTCTTATCGTGTACTGCGCCGCCTGTTCGTTGCGCGATCTCAACGACCTTGTCGCTTACCTGAGAGACAAACGATTCATCGATCGTGGTCTCGATCCTGGAAGCAGCTGAATCGGTAACTTTCGTTCCCGAGCCAGAAAGCTTCTCGTTAACGTAGTATTCGATCTTGGGTTGGGTGAAATTGCCGCTGAAGACGCTGATGAAGTCTTCGCTGAAGTTCTCGGGGAAGATGAGCGCTGCGTAGTATTCGCTCGAATAAACGCCGTCCATGGCTTTGTCTTTTGAGACGAACTGCCAATCAAGTTGGTGATCGTCGTGAAGCTCATCGACCACTTCCTGACCGATGTTTATCTTGCCGGTAGAGCTCGAATCAGCACCCTTGTCCTCATTTACCACCGCCACTTTGATCGAGCCGGTGTTGGCGTAAGGATCCCACATCGTTTCGATGGTGTACCAGGCGTAGAGCGCGGGCAGGATGCAGACGCCCGCCAAGATGATGCAGGCGACCGGATTGACAACGAGCCGCTTCAAGTCGCGCACGAATATCTGCAGGATGATCGAGAGATATTTTCGTACGCGATCGAGCATGGTGTCTTCTTAGAAAAGCCTAGTCTTCGTTACGAAGTTCGGTGTCTACGGTCTCTTTGATTTCGGAATCGGCAACATTCTGTTCGCGTCGTTCGC
>FR895135.1:94352-96377 GCA_000435675.1 Eggerthella sp. CAG:298 | reverse complement strand
TGGTAGTATTCGCCTCGACGGTCTTTGATGTGCTTGGCCTTTTCTTCTTCATGAAGATGTTCTTCACGTTCGTCTTGGCGTTCGTTTGGTATTTCGAGAGTCATGATAGATTCCTTCTCTCTTGTGTCTTGCTTGAATTGCTGCAGAAGAAGCTGCAACACCTATTTAGCCTAGCGCTCTTTTTGTTGAGATCGCCGGTCAGCGACCAGTTGTTAATGACTTGCAATAAGCCTAATAACGAAGCGATGAAAGGGTTCAGGGGTGAGGCGAGGAATCTCGCTTGCCGGGCGCTTCACCACCCCAAGATCCTTACAAGATTGTTCTCTTTATGTAAGGAAGATGAATGGCAGCGTTCATGGTAGGCCCCTAAGCTTGAAACAAGTGGAATGTTCGACCCGATGGAGGCATCATGAAAACCAGAGTCATGCCCTTGTTCTCCCTTGCTCTTATCGTAGTCGCTTTGGTTTTTCTTGGCGCTGGGTTCTTTGGGGGAGAGCGCACCTGCTACACACAGGTCGATAATAGCAAGGTTGAACAGATCGAACCTGATAAGGGCATCATCAAGCTAAACGGAGGAATGTCGTATAAGTATTCGCTTCCGGCGTACACCGAAGATGGCGCAGAAGTTAACGTGGCGTTCGGTACGGAACGAGAGCTTACCGAAGGGCGCTATCTCAAGCTGCAAGAGCGACCGATCCAGGGCGTGATCGGTTGGCAAGAGGTTCGTTTCGACGAGCTTCCACCTGTTGTCCAGGAAGCCTATAGACGCTAGATCGGTTTTGAGAGCGCATTGTTGCAGCAAGTGCGATCGCTTCGGCATGGTGGCTGTGAGCGAAAGAAGAGGGTGCGGGCGAATCGTTGCATTCCTTGCAAGGGGGGAGGGTGAACCGTGTGCGTTGCCTGTTAGCGTAGCGTGCGCAAATAGTCCTTCATGCTGGCAGCGATGCGACGGCTCTCGATAGCTTTTTGGATCGCTTTGCGGCGCGTCCATTCATCGAGCAGGGCTTCATCACCTTGGCGCTCCAAATACGGAAGCGCAGCGGCTTCCTGCTTTGCGAGCGCTTCAGCGAAGTACCAGGCACGCATCATGTCCACATAGTAGATATCGTCTTCGGTGGCGGGGTTGGCTTCGCTGTTGGGTATGCGCGTAGCTGCGACCCATTCGCAAAAGCGGGGCTCGAACAGTTCGTCAAGATAGAGCCTCATGAGGATGCCGATGGCAAAGCGGATCGTGTAGCAATGATCTGAAGCGAGCCAGCGCTTGACCTGGTCAAGCGTTTCCTCAGGGCGCTTCGCGAACACTTTGGTAGGAAGCTGATCGCAGGTTGCCCAGTTGTCCACGAAGGGAAGGAAGCGCTCGTAGAGTTCGAGCGCTTTGTCGTAGTCGCGCTCTGCACCGATCGTGAAGGCGTGTACTTGGTTCTCGTCGAAGAGCCGATGGGGAAGCGCGCGCAGAAACGTGTTAGCGTCGTCGCGCTTAGCGAGCTCTTTGGCTATCTTGCGAAGTGCGGGCGTTCGAATGCCTGCGATGGTCTTGGGATCCACATTTGGTACGAGTCGAGAATGGAAAGCGCGGTAATCCAGATCGACATTCGCTTCCAAGCTGCGGCAGACGAATTCGCTAGCGGTGTCTTCGCCGAACCCAGGAAGCTCGTTTCTAAGGATATCTTCCAAGGGCGCATCGTTAGCTTTAGCGAGCAGCGCGTCTTTTTGCGCGCGGTCGAGTTGCTTGAAGTGCGCTTCGGCGCTCATGGCACGTTCTTTCGAATAGAAGCGGGCTTGCGCGATCAAGCGTACGGGCGCGTGCGATTTCGTGTACTTGGCGCCGGTGCCAGCTTGATGTGCGGAAACTCGTGCTTCGACATCGGTGGTGTATCCCGTGTAAAGGCTGCCGTCCCCGCATTCCAGAATGTAGATGTAGTGTTCGAAAGGTTTCATGATGGGCTAGATACTAGTAAAACGCTGGTAAGGTGTGTCCTTGTTGCGTATCGGCAAAACGAAGACGCACCTTCATTTCTGTGTCGA
>FR895135.1:56396-94227 GCA_000435675.1 Eggerthella sp. CAG:298 | reverse complement strand
AAAATGTCCCCTTTGGCGGGATGCAATGTATCCGCCCAGGGCAGCAATATCAACAGGCGAGCCATAGCGGGTAACCTCGATGTTATCAAGGAAAATATCCTTCAGCATGTCGGGT
The DNA here is from genome assembly GCA_000435675.1 of Eggerthella sp. CAG:298. GTDB lineage: Bacteria > Actinomycetota > Coriobacteriia > Coriobacteriales > Eggerthellaceae > Anaerotardibacter. The sequence continues at coordinate 94,112 of FR895135.1, read as the reverse complement.
ACCTTGTCGGCGTTTTCTTCGGTGATGATAAGACCCGGACGCACGCAATTGCATCGAATGCCGTCCTTGCCATATTGCAGTGCAGTGTATTTCGTGAGCATGTCAACGCCCGCCTTCGCGCAGGCATAAGCAGTTGAGCCTAAATCGCCGCTGCAAGCAGCCATAGATCCGATGTTAATGATGGAAGCCTTGTCGTTACGCTTGAGGTAGGGCAAGGCGATCTTCGTGCAGTAAAAGGTGCTACGGATGTCGCTGGCGAAGACCGCGTCCCAGTCTTCGAGCGATATCTCGTCCACGCGACCATCCTTAAGGGCCATGCCGGCTGCGTTGTTCACCATCACGTCGATCTTGCCCCAGGCTGCCTCCGTGTCGGCAAGAAGCGCATCGACGGTTTCAGGCTTGGTTACATCGAGGAAGTGATACATTGCCTCGCCGCCTGCGGATTGGATCTCGTCGACGATAGCTGCTCCACGCTCTTCACGGCGGCCGCATACGACAACACGCGCGCCTTCAGCAGCAAACATCTTTGCGATGCCCTTGCCGATACCACTCGTGGATCCTGTGACGATGGCGACCTTATCTTTCAAGCGATTCATATAGACTCCTTTGACAAAATGGTGTTTTTCTATTGTACCGCTTCCGTATTTTGAATCTGATACAGAGCATGGCGGTTGTTGTACGGAGATGCTTCATCGTTTGAGCAGGAGTATTTAAAAGAGGGGTTGCTGCACGTCTTAGCGCGATAATCAACATAATGCATCATGCACGCAGTTTCTTGCGAAGGTATTCGAGCGCCATGATCGGATGACGAACCATCATCCTGGGCGCAGCATAGCGCATGATGGTCCTGATGCGAATTTGAGCATCGCCGCGCTGACAGTGTGTTTCACAGTCTTGGCAGTTGCCTTCGTGCCCGTATGGACACGAAGCAGCGCGGGAAAGCGTCTGCTCTATGGTCGTGCGGCATTCCTGGCACATTCCGCCTTCATCTTTTTGAGCATCGGAGTGATTGCCTTGGCAATAGATGCTCCCCATGGCTTCGAGAACGCGTCTGTCTTTATCGATCTTATCCACGTGCATCAGTATAGATGAGCTAGGAGCTTACATACCATGAAGCTCTTAAGTGGACGTTCGTTAGCGGTGCTCTTTTCCTGATCGGACCCTCAGCTACTTGCGACGCTTCGCTGTCTCGGATTTATAGCGTTCGAGCTGCTTATTCAAAAGCTTCGTCTCGCGCCGATAGAGTCCTGTGAAGAGTAGGCTGCTCAAGGCGAGTATCATCACATACGTAACGTTCCAGATCAGCCATGCGCCGGGTAGTTCAGTGGGAAACCAACCAAAGGCGATCGCAAGCGGTGTGAGGACCGCATAGAAGCACACGCCGAACAATGCGATGCGCGCACCATAATTGAGACGGCGGATGAGGAGCGGCGTGAAGAATACGAGCTGCAAGACAACTGCCAAAAGCATCGCGCCCGCAATGGTCCAACAGTACATGATGCCTGCTCTCGCTTCTTCATCGGCGTATATCATGCCGAAGAACATGGAGAACAGCATGAAGAGCGTGAAGGCGATCGAGAAGTTGATGCAGAGCATCTTCATGATCTCGCCGGGGGTCTTTCTTTCGGTATCGATGATCTTGTTGTTCATGATCGATCCCTCCTAGGCACCTAGTAACTTCTTGATTGCGCTTGCATATTTGCGCGAGATCACGATCTCTTCGTTGTTGTCGAGACGAGCGAGCAATCGTCCGCCTACGTAGGGTTTGAGCCCTGCTATACGACAAAGATTCACGAGGCAGTTCTTTGCGATGCGTACGAAGTGGGCATCTGCAAGGCGTTCCTCGAGCTCGATGAGACGCAGTGGCATTTCCAAAACAGTTGTGGCTGAGTAGGCAAAGCATCTGCCGTCGATGGATTCGATGTAGAGTATCTCGCCTGCGGGAACGGCGCAGGTTTCTCCTTGCACAGTGCCATTGAGTCTTCGATCATGCATGCGCAGGCTTGCGACGATAGCCGCGATGGATTCGTCGACAGCAGCGCAGCGGAGCAGCACTTCGGGTTCCGTGAGCGCTCGGTCTGTTTCGATCTCAATCTTCATGAGCCTTCCTTTCTGGGCGAAAGTATAGACCCGCCCGCAGAGAAAGGAGAGCGCGCCCCGCGGAGATGCATCCAGGCTCTATTGAAATGCAAAAGGATGGATGGGAAGGAGGTTGTTTTCGTCAGGCATCGAAGTGGGTGAATGAGCGTGCTGAAAGCTTGCAGGCGGCAACATTGCAAACGATGAAGACCACAAGCCCTGCCGCAAGCGCGCAAAGTTGAGCACTGGGGTCATTGAAGCCAGCGATACCAAAGGACGCAGCGTTCGCAAAGGGGAGATAGGGGAGCACTACGGTTGCAGTGATGCAGAGCGCGGCAGGGATAGAAGCGATGATGAAAGGCAATCCAACCTTCAGCGGATCACGATAATACAAAGGGTAGAAGACCAGGTTGAACATGCCGAACGTGATGAATCCGAGCGCAACAAGATAGAGATTTGCCGCCGTTCCCACTGCTTCTGAAGGCGGGGTGATCGCGTTGATTCCCAGCGGGCCGCGCAGCGCGATGAAGATGACCATAATGGCGAGCATGATCGCTTCGATCCCAATCATGGTAAGGATACGCGCCCTTGCCATGCTGGCGCGAGACAACGGGAGAGAGAACGAGTACTCAAGGTCGTGCATTTCGCGCGCGTTCATTCCGTTGAAGAAGGCGACCAGGACCCCGTAGATGAAGATGGCGCCATACATCCACGATGGTATGAGCACGAGCGCTCCGAGCACCACGATGAAATAGGTCGAAGGATGCACGACGAGGCGGAGCTCTTTCAAAAGTGCGGCTTTCATAGCGTTGCCTTTCGTGCCGCGTGGGTCATGATATCGTCGAGCGTTGCAGGTTCACCGATGCCTGATCGGGCAGGGACAAGGGCGCTCTTCCCATTAGCGGTTTCGCGTATTCCGTAGATCGGTGCTTCGGCGCGTTTCGCGGCATCGAGCGGTGCCACGCGATAGTGGTCCTTGAATTCGGAAAGGCTCCCTTTGCCGATGATGTTCCCGTTGTCGATATAGAGGATATTGGACGCGCATTTTTCGAGGTCGGAGGTTATGTGCGTGGAGAACAGCACGCCTACGTTCTCGTTTCTGGCCAGCTTGAGAAGGATATCCAGCACTTCTTCGCGCGAAGCAGGGTCGAGCCCGCTGGTTGGTTCATCGAGGATGAGCAGCTTTGCATTGTGAGAGAGAGCGAGCGCGAGTGCGAACTTGACCCGCATGCCTTGGGACAGATTCATGATGCGCTTCTTCTGATCGAGGTTGAAGAGCTTGCAGTAGCGAGCATATGCATCGTCGCTCCAATTCGCATAGAAGTTGCTCGTGATGCTTGCAATGAGCGAGAGCCGCTTGGTGCGATAGAAGTCTGCGCTGTTGAGCTCGAACCCAACCTGCTCCTTGATGGTGTCTTCGTTTCCCCGGTACGGCTTTCCGAAGTATTCGATGGTTCCGCCATCGGGGTGCACCGCACCTTCAAGACATTTCAAGGTGGTCGATTTCCCTGCGCCGTTTCGTCCGATGAAGCCCGTTATGGTGCCTGCCTCGACCGAGAAGGAAACATCGCGCAGCTCAAAGGCAGGATAGGATTTCACGAGGTCCTCGACGCGCAAGAGCGTTTCTGGCTTGGATGAGCCACTGCTATGAATTGATGGTTGGGCCATCTGCTCTCCGTTCGTTCACTATTCGCCCATAGCTTTCAAGCATGGATTCCGCATCTTCGACCTTCTGCAGTGCGATGCCTTGTGCTTCGTCGCCCAAAATGAGCAGCTCGGATCCTGCGCGCAGATCGAAGATATCGCGCGCTTTCTTCGGGATGACGATCTGTCCGCGTTCCCCCATGCGTACGATGCCGAAGATATGCTTACCGCGGGGAGGAATGGGGTAGCCAGTCGCTGCTTCGTTATGCGCGATGAGGTCGTCGACAGAAACGCCCAAAAGCTTTGCGAGCGCATAGGCGTTTTCAAGATCGGGAAGAGATTCTCCCGATTCCCACTTGGCAACGGTTTGCCTTGCAACGCCCAGTCGATTCGCAAGGTCTTCTTGGGTGAGTCCGAGCGCCTTTCGTGCTGCTTGAATATTCTGAGAAATCATACGATTCATACCTCCTGATATAGCGTATCGCCCCTTTTCTTCTTTCACCACCAAGTATAGATGGCATTTGAAGGGCAATAATGTAATGAGTTCATGACATTTCAAGACACTGGAGAGCAGTTCTGCCTTCGCTTTGTTTTGAAGGGCGGTGCCGTTTTTGGCCCCCTTAAGGGTTTTAGCTTGACGGCTGTGTATAGGTGTGTATATACTGTTTATATTGCATATGCACACAGTCTCGCGGAAGGACGCTTGTGCGAGACGATGCGGCAGCCGCTGCAGGGTTGCCGGAAAAGAGGACAATTGGAGATCGTTATTTCGAATTCGGGTTCGGTCCCGATCTACGAGCAGATAGAGGCTCAGATCAAAGACGCGATCATGACCGGCGAGTTAACAGCGGGGGAGCATCTCCCAAGCATTCGCTCTCTTGCCAATGATCTGCGGGTGAGCGTGATCACTACTAAGCGCGCGTACTCCGATCTGGAGGAGCTTGGCTTCGTGGTCACGGTTCAGGGGAAGGGCACCTTCGTTGCCAGTGGCAATCAGGATCTGCTGCGTGAGGAGCGCATTCGCCATGTTGAAGAGTCGCTCGAGCGCGCAATAGCAGATGCGCGACCTCTCGGGCTTACCGCGGATGATCTGCACGAAATGCTCGATCTGCTCTTGGAAGACTAGCTCGTCCGAGGAGATTCACATGGACGCATTGATAAACGTAACTAACTTAGGGAAGCGCTACGATGGCTTCCATCTTGAAGATATCGGGCTTACCGTCGAGGCTGGCACCGTTGTGGGCTTGATCGGATCGAACGGAGCGGGAAAGACCACCACGATCAAGATGCTGCTCGGCATCTTGCAACCTGATGAGGGTGAAGGTGAAGTGTTCGGTTGCCCGATCGGAAAAGGCATGTTTTTGGAAGGGAGCGTCAAGGAGCGTATCGGCGTTGTTCTCGATACGTGCGCCTTCCCTGAAACCTTGAAGGTTCAAGATGTGGCAACTCTCGGCCGTTTTGCCTATCGAAATTGGGACGCGAAGCGCTTCGGTGCGCTGTGCGAGCGTTTCGAGCTTGCGCCCAGGAAGAACGTGAAAGAACTTTCGCGCGGTATGGGCATGAAGCTCATGTTGGCCTTCGCGCTTTCGCACGATCCTGAACTGCTCGTTTTGGATGAAGCAACTGCTGGTCTTGATCCGATGGCGCGCGAAGAGGTGCTTGATATCCTGCGGGATTTCATGAAGACCGACGATCACGCGATCCTGCTTTCGACGCACATTACGAACGATCTTGAGAAGATCGCCGATGAGGTCATCTGCATAGATGGCGGCAAACTCGTTTTCGACCTGCCCAAGGATGAGGTGTGCGATGTAGCGGGCGTTGCGCACTGCAGGCAGCGCGACCTTGAGCTAATAAGGGAGAGTACCTGGGCAGAAGATGAGCGTATGCGGAAGCTCAAGAGCGGCATGGTCTACGATGTGCTCGTGCCCGATCGCTTCGCTTTCGCGAAGGCTTTCCCGGACATCGCGCTCGATAGCGCAACCATTGACGATTACATGACGCTCACCTTGAAAGGAGAGCAACTATGAAAGCTATGATCTTCTCAGACCTCATCACCTCCAAGAATGCTTTTGTGCAACTGCTGCTCATATCCATCGTGATCTGCGGGTTCCTTGCATGGGGTACGGGTGAGGTGATCGTTGGCACGGCTGCAATGGCAACGATGGCGCCTTTGATGTATCTCTTCTCGATCTTCGCCTACGACGAGATGAACGGATGGGAGCGCTTCCGTATGACGTTGCCTTTGACCAAGCACCAGGTTGCCTACGGGCGCTACATGAGCATGCTCATTGTTTCGGTGGTCTCGATGCTTGCGGCTTGGCTGATCTCGTTCGTATTCATCGCGATCATTCAGGCTTGGGGTGGTTTCGGCACAAGTGCGGAGTTCGCGGCCCCTGAGTCTCCCCTCGCTATCCTCGATTGCGGCATAGCCGGCTTTGTCTTCATCTTGCTGCTTGCAGCACTCCCCCTGCCGCTTCTGATGCGTTTTGGCATGAACAAAGCAACACGCCTTTTGCCGCTTCTCGTGGTCGTGGTGGTCGTGCTTGCGAGCGTTGCGATCGGAAACGTTTCAGATGGGATCGACATGGTGGCCGTGCGCACCTTCTTGAATGATCACACGGTTGCTATCGCGATAGGGGGCTGTGTGGTGTCAGTTGTCCTTTATGTTGTGAGCGCATTCATTGCCGCACGCCTCTATCAGGCTCGCGAACTGTAAAATAGATCGAAGCACGTGGCGCAAACGGAACGATCTCGCTTTTTGCGAGCGCACCTGCGCTGCTGTGCTTCGCTATTGTTCTATGAAAGGGCTCATGATGGATTATCAGAAGATCACCTACACCGTTGAAGAGGGCATTGCGGTCATCGCGATGGCGTGCAAAGAGAATTTGAATGCGCTCGACATGCAGATGGGTGCCGAATTGCTCGATGCGATACGTAACGCGGAAACGAACGATGAGGTGAAAGTGCTCGTGATCAAAGGGCTCGAGCGTTCATTCTCTGCAGGTGGCGATGTGGGGATGCTCCATGGTGTCTTCGAATCGGGCGAGCCGATGGACATGGCAGCCATGATGGAGAAGAACAGCATCATCACCGACAAGCTCAAGAAGATGGACAAGCTCGTCATCACCTCGGTTGCTGGGTCGGTCGCGGGAGCTGGCGTGAGCTTGGCATTGAGCGGCGATTTCATGATCTGCGCCGATAACGCGAAGTTCATCCTTGCATTCGTGAACCTCGGTCTCGTGCCCGATATGGGTCTTACCTATCTACTCTCGAAGACCATCGGCCCTGCGCGCACGATGGATCTGGCAGTAACGGGTCGCCCGGTGGATGTAGCGGAATTCTACGACTGGGGTCTCGTGCAGCGCATGGTGCCTGCCGATATTTTGGACGAAGAGACGATGAAATTCGCGCGCAAGCTGGTGCGTGGCCCACTGGTCGCTTACAAGAACATCAAGAAGCAGATCTATACCGTTGAGTATGCGGAGTATCTCAAGTGGATCACGACCGTTGAAGTGCCCACGCAATGTGAATGTGCTGCAACGCAGGATTTTCGCGAAGGTGTCTACGCTTTCATCGAGAAGCGCCGCGCAGCATTTGCCGGCGAATAATGCGTCTGGGTATTAGTGGCGACAAGCTGCGCTTGGATCCATGAGGGAAACTTTGCCTTCAGCGAACATTTGAGCTACTTTGCCAACATTCGGCTCGGTCGTGTCTGAATAGACCTGCACGCCTGCATTGGTGAAACGCGTGAAGGGCGGTATACCCATGCCAGATGCCAAGATTCCGTCAACATTGAGACCAGAGACGAAATCGATCACGCCACCGCATCCTACCGCATCATGGTCAACATTTTTGATGGAGTCAACGTTTGCGATATCCATATCTTCCGTATAGGTAATGATGGTGAAGTAAGGCGCATGTCCGAAATGGCCACTGCGCATACTTTCGAGGCCGGTGTCGCTTTCGCTGGGAATTGCGATTTTCATGAGAATTCCTTTCGGTTGGTTGGAACGAGCGTTTAAATCATGAGGCAGCCATCTCAGCGATAGCGTCGCTTGAGCGTTTGATCTTCGCCTCGATACGTTCTTTTTCATCGCCTGTTGCAGGCGTGGGTTGGTAGTTGTTTCGCGAGCTGACTGAAGAGATTGAACAGGGAATCACGTTCGTGTTGTCGATCGTGACATCGTTGCCGCGCACCGTGAACGTTTGTTGAACGATCATGCAATCCTTGTCGCTGGGGTTCTTGTTGCCGCCAAAGCAGAAATTACCCAAGCTATAGACGATCGTATGTCCGTTGTAGTTCTCCATGCCTTGGATCACATGCGGGTGCGATCCGACCACGAGCGTTGCTCCAGCATCGATGGCGGCATGTCCGAGCTCCATCTGAACGCTGTCGGGCACAGTCTCGCGCTCGGTTCCCCAGTGAAAGAACACGACGATGATCTGCGCTCCCGCTTCTTTGGCGGCGTTGATGTTGCTCACCATTTCGTCCTTGATGCCAGCGCCTTCGGCAAGTTCGTACGTTCCGACGAGCGCGACCTTCACGCCTTTCACATCCAGATACGCGATGCGATCGTAGCCGAAGGTGGGAATGCCCACGGCCTCGACCGCTTCGATGGTGTCGGTGTAGCTTTGGTCGCCGTAGTCGCGCGAATGATTGTTCGCGAGCGATGCGGCATCGACGTTGCCCGCCTTGAGTATCTCGGCGTATTCGCGCGGTGCTTTGAACGCGAAGGTCTTATCGGCGCGCGTAGTGGAATCGGTGAGAGTGCCTTCCATGTTCACGATCGTGGCATCGTCGTCTGCGAAGATGCTAGCCACGTTCGCGAAGAAATAGGCGGGGTCGCCCACTTCGTTGTATTTTGCGTTGAAGCTGGTAGAGCGATCGAAGCCCTCGTCGGTGCCGAGTGTGCAATCGCCCGCGAAGGAAAGCGTGATCGTTTGGCCTTCAGAGGCAGCTTTGTCCGAGGCAGCAAGCGTTCCTTCGTTGTTCGATTCGCCTGAGGAGCAGGAGGTGCAGGAGCTGAATGCGAATGCGACTGCGATAAGGGCGATGAGGGCGAAAGCGATCCAGACTGGTAGATGACGTTTGGAGTTGCGCATCTGATATGAAGGATGAGCTGCGTGAGTGGTTGGTGGCATAACACGGTGCTGCTCTTGGTGCACCTTGCTGTTCACGCCCGCTCCGCGCACATGAGGTGCATTCGAGCGAGTGGTTTCGCGTTTCGTGCCGTGTGTGGCCGTGCGCCGTGCGGGGCGGTCGGTGCGCTTCGTTGGTTTTCTATCTTGCTTTTTATTATGTTGATATGGCATATGCCACCTTTTTCTTAGTAAGCTAGGGAAATAGTAACAAAGACTGTGCCATGATGACCAGGGAAGAAAGGCGTTTGGGCATGATAATCAAGAAATCACCGCGCGATATCGATGCGATGGCGAAAGCGGGGGAGCTCTCTGCACGAGCGCTTCGCGTGGTTGGTGCTGCGGTAAAGCCGGGCGTGACCACGCTCGAGCTCGATCGCATCGCTGAAGAGACCATTCGTCAGGGCGGTGGCATCCCAGCATTCAAAGGCTACGGTGGATTTCCGGGTTCTATCTGCGCGTCGATCAACGAGCAAATCGTTCACGGTATTCCTTCCGATGCAGTTGTGCTGCAAGAGGGCGATATCATCTCGATCGACACGGGCGCTACCGTGGGCGGCTGGGTTGGCGATAATGCCTGGACCTTCCCTGTGGGAAAGATCTCGCCGAAGAAGCAGCGCTTGCTCGAGGTGACCGAAGAGAGCATGTGGGCAGGCATCGATGCGGCACGCGCGGGGAATCATCTAGGCGATATCGGGCACGCGGTTCAGGCGATCGCTGAGGACGCGGGGTATGGCGTCGTGCGCGAATATGTGGGGCATGGGATCGGCCGCGTTATGCACGAAGAGCCGAATGTGCCGAATTACGGGCGCAGGCATACGGGTCCGTTGCTTGAAGTGGGCATGGTGCTGGCGATCGAGCCGATGATCAACATGGGCACGCGTAAGACCAAGCAGCTATCCGATGGTTGGGGCGTGATCACGCGCGACGGGAAGCCAAGTGCGCATTTCGAGAAGACGGTAGCTATTACGGAAGAGGGACCGCGACTGCTCACGATCGAGCCGGATTTCAAGCGTCCGGTCGAATAGCGTTCGTTTGAGCGGTCGCTACTCGTGCGTGGTGAGCGTTGTGCCCATGCCGAAGCCGTAGCTGCCAGCGATGGCTACTCGTGCGCGCGGGGGTGCGCGGCGAGATATTCTTCCTTCAGATGCGACATCTGCACATGAGTATAGATCTGCGTTGTGGCGATGTCGGCATGTCCGAGCATATCCTGGATCGAACGCAGATCGGCGCCGCCTTCGAGCAGGTGGGTTGCGAACGAATGACGTAGCGTGTGAGGGTGAAGGTTCTTCACGCCAATGCTCATACCAGCGCGCGCTACGATCGCATGCACGCTTTGACGCGAAAGGCGCCCGCCACGCGCATTCAGAAAGACCGCCGTGGTGGCAGGAGCTTTTGTGCTTTCAAGTTCGGGGCGCACCTCGTTCAAGTATTCGATCAGCCGTTCGAAGGCGATGCCTGAAATGGGCACGATACGTTCCTTGCTTCCCTTGCCGAACACCCGCAAAAAGCCTTCTTCGGAAAGGATGTTCGCTCGGTCAAGGTTCACCAGCTCGCTCACGCGCAAACCGCATCCGTAGAGCACTTCGAGGATGGTCGCATCGCGTTTGCCCGTTGCTGTTGAAGTGTCAACGTTGTCGAGCAGAGCGTTCACCTGATCGATCGAAAGCACATCGGGAAGGCGGCCTGGCTTCTTGGGAAGCGGGATCGCTTGAGCCGGGTCGGCATCCACGTATCCTTCGCGTAGGGCGAAGCGATGCAATCCCTTTATCGCTGAAAGCCTGCGTTCGAGAGTCGAGACAGCAAAGCCTTGATCGAGCTGGCTCTTTTGGAAAGCAAGGATATCATCGCGCTCTATACGGGCAAGATCGGTTTTGCCGCGCTCTTCAAGAAAGGTGTGATAGGTTGCAAGGTCCTTGGCGTAGGCATCGATCGTGAGCGGAGAAGAACCGCGTTCGATGGCAAGATAGGCAAAGTATTCTTCGATGATCTGTTCCATGGCTTCATTGTAAACGCCTTGGAGCAACCTGTCTTATTTGGTAGTTTTTGTTGGTGATTGGTTCGGGTTGTTCAGGTAGAACTCGGGAAGATTCTTAGCTGGCGCTCCGCAAGCTTATACGCATCGCCATGCAAGCACATCGAGTGCATCGATTATTGGAAGTGATCCGTAATAGCATCCAAGATCGAGCAGCGATAGTTCGGTGCAGCCGAGAATGATGCTATCGGCGCCTGATGCGATGATCTTCGCGCATGCTGTTCGAAGCATTTTGGTGGGCACGGTCTTTCCTGCTTTTAGGTAGGTATAGATCATATCCATTATGAGGACTTGCAGCTCTATCGAGGGGAGGACGCAATCGATCCCTTCATCTGCGCAGAGAGACTGGAAGATGTTGCTTTCTATCGTGCCAGTGGTAGCGAGGATGATCGGATGCTGGCAGCCAAGAGATGCTACGAACTGGATCGTCTCCTTCGGCATATGAAGGAATTGGGTGTGCGGGGCTGCCGAAGCGATCTCGCTATAACCTGCATGGGCAGTGTTGCACGACATGGCGAGTACTTCGCACCCGAGCATTTCGAGCAGCCGCGCTTTTTCTTGCAGGATGGGAACGAAATCGCGCGCGTCGGTCGAGTCGCTCAAATATGATGTGCGATCAGGCACAGAAGGATCGGAAAGAAGGATCGCATCGATGTGCTCCTGGTCGGTGCGTGCGGCGGTCATCTCGGTAACGCGCGTGAACAAGCGTGCGCCTGCAGCTGGCCCCATTCCTCCTATGATCCCCAGGCGTTTCATTTTCTACGCACGATCGTTTTGGTAGATGCGCAAAACGCGCGGATTGACCATGAGAGGATTGATATCTGCGGTCGCTCTATCGCCAATATGTGCTGGTTGATCGGTGACATCGACCATGTAAAGCGACATGTCGACAACGCCAAGAATAGGATAGTCGACCCCTTCGATGGCAACGGTTGCATGCTTGCGGAGCACGCATTGTTTCGCAGTGGAGAGCACCTGGTGAAAACGGGGCTGAGGGGTAACTTGCAGGCTGAATCCGTCTTGTGTTCCGATCGGCACTATAGCGGCAAGGGTGTCGCGCTTGGTGCGATAAGTTCCGTGGTAGCCAAGTGAGCTGCCTTTGGGGAAATGCTTGAGGTCGATCACGGCACTCTCAAGAACTCCGATGCGCTGCAATCTATTCTCTTCGCGAGTGATGATGCGTCCGGTGAAGCCTGATCCGATGCGCACTGCATCAAGTGCTGAATTCGGCACATTGAACAGCCCTGCCGAATTAGCCATATGACGGATTCCTGTATCGAAGCCTCTATCTTGAAGCGAAGTCACGCACTGTTTGAAAGAGGCGAGTTCTTGTGCGCTGGTTTCTGGGTGGTTTAGATCTGAAGCATCTGAAAAGTGACTGTAGATGCCTTCGATGCGAAGTCCATCAAGTGAAAAGCAAGAGGCGATAGTCTGGGGTTTTTGAGGAGCGAACCCGTATCGCCCCAACCCTGTATCGACCTTGAGATGAGCTCGTGCCTGGATCCCGAGCCGCTGGGCCGTGAGATCCAAGGCGCGTGCTGCCGCACTTGATCCAATGGTTGCAATGCAGTTGTTCTCCATGATGACCTTGAGCTCTTCGTAGAGGGCAGTCGATCGAAGCATCAGGATGTCAGCATCGTTACCAACCGTCTCACGTAACGGCGCTATATCGGCCAGTTCGGTTATGGCAAACTGCGTTATGCCAGCATCCCGCGTGGTTTTCGCGAGCCATTCAAGCCCCAATCCGTAACCGTTATTCTTCACGACCGCAATAAGGGGTACGCCAGCTTTGCGCTGCAGTGTTTGGATGTTTTGTTCGACCTTGTGTGAATCGATGGAATAGATGGTCATATGCTGTCTCGTTTTTCGTTGGCGGATAGAAAGGAAGCGCTACTTATATTGATGCCCGTCGGTGTCCCAGAAATAACGTTTGAACTTACGGATCTGGTTGTAGTACATCGTCATGGCCCAGAAGTTGTGAAGCAGGCTATCTTTTGCATAGAAGAGCGGGTAGGGCGATCTCGTCTTTTTCAGCGTTGCGAGCACTCTTTGCAGCAACTCCTTATCGAGGATCGAACGTTTGAGCACATAGGGCGGAACGCAGTTGTATACGAAGGGTCGGTAGGCTTCTCGATAAGGAAGCTGCTTGCCGAGAACATACTGGTCGACAACGAGCGAAACGAAATTGATGCCACCCAAACTGGTGAAATAGGTGCTTCTTCCTGCACGTACATTGATCTCGAAGAAATTGTATTCGCCGGTGCGTGCATCGTATTTGATGTCGAAGTTCCCATATCCTTGGTATTTTGTTCTCTTCAGGAATTTGCGGGCGTGCTCGATGATGATAGGTTCACGTTCGCCCAAAATGCAGAGCGGGTTACCAAGCGCGGTGGGACTGTGATCCTGAAGAGCAGTGATGCCGCCCGATACCGCAACCAGGTTTCCTTCTGCATCGCTGAAGGTGTTGAGAATGCGCAGCGCTTCGTCGCCACCGGGGATGAAGTCCTGGATCAAGAAATCGCCATCGTAGTCAGAGGCGCGCACGTCCTGCCATACCTGTGCAAGCTCTGCGGGCGTTTCGATCTCGTAAGCTTTTCGTTTGTGGGCAACATCCGCATTTTGGAACTTCGTGGTGTCGGAGGGCTTTGCTACGCAGGGGTAAGGAAAAGCATCGAGCGGAAGCGTTTTGGGGCCTTCGCTGCCTGCGCTGAAATACCAGGTTTTAGGATGCGGGATGGAAAGCTCGTCGCAGAGCTCATAGAAGCAGCGTTTTTGAGAGATGGTATCCAGGAGCACAAGATCATTGCAGGGAACGAGGAATCCTGCTTCTTCAAGACGCTTCTTTCCAGCTGAAAACATGAGCGCGTGACGATCGTCGCAGCCGAGGAGCAAAGGGATAAGGGTAGGGTCTTCATCATGCAACTCGCGCCCGATCTTCTCAAGCGCACGATAGAGCCCTTCAGGATGTGCTGCATCTTCGACGATATGACATTCGGCGAAGCGGCTCGTAGTGAGCATCTTGACATCCTGTGTGAGAACAACGATGCAGCGTGTCGTACCATATTTGGCATGAAATTCGCGCATGTAGGCATACGCGAGAAACGTGCCGCCGATAATGACGGGCACGATCTTCCTGCCAACTTCCTGTTCCGTGATAAGGGGAAGCACGCGTTTTCTCTGTTGCTCAGGCATGTTCTACTCCGTTCTTGCTCTTTACTAGGATCAATGAGTGGCTCCGTGCTGTGGGTTTTGTGCTCTGTGCTGTGAGCTGCGCGATCAGCGAGCCGCTTCTGTTTCATAAGGCGATGTGCGCTCAACGAAATACATGCGATACCACATCAAGAACATCCATACGATGAAGATCTTTCGACTCCGATCAGCTCCGGCAAGATGCTCGTTCAGCAATCGGTCGAGCTCGTCTTTGTTGAAGAACAGCTGCGCTTCGGGACTTTCGAACCACGTTTTTACGCGCTGGGCATTAGCGCCTTCACGCAGCCAAGCGGCAACAGGGACGGGAAATCCTAGCTTTTCCTTTTGCGCCCAATCTGTGGGGATGGCAGTCAAAGAGGCTTTTCTCAAAGCAACCTTGGTCTGTTCAGGAGTTACCCGCATGTCAAGTGGCAGCACGGATGCCGCTGCGAATACTTCCTTATCTAGAAAGGGGACGCGGCTTTCAAGAGAGTGAGCCATCGCCATCTTGTCGGTTTTGAGCAGGATATCTCCCACGAGCCAGTTGCGAATGTCCACGTATTGCATCTGGGTCGGCTCATCGAAGTCATGGTCTTGGGCTTCCTGGTAATCGGGAGAAACGACCTCGAGCGGATCGGGTGCCTTCACGGGATTCTTGAGGATTCGCTCGCGTTCTTCCACCGTGAAGGAAACGCCATTGGCGTTGGTGTAATACCAGTCCGCTACGGTCTCGCTTGCGCGTTCCAGGAAGTTCGCGCCGCGTATGCCGAGCTTTCGCAAGAGCGCTGCGCTTGCGCGAAGAAGCGGCTTGGGAAGCTTGCTTAGCCGATCGGTTGCCATGGGAGCCTGATAGATCTTATATCCGCCGAAGAGCTCATCAGCTCCTTCTCCCGAGAGCACGGCCTTCACTTTCTTGGAAGCGATCTGGTCGACGAAGAAGAGCGCAACTGCCGAAGGGTCTCCCGAGGGCTCATCCATATGCCACTGCACATAGGGCAACGCTTTCCAGTATTCATCTTGGGTGATGTATTTGTTCGTGTTGGACACATCCAGTTTTTCAGCAAGTTCAGCTGCCCACGAGATCTCATCTCGCTCGCCTTCGTATTCGCTGAAGCCAACGGTGAAGGTTTGAACCAGTGGATTTTCCTGTGCGAGCAGTGCTGCCATATAGCTTGAATCGATACCGCTCGACATGAAACTACCCACTTCAACATCGGCCACGTTGTGGTAGTGAACGCTCTCGCGCATCGCTTCTCCTACGCGATTAGCTGCTTCGTGGAGCGAGCAGCTTACCTCGTTCTCATCGAAGAGAGGAGACCAATACTGCTTCATCTCTATATGGCCATCCGGATGCACGACCATAGAATGCGCAGGTGGCAGTTTGTAAATGCCTTTGAAAAAGGTTTCAGGAAGCGCACTGAACTGAAAGCTGAGGTACTGCTCAAGAGCCTCGCGATTGAGCTCGCGTTCGTAGGCTGGATGCTCGAGGATGCTCTTTATCTCCGATGCGAAGATGAACTGTTCTTGCTGAACGGTGTAGTAGAAAGGTTTGATGCCGAAGAAATCGCGTGCACAGAACAAGATCTGCTTCTGCTCGTCCCAGATCGCGAAGGCGAACATGCCACGAATGCGGTCCAGTACTTTTTCTCCCCAGGCAATATAGCCTGTGAGCAGAACTTCGGTATCTGACGTGGTCTTGAGTACCCAGCCTTCTGCTTTGAGCACAGCGGCAAGATCGCGGTAGTTGTAAATCTCGCCATTGAACACGATCGCATACTCGCCATTTTGAGATACTACGGGGATATCGTTTGGTTTCTTGTTGGTGCCGAGTGCCTGACCAGCGCTGATGAGTTCAGATACATGATGATTCGACTTGCGGACCATCGGTTGGTAGCCACCCTCAAGATCGATCAAAGAAAGACGACGATGGCCGAGAGCAACGCCGTTTGCAAGATACGCTCCTTCGCCGTCTGGTCCGCGGTGCGCCATGATGTCGCACATATTCTTCAGGACCTGAGCGTCCTCGGGTTGAGCATGGGTGAAGCCGCAAATTCCGCACATGGTAGGGACTTTTTCTCCTCGGTTGGATGGGTCGATCATGGTGGATTTGACTTGGCGCTATCCTATGATTCGAGAAGGGTTCCTGTCTCATAACAAGGCATGAACTTATTCTTAAGGTTTTCTTACTAAGCCTTTGAACTGGCCTTATGTGCGTTGGAGCGCGATAGGCATGCGCGCATGAAAAAAAGCACCGAACACGATCGGTGCTTTTATGCGTTGGCAACGTGGCATCGGGTCTGCGTTTTAACAGCGAACAACGGTTTTGTAAAATCCTGGATTTAATCCCATATTTTCACACCCTCGCATTGGTATTGAGGACTTTTTTACTGTCGTTTACTGTTCGTGCCAAGTTGCGGAGCAGCGGTAACATATGGGATGGTTGCAACACCTTTATTTAGTAGAGAGATCGTATTTTGCTCAGGCATTCTTGTATGGCTCCATCCAGGCCTTGATGATCTCGAGCGCGAGACGGTGCATCTCGTCCAATCCGCCTTCAAGTAAGCCTGCATCGAGATAAGTCTGTATGCAGTTCTGGTGGTCAGCTGCTTGACTATCGCTTGGATCGCTGGCGTAGTTTCCTAAAAGGGTCTTCGCTATTGATCGTTCGTTCTCAATCGGAACCGCTCCTTGTTCGCATACAACCTGTTTCATCTTACGTGTGCGCAGCCGATTGGCAACCGCGAACCCGTCTAGCTGATCTGCGGTATAGCGATTAAGCCAGCTGGTAGGGTCTTTGCATTGTTCGTGCAGGCTTTCGAGTTCCTCTTCTGGACTTGTAGTGTTGAAAAGATACACAGCAAGCACCTCTGGATGCACGGGATGGATGGCACCGTTACGTGGGCGTACCGGATGTGCGAAGTGCTTGATCGCATCAGCCCAGATACATCCTTCAACTATGATGCTCTTGTAATCAGAAAGCATTTGTTCGGCATATACCGAACAAGCACGAGCGACCTTTGAATCCCTGTCTCGACAAGCTTGCACAAAACCACTGGCATCAGTTGCCCAGGTGTCGGGGTCGATCGGAAGAAAGCTCATTCCAGCGGATGCAAGGACGCGTCGAATCGCATCGCCTGAGACTGCATCGATTCCGTAAGTTAGCATGATCTCATGAGCCAGCGTGCTTTTCCCGCAGCGGGGTGGACCACCTATGATCAATAGTTTCGGATGAGATGGTAACTTGTTTAGGTGCAGGATCCCATCCCAGTCCATGGTCTCTTCCTTATGGTTGGTTTCTTTGCGGTCATCTTGGTTTGATCTCAATTATTATAAGAGAGAAACGAAGAAAACGAACTCGAGCTTGTGAAGAGACAGCGGGGCGACCATGATCGATCAGATGCCTGACGATTTCGAGATATTGCAAGGCAAAGGACTCGTTATGCTCTCTGCGCCCCATGGCGTTGAGCATACGCGTGCGGGTAGGGTCAAACCTGCCGAAGTGCAGACGAGCGATCTTGCGCGCGATCTTCATCGTTCGCTGCATTGTCCCGTCATCATCAAGACGAAGAGCAACGATGATGATCCGAACTACGACGAGCATTCTCCCTATCGTGACGCTCTGGTTGACTACGTGAAGGAAAACGATGCAAGAGTGGTGTTCGACTTGCATCAGCTCTCTTCCGAGCGCGAGGCTGCTTTTATCCTCGGTACGGCGGATGGCAAGAATCTGCGCGACGATATCACGTTGTCGACGCTTTGCCGTTGCCTGGAGGACCTGGGAATAGGAGTGGTGCTTGTAGATGAAGTGTTCAAGGCGAGCGGCCCAAATACGGTCGCGGCTTCAACAGCAAAGAGAGCTGACGTTTCGTGTATCCAGATCGAGATAAATTCGAAATATCTCTGCAAGGATTTTCCTGAATACGCCTATGATCGGATCCGGGATGCGCTTGAAGAATGCATCACATCTCTGAACAGCAATTTTGCCGATCATGTTTACGATAGTGGCTCAACGTTGGTGAGGATCGTTGATGAGACGCTGCCCGTTCAAGATGGTTGTCTCTATAGTGTTGGTGTTCCTTCTGTATTCTATAAAGAAAACTATGTGACTCCGTTTCAGCTGGAATGTCCTAAACAGGGTACTTTGATGGATATCAGTATCGTTCCACAAGATTCGCTTGGTGTTGGTCAGATCGCTATAACGAAGCATGTGCAGCGAACCTTGAAGATAGCGGATCATGCTGATTGCGAGGTTTTCATTCGGAAAGCGCCCTATGCGCGTTTCGACAAGATTCGTGTACAGTCGATCGATAAGGTCAGCTCGGAAGATGTGGTCATCTCCACGAAGATGATCGAGGGAGGGGCAGTTCAAGAACTGCTTGAAGGCGCGGATCTCTTCGGAATAAAAGACGTGGTCACGAACCAGAGCTTTATCGTAAAAGCCAACCACCTTGTTTTTGATGATTCGCTGGATGCGGGGGTTATCAAGCTGAACCGCAGGCAGCGTATACTGCTAGGCGAGCGCTTGCCCTGTCGACTTGAAGACGAGCTGCGCCAGCAAGTGGTTGCGTATATCAAAGCCGAAGAACAGGTTACTGGAACGAGCGAAGAACAACCTACGCGCGAAAATACGATGCAAGCCGCTGATCAGGAGAAACCGCGATTGCTTGATGGACTGGCGATACTCGAAAAGACCTATCCTGTTCATGAGTCCATTCGCCAAGAGAGCCTCTCACATCCTGAAGAGGCGTACTTACGCAAAGTTTTCGAGCGCTGCTTCCCGCCCAGTATCGTCATCAAGCCGATTGTGCTCGGGAAGAAGAGACGCAATATCTTCAAGCGTATTGGCCGATGGATCGCGAATCTGTATGTGGGCAAGAGTACGCTCTCGCTCATGTGTCGGCGCCCTTATGCCAATGATGAGAACGATCGTGCGGTTCGCATGACGAAGGACAATATGGCGCATTTGGGCATTGATGAAATGGACAATGTCATCATCTCTTACAAGGATAAAGAGTGCATCTGCCAGGTCTTTCCCATCGAAGATGAGAGCAAACTGCAGGCGAACAATCTCTATACTCCCATCGATATGACGATCGGGATCCCGTTGCCGATCCGTACCGAACTTGGCATAACCGATCTGGATTCGACGGTGAAGGTGGATCGCGACACCGCGTTCATCATGAAGAAATGCGCCAACGAACAGGTTATCCCCGTTCTGCTGGCGCTATTTTCCATGAACTTCTTGCAAGATTGTCCGCTCTATGTGCCCATCATCATCTTCTTGGTTATCGCGCCGATCATCATCTACGTGAACCTCTCCTCAAAGCGCAATTCACGTGGGAAGTACTAGAAATGGTGAAGACCAATACCGTTAGATAGGAGACAGCATCATGCTCATGAAAGAAATATCTCAATCGATCGCTGCGTTCGCATCGGACGCGCCGACTATGGACCAGTTGATGTCTGCTCTTCGATTTGAAGGGATGCATCATTCTGAAGATCAAAGATGGGTTGCATTGGAGTTCGTTGCTGGTTTGGTTTCAGAGAATGCTACCCGCGCATTTTTCCCCGATGATTTACCGATCGTTACGTTCGATCCTGAGGAAAACCTCGTTGATGTTTTGCAGCGATGCGTAGAACTTGCTGATCCGGCGCAGTTCGACGACCTATCAGCAAAGCATGAAGCCAGTATGACCTGCCAAGGACTTGAAGAAATGATCGGGGCGGCAAAGGAGCTGGACTAACGAGTGACAAAATGCTTCTATGCTTGAATCATGAGTGGGCCGAAGACTAGTTATATATCCATTGAAGAGCAGATTTGCACGCAGCCAGATCGACCGCATCGATAGCGAACACGCCTTCGTTGGGATTATTCAAGCATTGCTTTATTGTCGCGCAGCGTTCACGAACCCCATGAAGAGCGGATGGGGTTTGGTGGGGCGGCTCTTGAATTCGGGATGGCCTTGACTTGCCACGAACCACGGGTGATCGGGGATCTCGATCATCTCGACCAAGCGCTCGTCTGGCGAGACGCCCGATATCGTAAGCCCTGCTTTCGTGAGCGTGTCGCGATAAGCGTTGTTCACTTCGTAGCGATGGCGGTGACGCTCATAGATGAGCTCTTCACCATATGCTTCATGTGCGCGTGAGCCCTGCAAGACCTTGCAAGGATAAGCCCCGAGGCGCATGGTGCCGCCTTTGTCTTCGATGTCCTCTTGCTCGGGCATGAGGTCGATCACGCGATAGGGGGCCTCATCGTCGAACTCAGCAGACGTTGCCCCTTCTAGGCCAGCCACATTACGAGCGAATTCGCAGACAGCTGCTTGTAGGCCAAGGCAGATTCCGAGGAACGGAATGCCGTGTTCGCGTGCATAGCGCGCTGCTTCGATCTTACCTTCGAAAGCACGTTGCCCAAAACCGCCAGGTACCAAGATGCCCTGCATTTCACCGAGCAGCTCGTCGGCATTTTCAGGGGTGAGCTCTTCGCCATCGATCAGGTGCACTTCCACATCGGTGCCTTGTGCAATACCTGCATGATGAAGTGCCTCGATGATCGAAAGGTAGGCATCAGGCAAGCTCACATATTTGCCTACGACCGCGATATCCGTTGTGTCTTTGCAAGCGGCGCGCGCGTCGAGGAACATTTGGAGAGGCGAGAGATCGATCGGAGTAACGGGTAGATTGAGCTTCTCAAGCACCTGCACATCGAAGTCTTGCGCAGCGAGCATGATGGGCACCTCATAGATTGAAGGCGCGTCGGTACAGGAAAGCACTTCGCGCGGTGCCACATCGCAGAAGAGCGCTATCTTCTCGCGCACGCCGCACGAGATCTCGTGATCGGAGCGACAGACGATGAAATCGGGCTGAACACCCAGTGAGCGCAGTTCCTTCACACTGTGCTGGGTAGGCTTGGTCTTCACCTCGTGAGCTGCAGCGATATAGGGCACGAGCGTCACGTGTACGAAACAGACATCGTCGGCAGGTCGTTCGCGCATGAATTGACGCGCAGCTTCGATGAAGGGAAGCGATTCGATGTCGCCGATCGTGCCGCCGATCTCCGAGATGACGATGTCGGCATTCGTCTGATCGGCAATGCGGTAGAGACGTTCCTTGATCGCTTCGGTCACGTGCGGAATGACCTGCACGGTGCCACCGAGAAAATCGCCGCGACGCTCTCGCGCGATGAGCGTTTGATAGATCGATCCTTGGGTGAAGTTGGATTCCTTGGTGAGGCTTTCGTCGATGAAGCGTTCATAATGTCCCAGATCGAGGTCGGCTTCTTGACCATCGTCGGTAACGAAGACTTCGCCGTGCTGGAAAGGAGACATGGTGCCAGGATCGACGTTTAGGTACGGATCCATCTTTTGCATGGTCACTTTGTAGCCGCGTGCTTTGAGCAGATGTCCGAGCGATGCTGCGGTAATGCCCTTGCCGAGCGATGAAACTACGCCGCCCGTAACGAAAATGTGCTTAGCCATGATACTCCTAACGGTGAACACCCTACGTGAAAGACGCTTCAGCTCCCACGGGCCGACCTCTGTCCAACCGTTATTCAATTTTACGAGGAAAATGGAGCCGCTCGAACGAGGGTGCCGTAAGTTCACACGCTTTTAATCAAATGGAAACGAAGCAATGTGGTCATGGCAAGCAGCACGCCCCAGGGGCACTTGTAATTACTCGCTTTCGCTGTTCGCTTGCCTTTACGGCAAGCTCATGCGCTTCGCTCCTTCGGACAACCTATTTATATTGAAGTGAGCGGACTCAGAGTAATTTAAGTACCCTATGGGCTCAGCTGCTTGCTCGACCAGGAACATCTCAGCTGATCGAGTCACCTTATTGCTTGAAGAAGGTTTCGGCGGCGTAGTCGTAGAAGGATTTCGCCTGGTAGCGCAAGAGGAGCGTGGGCTCTTTGCCGGTTGCTACGACGATCTTGCGGATAGGGGAGTCGAACGTGATGCGCTCGCCATCGATGAACAGCGTAGCGGCACGGCTTGCTGGCGAGCTATCCAGGTCGATCTCGACCACGTCGGACGAGCCAGTGAGCAGCGCGCGCGATTGAAGCGTGTGCGGTGCGATAGGTGCAACGATAAGCCCTTGATAGCTTGGATCAACGAGCGGTCCGCCCACAGAGAGCGCATAGCCGGTAGAGCCTGTGGCAGAAGCGACGATAAGCCCATCGCTGCGCATATTGGCGATGAGTGAATCGGAAACACTGTAGCTGAACCCGATCATGCGGCCTTGATCGCCTCGTGCGATGACCATCTCGTTTAGAGCGAAGAAGCGCTGCGGTTCGCCTTCGCCTTTGAGGATCGGGTCTGCGGTATGGCGGTCGCAGGAGCCTTCGCTTTTGGTGGATTCGTCAACAAAGACTGAATGCGCTGATGGATCGGTGCTTTCGGCCGAGGAAGCCTTCGTCTTTTCATGGATGAGCGGATAGACCTCGAAATCATCTTGCTTCGCCGCGGCAGCATCGAGGTCGTCTTCGCAATAGACCTCTACTTGCAGGTTGGTGCGTGCTTCATAGGATACTTCGCCAGCGAGCGCCTCGCTCACGATCTGGATGATGCCCTCATCGTTGGGGTTGGCCATGAAGCCGAGGTGCCCGAAATTCACGCCGAGGATGGGGATACGGCGCGTGCCGATCTGGTTGGCGGTGCACAGGATCGTGCCATCGCCCCCTAAAACAACCGCTAGATTGAAAGCTGGTTCTTCACTTGTGGGGAATTGGTCGATAATAGAACAGTTCGACCGAAGGTCGTCACGATCGTAGGTCTGATAGTCGATGTGCTGCTTATCGAAGAACGCTTCGAGCAATAGGGATGCTTCGAGCGCTTTTGGATTGTAGTTATTGCGAACGATCAGAACACGCATGTGACTTCCCTTAGGCTTCCCTTACTATGGTTGATTGAGTCTACTCATTATAGTCGCACAAAGAGGACCTGTGGCAAACGATTCAAGCTCGAATATCATCAAGAACACCAGCCTGATCACGCTGGCAACGCTCACTTCGCGCGTAACCGGATTGGTGCGCACATGGGCGATGGCATTCGCGCTGGGCAATACGGTTTTGGCCTCGGCGTATAACATTGCCTACAACATGCCGGCCATGATCTACGAACTTGCCGCAACCGGCATCTTGGCCACGGCATTCCTGCCGCTTTATCTACTGCAGAAGGAAAAGAACGGCGATAGCGGGGCGCAGACGTTCGCCTCCAACATCCTTACGCTCACTACGATCGTGCTCGGGCTTCTGGCGCTTGCCTGCTCGATCTTCTCTGCGCAAGTCATCGAGACACAAACGTTCGCCGGGGGAGACCCAGCAGCGAAGGAGATGGCCATCTTCTTCTTCCGCGTGTTCGCCGTGCAGATCTTGCTTTATGGATTGGGCGCGGTCATCACCGGCATCCTGAATGCGGAGCGATCGTATTTGGCACCTTCGCTCGCGCCCGTGCTCAACAATCTGGTGGTCATCGTGACCATGTTCGGTTATGTGCCGCTCTCTTCGTGGAACCCCTCCTTTGCCATGTGGTGGCTGGCGGTGGGAACATCGCTTGGTGTGCTCGTGCAGTTCGGCGCCCAGATTCCTGCGCTCATAAAACGCGGTGTGCGCTTGCGCGCGTATGTGAATCTGCGCGACCCCATGCTGGTCGAAGCGTTGAAGGTGGCTGCGCCGATGTTCCTCTACGTTGCTGGCACGATGATCACATTCTCTTGCAAGAACGCTTTTGCGCTCCAGGCTACGCCGAACGGCCCTTCCACGCTGAACTACGCTTGGATGTGGTATCAGCTGCCC
Organism: Eggerthella sp. CAG:298; assembly: GCA_000435675.1. Taxonomy (GTDB): domain Bacteria; phylum Actinomycetota; class Coriobacteriia; order Coriobacteriales; family Eggerthellaceae; genus Anaerotardibacter. Next base: position 70,230 of record FR895135.1, on the reverse strand, counting down.
TATGGCGTTATCGCGGTATCGCTTGGCACCACGCTTTTGACCGAGCTTTCGGATTGTGCTGCGCGTGACGATTGGCCGGGTTTCCGTCGCTTTGTTTCGAGTGGCTTGCGCAATACGTTCTTCCTCATGATTCCGCTCGCTGCCATGGTGTGTTCGCTGGCTTTCCCGCTCATGCAGATGTTCCAGGCAGGTGCGTTCTCCGCTGAAGATACACAGAGCGTCGGCATCATCCTTATGTTCTGGACGCTCAGCTTGCCCTTCTATGCGGGCTACATGTATATGTATCGCGTCTTCGCTGCTATGCGCAAGTTCGTCCAGTTCGCGCTCGTGGATTTTGCGCTGCGCTTCGTGCAGGTCTTCTTCTACTGGTATCTCTGTTCTGGACCCGTGGGGCTGGTAGGTATTCCCGTAACGGACTTCTTCTTCTACGGTGTCATGTTCGTAGTGTGCTCGCTGATCGTGCGCAGCAAGGTCGGCTCGTATGGCAACAAGCGTATCGCGAGGATGTTCGTGAAGACGCTCGTTGCGAGCATCATTGCTGGTGTGGTGGTGTTCTTCGCATCGCAAGGCGTGCTTGCGGCATTCCCGCTTGGAGGGGCAGCAGCTATTTTCGAAGCGGTCGCGATCGTGTGCGTTTGTGGCATCTTGGGGTTGGTCATCGCATTCGGGCTTTGCAAGGTGTTGCGCGTTCCCGAGTACCAGCTGCTCGGCTCGATCTTAGGTAAGCTCAAGAGCAAACTTCTCCGCCGCTAAGCGCCCTCTTTTGTTCGCACGGATGCTTTCGGCAGCAGCTAAACAACGCTTCTCCTAGGACCTTCGCCCGCCTGCTTTTGGACGTTCCCACTTTGCTCCCACCTTGTTCCCACTTCGAGCCATTTTCGTCTGAAAACTGAAAAAACAAGCGCAAAAATGGCTTTCAGAGCGCCTTGTGTCAGCAAATCTCCAAAAAACGCTCCACTTTGCTCCACCAACGGCATAACAAAATCTAGCTAAAAACGAAATACCGAACCACAACATATAGTGCCAAGTTCAATACTTGTGGCAAAAGTGGTGGTAAAAGTGGGAACAAAGTGGGGCAAAAATGCATTTTGTGTTGCAATGTGGGGCTGATGGACTTAAAATACATTGCAGCGGAGAGTCTTATTTTGAGAGGAGGAGGAGTGAGCGAACTCTTAGGCGAATACCGTCACAAGATGGATGCCAAGGGACGCCTGTCGCTTCCTTCGTCTTTCAGGAAAGTGCTCTCACAGGATCTCAGGATCACTCCTGATCCGGAAAACCAATGTCTGTATGTCTTTGAAGTGGATGACTACTCGAATTGGGTAGAAGGACTCTTCGAAGGCGAAGGTGGTTTTGACGTTAGCAGCAAACGCAAGTCTGCTCTACGTAAGGTACTCAATTCTCGCGTGAGGAACTGCGAGATTGATAACTCGGGCCGCATCCACCTTACCCCCGCTCAGCGAGAGATCGCCGGGCTGGACAAAGACGTGGTGTTCGTCGGTGATGAAGATCATTTTGAGATCTGGGACGCGAAGCGTTGGGATGATTTCGTCGGCTCTGTCGATCTGGCATCGCTGATGAGCGAATCCTAGAGCTTGCACTGTGACAAACGAATATCGGCATATACCTGTTCTGCTCGATGAATGTCTCTCAGGTTTAGAGCTTTCGGCGGGCAAGACCTTTGTCGATGCGACGCTTGGTGGCGCGGGGCATTCGCTCGAAGCAGCCAAGCTGATCGGGGCAACCGGTCACCTCATCGGCATCGATCAAGATCAGGTAGCACTCGATGCAGCAACTGCACGGCTTTTTGCCTTGCCAGATGAGATACGCCCAGAAATCGATGTTCTCTATGGAAACTTCGGCATGCTCGACGAATTATTGGTCGAAGCGGAAGTTCCCCAGATCGATGCGATCCTCTTCGATATTGGCGTTTCCTCTGTGCAGATCGATACGCCTTCTCGCGGCTTTTCCTTTAAGGAAAATGGCCCACTCGATATGCGGATGAATCCGAGTAAACACACCATAACCGCAGCAGAGATCATCAACACCAAAAACGCAACAGATCTCGCTCGGATCATCCGGTCATATTCAGACGAGAAATGGGCTAACCGCATCGCGGAATTTATTGTGAAAACCCGCGAAAAGGCGCCTATCACAGAAAGTCAGCAGCTTGTCGAGATCATCAAGGCTGCGATGCCCGCCTCTGCCAGAAGGAGCGGCGGGCATCCGGCCAAACGAACGTTTCAAGCGTTGCGCATCGAAGTGAACGGGGAGCTCGACATGCTCCGCAGTGGATTGGAAGCGGCGATCCGTTGGCTTGCTCCAGGGGGACGCATCGCGGTCATCAGCTATCATTCGCTCGAAGATCGCATCGTCAAAGATACTTTTAAAGAGTACGCCAAAGGTTGCACCTGTCCGCCCGATCTGCCCGTCTGCGTGTGTGGAAACAAGCCGATACTCGAGATCATCACCCGCAAGCCCATCGTGCCGAACGCTGAAGAGGTTGCCCGCAATCCCCGAAGCAGAAGTGCGAAACTGCGCATCGCAAAGCGCCTTGACGAATTATCCTCATGAGCACGCAGTCCACTTGCATTCTGCGCGTTCGCTCGTATAGAGATACAGTGCCGAAAGGTTGGTGAGAACTGTGGCAGGAGCACCCGCATATCGTTACGATACTGCCGTGCAAAGCCCGGTGCGTGAACACCAGCAGCCTCCCGTTCGTGTAGTACCGGGGCATAAGCATGAAATCCAACATGGCCTTACCGACTTCCATGTTCTTGTTGTTAAAGTGATCGTTGCCGCTTTGGCAGTGGTGCTTTGCATTGGTTTCATTCAAGTGGGGCTCGCCTCTGCGGCGTATAGTGCAGCATCTGCTTCGAGCGAACTACGTTCGGAGATCGCAACCATGCGCTCTGATGGTCAATCGCTTGCCGTTCAGAAGAGCCTTATCGCATCGCCGAGCAATCTGCGTACTATCGCTGCCGATCAGCTTAAGATGGCTGCTCCAGCAACTGCTTCAACGATCACGCTCGAACCCGATGTAGTGGCCTTCGATGCGAGTGGCAATATCTCTCTTACGGAAAGCATCGCAGCTGTTGCCGCATTGGAGTAGGTCCTATGCCGTATTCGAAGAATCCCCGTTCGGGAAAACCTTCTCGTAACGCTTCACCTCGCATGCGACGCAAGGCTCAGGTGCCTGCGTCTTCTTCGTATACAACGCATGCTGCCGCTACGTTCGAAACGAGTCCGCACCGCTTGAGCATCTTGCTTGTGGTCGTTCTTGCGATCGCGATCATCGTGTTCGGACGTTTGGTGTGGGTGCAGATCATCGACGCGCATGCCATCGAGCATGCCAGCGATTCGCAGCGTACCGTTACGGTAGATGTCGAACCGCGCCGTGGAACGATCTACGATCGCAATGGCGTGGTGCTTGCGACCACGGTCGATGCTTACAATTTCTTCTGTCATCCGCATAAACTGCAAGATCCTGAGCAGATCGATAGGCTCGTAAGCACACTGGTGCAGGTATGCGGTGGCAATGCTTCGGAATACCGCGAGAAGATCGAGCAGGATACCAATTTCGTCTACCTGTTCAAGGGAGCAGATGAAAAGCAGCTCGAAGCGGTGAAGGATCTGGGAATCGATGGCTTTGACTACGAGAAGACCAATAAGCGCATCTACCCGTGCGGCTCGATCGCCAGCCAGCTGATTGGCGTGGTAAACAACGAAGGCCAGCCGATCTCGGGTCTTGAGCTCTACTACAACGACATTCTTGGCGGAACGCCGGGCAAGAAGACCACCATGTACAGCAAAGAAGGCGTGCCGGTTCCTGGCGCAACGAAGATCGAAGCAGAAGTGGTGAATGGCCAGGACATCGTCATCTCGATCGATGTCGAGCTGCAAGAACGCGTTGAAAAAGCGGTGGTCAAACGAACTGATGAGGTTGGCGGCAAAACGGGATTCGGTGCGGTTATGAATGCTGAGACGGGCGAGATGCTCGCGTGCGCTTCAGCCCCCACCTTCGATATTACCGATCTGTCTTCAGTGAAAGAAGGCGCAACGAATCTTTCAGGCATATCGCTGCATTATGAGCCAGGTTCGGTGTTCAAGCCGATTGCGATGCTTGCGGCGCTTGAAGAGGGAACGGTGGAGCCAGACAAGAGTTACTTCTGTCCTGCTGTTCTTGAAGTAGGGGATCATAAGATCACCGACTCGCACGAACGCCCCGATGAGGACATGACCGCGACCACTATCATGGCTGATTCATCGAACATCGGCATGTCGCTGATCGCGAAGGAGCTTACCTTCTCGAAGTTCTATGAATACCTGCAGAAGTATCGGATCGTCGAAGACACGAAGATCGACTATCCCGGTGCGGTGAATGGCTACTTGGCACCGCGTGATAAGTGGACCGAGGTGCAAGGCTACAACATCAGTTTTGGTCAGGGTGTTGAAATGAGCCCGATCCAGATCATGCGCTTCTACGGTATGCTCGCCAACAACGGTACGATCGCGCAGCCGCATTTCTTGATCGACGTGCCGTCGAAGAGCGAGGAGCTCGAATATCCTACCGAGAAGATCGTGGATAACGATTCATCGATCGATAAGCTCGATGGCATGCTCGAGGCGGTTGTTGAAAAAGGCACGGGCACGCAAGCTCAGATCGAGGGCTATCGTGTGGCTGGCAAGACGGGCACGGCAGAGATCGCTAGCCCGAACGGAGGCTATAAGAAAGACGCGTACAATATCTCATTCGTCGGTTATCTGCCTGACGCTTCGACGAAGCTCGTATGCTTCGTTGGCGCGAACGAGGTGCCTGGCGAACGAAAGACCGTACCTGCCTTTCAAGATATAATGGAATTTGCGATCGATCGCTACAACATCACGCAAGACTAGGACGGCTATGACAGATCGAACCTGCGCAGAACTCTTCGACCACACACACGCTACGATCATCGGCGATGCCGATCGACCTATCTTGGGGGTCGCATATCGCAGTGATCAGGTGGGTCCCGGAGATGCGTTCTGTTGCATCGTTGGCTTGAAAGCTGACGGGCATGCCTTCGCGCAGGACGCCGTCGATCGTGGTGCAACGGTATTAGTGGTCGAGCGCATGCTCGAAGTGAAGGGGGATAACGATGTTACCTTCATCCTCGTTAACGACACGCGCAAGGCAATGGCTCATCTTGCGGCTCACTTCTATCGAATGCCAACTCAAGATCTTTCTCTCGTAGGAATCACGGGAACGAACGGTAAGACCACGACCGCCCATCTGGTTGAGCACATTGCTTCAACGTTGGGGAAGACCACCGGCGTGATCGGCACGGTGGGGATCGATATCGCAGGCAAAGCGCTGCCTGCCAATCACACCACCCCGGAATCGTGCGACTTGCAACATATCTTCGCTGAGATGCGCGATGCAGGATGCGAAGTGGTGGCCATGGAGGTAAGCTCGCATGCGCTCGATCTCGATCGCGTGTGGGATTCGACCTTCGCGGTCACCGCATTCACCAACCTCACGCAGGATCACCTCGACTATCACAAGACGTTCGAGGCGTATTTCGCTGCGAAACGGCGGCTTTTCTCTGCGGATTATCCTGCGAAACGCGTCATCAATATCGATAGCACGTGGGGAGAGCGACTCGTTGCCGATGCGCTTGAACAGGGCGATGAGGTGATCACGACCGGATTCGCTGAGAATGCCGACATTCATCCGATCGAGATCGCTTACGATGTCGCACGCACGCGCATCGTGCTTGGCGTGCGTGGGGAAGCGATCGCCTTCGAGTATCCGCTCGTGGGCAAATTCAATGTGGAGAACGTGATGACTGCCTTCGGCATCGCGCTCGAACTCGGCTTTGCTCCGCATGACATCGCACGCGCCTTGAGCGACGTGCCCCCGGTGCCAGGACGCATCGAGCATGTGATGCTTGGGGTGGGCGAGGGTTCGGATCGCGCGCGTGAGATCGCGGTGTATGTGGATTACGCCCATACGCCCGATGCGATCGAAAAAGCGCTCGCGTCGGTCAAACAGCTTACGAAAGGCAAGACCATCGTTGTGTTCGGCTGCGGAGGGGATCGCGACGCGACCAAACGTCCGCTCATGGGTAAAGCAGCGCTCGCGGCAGACTTCGCAGTGGTCACTTCTGATAATCCCCGTACCGAATCGCCCGATGCGATCATCGAGGATATCGTTGCCGGCATGCAGGAATGCGGTGAGCGCTTCAGCGTCGAGTCCGATCGCAAACGCGCGATTGAGCATGCGCTCTCGCTTGCGCACCCTGGAGATTCTGTACTCATCGCGGGCAAGGGCCACGAAGACTATCAGATCATCGGTACGACGAAGCACCCCTTCGATGATCGTGCGGTCGCGCGTCAAGCGCTCAAGGAGCTCGATCAGTAGCGATGAGGCTCAATTCTAAACAGATTGCAGAATTCACTGGCGCTACCGTGATCGTTGAGGCGCTCGATCCCTCGCAGCTGGCGCTCGGGATCACGTGGGATTCGCGCGATGTGCAAGAGGATTTCGTCTATGTAGCGATTCCGGGAGAGCGCGTCGATGGACACGATTTCATCGACGAGGCACTGCGGAAGGGCGCGCACATCATCCTTTGTATGCAGGGAGTGCCTGAGAGTACCCGCATCCTCGCACACGAGATGGGCGCTGCGATCCTTGAGGTGAGTTCGACCTTCTCTGCTGTCACTGATCTTGCGCGCGGTTGGCGCGGTTTCATCAAGGGCACCGTTGTCGCGCTCACTGGCTCGACCGGCAAGACCACCACGAAGAATCTCTTGCGCGATGTCCTCGCGACCACCTTCAAGGTGGTGGCGACCAAAGGCAACCAGAATAATGAGCTTGGCGTGCCCAAAACGCTTTTGGACGCAAATCCTGAAACCGATTTCGTGGTCGTTGAGATGGGAATGCGCGGATCGGGGCAGCTGCGAGAGCTGTGCGATTTCGTAAAGCCCGAGATCGCGCTCATCACCAACACGGGCGAGTGCCACATCGAGCTTCTCGGTTCGCGTGAGGCGATCGCAGCGGCGAAAGCTGAAGCAGTCGAAGCGCTGCCTGCAGGAACGGGGCTTGCGGTCCTGAACTATGCCGACGACAACACGCTCTTCATCTGCGAGACCGCACAAACAGCAAAGCGCAGCATCCGTGTGATCTACTTCGATGGCTCGGGAACCTTTGCTGCTGAAACCAATGAGGGCGTGCCCTGCGTATGGGCAAATGACATCGAGCTCGATGGTGCTGGCTGTGCGCATTTTTCACTCCATTTCCCCGGCGAAGCGAAAGCGCTCGCTTGTGAACTGGGTCTTCGCGGTGTTCATAATGTCTCGAACGCGAGTGCGGTGGCAGCGTTAGCCTGGCAGGCAGGGGTTGATCCAGCTCGTATCGCTTGCGCGCTCAAAACATCCGCGCCCGAAGCGGGGCGCCAGGAGATCCTGCAGGGCAAGGGCGATATCACGATCATCAACGATGCTTATAACGCGAACCCCGATTCGATGCGTGCGTCACTGGCCATGTTTTCCGCGCTTAATGTGAAGCACAAACGCTATGCTGTATTAGGTGATATGGGCGAGCTCGGCAGTTTCGCCGAGGCTTGTCACGAAGCGGTCGGCACGTTCGCTGCTACGCAAAAGCTTGACTACCTCATCTGTGTGGGGGAGTTGGCGCGCTCTATCGCTCGTGGTGCGCTCGAGGCGGGTTTCCCCGCTGACCATCTCGTGTCGGTCGCGACGCGGGGGGAGGCGCTCAACGAATTGGATACCCATCTCGAACCAGGAGATGCCGTGCTGGTCAAAGCGTCTCACTCCATGGAGCTGGAACGCATCGTCAGGGGGCTATTAGCATAATGCTTGCAGTGTATGCACAGTATCCGACCTTCACCGTGTTCCTTGCGGTGTTCTTGGGCGCGCTCGTTACGATGGTGCTCATGCCGTTTTGGATCAGGGGATTGAAGAAGCACCTGATCGGACAACAGGTCCGCGCCGATGGTCCTGAAAGCCATCTCGTGAAGCAAGGCACACCTACCATGGGTGGCGTGGTCATGCTCGTGGCAATGGCGATCACGGTGTTTTTGCTCGCAGCTCCAGAGCTCGATACCACCTTCATCATGCTGGCGATCATCCTTACTGGTGTGCTTGGACTCATCGACGATGCTTCGAAGGTGGCGAAGGAGCGTTCGCTCGGTCTCACTCCGAAAGCGAAGCTCATCGGGCAGTTCCTCATCTCGACCGCATTTGTGCTCGCGGTGGTGAATTGGCTTGGCGTTGCGCCTACCATCGATATTCCCTTCGTTGCCACGCTCGATTTCGGCATCCTCACCACTACGCTTCCCTTCGATGTTCCCGCAGGGCAGTTCAGCATTCCGTGGCTCTATCTGATCTTCTGCGACATCCTGCTCATGGGTCTTTCGAATGCGACCAATCTTACCGACGGTCTCGACGGCCTTGCGGCGGGTACGGTTATGATGGCGATCCTTGTTATGGCGGCTATCGCGTATCGTTTGGGTATGCTCGATGCGGCGCTCGTAGGTGCGGCTATCGCAGGTTGCTGCATCGGCTTTCTGTGGTTCAACGCTTACCCAGCCGACATTTTCATGGGTGATACGGGTTCGCTCGCGCTCGGCATGGCGCTCGGCTGTATCGCTATCGTTACGAAGACTGAGGTCATCTCGCTTATCATCGGTGGGCTCTTTGTGATCGAAGCGCTTTCCGTCATGATCCAGGTGTTCTACTTCAAGCGCACAAAGAAGCGCTTGTTCCTCATGGCGCCGCTTCATCATCATTTCGAGAAGCGTGGATGGAGCGAAGTGAAGGTGGTCGTGCGTTTCTGGATCATCTCGGCATGCTTCGCTGCAGTCGGATTCTGCATCTTCTTCGCCCAAACGATGGTAGCCTAGAGACAGGCATCATCTGCCCGAGCGAGAGGAAGGATCGTCCATGAGCGAAAATCCATCGATGTGCGCCGACCGAAAAGCGGCTCCTGAAATACTGGGCAAGGTGATGGTGCTCGGTCTCGGAACGACGGGTCGAGCGGTGTGCGATTATCTCCTCACGCAGCAAGAGCGCCTTGAGGTGTTTTGCGTCTATGCAGGTGCTTCTTCTGAGGATGCGCGCGCGTTCGCAGCAACGCTCGAAGCAGCTGGTGCTCAGGTCTTCTTCGACACGATAGAAGTTTCCGGCAGCTTCGATCTCTGTATCGCAAGCCCCGGTATCTCTCAATTCTCCGATTTCTACCAGAACGCAGCTGCCCATGCGAAAGAAGTGATCAGCGAAGTTGAATTCGCCTGGCGCGAGAGCGCTGCCGATTCAACCTGGATCACCATCACCGGCACGAATGGCAAGACCACCACTACCGCGCTTTGCGCGCATTTGCTGCGCAGCGGAGGTTGGCGCGCGCAGGCAGTGGGCAACATCGGCGACACCTGTATCGAAGCGGTGAGCAAGGGCGAGACCGACTATTTTGTCGCCGAGGTCTCTTCCTATCAGCTTGCCTCCACCAAAGATCTTGCGCCCGACGTGGCAGTGCTGCTCAACATCACGCCCGATCATTTGAAATGGCACGGGAGCTTCGAGGAGTACTGCGCGGCGAAACAGCGCATCTACGCGAACCTTGCGCGCAGCGGCGGAGTGGCCGTGATGGACGCGATGAACGATATCGTGCGTGGTTACGTGCGCGAACTCAAGAGCATTCCTGCCGAAGAGCGTGGGTTCTCCTACATCCCTATCGGTACCGCCGAAGGGCTTTTCACCAGCATGATCGATGCCTGCGGCTCCGAGAATGCCGCCTTCGTGGATGGTGCAGAGCTCGTCGTTGAATTCGACGGGGCAACCTATCCTCTCATCGAGATGAACGAACTGCAGATTCCTGGTGAGCACAACATTTCGAATGCGCTCGCAGCCGCCGCAGCAGCACTCGCGGTGGGTGTTGAGATCGATGAGGTGCGCGCGGGCCTGAAGAGCTTCACCGCGCTCGAGCATCGCATTGAGGCGTGCGGCGCTGTAGGCGGTGTTGAGTGCTATAACGATTCCAAGGCGACCAACGTGGATGCGACCTTGAAGGCGCTCGCGGCCTTCGCTCCGCGCAAGCCTATCGTGCTCTTGGGTGGCGACGATAAAGGAACTGACCTTGCCGAGCTCGTCGAAGTTGCGAGCGAACATTGCAAGGCGGTCGTCTGCTATGGCGAAGCGGGTCCGCGTTTCTTGGAGGCGTTCGCCCTCTCTTCGTTGCCGCATCATGAGGCACCGCATATGGCTGAAGCGTTTGATAAGGCGCTTGCGCTGGCAGAGCCGGGCGACATTATCGCGCTTTCGCCAGCATGCGCATCATTTGACGAATTCACCTGCTTCGAGCAACGCGGCGAGATATTTAAAGAGCTCGTGGCCGCTCGAGCGCGCGAGCGGGAAGGTTCGGTATAAGCTATGGCACGGGCGCAACAAACACACTCCAATCGCACACCTCCGCCCTCTCATTCTCTTCTGCAACGCGCTTCGAAAGAAGTGATGGTTCCGCGCTTGATGGTCATTCTTTCCACGGCGGCTCTGGTAGTGCTTGGTCTGGTCATGGTGTTTTCAGCATCGTCGGTGACGGCGTTCGTCGAGCAGGGCGATGCCTATGGCGAGACTATCAAGCAGATCATGTTTGCACTCATAGGCGTTGCGATTTGCGTTGGCGTGATCATTGCTTCCAAAGCGTTTGGATTCGAATTCATGACCTCGAAATTCGTTGTTTACGCCTTTTGGGGGCTTTGCGTTCTAGGCATTCTCGCTACGGCTGCATTAGGTAAAGAAGCGCTCGGTGCGAAGCGATGGCTCTATATCGGACCTGTATCCATTCAAGTTGCCGAGTTCATGAAGATCGCGCTCGTGCTCATGAGCGCGCGTATCATGATTGAATTCAACGAAGGCATGGATGCGCTCAAGGTGTTCGTGCGCTGTGCGATCTTCATCGTGGCGCCACTTGCGCTGCTCTTCGTGCTTCAGTCCGACTTGGGTACCACGGTCATCTGCTTGGTGGCCATCTTTGCAATTCTTATCCTAGGCGGCGTGCCAGCTCGTTGGATCGTACTGTTGCTCGTACTCATCGCAGCACTCGTTGTTGCGGCGATTGCGGCTGCTCCATATCGTATGACACGCTTTCTCACCTTCCTCGATCCGTGGGGGAATGCTGAAGGTGATGGCTATCAGATCGTGCATTCACTTCAGGCGCTCGCATCAGGCGGGCTCTTCGGTGTGGGCTTAGGTAATTCCTACGAGAAGCTTCAATATCTTCCTGAAGCAGAGACCGATTTCATCTTCGCGATCATCGGCGAAGAGCTCGGTCTTATCGGTGCGATGGTGGTGGTTGCGCTCTTCGTGGTGTTTCTCTACGGGGGCTATTGCATCGCGAAGGATGCGTCCACGAATTATGGCATGCTCATCGCCGGTGCGCTCACGACCATGCTCGTAGCGCAAGCCTTCATCAATATCCTTTGCGTGATCGGTTTCTTCCCGATCACGGGCAAACCGTTACCTTTCATATCGTCGGGTGGTTCGTCGCTCATCAGCTCGCTGTTGATCGTCGGCATCATCCTGTCGGTTTCATTCACGAGCGAGCCTGCTGAAACGCCTTACCAAGAGCGACGCGAAAAGCTTCACGTTGTTTCTTCGGTCGATGGCGGGGGATATCAACGCTCAAAGAGGCGATAGTAAGGAGCGCACATGCGTATCGTGCTTTCAGGCGGTGGTACCGCCGGTCATATCAATCCTGCGCTCGCACTTGCTGAGACGCTGGAAGAGCAAGGTCATGAGGTCTTCTATGCGGGCACGCCGCAAGGCGTCGAGGCGCGTCTGGTGAAAGAAGCGGGGCTGCCATTCAAAGCTTTCGAGGCGAGTGGGTTCGACCGCGCTCATCCGTTCACGCTGCCTAAAGCGCTGCGCACCATCCAGAAGAGCACGAAGCGCGCGAAAGAGTGGTTCGCCGAGATCAAGCCTGATGTGGTGGTCGCGTTTGGCGGATATGTGTGCATCCCGGTGAGTCGGGCGGCAGAAGCGCTCGGTATTCCGCTCGTGATCCATGAGCAGAATTCCGTCATGGGTATGGCGAATGCGTATCTTTCGAAGGGGGCTGCGCAAGTTGCGCTCACCTACGAAGTTGCAGGCGAGCAGGTGGCGGATAAGAGCAAGATCGTGGTCACGGGAAACCCGGTGCGCAAATCGATCTTCGCCTCTACGCGCGAAGCAGGACGTGCCTATTTGGGCATTCCTGAAGATGCGCTCATGCTGCTCGTATTCGGGGGAAGCTTGGGCGCGCGCCATCTGAACAGCGCCATTGCCTCTCTCAAGGATCGGCTTCTTGCGGTCGATGATCTCTACATCATGCACGTTACCGGTCCGAAGGAACTGGAGACGGTCGAAGCTGCGCTCGATCTGAGCGAGGCGGAGCGCGCGCGTTACCAGGTGCTCGGCTACCAGGACCATATGGGCGAGGCCATGGCGGCCTGTGACATGGTCGTTTCGCGTGCAGGTGCCACTTCGCTGGCAGAGATCTCTGCACGCCGTATCCCGGCGCTGCTCGTGCCATTCCCCTATGCAACGGCCGACCACCAAACTACCAACGCGAAGGCCTATGTCGAGCGCGGTGCAGCCTTGATGATCGCGGACGCGGACGTGGAATCGGACGAATTCGCTACGCTGGTGTTCGATCTTGTTAGCAGCGAAACACTGCGCGATTCCATGCGCAAGGCGGCGGCGACCTTTGAGACGCAGGACGCAGCCGCGAAGTTGGCAGATGTGGTATTGGCGGCAGCGAAGACGCGCTAATCCTTTACAATGTGGTGCGGATGAGGAGGCAGTGCGTGAGTCATTTCGACAAGAAGAAGATCCATTTCATCGGCATCGGTGGTGTGGGCATGAGCGGTATCGCTCATGTTGCGCAGGAGCAGGGTCATAGCGTATCTGGCTCCGATCTGCGCGAAAGTCGCTATACCAATCAACTGAAGGATGCTGGCATCCGCATCTTCATTGGTCAGCGGGCCGAGAATATCCCCGCTGTCGATCCGGATATCGTGGTCGTTTCCACAGCGATCCGAGAAGACAATCCTGAACTGAAGGCCGCGCGTGAGGCGGGCATAGAGATCTGGCACCGCGCCAAGATGCTCGCAGCGCTCGGTGTGGGCAAATCCACGCTCGCAGTGGCAGGTACGCATGGCAAGACCACATCCTCTTCCATGCTCGCATCGCTTATCGATGGGATCGGACTCGATCCAACGTTTCTGATCGGTGGTATCGTGCGTGCGTACAATTCGAACGCGCATAGTGGCAAGGGTGAATACTACGTGGTCGAAGCCGATGAGAGCGATCAGTCGTTCATCCATCTCGACCCGAGCGCGGTGCTCATCACGAACATCGAGGCCGACCATCTTGATCACTACGAAGACCTCGATGAGATCTATAGGCTCTTCAGCGATTTCATGACGCTCGTGCCTGAAGATGGCTGTTGCGTGGTTTGTGGTGAAGATGAAGCGCTGGTGCGCGTTGCGCGTTCCACTGGCCGCAAGATCTACACCTATGGATTCGGCGAAGTCTTCGATACGACCGTTTCAAACTACCAGACCCATGGCCTGGCTACTTCGTTCGATATCACCTTACCCGATGGCAGTTCGTATAGCTGCCAGATCAAGCAGAACCCGGGGCGCCACAATGCGCTCAATGCCGCAGGTGTGCTCACGCTCATGTGGGCGCGCGGATTCGATGTTGCTGCAGCGGTTGAGGCGCTGAAGGATTTTGCGGGCGTGCGTCGTCGTTTCGATCGCGTGGGCGAGGCTGGTGGCATCACCATCGTGGATGA
>FR895135.1:0-56287 GCA_000435675.1 Eggerthella sp. CAG:298 | reverse complement strand
AGCCACATCGCTATTCACGCGTGAAGCTCTTCACCGAAGTGCTGCGCGATGAATTCGGACGCGCCTTCGACAAAGCTGACCGTGTCACGTTCATGGATGTGTATTCGGCAGGTGAAGCGCCGGTCCCTGGTGTTACGGGGGCAACGTTCATGCAGGTGGTACTCGATCACGAGGGTCATCCCGAGCAGACTTCGTTTGTTCCGCATCGCATGAAGGTAGTGCCAGCGCTGCTCGAGGTGCTCGAGCCGGGCGACCTGATCATCACGATGGGCGCGGGCGATGTGACCGCGATCGGCCCCGAGCTGCTCGCTGCTCTTAAGGAACGTGAATTGGAGGATCGCGACTGATGGCGCGACACGCTTCTGATCTTGAATTACTACGGTTCGAAGATAGCTTCGATGGCGAGATCCGCTTAGACGAACCGCTTTCCAAGCATACGAGCTATCGCATCGGCGGGCCTGCGCGCGCCTATATCCTCGTGAATTCGCCAGCAGCTCTTTCGGCAGCACTTGCTGCTTGCAAAGCCGACGAATGCCCCTGGGTCGTTGTGGGCAAGGGGAGTAATCTCCTCGTTTCCGACGCAGGCTTCAAGGGTGCGGTCATCGTGCTTGCCGGTGAGTTCAGGAACTGGAAGTTCGACGAAGAGAACGCACGCGTGGTCGTGGGTGCCGGTACCACCTTGTCTCGCCTGGTCCAAGAAGTCTTCCATCGGGGATATAGCGGCATGGAATTCGCGGTCGGAACCCCGGGAAGCGTGGGCGGCGCGGTGCGCATGAACGCAGGGACGAAAGACGATTGGATCGGATCGCGTGTGGTATCCGTTACCACGTTCGCACCTGATCAGGGCTTGAAGCGCTATGCGCCGAGCGACATCGAATGGGCTTATCGCTCCACGTCGTTTGCGCCCGACGAGATCATCGTCGAGGTTGAGCTACAACTTACCCCAGCGCTCTCAGGCAACATCCACGATAAGATGCGTACGCTCCTTGAGCGGCGCAAAGCCTCGCAACCGCTCGAATACCCTTCTTGTGGAAGCGTGTTCAAGAATCCCGAAGGTGCTTCAGCCGGCGCTCTTATCGATGAAGTGGGGCTTAAGGGGAGTATGTGTGGAGGCGCACAAATCTCGGAAAAACATGCTAATTTTATTGTGAACAAGAACAAGGCTTGCGCATCTGACGTGCTTGCACTCATCAAGCGCGCACAAGAAAAGGTGAAGGAACACTATGGCATCGAACTTCAACCGGAGGTCAAATTCCTTGGGTTCGAAGAAGAATTCAAGAGCTGATAAGACCTCAGCCTTGCCTTCTTCGGTCAAGGGACGTCCGAGTCAGGATCGTTCGGTGCGCATGCCTCAGAACAATCGTGCAGGCGCCAAGAAGCAAACTGCTGCTCGGCCACCACAACGGCGTGTTTCGCACAGCGCTTATCGCGATGCGAACGTATCGCTTCCTTCGAACCGCGCGCGCAATACTCGTCCGGCTCCCGTCTCTTCGCATGCGAATTCGCGGCGCACGTCAAGCTATGGTTCGAGCCTTCCTAATGTCGATAGCAGTTATCTTGCAGGGCAGGGTTCACGCGCACAGGGAAGAGGATCAGCGCGTCAGACGTATCGTAACGAGCCGTTGCGCTCAGTGAGTGTTTCTCAGGTGCGTTCGAATCGGCGTCAAACCCAGCAGAAGAAATCGCGCAAAGGACTCATCATCGGCATTGTGGTGGTGATCATCGTGGCGGTGATGGCGGTGGGGCTCTTTATCTTGAGCCGCACGGACTTGTTCCCGGTGAACAAGATCACGGTTTCAGGCGTTCACCATCTTACCGACCAGGAGACCGCGCAGCTTGCAGCGGTGCCTGAGGGAACGACGCTGCTCAATGTGGATGCGGGTGGCATCGAAGGGCGTCTTGAATCGAATCCCTGGGTCTTGGATGCTTCTGTCGAGCGCCATTTCCCCGACACGCTCAACTTGAACATCACCGAGCGCGATATCGTGGCGGTGGTCGATGTGGTGATCGACGACAACGACAACCAGCAAACCTGGGCGCTCGCCTCGGATGGTACGTGGCTCATGCAGATCCCCGACCGCAACAGCGAAGAGGGTCAGCAGCTCGCGCCACAGGTCTACGAAGATGTCGATGCAGCGCTGCATATCTCGAGCGTGCCGTACGGTGCTGTTCCTGAAGCTGGTTCGCAATGCAACAATCCCAACATCTCGAACGCCCTTGCTATCATCGATGGCATGTCGACCGAACTTGCCGACCAGGTGAAGTCGGTCTCTGCGGCAAGTTCTGATTCAACCGCGCTCACCTTGAACAATGGGGTCGAGATCGCATTCGGCGATTCATCGGATATTCGCGATAAGGAGCGCGTCTGTCTGGAGCTCATGCGTGAGCATCCCGGCAAGATCGCTTATATCAACGTGCGCACGGTGAATAAACCGATCTGGCGTGCAGTTTAGTTACATTTGAGCAGTTTATTGTTTTCAATCAATCGGCTCTTGTGTACAATTAATCCAAGTATTCGCGGGTAGGCATTCCCGTACGTATGATTTTTTAAATATTGAAAGCGGGCATGTTATGCAACAAATATTAGGCGCTGATAATCTTGCAGTCATCAAGGTTGTAGGAGTTGGCGGCGGCGGCACGAACGCGGTCAACCGCATGGTTGAAGCGGGCGTGCGCGGTGTTGAATTCATCGCAGTGAATACCGATCGCCAGGCGCTGCTGCTCTCTGATGCAGACAAGACCATCCACATCGGCGAAGAGCTTACGCGCGGTTTGGGTGCAGGTGCGAATCCTGAGATCGGTTGCCAGGCAGCAGAGGAATCTCGCGCAGAGATCCGTGAAGCGCTCGCTGATGCTGATATGGTGTTCGTTACTGCTGGCGAAGGCGGCGGCACGGGCACGGGCGCTGCACCAGTCGTTGCCGAGATCGCCCGTGAAGAGATCGGCGCACTTACCGTAGGCATCGTCACGAAGCCCTTCAGCTTCGAAGGTCGTCTCCGTCGCAACCAGGCAGAGCAGGGCATCGACTTCCTTTCCATGAAGGTCGACACGCTCATCGTCATCCCGAACGATCGCTTGCTCGAGATCGTCGACAAGAAAACTAGCATGCTCGATGCGTTCCGTATCGCAGACGATACGCTGCGTCAGGGCATTCAGGGCGTTACCGACCTCATCACCATCCCGGGTCTCATCAACCTCGACTTCGCGGATATCCGCACGGTCATGAAGGACGCGGGCACGGCTATGATGGGCATCGGCATCTCTTCGGGCGAAGCACGTGCGCTCGATGCAGCTCAGCAAGCTATCAACTCCAACCTGCTCGAAACTTCCATCGCAGGTGCTTCCCGCATCCTCTTCTCCATCGCGGGCGGTCCGAGCCTTGCGCTTTCCGAAGTGGACGAGGCAGCGCGTGTGGTCGAAGCCGTGGCCGATGAGAACGCGAACATCATCTACGGCCAGATCGTCGATCCGGAAATGCAGGAAGAAGTGCGCATCACGGTCATCGCGACTGGGTTCAAAGCGAACACTGCGCAATCTGCCATGGATTTCTCGCGCAAAGATAACGTATTCAACTCCACTACGCCGCGCAATGGTGCGCAGCAAAACCAGGCTCCTCAGCAGACGCAGAGCACCTATCAGCAGCTCTACTCCAACGAGCCGCGTTTTGCCGACGAGGATTACATCCCCGATTTCCTGAAGCGCCAGTAAGCGCACAAGAGAGACGCACACATTGCGTCTCTGCCTGAAAGGTTCGTTATGACAGCCCTCATCTTGCCACGACCAACGCTCGATGAGGGCTGTTTTGCGTCTGTGCCTGTTTTCACCGATGAAGCGCTCTTCGAAGCGTGCGGCGTGCGCATTGCGTTCACTATGCGCGCAGGCGGCGTGAGCGAAGGGCCTTATGCTTCGCTCAATCTGGGCTCGCATGTACAAGACGATCTTGATAAGGTGCTCCAGAACCGTGCATTGCTCTTCTCTGCGCTGGACCCTTCACTTGAGGAATCCGAACAGGCGCTTATCGTTCCAAAACAAGTGCACGGCGATACGGTGCTTACGGTTGGGGCGGCACGTGAGGTCGCTCGCGTACAGCGGGCAGCAGCTGAAGGCGCCGATGGGATTATCGTTTCCGCGCATGAGGTGGGAGCGCTCCTGTGCTTTGCTGATTGCATGCCGGTTATCATCGTGCTGCCTACGGGCCGTTTCGCGGTCGTGCATGCAGGCTGGCGCGGTATCGAGAACGAGATCTCAGCGAAAGCGCTCGGCCTCATGCTCGACCAAGAGTGCCAGGAGCACGGCTTTAGTCGAAGTGAGCTTGCAGCCCAAACCAGTGTCTATATCGGCCCTTATATCCATCGCGAATGCTTTGAAACGGGCGCAGATGTTCATGCCCTTTTCGTTACGAAGTTCGGTGAGGAGTGCCGTTTCAATGAGACGCATATCGATCTGGGAGCTGCCTTGCGCGTTCAGCTTATTGCGCGCGGCATCGACCCTGCGCGTATCTGCGATCTGGGCTGTTGTACGGTATGTGAGAATGATCGTTTCTTCTCCTTCAGAGCGCAAGATGGCGTGTCGGGTCGCCACGGTGCGTTCGCGATCCGTCTCTAACGTCGTTTACGGTTCAGCAGCATGCCCACGCCCTTTTCTCGGGTGCGATATAGTAGGATAAAGACGATACGCAACTTCGAAGGAGCATCCGGTATGTCAACAAAAGAGCGGTATGAGTGTGTGCGTGCTGAAGTGGACCGAGCCTGTGAAAAGGCAGGTCGTAACCCGCATGAAGTGTTGCTGCTCGCAGTTTCTAAGACTGTCGACCTCGACCAGGTGCAGGAGGCTATCGAAGGTGGTGCGCATGCATTCGGCGAGAACCGTCCCGATGAGCTTCTGCGCAAGCGCGCGGCGTTTCCTCAAGAGACGTGGCATTTCATCGGCAATATCCAATCGCGCCGCATTCACGATATCGTTTCTGCTGCAGACCTCATCCATTCGGTGTGCAAAGCAGAGCATCTTCCCAAGATCGATAAGACAGCGGCAGAGCTCGATAAGGTTCAGCCCGTCTTGCTCGAAGTGAATGTTTCAGGTGAGGAATCTAAGAGCGGCTTTCGTCCTGACGAGGTGTATGAGGTTATCGCGCAGGCGGCGGATCTTTCGCATGTGTGCATCCAAGGGCTCATGACCATGGCGCCGCGTGCCGATGAAGAGGCGATCGAGCTATCCTTCGGTGGGCTTGCGAAGCTGCGCGATGAATTGCAGGCGCGCCTTGATCAAGCAGGCGTTGATGTCACGCTGTCTGATATTTCTATGGGTATGACCGAAGACTGGCCTCAAGCAGTCGAGCGAGGCACTACTATAGTAAGGGTTGGACGAGCGATATTCGATCCCTCGTTCGAGTAGGACAGAGAGTCGTGTGCTTCAGTTGGTGGAGCGCAAGGCTTGCAAAGGAAAGGCTTTATGGATTTTCCCAATCCTTCAAAATCTGCAGGAAGCTTCGTTGAAAGCATAAAAGGCAAACTCAACTTCGGGTCGCGAAATGCCGATAAGGACGATTACGCGCAAGAAGAGTACGATTACGAAGATTACGCTTACGACCCGAATTTCGACGATTATGGCGAATATGGCTATGATGAATCGTATGCGGTCGACTCTTATGGCGATTCCTATTCCGATACGTACACCACGCGCGATCCTTATCGCACGCGTCCGGCGCGCCTTGTCTCACTTGACGATATCAAGAGCACGACTTCGGCCTATGGGGTAATGACGCCTGAACAGCCGCGGAATTATAGCGTGCCTACCTCGTCGTCGGTCCCGGGATATCTCTCCAATACGGCGGATTCCCGTTTTGGCACGCGCTCGAGCAGTCGCGTGAGCGTGAGCGCCGATCTCGATTCCGACCCAGCCGATACGATCGGTTTCGATCGACCTGAAACGGCGTATCGCGATTTCGTTTCGCCGTATCAGCGTCAAGATGCAGCGAAGACCTCGGTGATGCCCTCTACGGGGTCGAGCGGCCTTGATGGCCTGTTCGCTTCGACCGATCCTTCCGCATCGAGTCCTGCTCCTGCCAATCGCACTTCGAGCGTTGGTGGGCATTTCACCCGTAAGGTAGAGATCTTCGAGCCGAAGAACTTCGAAGAAGCGGTCAATATCGTCACCATGCTCAAAGAGGGGAGCGTGGTCATCTTGAATCTCAAATATGTGAACGCGGGCCTCTCGAAGCGCATTCTCGATTTCGCGTTCGGCGCGGTCGCAGCGCTCGATATGCAGATCACCTATGAAGCACCGCAGGTGTTCTCGATCATAAAGGATGGGAAGCTCACGCTCGTTGAGCGCGATCAACTGCGCCTCAAGAAGGTGCTCTAGCGTTTTGCCGATCGGCTGCTTCGGCGAGAGGGTCGAGCTGGTCGTGGATAAGGAAGGAAAGGATACAACGTGAGCTGGCAGTACATTCTCATTTCGCTTTCAGATGCCTACAGTTTCGTCATCGTTATCTATGTTCTGCTCTCGTGGTTCCCGATGGGCGGCATCATTGAGGAGATTCGCAACGCCCTTGGTAAGATCTGTGATCCTTTTTTGAATCTTTTTAAACGACTTATCCCCCCTATTGGTGGGATGGTGGACATTACCCCTATTATCGCGTTACTTGTGTTACAGTTCGGGGTGCGATTTATAGTATCATTGTTCTAAAGCGCGCATATTTACCAGGCAAGAGAGGTTGTTATGGCGATTACATCCGAGGATATTCAGCAGCAGAGTTTCAAGATCGAGCGTCGTGGATACGATGTCGATGAAGTAGATGTCTTCCTTGAGCACGTTTCCGATGAGATCGATGCGCTCAACGATGAAATTGCCCACCTGCGTGCCCAGCTCGCTGAGGCGAAGAGCGCGCCGGCTAGCGCGAACCAGCAGCAACAAGCAGCTCCTTCTTCGGAGGATTCAGCTGCTCTTGCTGAGAAGGATGCACGTATCGCAGAGCTCGAAAGTCAGCTTGGCGAGCGCAAGAGCGAAGACAATGCTATCGCGCAGGCGCTCATCATCGCGCAGCGCACGGCCGATGAGATCGTTTCAAAGGCGAAGACCGATGGCGAGAACATCCGTCGTAACGCCGAAGAAGAAGGTCAGCGCATTCTCGATAAGGCTGATGGCGAAAAGCAGCGTATTATCGAGCAGATCAGCGAACTCACGGTCAGCCGTGAGAAGGTACGTGAGCAGTATCAGGAGATGCTCAAGGACTTCATCGCTGCTTCTACGAAGCGTCTTTCCGAGATCGGCGGCGATAACACGTCCGATATCGTTATTCCTGAAGGCTTGATCGATGAAGATGCGCAGGCTGAACCTGTTGCAAAGAAATGGTCTCCTTCTCCTTCAACCGCAACGTACACCACACCTACGGTCAATCCTGCTGTTGCCAGCCCGGCACCTCCGAAGCCCTCGCAGTCTTCGAAGGATCTTTCCGGCTACGGCGATGCGGATGATTCCTTCACCTTTGACGAGATCGACTAAGGTCTCATGGCTGGTCAACCCTATAAACTTGCACTACGTCTCACGCCCCGCTCGGGGCGTGATGCTGTTTTGGGCATAAAATCCATCGAAGGTTTGGATGAAGTGCAGGCCTGCGTGACCGCGCCGCCCGATAACGGCAAGGCGAACAAAGCACTCTGCAAGCTGATCGCTTCTGAGCTGGGGATCGCGAAATCGAAAGTGGAGGTGGTGCAAGGGCAGACAAGCCGCCACAAGCGCCTTGCCATCGATGCTCCCGAACCCCTCATCGCCGCTTGGCTTTCCGAGCTGCCTGTTCTTTAGCGGGTGACAAACTACCCGGTCGTTCGACACCTTTTCTGTTCTCACGCGCAAGCAGCACGCCTATGGGGCACTTGTAATTACCCGCTTTCGCTGTTCGCTTGCCTTAAAGGCAAGCTCATGCGCTTCGCTCCTTCGGACAACCTATTACAAATCAAGAATGCGGACTCAGAGTAATTTAAGTACCCCATGGGCTCAGCTGCTTGCTCAACCAGGAACCTCGTGCCTCGCGCTCTTCACTGATCGAGCAATGTAAGCGCTCTTCGCTGGTTGGGCGGCGCTTATAGGCCTGGCTGTCCTTGCGTAATAAAGAAAGGGGAGTGAGTCTATAAGCCGGGTTCTGTGATCGGCAACCATTTATCTCGACTTCCTGTTACCAAGAAGCTCTAGCACGCAACCCGAATGCACGGAAAGGCGACCGTATCGCACTCCTATTTGCGCTTGCTTCAGATGGGGTTTACCAAGCCATACTGTTACCAGCATGCTGGTGCGCTTTTACCGCACCGTTTCAGCTTTTCCATAGCCTGAGGCGCCTCAGCACATCATCTCAGCGTTCAGGATTCACTCACAGCGCAGTCAAGGCTGCTCGTTCATCCTTCACGCAGATCTGAAGCGCTGAATGCGCCTTAGAATCAACCGACATCGCAGGGGAATACCTGTTGATGATGTCCTGAGACGTCTCAGACCAGGAGTTTTCTTTTCTGTGGCACTATCCGTCGGGTCACCCCGCCCAGCCGTTAGCTGGCATCTTGCCTTTTGAAGCCCGGACTTTCCTCACCGCACGCGGCGCGGTTGCCCGACTCACTCCTATGGTATTCTAGCAAACATCACTGAAGCGCGAAGGAGCATCATGCATTCTTGCTTGCTGGTAGGGGGCGCACCTACTGAACATAAAGGCCTCAATCTTGTTCTCAAGGACTTCTTGTTCGATGCGATCATCGCGGTCGATGCAGGGTATGCGGCGCTTGTAGAGCGAGGGATCGCACCGCACCATGTCTTCGGCGATTTCGATTCGCTCGGGTTCGTTCCGCAAGAAGCAGAAGGTGGTGTGTGCGTTCACCCTTTCGATCCTCACAAAGACTTCACCGATATGGACCTCGCGCTCAACTTCGCGATCGATGAAGGATTCACGCATATCGTCATGTGCGACGGCCTTTATGCACGCCTCGATCATTCGCTCGCTAACCTGCAGTTGATGGCAGCTGCTGCGCGCAAAGGTCAGCGGGTGTGGGGCGTTACGGAAGAAGAAGTTGTCGTTGCGCTCGATGCTGAAGGCGAATTGAATCAGCTTGAGATCGCAGCAGGCTCACAAGGAATCTGCTCAGTGCTCGCTCATTCCGATAGCGTTTCAGGAGTCTATGAAACAGGCTTGGCATACGGTCTTGAAGACGCTCGGCTTACGAACCGTTTTCCGTTGGGCATTTCGAATGAACTGACGGGCGCGCCTGCGCATATTTCGTTAGAAGAGGGAAGCGCCTGGATCTTTCTTCCGCTAAGCGAGCTCAAGGGTATCTCATACGCTGGTGAATCCTTCATCAAGTAAGAGTAAGGGTTGCGCGAGCAGTCATAGTGCACGAACGCAACGAGGCGCAGCATCGCAGTCCTGTTTGCGCTAAGCACGAGGTGAACAAGCTAATCCGTTTTCGCAGGACCAGCAGGAATCGTGCCGCTTCCAGATTTCCAGCCGCATATGACCAGCACGATCGAGAGCGCGAGCATGACCGTAAGCGGCAAGAACCATGACCCTGATAGATCGACGAGCAGTCCGAGACAGGCTGGACCGATGGCTGCCATAAGGTAGCCGAATGTTTGCGAGATGCTGGAGAGCTTCGAGGAATCTTCGGGGTTCTCGGTGCGCACGCCGAAGTAGTACATGCACAAACAGAAGGGCGCACCCAGTGCGAAGCCCACGATAACGGTGGCCACGATCGCTGTTGCATCGGCATTCACGAAGAAGAGCGCCACGATGCCCACTACGCAGATCATCCCAATGCTCGCACCGAACAAACGCTGTCGCTTGAGACGTTGGGCAATGGGCGGAACGAAGATCGTGCAGGGAATGCCCACAATAGGGAAGAGAGCAACACAGGTGGTGATCGCCGATGCGCTCACTCCGCCTTCAGTAAGGATGGCGGGAAGCCAGGCTACGAGGCTGAAGAAGAGGATCGATTGAACGCCGAAGAGACCCGTTATCCACCAGGTGAGAGGCTGCTTCAAGAGATGCTGGCTGATCAGGGTCGCAGGATGCAGGCGAAGTACCCGATGCTCGGGCGTGCTCTTCGTCGGTCTCATCATGCAGCGCGCTACTATCCAGAGTAAGAGTGCGATCGCGGCGAAAGGAACGACCATCGTCAAGACCGTGCGCCAGTCGGAAGAGGCAGCGACGAGCGCGGAACTGAATCCCGCGATGCCTCCAGCGAAGACGCTGATGGTGGTGGTGTAGAGGGCGGTCATCACGCCTACATGGGCAGGAAAGTTGTCACGCACGACCGAAGGCAGCAGCACGTTTCCTGAAGAGATGCCAAACCCGAGAAGGATCGTGCCGAAGAAAAGGCCGAACGGACCAGCGAACGAGCGCAGGAGGATCCCGATGATGATCGCCGTGCAACCAAAAGCAAGCACGCGGCTTTTCCCAAAACGTTCCGATAGTGCGCTCATGAAAAGTGCTGAGGCGGCGAACGCAAGAAGGGGAAGCGTGGTCACCAGGCCCATCGCTGCAGATGAAAGGCCAAGATCGTCTTGTACCTCAACGCACAGAGCGCCCATCGAAGTGATAGGAGCGCGCAGAACTGCAGCAGTGAACACGATCGCTAAGGCAACGATGATAAGGAAGCGCTTGTCCGCTTTGAAGCGCGGCCGATTCTTATCCATATTTCTGCGATGGAACATCATGGTTATCCATGATACGGCATGCACAACAATTTGGTAGCGCGATCAATGCCAGCCGAAGGTGCATCTGAATGAGCTATACTTTCACGTAGTGGTTTGAGATGCCACGATTACATACGGGGAGCTTGCGCGTTGCAGGCTGAGAGGGAGCGGTGCTCCGACCCGATGAACCTGTCTGGATAATGCCAACGAAGGGAATGCGATCATGACGATCACGCAAATCGATGCCGCTCGGCAAGGAATCATCACTGATGCAATGAAGCGCGTTGCAGAGAAGGAGCGCAAGACTCCTGAAGAGATCCGCGCACGTGTTGCGGCAGGTACTATCGCGATTCCAGCGAATATCAATCATAAGAATCTCGATCCTGAGGGTGTGGGCACGGGCTTGCGCACGAAGGTCAACGTTAACCTAGGAATCTCAGGCGACCTGATCGATCCCGAAGTCGAACTTGAGAAGGTTCGCGTGGCGCTTGAGCTTGGCGCGGAAGGTATCATGGATCTGTCGAACCATGGCAAGACCCAGGAGTTCCGCAAGCAGCTGCTCGAGATGGCTCCCGTTATGATCGGCACGGTGCCCATGTACGATGCGATCGGTTATTTGGAGAAGGCGCTCATCTCCATCACACCGCAGGACTTCCTTGATGTGGTGCGCCGTCATGCTGAAGACGGCGTGGATTTCGTAACCATCCATGCGGGCATGAACAGGCGCGTGATCGAATCGTTCAAGGAGACGGGTCGTTTGATGAACATCGTCTCGCGGGGCGGTTCGCTCATCTTCGCTTGGATGGAGGCAACGGGTAACGAGAATCCGTTCTACGAATACTACGATGACGTGCTCGAGATCCTGCACGAATACGATGTGACGATCAGCATTGGCGATGCGATGCGTCCTGGCTGTGGGTATGATGCTACCGATGCTGGGCAGATCGCCGAGTTGATCGAGATCGGTAAGCTCACTAAGCGTGCGTGGGATGCGGGCGTTCAGGTGATGGTCGAAGGCCCGGGCCATATGGCTATCGATGAGATCGCGGCCAATATGAAGCTACAGAAGCGTCTCTGTCATGATGCGCCGTTCTATGTGCTCGGACCGCTGGTCACCGATATCGCACCAGGCTATGACCACATCACGGCTGCTATTGGTGGCGCGGTGGCCGCGAGCAGCGGTGCGGATTTCCTTTGCTATGTTACGCCGGCTGAGCATTTGCGCCTTCCCGATGTGAACGATGTGCGCGAGGGTTTAGTGGCTACGAAGATCGCGGCGCATGCGGCAGATATCGCTAAGGGAATTCCCGGTGCGCGTGACCGGGATAATCGCATGAGCGATGCGCGCAGGCGCTTCGATTGGGAAGAGATGTTCGATCTGGCGCTCGACCCGGTCAAGCCGCGCGAATACTTCGAGAGTGCACCGCCAACGAATGAGGAATCATGCACGATGTGCGGCAAGATGTGTGCGGTTCGCACGGTCAATACCATCATGGATGGTCTCGTGATCGACCTTGGTGACGAATACTAGTCGTATGCGAACGTGGAGCAAAGAAGAGATTCGCGATGCCTTGAGGCTCTATGCGGTCACGGATCGCTCGTGGCTTTACGGGCGTAGCTTCAAGGAGGTCTTGCAAGAGGCTCTTTCCGCAGGCGGGATCACCTGCGTGCAGCATCGCGAAAAGCACGCTGCGCCTGAAGAGAAAGACGCGCTTGCGCGTGAGGCGCAGACGTTGTGCGCGCAGGCTGACATACCATTTCTGATCGATGACGATGTCGAGCTCGCTTTGCGTATTGGCGCTGATGGGGTGCATATCGGGCAGGAGGATATCCCCTGTGCTGAAGCGCGGCGTGCGCTTGGCGACCAGGCTATCATCGGCGTTACGGCAAAAACGCTTGAGCAGGCGCGCAAAGCGGAGGCTGAAGGTGCCGACTATCTGGGGGTAGGCGCGGTGTTTCCAACGTCAACGAAGCAAGACACATGGACGATCGATCATGAGGTGTTGCGACAGATCTGCGCCGCGGTTTCGATCCCTGTGGTAGCTATTGGAGGGATCACGGCAGACAATGCGTGCGAACTTGCGGGGACGGGCATTGCGGGCATCGCAGTGGTGTCTGCTATCTTCGCGCAGGCTGATCTGGCAGGTGCGGTTGAGCGCTTGTCGAAGGTGGCCGAAGCGCTTTGAGATGCGGCTGGGCGAAAAAGGTAGCGCGCTAGGTGAATATTCAAGAGTAAGGGATGAGGGCGTTATGAAGAGCGTAGTGACCATAGCAGGTTCAGATTCGAGTGGGGGCGCAGGCATTCAAGCAGACCTGAAGACCATGACGGCGCTTGGGGTGTATGGTCAATCGGCCATCACGGCGCTTACTGCGCAGAACACCATGGGCGTGTTGGGAGTGCAAGAAACCACACCTGGATTCCTTGCCGAGCAGATCGAGGCGATCTTCGCCGATATTCGCCCTGATGCGGTCAAGATCGGCATGGTGGCGAATCCTGCGCTGATCAAGGCCATCGCAGAATCGCTACGTGCTTACCGCGCGGAGAACATCGTGCTCGATCCGGTGATGATCGCAACGAGCGGAGCATCACTGGCAACTGACGATGTGGCGCAAAGTTTGGTTCGCGAACTATTCCCGTTGTCAAGTGTGGTCACGCCCAATCTGATCGAGGCAGAGGTCTTCAGCGGAATCACCATCACGCAACCGCAGCAGATGGCAGAGGCAGCGCGCGCTATTCAGGCGCTTGGCGCGCGAGCGGTGCTCGTGAAGGGTGGCCATCTTGAGAGTTTCGGGAGCGGGGAAGAACCGGTGCGTTTATACGTTTCAGGATCGGAGGTAGTGAGCGATCACGTCTTCGAATCAGGACAAGCATACGATCTGCTGCTCACAGAAGACGGCACGGAGTTCTGGCTTCGCGAGCCGCGCATCGAAACGCCGAACACGCATGGTACGGGCTGCACGCTCTCCTCGGCGATCGCGTGTTATTTGGCGCAAGGGTGCGAGCTCGTCGATGCGGTCAAGCGCGCGAAGTTCTATCTCACCCAAGCACTTGCACATGATTTACAGCTCGGCAGCGGCCATGGTCCGGTGAATCACGGTTGGCACCTCAACACCGCCATAGATGACAAACTACCCGGTCGTTCGTCATCTTTTTAGTTCATCGTCAACTCGATCAGCGCCGAGCGCGAGACACGAGGTTCCCCGCTTCCCTGCTCAAGAACCTGCATTCTGCAGGTTCTCTCGTGCGTCGCTGCTTTGCTCGGGTTTTATTAAAAATGAATTTAGTCGGCAAAGAGTCACCTCGTTGTCTCACCCTCTCCGCTGATTGAGTTGGTGTCGAACGACCGGGTAGTTTGTCACCTTTTGTGAAAGCTGAGGGCGAAGGCGAGGAGGGCATCGTGATCGAGGGGCAGCCGCTCTTCGACTGCCTCTTGGAACGCTGCTTCGAGTGCTTCGCCGATAGCAGGACCTTCTGGAATGCCCGCTTCGATCAGGTCCTTGCCTGAGAGAGGCAGATCGCGCAGCGAGAACACCTCATCTTCAGCGATCATCTCATCGAAGAGTGCTTCGAGCTCATCGATTTCGTTCACGCGCTCGTGGTATTCGGGCGCTTGCGCAAGCGAATCGGCGCGCATCAGATCGCACATGGCATGGAAGAGATATTCCTTGTTCTCGAGCTTGGCATACAGTCGGCGAATCGACTTCTTCGTGGGCGCTGGGCGCGTATCGTGATAGCGCACGAGCAGGGCAAGATCGTTCGTGAACGCGCGTGAAAAGTGCAGTCGTTTTGCGATGCTGTGCAGGTGCTCAACGCTCACTTTCGGATGGCCATACATGTGGCCTACGCCTTCTTCGTCGGTGAAGAAGGTATCGGGCTTGCCGATATCATGCAAGAGCGCTGCCCAGCGCGCGAGCGGGGTGGCGGGCGAGTAATGCACCACCCAAGCGGTGTGTTCGTAAACATCGTAGATGTGATATTTCGTCTTCTGGTCGAGGCCCTCCATGGCGATGAGCTCGGGAAGCGCCACATTCAGAATCTCTGCATATTCCATGAGCACTCGGTAGGCGTTTTCGCCGCAGAGAAGCTTGGTCAGCTCGTCTTCGATCCGTTCACCAGCGATCAAGCGCAGGTCTTCGCGTTGATCGAGCGCAGCCTGAGCAGTTTTCGGTTCCAGGGTGAAGTCGAGCTGGGACGCAAAACGCAGCGCGCGTAAGATACGCAGCGCATCTTCAGAGAAGCGTGCATGCGCGTCTCCTACGCAGCGGATCATTCTCTTGCGCAGATCGGTCTGGCCACCGAAGGGATCGAGGATGCCACGTACCGGATGGAATGCCATTGCGTTCACAGTGAAATCGCGGCGGGCAAGATCCTCTTCGATCGAGTCGGTGAAGATGACCTCGGAAGGGTGACGATGATCGAGATAGGCTCCTTCAGTTCGAAACGTGGTGATCTCGAGTGCGGTATCATCTGCAACCACCGTGATGGTCCCATGCTTGGTGCCCGTCTCATGCGCTGCGTAGCCCGCAGCAACGCAGCGCTCTTTCACCTGCTGCCAAGGAGCAGCAGTAGTGAGATCGAAATCGTGAAGCGGGCATTCGAGCAAGAGGTCGCGAACGAAACCGCCAACGAGCCAAGTCTCGTAACCTGCGGATTCAAGCAGGTCGATCACCGAGACAACGCACGGCGGTATCAGCTTGTTCGCGCGCGCAAGCGTTGCGTCTTCGAGCGACGAAGACCGATCGTGCGACCGGCCTTCGTTCTCATTCGAATGGATATGTGGCACGCTTTGTTCGTGAGACATCGGCTGCCGTTCGTTGGTTAGCGACCCGTCCAGACAGGCTTGCGCTTCTCGGCGAATGCGACCTCGCCTTCGTGGGCGTCTTCGCTCGCGCGCGTGATCTTCTCGTATTCTTCGAGCGTCTCCCAGCCCTTCGAGGGATAGGGGAAGTTCTCACCCATGGTCTCGATAACGGTCTTCTTGGTGTATTTGATCGAGAGCGGCGCACCAAGAATGATCTTTTGCGCCAGGTAGATGGCCTTATCCAGCACCTGATCATCGGGCACGACGTAATTCACGATTCCCCAGTCGTTAGCTTTTTGCGCAGAGATGGGTTCTGCGACCAGCATGAGTTCCATGGCGAACTTCATCGGGATCTGCTGAGCAAGGCGGAGAAGAAGACCGCCACCTGCTGCCGTAAGGCCAACACGGGGCTCGGGCAAGCCGAAAACAGAATCGTTCGCAGCAACCGCGAGATCGCATGCGGCAACGATCTCCATGCCGCCGCCGAGAGCTTTGCCATGCACCGCCGCGATGATCGGCTTGTCGAAAGAGCGCTTGGTCATAGCCGCAAAGCCCCATTTCTCACGTCCCTCGGGCACTTCATAAGCACCTGCTGCCAGTTCCTTTAGATCCGATCCTGCACAGAAGACGTGTCCGTTGTTGGTGATGATGCAAACGCGCAGATCATCGTTGTGATCCCAATACTCAAGGGCATCACCGATCTCTTTGGTCATCAGATTGTTCATGGCGTTGCGCGCTTCTAAGCGGTTGAAGGTGATGATGAAGATGCCATCACGTTCTTCAGTAAGAATGGTCTCGAATTCCATGGATCCCCCTTAATCTTTCCCCTTGCTTTAGTTTAGTGCATTTGTTTCTCTTGGGTCTTTCTGATCGCATGTTTTTTGATCAAGATGTGACACCTGGCAGGACACTCGATAAAAACCACAGCTCGTTTTCAATTCTTGTTTTCTTGGTGGGAGCTGTTCGCTTTTCGCTACTCTTTTGATGAACAGCGCTGGATGCGGGATACCTGCAAGCTCCTGCATCGAAGCCGATCTTGTGTTCAGGAGGAACAAGCGATGCCAACATTCAAGCAGTTGATGAAGCTTGCCCAAGTGACCGTCAACGATAAGACCTCTGGCAAGCGTGCGAAAGAGATACTCGAGATCGTGCACAAGGACCAGGTTCTTCACGGCATGGATCCCCAAAAGGCCGTGCTCTTCTTGGAGGATCTGGGTCCCACTTACGTGAAGATCGGGCAGCTTGCTTCGAACCGTGCCGACATCTTGCCCAAGGATTATTGCGAGGCCTTCGCGGAGTTGCGCAGCAATGTCGATCCGCTCGACTTTGCCACCGTTATCGCGTGCATCGAGGAAGACTTCGGTCATCCCTGGAATACCGTGTTCGCATCGATCGAAGAGAGCCCGCTGGGGTCTGCCTCGATCGCACAGGTGCACAAGGCCACGCTCTTGGATGGCTCGGTAGTGGCAGTGAAGGTTCGTCGTCCGGGGATCAAGGAGGAGATGGCTGAGGACTTGACCCTGTTGCGGCATCTTCTGACGTTCGCTGAGGTCGGCACTATCGAACATAAAGAGCTGGTAGGAACGCTGGAAGGCCTTTTGACCGAGCTCGAGCGCACTACCGCAAACGAACTTGATTTCACGATCGAGCTCAATAATCTGGTGCAGTTTCACCAGGAGCTTGAAGGAAGCGCGGGGGTCACGTGTCCCTGTCCGTATCCTGAGTATTCTTCGGAGTCCATTCTGGTGATGGAGTATGTCTCGGGGCCAGAGATAAACGACCATGCTGCGCTCATCGCGCAGGGTAACGACCTCGACGAGCTCGCGAACCGCTTGGCGCAGAATTACATCATGCAGGTGATCGATGCGGGATTCTTCCATGCCGATCCGCACGAGGGCAACATCATCGTGCGCGACCAAGAGATCGTCTGGATCGATCTGGGCATGACCGGCTCACTCGATTCCTCTCAGCGGGCGTTGGTGAATCAAGCGTTCGCGGCCATTGCTGCGAAAGACCCTTACGAGCTCAAGGAGGCAGCGCTCGGTCTTACTTCTATCAAGGGACCGGTCGATCAAGGGCGGTTATTGCAACAGATGGCAGAATTGCTGAATTCGTACGCGAACGCCAATCTGGAGGACATCAACATCGGTGAAGCATTCATGGATGTCATCGAGATCCTGCGCTCTCAAAATTTGGTGATCAATCCATCGTTCACCATGCTTGCGCGCGGATTCATGACCATCGAAGGGGTGGTCGCTGATCTTTCACCTACCACGAATATCGTCGAGATCGTATCTGACCATATCCAGAAGAAAACGCTCACTCTCGATGCGATGTTCCAGAAGATGAAGGAGATAGGCATCCAGAGCGCCCGTTCGCTCGATGCGAGCACGAAACTGCCGACCCAACTTTCCCATACGCTCGATATGCTGAACGAGGGGGAGATCAGCCTTGGCGCTGAGATGAACATGCCGAAGGATCTTAAATCGACCGTTTATTCGCTTACGGGCTATCTCGCTTTTGCGCTCATTTCGGCAGGTCTCTTCATCGGTTCGAGCATCATCTGCACGACAGATATGATGCCACGATTCTTAGGCGTGCCGCTGCTTGGGATAGTCGGCTATTTGAGCGCGTTCGTGTTGGGCGTTTATGTAGTTTGGCAGATGATTTACGCGCGGCACAAAACACGCAACGACGAAGACATAAAGTAAGTGCATCGATATAATTGATTCGATCGAAGCATTGGTTCGAGGGGCGCAACAGCGTCTGTGGGCATCACGAAAGACGCGCTCTTGATCGTGAATCGACCAGCTTATTCGTTGCTGGAGAAAGGCCTACGTATGCTCGATGAAATGCATATTGCCAATGTGGCACTCATTCGTGATACCCTTTTTCAACCCTCAAGTGGCATGACGGTGATAACGGGCGAAACTGGCTCGGGTAAGACCGCTTTATTGAATGCGCTCAAACTTTTGGTGGGCGAACGCGCGAATGCGGGAATGATCCGCGAAGGCGCGGCTGAACTTGCTGTTGAGGGACGTTTCTTCCTTGAGAGCGTTGAGGCTGATGAGCAAGAAGTGCCCGTTGAAGATGGCGGACCTGCCCAACAAGGGGTATCAGCTGAACACAGCGAACCTGTCGAACAAGAGATGGTTGCATCCTCTGAAGATGGCACCGTGGTTTGTCGCCGGGTGGGACTCAATGGTCGTTCGCGGGTGACCATCGATGGGTCGCTTGCGGGCGTGAAGGATCTTGCGGCGGGGGTTGGCGCGAGCATCGATCTGTGTGGTCAACATGAGCATCAGCAATTGCTCAATGCCGCGTACCAGCGAAAGCTGTTCGATAGATGGGGTGCTTCGAGCATCGGTCCTGCGCTCGAGCGCTATCAAGAATCGTTCGATGCCTGTGCGGCTGCACAGGCGGAAGTCGAGCGTTTGCAGAAACTGCGCGAGGCGGATTCTGTCGCGCTCGATCGGGCGCGTTTCACCGCCGAGCAGATCGCTGCGGTCGATCCGCAACCTGGCGAATACGAGGCCCTGCTCCAAGAGCTTCCGTTCTATGAGAACGCCGAGATGCTGGTTGGCGAGACACGATCAGCCTATCAGGTGCTCACTGCTGAAGGTGGCGTGCTCGAGAAGTTGCAGGATGCTCAGGTGTCGATCGACAGGATCGCAGGCGTTGATGGGGCGGTCGAGGCACAGCAGAAAGCCGTGCGCGAAGCGTATTTCTTGCTCGAGGATGTGGGTCATGAGCTTGCGCGCTATCAGGCGAGCATCGATTTTTCGGAAGACGAGCTCGAAGTGCGGCAAACGCGCCTTTCAGCGCTTCAGGGCATCATGCGCGGCTATGGTCCAACGATGGATGAGGTCTTCGCAACCTTCGCTGAAGCGAACCAGCTCATTGCTTCTTATGATTCGTGCGACGAGTTGCTCGCGGAAGCGAAGCGTGCGCGCGAGGAAGCTGAAGATAGGCTTGTTTCTGCGGCTGATGCGCTCGCGGCTGCTCGCGAAGAGATGGCGCCGCGCTTTTCTGCTGCGGTCACCGCTCAGATGGCTCGTCTTGAGATGGGGAGTGCTTCTTTGGTGGTGGAGCTTCAGGATCTTGCGCGCGAAGCGTGGACGCGTTGGGGAACGCAGGCGCTCGATTACCTGTTCGTTCCTGGCGCAGGGCTTTCTCCGCAAAAGCTATCGGCTATCGCCTCAGGCGGCGAGATCAGTCGTGTGATGCTGGCGCTCAAGGTGGTGCTGGGCAGTTGCGATGATGTTGATACGCTCGTTTTCGACGAGATCGATGCGGGCGTTGGAGGCAAGACCGCACTTGCGTTGGCGGCTGTGCTGAAAGACTTGGCGCAGACGCATCAGCTCATCGTGGTCACGCATTTGCCGCAGGTTGCGGTAGTGGGAGACGCCCATTATCTTGTCGAAAAGCATGAAGCGCCCGAACTTACCACTGACATCCGAGTGCTGTCTGCTGAAGAGCGTGTTGCGGAAGTTGCCCGCATGCTTTCTGGGCGCGTTGATGAAACCTCGCTTGCCCATGCAAAAGAGCTGCTCGCATCTGCTCATTAATACGATAGAGGTTTGTTATGCAACAAGAGTTGATCATCGGATGCCACCTGTCTTCAGGAAAAGGTTATGAAGCGATGGCGAAGACTGCGCAGAGCATCGATGCAAACACATTCGCCTTCTTCACACGCAACCCGCGCGGAGGAGCCGCTAAAGCGATCGACCCAGAGGACATCAAACGCTTCGAACAAGCTTGCAAAGAGGCAGGCATCGATAAGATCGTTGCGCATGGCTCCTACACGATCAACCCGTGTTCAGCGAAAGAATCGGTGCGCGAATTCGCCCTTCAGGCACTCGTGGATGATCTTGCGCGTATGGAGTACACGCCGAACCAGCTCTTCAACATGCATCCTGGTTCGCATACGGGGCAGGGGAGCGACGTCGGGATCGAGCAGATTGCTGAAACTCTGAATCAAGTAATCACGCCCGATCAGACCACCACGCTCCTTCTTGAGACGATGGCGGGCAAAGGATCGGAGGTGGGATCGACCTTCGAAGAGATAGCAGCGATCCGCGCGCGCATGGACTGTCCTGAAAAGGTTGGCGTTTGCCTCGACACGTGCCACGTATGGGATGCAGGGTACGACATCAAGGATGACTTGGACGGCGTGCTCGACGAGTTCGATCGCGTGATCGGCCTTGAGCACCTGCGCGCGCTCCACATCAACGATTCCCTGAATACGTGCGGTGCGCATAAGGATCGGCATGCCCGTATCGGAGAAGGCCAGATCGGTGCAGAGGCGCTCGTGTGCGTGCTCGAGCATCCTGCCTTGCAGGGGCTACCGGCCATTCTCGAAACGCCGAACGAGCTTCCTGGCTATGCCAAGGAGATCGCCTTCTTCCGCGAAGCTGTTGGCCAGTAAGAGCGGAGTCAAAAACGAGACAAAACAAAAGCGGGGCAAAATTCAGGTCGCGTTGATGCGAAGAGGTCTCTTTTGCACGCGCACGCAGGCGGGACAGCGCGCACTCGCTTGTTCTGCGGTTGATTCTGCAGGTTTCCTGATTGTTGCTTGCGTATCGCGGATTGATTGTTTACGATGAAAGCGTCTTTTATATCCCCCTCATTTTGCATATCGCGCAGCCTTCGTGCTCGCATACTGCCAATAGGTGTACCAGTCTAAGGAGGACATGGTGAAATTCTTTTTGGATACCGCTGGTCTTAAGGAAATCGAGGAGGCGAACAGCTGGGGCGCGATCGCAGGCGTTACCACCAACCCCACGCTCTATTCGCGCGTCGGTGGCAAGCTTTCCGATTTCCACGAGCATATCAAAGCTATTTGCGACATCGTGCAAGGCCCCGTTTCGGCCGAGTCGGTCGCGATGACGCGCGACGAGATCTTCGCTGATGGCAAGAAGCTCCACGCGATCGATCCAGAGCATGTGGTCGTGAAGGTTCCGACCATGATCGAAGGCCTGGCTGCAACGAAGATGCTCGCAGCTGAAGGCATTCCGGTGAACATGACGCTGTGCTTCACGGTGCCGCAGGCGATTCTTGCTGCACGCAGTGGTGCGCGCTATATCTCGCCGTTCGTTGGTCGCTTCGACGATATTTCCGAAGACGGCATTCCGCAACTGGTGAATGTGGTCGAGGCCATGGCGAACTATGATTTTGGCCATGAATGCGAAGTCATCGCTGCATCGATCCGCAGCGCGAACCATGTTACCCAGGCAGCGCTCATGGGTGCTGACATCGCTACCGTGCCCTTCGGTGTTCTGAAGAAGTGCATCGAGCATCCTCTTACCGAGCGTGGTCTCGTTTCCTTCCTGAACGACTGGGAGAAAGTAGCTAACGCATGAGTGAAGACGTGCTCGAGCAAAGCTCGGAAGCTATGACCGAAGAAAAACCGAAGGCAAAGCGCGGTCGTCCTCGTAAAACGGACGCGGAAAAAGCGGCAGCAGATGCCGCTAAAGCTAGTGAAGAAGCGAGCGAGGCTCCTAAACGCAAGCGTGGTCGTCCGCGCAAGAATCCGCTTCCCGAAGAGGCGGCTGCACCCGCAGCGGAGGCAAAACCTGAAGCAGGCGCTCCGAGCGCGGAGGCATCTGGCGATCATGAAGCATTTGCCAAGCCGTCAGGCGAGCGTTCGTTCGATCGTGGCGAGCGCAACAGCAATGCTAACAACAGCAATGCTAACAACCGTCGCAATAATCAGAAGAACAATCAGAAGAACCAGGGCAAGCAGAACAATAACAACCATCGTCGCCAGCGCCGCCAGCATGGCAATAACTACCATCGCGAGCCGGTCGTCCCGCAGACCACGCGTGAGGATCTTGAGAAGCTCAAGGTCGCCGAACTCCGCGAAAAGGCCGATGAGCTGGGCGTCGATCACAAGGGCCTCAAGAAGGCCGAGCTTGTCGACGCGGTGCTCGATGCGAGCGTGAAGGCCGAAGGCTTCGTCGAGACCGCAGGCGTGCTCGATATCCTTTCCGATGGGTATGGCTTCTTGCGCACAGGCGGTTATCTGCCTGGGGAGAACGATGTGTACGTGGGTCTGTCGATGATCCGCCGCAACGGCCTGCGCAAGGGCGACTACATCAAAGGAACGGTTCGCCCCGCCCGTCCGAACGAAAAGTACGCGGCCCTGCAGGAGATCGAAAGCGTCAACGGCACGCCTATCGCAGAGCTGGGCAAGCGCGTGAAGTTCTCCGACCTCACCCCGGTATTCCCTGATGAACGCCTGGTCATGGAGCATGGCAAGAACACGCTCACTGCACGCGTGATCGACTTGTGCTCACCGATCGGCAAGGGTCAGCGTGGCCTCATCGTTTCGCCGCCGAAGGCTGGCAAGACCACCATCTTGAAAGACATCGCTGCTTCCATCACGGCGAACAACCCTGAAGTTCACCTCATGTGCTTGCTCGTCGATGAGCGCCCTGAAGAGGTCACCGACATGCAGCGTTCGATCCGTGGCGAGGTGATCGCTTCCACGTTCGATATGCCGAGCGAGAACCACATCGCCGTTTCCGAAATGGTCATCGAGCGTGCGAAGCGCATGGTCGAGGAGGGCAAGGATGTGGTCATCCTGCTCGATTCGCTCACGCGTCTTGCACGTGCGTACAATCTGGCGCAACCTGCATCGGGCCGTATCCTTTCTGGTGGTGTCGATTCGACGGCGCTCTATCCGCCCAAGAAATTCTTGGGCGCTGCACGTAACATCGAAGGCGGCGGTAGCCTTACCATCCTGGCTTCTGCGCTGGTCGATACGGGCTCGAAGATGGACGAGGTCATCTTCGAAGAGTTCAAGGGCACCGGCAACATGGAAGTGAAGCTCGATCGTGCGCTGGCAGACCGTCGTATCTTCCCGGCTATCGATCCGGTCGCTTCTGGCACGCGCCGCGAAGACCTGCTGTTCGATCAGCAAGAAGCGCCGCTCATCTGGGCTGTTCGCAGGGTCCTTGCGAGCCGCAACAGTACGGAGAATGCGATGAACTCGCTTCTGAAGAGCCTGCAACAAACCAATACCAATCAAGAATTCTTGATCCGTGCCGCTAAGAAGTGGCAAGGTCGTCAACTGGAAGATGTCGAACTCTAAGCCTGTGCGCTCAGAGTGCGAAAGGGAATTCAATGTCCGAGAACTCAGCTACCCCTGAAACAGCTTCACCCACGCCTCCTCCTCCGGCAGGCCAGCCTTATGGCGCGAATCAACCGTATGTCGCAAAACGCGTGAAGAAACGAAAAGGGGTGCGCGTTTGGGTCGTCGTGCTCCTGGTGATCTTGGGTATCCTTGTTGGCACGCTCGTAGGGAATAACGTCCGCACCAATCCGTATCTCACGTTCCAGGATTCCATCGGCGTGATCGACCTTGATGGCACGATCGGCCAGGATGATGGCGCGAATACGCCCGAAGGGCTCCTTGCTCAGCTGCAAAGCGCCGCAAACGATCCGTCCATCAAAGCGGTCGTGCTTCGCGTGAATTCAGGCGGAGGTGCCGCGGCAGCTGGTGAAGAGATGGCGCAGTACGTGAAGGATTTTTCGAAGCCGATCGTGGTCTCGACCGCTTCGGGCAATGCTTCGGCGGCTTATCTCATTTCCTCACAGGCCGACTATATCTATGCCAATGAAGCCTCGAGCATCGGTTCGATCGGCACGGTCATCCAGGTTACCGATTACTCGAAGTTGCTCGACTTGCTCGGTATCGATGTGCGCACCATCACCTCCGCAGATAGCAAAGATGCTTCGTATGGGAATCGTCCGCTCACTGATGAAGAGGTGAAATACTTCCAAGCTCAGGTCGATCAGATCAACAAGAGCTTCATCGAATCGGTCGCTGAAGGTCGTGGCATGGAAGTTTCTGCTGTTCAGAATCTTGCTACCGGCATGGCGTTCACGGGTGCCGATGGTGTGGAGAACGGGCTTATCGATGAGATCGGCACGTACAAAGATGCGTGCAATAAAGCCGCTTCTCTTTCTGGCGTAAGCTCATACAGCATCAAGTATCTCGGCACGAACGACTTGGGGCTTGTCGATGTCCTTTCGCTGCTTTTAACAGCAGAGGAGAAACAACCGCAGGAATCAACGAACACGATCTTAGAAGGAGCTTCCACCAATGGACAGCTATCCTAGTCGCAATATCGTTTGGCCGCGCCGTGCGGTCGTGACCGCTGGCATGCCCTACGGCAATAAGCCGTTGCACTTCGGGCATGTTGGTGGCGTATTCGTGCCCGCTGACTGCTTCGCACGTTTCCTGCGCGATAGGATCGGGCCCGAGAACGTGTGCTTCGTTTCGGGAACCGATTGCTATGGTTCGCCGATCGAAGAGGGCTATCGCAAGGAAGTGGAAGCGGGAACGTTTTCCGGCACGATCAAGGAATACGTGAAGCGCAATCACGACCTTCAGGCTGAAACGCTCAAGCGCTACGACATCAGCCTCGATATCTACGAGGGCAGCGGGTTAGGGCATGCCGGGGAAGTGCAGCACACCATATCCGAGGCCTATGTGAAACGCCTCTACGATCACGGCTTCCTTCATCTTGAGAGAACCCAGCAGTTCTACGACACCAAAGAAGATATGTTCTTGAATGGTCGCCAGGTGGTGGGGCATTGCCCTGTTCAAGGGTGCAAGAGCGAAAAAGCATATGCTGATGAATGCGATCTGGGCCATCAGTACGATCCTGCTGATCTGATCAATCCTATTTCGTCGGTTTCGGGCACGGTGCCTGAGATGCGCACGGTGAACAACTGGTATTTCGATCTGCCGAGCCTTGCTTACATCGTGAAAGATTATGTCGAAGCGGCTGAACAGGACGAACAGGTTCGCCCGCTCGTTCCTAAGACCATCAAAGAATTCCTCGTTCCGCCCATCATCTATATAAAGGTGGAGCTCTACGATGCTTATACGCAGATCGCCGATAAGCTTCCTGCGCACGAATACCGTGATGCAGCCAAGGGCAAGCAGAGCTTCGAGCTCGAGTTCTCCTCGGTAGCTGATCGCGATCAGGCGCGCGGCGTGCTCACCGAAGCGAACATCCGCTTTCGAACCGGTAAGGCGCTCGTGCCGTTCCGTATCTCGGGCAATGCTTCGTGGGGCATTCCGTGCCCAGAGATCGATGGTGTGAGCGGTCTTACGATCTGGTGCTGGCCGGAAAGCCTCTGGGCGCCGCTTTCCTTCACCATGGCGCGCAACGACGAACAAGGGTTATCACGCGCGCTCTGGCGTAAGTTCTGGTGCAGCAAGAATGCCCATGTCTACCAATTCATCGGGCAGGATAATCTGTATTTCTATGGCGTTGCCCAGCCTGCGCTCTTCGCTGCGCTCCAGGAAGAAAAGCCTGTGGTGGAAGATGCGCCCGATGGGGAATTGCAGCAGACCAAGCTCATCGCGAACCACCATATCCTCTTCGGCGATAAGAAAGCCTCTTCGTCTTCTGAGGTGAAGCCACCGACGGCAGACGAGTTGCTCGAGTATTACACGGTCGAACAGCTGCGCGCGCATTTCTTGGCGCTTGCCCTTGATCAGAAATCGGTCGGTTTCAAGCCGAAGGTCTTCGAGCAAGATCCTGCTAAACGCGACGATCCGCGTGTGGCCGACCCTGTGCTCAAGGAAGGAGCGCTGCTCACTAAGGTATTCAATCGTCTTGCGCGCAGCTGCTTCTACGAGGCACAGAAGAACTTCGAAGGCTACATGCCGCTTGGCCGGGTGAGCAAAGAAGTGCTCAAGAAGGTGTACAACGTGATGTGCGCCTATGAAGAGACTATGTATAGGGTCGAGCTTCATTCGATCATGTCGCAGATGGACGAATTCATCCGCTATGCCAACAAGTACTGGTCGAGCCACATCAAAGAGGCCGATCAAGAGGGAAGCGAAGAGCTGCGCCGCCAGACGCTTATCGATTCGTTCTATCTGCTGCGCATCGCCACGCTGCTCATGCATCCGATCGTGCCGCGTGGCACCGAGAAGATCTGTGATTTCATGAATTTCGATTTCGATGAATTCTTCAGTTGGAACTACGATTTCGACAGCATGGAAGAGCTGTGCAATGCTCACGAACTTGAAGCAAAGCGCCATCGCGTGCGCGATCTTCCCCCTCGCACGGACTTTTTCAGCTTTCATCCCTCACAGAAGAAGTAATGTGCTACTATAGCTAGGCTCATTTCGCACTTGGTCGGAAACCAAGGCACTAGAAGGAGACCAACATGAAAAAAGATATTCATCCCGATTATGTCGACTGCACCGTAACGTGCACGTGCGGCAACACCTTCCAAACTCGCTCAACCAAACCTGAACTCCGCGTCGATATCTGCAACGCGTGCCATCCGTTCTTCACCGGCACCCAGAAGCTCATCGACTCCGGCGGACGTGTTCAGCGTTTTGCTAACAAGTTCGGCACCGCAACCGAGACCGTTGCTGCTCGCGAAGCTGCTAAGAAGGCAGAGCGCGCTGCAGAGGTCGAGGCAATGGAGGCTGCGAAGAAGGCGGATCGCGAAGCTAAGGCTGCTGCTAAGGCTCAGCGTGCTGCTGAATACGCAAAGAAGGCTGCTGCTCAGGAAGCCGCCAAGGCAGACGAAGAAGCTGCTGCCAAAGAGGCTGATGAAGCTGCGATCGAGGCTAAGGAAGAAGCCGCTATCGAAGAGGCTGTCGAAGCCAACGAAGCAGCGGAAGCAACCGAAGCACCTGCAGAGGAGAGCGCTGAGTAGTCGTTCGTTCGCCTGTAGCGCATACAAGAACATATCCTTACGACACATTTTCGTAAGAGGAGTGAAAAGGAAGAGAGTCGCACGCTAGAGGCTCTCTTCCTTTTTGTGTCGCGCGTTCTTGTGTTGTGCATTCGCGCGTCTCGCTATCCTACAAAAGGTTTACGGCTCTTTTGTAGCTTCTGGTAATCTGTCAGAATTGAAGACTGAAACTACAATGAGAGGGAGACAACTATGATCGATAAAAGTGCATTTCGCGATCTATCCTATGGGCTCTACATCGTCTCTTCGATGAAAGACGGCAGGGCGGTCGGCTGCGTGGTCAATACCTTTGCTCAGGTAACCTCGGACCCGCCACAAGTGAGCATCGCGATCAATAAGGATAACTACACCACCCAGGGCATCCTTGAAACAGGTAAGTTCGAAGTGAGCGTTGTGTGCAAAGAGGCTTCGATGGAGCTTATCGGCATGTTCGGTTTCCATACGAGCGAGGACACCGATAAGTTCCTAGATTTCGAGGATAAGGAATCTTCACAGGGAATTCCCTACATCGCGGAGCAGATCTGCGCTCATTTCTCCGTTAAGGTCAAAGAGCAGCTCGATCTGGGTACGCATATCTTCTTCTTGGGCGATGTGGTCGCTGCTGAAAAGGTCGAGCATCTCGAACCGATGACGTACGCCTACTACCATGAGGTGAAAGGTGGACGCACGCCAAAGAACGCTTCGGTCTTCTCAAGTGATGAGCTTGAAGCGGATGCAAAAGCGAAGAGCGAAGCTTCTGCGGCTGCAGGCTCTGGCAGCGCGAAGAAGATGCGCGTGGGTTGGAGGTGTCCGATCTGTGGATATATCGAATATGCTGATGAGCTCCCGCCGGATTATATCTGCCCGATCTGTGGAGCGCCAGGAAGCACGTTCGAACGTATCGAGGTCGAGGTCGATGAGTAGTCAGTCCGATCATGTGCGAGTTTGCGCGGCGGGGCTTTTCGTCGCGCCCGTTGCGTCTCACGATTAAAACGTTTCTTCACCGAGCCAGCGCACACCCCGCGCTGGCTCTCCTTTATGATAGGGTGACCATCATGATCATAGGGAGGTAGACCATGAATGTTGAATTGCTCCAGTATCCTGAAGATCCCGAGCGTGCTGTCGCGACTGCTGCGCGTTTATGCTATGCGCCGGTTGGAGCAAAAGAGCTCATGGAAACCATGCCTCCTGAGCGCGTGGAAAGCGTGCTCTCCACCATCATGAAGTCGGGCCATTTCTCTACGCTCGAGCATGTGAGCTACACGTTCGCCGTTGATGGGGTGTCACGCGCGCTCACGCACCAGCTAGTGCGCCATCGCCTGGCGAGCTTCAACCAGCAATCCCAGCGCTATGTGAAGTTCACCGATGGGGTAGGTATCGTGAAGCCTGAAACCGTGGCAGAAGACGAACATGCCAATGCGGTGTTCGATGAAGCTATCGACACGATCCTTACTGCGTATCAGACCATGCTCGAAGCAGGTATTCCCGCTGAAGATGCGCGCTA
Source organism: Eggerthella sp. CAG:298 (assembly GCA_000435675.1). GTDB lineage: Bacteria > Actinomycetota > Coriobacteriia > Coriobacteriales > Eggerthellaceae > Anaerotardibacter. The sequence continues at coordinate 27,598 of FR895135.1, read as the reverse complement.
CATCCTTCCTAATGCGGCTGAGAGCAAGATCGTTATCACGATGAACATCCGCGAGCTCTTGCACTTCTTCGAACTGCGCTGCTGCAATCGTGCGCAGTGGGAGATTCGCGAACTTGCGCATCGTATGCTCGAACTGGTGCGCCCGACCGCTCCTTACATCTTCAAGGACGCAGGTGCGGGATGCGTGCGCGGTGCGTGTCCTGAAGGCAAGATGACCTGCGGCAATCCTTATCCTCGCGTGATGCGCGACTAAAGGTGACAAACTACCCGGTCGTTCGACATCGGACATGAAAAGTTCGTGTGAGCGTTCGCTCGTTTCTTTCCATTCGTATATGTTTCGTGTATCCTTACGAATCGTATTTGGGCCGCCTGGCTCAAAACATCCCCACGCACGTTAAATCTGGGAAAGGGGCTTCGTGTGAAACTGGTTGTAACCGAGAAGAACATTGCAGCGCAGAAGATCGCTGATCTGCTCGGCGTTGGAAAGCCGAAAGCAGACAAGGTGTACTCGACCCCCGTCTATCGCTTCGAGCGCGATGGCGAAGAATGGGTCACGATCGGTCTGCGCGGACATATCTTAGAACCGAATTTCGTACCTGCGCTCACCTATAAGAAGCGCGGCGGCTGGATCGGGGTCGATGCCAATGGCGAGATGATCCCTGCCGATCTTCCTACCGATCTGCCAAAACCACCCTTCAAGAAGAAGAAACCGTTCGTTCCTGATGGGGTCGAACTCAACGCTTGGAAGATGGATGCGCTTCCGTATCTTATCTATGCGCCCATCGAAAAGCTTCCGAAAGAGAAGGACATCATCCGTTCGCTCAAGAACCTAGCGAAGAAGGCCGACTCGATCGTGATCGCCACCGACTTCGACCGCGAGGGAGAGCTGATCGGCTCTGATGCGCTCATGTGCATTCGTGAGGTGAACGAAGAAGCGCCGGTCAGTCGCGCACGCTATTCGGCCATCACGAAAGAAGAGATCACACGCGCTTTCACGAACCTGGTCGAGCTTGATGTCGATTTGGCTCAAGCAGGTGCATCCCGCCAGGACATCGACCTCATTTGGGGTGCGGTGCTCACGCGTTACCTTACGCTCGTGAAGTTCGCGGGTTATGGTAACGTGCGCTCTTCGGGTCGCGTGCAGACGCCAACCTTGGCGCTCATCGTTGCGCGCGAACGTGAACGTTTGGCATTCGTGCCTGAAGACTATTGGGTCATCAAGGGCGATTTCAGCCATAAGGACCTGGAGTTCTCGGCGAACCATGCAACTGCGCGATTCAAGGTCGAGAGCGAAGCTGATCAGGTCATGGAGCACGTCGCGGGCGCTACGAGCGCGCGCGTTGCAGCGATCGAGAAGAAGCAACGCAAGCAGGCTGCCCCTGTTCCGTTCAATACCACTTCGCTCATGGCGGCTGCAAGCGCTGAGGGTCTCACCCCTGCGCGCACCATGCGCCTTGCCGAGAGCCTTTACATGGATGGTTTCATCTCGTATCCGCGCGTCGATAATACGGTCTACCCTTCATCGCTCGACCTGCGCGACATCTTGAAGCGCATCTCGGGCAATCCGGCGTATCGCCCGTTCGCAGAAGAGCTGCTCAAGAAGGACAAGCTCACGGCTACGCGCGGCAAGACGGAGACGACCGACCATCCGCCCATCCATCCGACGAACCTGGCGACACCAGAGATGCTGCCGCCTGCAGAATACAAGCTCTACAACCTGATCGCGCGCCGTTTCATGGCCACGCTTTCTGAGCCTGCGGTGATCGAGGGTACGAAGGTCACGCTCGAAGTGAATGGCGAACCGTTCGCTGCGAAGGGCGATGTGCTCGTGAAGCCGGGATTCCTCGCGATCTATCCCTACGGCCTCAAGAAGGACGAGCAGTTGCCTGCGCTCGAAGAGGGCGAGATGCTCGACTTCGGCGGTGCGACTAAGACGCACAAGCAGACCGAGCCGCCCGCGCGCTATTCGCAAGGTAAGCTCATCCAAGAGATGGAAAAGCTGGGGTTGGGTACGAAATCGACCCGTCATTCCATCATCGAGCGCCTTTATACGGTCAAGTATGTGCAGAATGATCCGATCGAGCCTTCGCAGCTCGGTATCGCGGTCATCGATGCGCTCGACAAGTTCGCACCGCATATCACCAGTTCTGCCATGACGGCGAATTTGGAAGAGGAGATGTCGCAGATCGCAGCGGGCGACAGCAAAAAGGTGCAAGTCGTTCGCCATTCGCGCGATCTCTTGGCGCAGGAGCTTGAGAACCTTCTGCCGCATCAGGAAGAAGTGCGCGACGCGCTTGCGGATGCGGTGGCTGCCGATGCGTATGTGGGTCCCTGTCCGAAGTGCGGCAAGGATCTGCAGCTGCGTTCTTCCCAGAAGACGCGTTCGATGTTCATCGGTTGTGCGGGGTGGCCGGATTGCGATGTCACCTATCCGCTGCCGAAGGGCAAGATCGAAGCGCTCGAAGAGAAATGCCCTACCTGTGGCATGCCGCAGATCAAGGTGACCGCGTTCCGCTCGAAGCCGCGCGTGCTTTGCATCGACCCTGAATGCGAGACGAACAAAGAGCCCGATCTGGTAGTGGGCACGTGCCCAACGTGTGCGGAACAGGGCAAGGAAGCCAAGCTCATCGCGCATAAGAACCCGCGCACCTTGAAGCGCTTCATCCGTTGTGAGAACTACGATGAATGCCAGACGGGTTATCCGCTGCCGCAGTACGGCGCGCTCACCGCTACTGAAGAGGTGTGCGAGGAATGCGGTGCGCCGATGGTCATCGTTACGACGGCGCGCGGCCCGTGGAAGCTTTGCCCGAACTTCAGCTGCCCTTCGAAGGAGAAGAAGGAGAGGGGTAAGACCTCAAGCAAGGGCAAGGCAGGCGCCAAGAAATCAACGGCGAAGAAATCGAGCACGAAGAAGACCACGAAAGCAGCTGCCAAGAAATAAGTGGGTAAGTGGCTATAAAAATGCGACCGGTAAGCTTTGTGGCAAACTAGCTTTAATCGCGCGCTCAAATGATGCGAATTCGCATCATTTGAGCGTTTTGTTTTGTTTTCGCGCGGCTGGTTTCCTTATCAGAACCAGCAGGGCAGGATGTCCTTAAAATAGCCCTAATAATGCGTTATTTCTCACTTACACTGAAGGCAAGATAAAGCACTTACGCTTGAAAAGAGTGTAAGTTTTTACTCTATAATTTATCTACCTGCTCATTTTGTTATTTCAAGGATGTTTTATGAACAAACAACAGCTCGCTTCTAAGATTTGGGCATCAGCAAACGAGATGCGCTCCAAGATTGATGCAAGTGAGTACAAGGACTACATTCTCGGCTTCATCTTTTACAAATTTCTTTCCGAACAAGAAGAAGCCAGGCTTGTCTCTCAAGGGTTTGAGGAAAATGACTTAGCCACTCTCAATGAAGAGCACCCCGATGTTGTTGAATTCGTACGCACGAATATAGGTTACTTTATTGCTTATGAAGATCTGTATTCATCTTGGCTTGCCAAGGGTTCAGACTTCGATGTGTCTGATGTAACCGACGCGCTGTCGGCTTTCGGTCGTTTGGTTAATCCTAATCATAAGCATGTGTTCGACCATATCTTTGAAACCCTGGAGACAGGCCTTTCTAAGTTGGGCGACACTTCGGGCTCACGTACTAAAGCTATCAGCGGTCTTCTGCATCTCATCAAGGATATTCCGATGGATGGACGGCAGGGATACGATGTACTCGGTTACATCTACGAGTATCTCATCTCAAATTTCGCCGCCAATGCAGGAAAGAAGGCGGGAGAGTTCTATACGCCACATGAGGTTTCTGTTCTCATGTCAGAGATTGTGGCGGAGCATCTGAAAGATAGGACGGAGATCGAGATTTACGATCCCACTAGTGGTTCAGGATCGCTGCTTATCAATATTGGTCAAGCGGTGGCGCATCGTACGGGCAGTGTTGGCCGCATTAAGTACTATGCTCAGGAGCTCAAGGAGAATACTTACAATCTCACGCGTATGAATCTGGTCATGCGTGGCATTCAGCCCGACAATATCATCACTCGCAATGGTGATACGCTTGCTGAAGATTGGCCGTTCTTTGAGGATGGTCACCCTGAGACCTATGAGCCGTTGTTTGTAGATGCGTGCGTTTCTAATCCTCCTTATTCGCAGCGTTGGGATGCGCCAAACGGTCCTGATCCTCGCTTCGATGATTATGGGGTCGCGCCTAAGAGCAAGGCTGATTACGCTTTTCTGCTTCATGATCTTTATCATCTACAGCCTGATGGCATCATGTGCATTGTATTGCCACATGGTGTGTTATTCCGTGGTGGTGAAGAAGGTCAGATACGCCGCAATCTCGTCGAGAACGACAAGATCGATGCCATCATCGGACTGCCTGCAAACATCTTCTTTGGAACAGGTATTCCTACTATCGTCATGGTTCTCAAGAAAAATCGTGACAATAGCGACATCCTGATCATTGATGCATCCAAGGGTTTTGTGAAGGAAGGAAAGAACAACAAGCTTCGTGCATCTGATATCCGCCGCATCGTGGATGCATACGAAGCTCGTGAAGATGTTGAGCGCTTCTGCCGTTCCGTGCCTAAACAAGAGGTACGTGACAACGACTACAATCTGAATATCCCGCGCTATGTTGACTCTTCAGAGATGGCGGAGAGTTGGGATATTTATGCAACCATGTTCGGTGGTATTCCTACGAGCGAAATCGATGCGCTTGCGCCCTATTGGGATGCTTTTCCAGATTTGCGCAATGAGCTTTTCGAAAAGATAAATGAAGCGAGCATGCGTCTTAATGCCGATGATGTGGCTGACGCTATTCGTGCTTGTGTAAGTGTGCGATCTTTTACCGATGAGTACCGTAACCGCTTCAACGACTTCGGAATGTGGCTTTATGATGAGTTGGTGGATGAGGCAACTCTGGTCTCGCGCGATCAAGAGGAGAGCATCATTGCTGCTGAGGTGTTCCGTCGTCTCGAAGGTATTCCGTTGGTTGATCGCTATGATGCTTACCAAATGCTTGATGATGTGTGGCAGCAAATAGTTATTGATTTGGAAATTATTCAGACTGAGGGATTTGATGCGGTGCGTTGCGTTGATCCCAACATGGTCGTCAAAAAGAAAAAAGGCAAAGATGTTGAAGTGCAGGATGGCTGGATTGGTCGCGTATTGCCCTTCGAGTTGGTGCAGCATGAGCTGTTGAGTGACGAAGCTGCTGAGATTGATACTCTTGAGGAACGGCTTTCTGCCATTGCTTCTGAAGTTGCCGAGATCTTGGACGAACTGACTGAAGACGAGAAGCAGGAAGCAACCGATGCTTTGAACGAAAACAGTGATGCGTTTGTGGCAAATAAGATCAAAGGGGTTGTAAAGACACTTAAAGCTGACATGGGTGCTGGGGCAAATGAGCCGGATTCGCTTCCATGCAAGCTTGAACGTGCAGCTGCTCTTTTTGATGAGGAGAAGGCAGTTAAGAAGAAGCTCAAAGAAGCTGAGGTGATGCTTGAGGATATGACTAAAGACACTATTGAGGGCCTTACTGATGAACAGGTGTGCAGTTTACTTGATGCAAAGTGGAATAAGCCATTGATTCAGCAACTTGGATCGCTTCCAAATGCTGTGGTAGACGAACTGGTTGCAAAAGTAGGTGCCTTGAGAGACAAATACGCAACAACTTATGCCGACATTGATGCAGAAATACAGAGTATCGAGGCCGAGCTTGTTGGCATGTTGGGGAATCTTACCGGCAATGAGTTTGATATGGCTGGGGTAGGTGAGCTTGCTAAGCTTCTAGGTGGTGAGCTCCGATGAGTCGTGTACCTGCTATCCGTTTCAAGGGATTTACTGACCCTTGGGAACAGCGTAAGTTGGAAGAAATAGCATCTTTTGGCGGTGGACACACCCCGTCAATGTCGGATGCCAGTAATTATGAAGAGGGGTCGATCCCCTGGGTGACATCACAGGATGTGAAGAGTCAGTATCTCGAAAAGACGACAACCGCCATTACCGAAAAAGGTGCACGCGAACTCACCTTGTATCCTCGCGGCTCACTTGTAATGGTTACAAGAAGTGGAATCTTGAGGCATACGCTTCCTATCGCTGAACTGCGGAATCCTATGACAGTTAATCAGGATATTAGAGTGATTATTCCAGATGAACCATTATGTTGCTCGTGGCTACTTCAGAGCTTGGTTGCTCAAAGTAAGACTCTCATGAAAGTGTATGGAAAAACTGGAACAACAGTTGAAAGCGTTGACTTTTCTAAGATGAAAAGCATGGTGATTTCTGTTCCGATTCAATCGGAACAGCACCAAATCGGCGCCTTTTTCCAGAAGCTCGACCACCTCATCACCCTTCATCAGCGTAAGCATAATCAATATTATGCTCTGACGAGATGAATGCTAATGAGACTATCGAAACGCATTTAATGTAGAATCGTCCTTGAAAGTCCATGACGAAAGGCCATCATGATCGACCTCAAAACTCTCACAATGCAGGTAATCAATGGGGATGCAGAAGGAATTAAGATTTGCCGCATTGCGGGGTCTACTTTGGTCACCATAGTAATACCGAGAGAGCTGTTTGGCGAAGCAAAAGGACTCCCAGAAATACCCAAGCGTGGAATCTATTATCTTCTTGATGATAATAAGGGCAGGTTAAAGCGCGTGTATGCTGGACAGACCGTCCAAGGTATCCAGCGACTTGACGATCATAACAAAAGGAAGAATTGGTGGAACAAGGCCGTAATGTTTCTTGCGCCTGACACCGAGTTCAGCATGGACGTAGTGAGTGGTTTGGAGTCCATCGCTATCAGATATATCAAAGAACACGGCGCTTATGAAGTCGAGAACACCAACGATCCTAAGCCCTATATCAGTCCATATAACGAAACGTTCATTCATGCGCTTCATGAGGATATTCTGTTCCGTATGGCGCTACTCGGATTTGGACTCGATGCTGTGGGAGATGATTCGATAGCCATACCGGGACAGCTGTTCCACACTTATCGACGCGGCATAAAAGGACTAGGGAGATACAATGCCGCTGAAGGGTCATTCGATGTTCTTCCTGGGTCAAAGGTCGATGTTGGCACATGTGCTGGCACCAAACGGAATCCCAACAATAAACTCGAGTCGCTAAGAAGTCAGCTCATTGCCTCTGGTGAGCTAAGTTTGGAGAACGAGGGTGTGTACGAACTTGGTTGCACACTTCATTTCGATAGCCCAAGTGCTGCCGCTGTTTTTGTTCTTGGTGGAAGCTGCAATGGTTGGACCGAATGGCTAGACGAGAGCGGCCGAACCCTTTCCTTCGTGTACCGAGAATCGCAAGCGAGTTAGCCTTCTCGAAGCCTGCCTCAATGTGACGACAAAGTGATGGACTCATATCCATTGTCGGAAATCATCCGAGAAATAGTCTTTAGAGAAGACCGCGAAACTCGCTACCCATAGATCTTCACGCCTTCGTTGGCGATAGCGTAGTCCACCGTTGTGCGCCTAGCCTGGCGGTCCAAGTAATCATCGCGAAACCGCGTCAGTGGATCGTAGTCGAGGCTAGCATCGTACATAAACTGTTATGTGATGAAGAGGCTCCTGGGAACAGCGTAAACTTCTCGATCTGGTCTTTCGTCAGCGTGAATGTTAGTGGTTTGCGCATTACAGGAGAGAAGCCAAAGAGCGCATGACAAGGTCAACATCCTGATTCTCAAGTTCTCGAATGACATGTAAGTAGGTTTCTTGTGTGGTGGTCATGCTCGCGTGCCCAAGTCTTCTTGAGACGCTTGCGATAGAAACGCCCGCAAAGAGCAGAATTGAGGCATGAGTGTGTCTGAGCCCGTGAATGGATATGATAGGGACTTCCGCATTCCTGCAGTGTCGAGCAAGAATCCCGTTAACGGTTGAGTTGTAGACTTTTCCTTTAACGAATAGCGGCTCTTTATCGGGCAGAGCTTTAACCAGATTGGCAAATTGCATGATAAGCTGCCAATCCAACTGAACCTTCCGCATAGAAGAAGCGTTTTTTGTTGGAACGAACCCGCCATCACCTTTGTAGTTCCATGTTTTATTGATCGAGACAGTTTGGTGAGTGAAATCGAAATCAGCGGGGGTTAATCCGAGTGCTTCGGAAAAGCGCAATCCAGTTTTTGCAACCAACAAAATAAGCCAATCCCAGTTGACCTCATCGCGCAGATCGAGATCCGCCAAAAGAGCGTGCAGCTCAAATTGATTGAGGTACTTTATCTTCTTCTGCCGGGGAGGTTTACCTTTTATGATCACCTTACGCGTTGGATCCCTTTGTAGTAGACCTTCATCAACTGCATCTAGGATCGCACCTTTTAACTGGTGATGAAAATCCATCGTTGTTTGACGTTCGTGCCCCTTGGCATAATCATTGATGAGTTGCTGATAAGAAGTGCGATCAAGATCTTTGATTCTCAATGAGGGGATTAACCGTTTGAGCCATGAAAGGGTCAAACGATATTTGCCCATCGTCACATCACGAATCGCACCCTCTTTATAGACTTGAACCCATTGCGCATAGTAGTCGCAAAACAGTGCATTTTCAGTTATCGAATCCATGATTCCTCCTTTGACGTGTTGCTCACGCTGACGAAAGAAATGGAATCCGGTTAAAAAGGGGAGAATGAATGGGCGAAACAGAAGGGAACATGTGCAATCACCTCCTGATTTATGGTGCGCAACATGCTTGATTTTGTGTTTTGATTATAAGAACTTCTAACCAGAAGTGCATCTTCTCTGTTCGCTGCGCCTCGTCTACTACGGATCTTTGCAGTTCAAGTATGTTGATCTCACAGGAGCAAATTGGATGCTGGCACGAACTACGATATGAGCATCGGAATACGTGCAGAAATGCGAATGCGGCCGTAAAGTGCTTCCTTGCGGGGTTGTTCACCTTTACAATAGAGGATAATGAATCTATTGAAGGACTCCAGGAGGGAATCGTGAGTAAGGTAACCATCGTTGGTGCAGGTAACGTCGGCGCGACTGCAGCACATATCATCGCAAGCAAGAATCTCGCCGATGTGGTCTTGGTCGATGTGGCCGAAGGTCTGCCACAGGGCAAGGCGCTCGATATGATGCACATGCGTTCGGTCGAGAAGTTCACGGTAAGCGTTACGGGCACGAACGACTATGCTCCTACTGCCGATTCCGATGTGGTGGTCATCACCGCGGGCATCGCTCGCAAGCCTGGCATGACGCGTGAAGACCTGCTCGGCGTGAATTCGGGCATCATGTCTTCAGTCATCGATGAAGCCATCAAGTATTCTCCCGATGCCATCTATATTTGCGTCACCAATCCGCTCGATGTCATGACCTATCTTGCGTATCAGAAGTCGGGATTGCCCAGCAATCGCCTGATGGGCATGGGCGGCGTGCTCGATTCTGCGCGTCTTTCGTTCGCCGTCTGCGAAAAGCTCGGCTGCGATCCAGCGGACGTGGTGGCATGGGCGCTTGGCGCACACGGCGAAGGCATGGTGTGCTGGCCACGCTACACCACCGTCGCAGGTCGCCCCATCACTGAGCTGATGAGCGAAGAAGAGGTCGCTGAAGTGGTGCAGCGCTGCGTGAAGGGTGGTGCCGAAGTGGTCGCTCATCTGAAGACCGGCTCTGCGTACTATGCTCCGGGCGCTTCCATCGCGAAGATGGTCGAAGCGATCCTCACCGATTCCCACGAGGTCATGAGCGTGTGCTCCTATATCGATGGCCCCTACGGCTTGCACGACCTCTACATGAACATCCCCACGCGCCTCGGCAAGAATGGCGTTGAAGAGATCGTGGAATTCGATCTTACGGAAGACGAAATGGCAGCACTTCAGGAATCTGCTGCAAGCGTGAAGAAGGGTCTCGAAAACCTTCCCGCATAAGGTGCTTCTCGAAAGTAGTTGGTTCACATGCAGGTTCTTTCCTCAAATACCATTTCCGATGCGTTGCTCGTCTCCATTCCGCGACTGGCAAGCATACTGCCTCCCGATATCTTGGAGGCGCTCATCGCTGCGCGCGATCGTGAAACGCATGAGCGTGCGAAGATCGTGCTCGATCAGCTGGTGCTGAACGCGCAGATCGCGAACGAGGATCACGTTCCCATCTGCCAAGATACGGGTACGGTGTGGCTCTGTTTGGAGGTCGGTCCCGACATCGCGCTCAACGCCAATGTCTTCTCGAAGGTCGACCAATCGGTAGCGGCAGGATTCATCAATTCGAAGCTGCGCAAGTCGGTCGTGCGCGATGCGCTGTTCGATCGTACGAACACGGGCGACAACACGCCGGCTTTCTGCGAATTACGCTTGGTGGATGAACCGGGTGTTGCTCGTCTGCATATGATGCTCAAAGGCGGCGGCTCGGATAACGCGAGTCGTGTTGTTATGCTCACGCCCAATGCGGGCAAGCAGGGTGTTATCGACACGGTGCTTTCCTGCGTAGAGGAAAAAGCAGCAAACGCCTGCCCGCCACTCGTGGTGGGAGTTGGCGTGGGCGGCACCTTCGATAAAGTAGCGGGGCTTTCCAAGCTTGCGCTCATGCGCCCGCTCAATGTTGCCGCACCCGATCCCGAAACCGCCGCATTCGAACAGGAGCTGCTCGAGGCCATCAACGCCACCGGCATCGGAGCTGGCGGTCTGGGCGGAGACACCACCGCGCTCGGCGTACGCGTGAAAACTGCACCCTGTCACATCGCTGCCTTGCCGGTAGCAGTGAACATGGGTTGCTCGGCGTTGAGGAGGCTCACCGTTGAACTATAAGCACATTCAACTCCCCTTAAGCAAGGCTGATGCTCGTTCGCTACGTGCGGGCGATGCCTGTCTGCTCACCGGTCCGGTATATACCTTGCGTGATGCTGGTCATATTCGCTTGCTCGACGAGATCCGCGAGAAGAAGCTCAAGACGCTGCCCTACGGACTCACTGGCCAGGTCATCTTCTATGCAGGCCCTACGCCTCCTAAAGCAGGCAGGCCGTTCGGCGCGATCGGCCCTACCACGTCTTCGCGCATGGATTTCGCGGCACCGCTGCTCATGTCGATGGGCCTTACTGGCACGATCGGCAAGGGCGAACGCTCGGACGATGTGAAGAAGGCCTGCAAGGAGTATTCTTCAGTCTATTTCGTGGCAACGGGCGGCGCGGCAGCGTTTCTCGCCAAGTGCGTAGTGGGCGATGAAACGCTTGCCTATGACGATCTGGGAACCGAAGCGCTCAGGCGCATCGATGTGGTCGATCTTCCGGTGTTCGTAGGGATCGACACGCTGGGCACGAGCATCTACTCGCTTGAAGATTGAGGTTTCGGTGGCTGATCAAGATCAACAGAAAAAGACTGCCGGCATCTTCATCACCTTCGAAGGGGGAGATGGTGCCGGGAAAACAACGCATATCACCTTTCTTGCTTCCTGTTTGCGAGCGATGGGCCATGAGGTCATCTGCCTTCGTGAGCCAGGCGGTACGAGCGTAGGTGAGGATTTGCGCGCTATCGTGCTCGATCCTAAGAATGCTGGTCTGTGTGCAGAATCGGAGCTGCTCATCTACGAAGCAGCGCGCGCTCAGATCATTCGTGAGGTCATTATCCCGGCGCTCGCGCGAGGGGCAGTGGTGCTGCTCGACCGTTTCTACGATTCGACCATCGCCTACCAGGTGTACGGTCGCGGGCTTCCGATGTCGTTCGTGCGCCAAGCGAACAGCTTCGCTTGCCAAGGGGTGCATCCCTGTCGCACGATCCTGCTCACCACGGGCGCCTCTGCTGAAGAGGGCCTTGAGCGTGCAACGCACCATGGCGATGCCGATCGTCTTGAGCAGGCGGGTACGAGCTTCCATGCGCGCGTGAACAACGGCTTTCTTGCGATCGCGGCAGAAAACCCCGAGCGCATTCGTGTCGTCAATTCTTCGGGTACCAAGGATGAGACGGCGCGTGCTATCTTCACACAGATCAAAGATATCTTTGGTTGGGGGAGCGATTCCTTCGTATGGAAAGAAGGCTTCTTCGACCCGATCCTTCAGCGTGATACCAGCGAAAAGGCGCGCATCGATCTTTCCGAGGATTGATGCGGGTGGCCGACGTATTTGAGAGCATCTTCGGTCAAGCGCAGGTCCGTGATTACCTGCGCACTACGTTGCGCACGGGCCGCTTGAGCCACGCCTATCTGTTCACCGGGCCTCCTGGTTCCAACAAGACTTCGGCAGCCTATGCCTTTGCCCAAGCGCTCATCTGCCCCGATCAGGGCTGCATGACGTGCGACCACTGCAGGCGCGCTGCACGTCGGAACCACCCCGATATCCATTTCATCGAACCTGAGGGTGCGCATGGCTATCTCGTCGATCAGATCCGTGAAGTGGTGGCTGATGCGCATCTTGCTCCCATCCAAGCTACGCGCAAGATTTACATCATCGATCGCGTCGATCTTTTGGGCACGCAGGCAGCGAACGCATTTCTGAAAACGCTCGAAGAACCGCCGGAGAATGTAGTGTTCATCCTGCTCGGGCGTACGAAGGATGCGGTGCTTCCCACCATCGTTTCGCGCTGTCAGGTGGTGCCGTTCCGTCACATTCCCACCACAGAGGCATCGGGCATCATCTCGCAGAACACGGGGGTGAGCGCGGAACAGGCGCGCATTGCGGTCGAGGCGTGCAATGGCTCGGTCACGAAAGCGATCGGATTCTGCAAGAGCCCCGAAAAGACTGGCTTTCGCCGTCGTATCCTCGAGATTCTCACGCTACTGCCACTTTCGGACGAGCGCGATGTGCTTGAATACGCTGCTGAGCTCGTGAAGAGCGCGAAGGCGTGGGTCGATGTCGTGCAGAGTGAACAGGCCGAAGCGATCAATGAGTCTGAAGAATTCTTGAGCAAGGCGGCGCTCAAGCAGATCGAGGCGCGCAACAAGCGCGTGCTCACGAAGGCTTCGCTCGAGTCGCTCGCGCAGGTCACTTCAATCATTCGATCCTGGTTACGTGACGTTTTGATGATTAAATCTCAGGCAGTCGAGCAGATTGTTAATATTGATGTGATGAACGATCTGGAGCAGGCTGCGGTGCGCACAACGCCCGCAGGCTTGGTTCGCGCGATCGACGCAACCTATCGTTGCGATAAGGCGATCGCCTATAATGTTTCTACAGAAACGTGTCTCGACACGCTTCTTTTTACGATAAGAGAGGTTTTTTATGGTTCGGGTGGCTCCCATTAAGCTGCAGGTCGGACCTAAGGTTCTTTGGTTCGATCCAACCGATTTAGATATACGTGCTGGTGACGATGTTATCGTGAACACGAGTCGCGGGCTTGAATACGGCATCGCAACATCGGATGTTCTCGAAGTGAGCGACGATCTGGTCAAGGATCTGAAATCCCCGCTCAAAGAGGTCGTGCGTCTGGCAACGCCGGAAGATATGGATAAGGTGCGCGAGCTCGAGGAGAAGAGCGCCCAAGCACTCGGTGCGTTCAAAGAGATCGCGCTCGAGTCCAATAAGGATATGCATCCGGTGCTCGTCGAGTATCTTTTCGAGGGCGATAAGGCAGTCTTCTATTTCGAGGCAGAAGAGCGCATCGACTTTCGCGAGCTCGTGCGCAAACTCGCTTCCTATTTCCATGTGCGTGTCGACATGCGTCAGATCGGTGTGCGCGATGGTGCGCGCATCATCGGCGGTTTGGGACATTGTGGTCAAGAGCTGTGCTGCACGCGTTTCGGTGGCGAATTCTCGCCCGTATCGATCCGCATGGCGAAGGAACAGAATCTTTCGCTCAATCCGCAGAAGATCTCGGGCGTGTGCGGTAGGCTCATGTGCTGCTTACGCTATGAATACGATACGTACAAGGAATTCAATTCGCGTGCTCCTAAGATGGGTGCGAAGATCGAAACGCCTGATGGCATAGCGAAGGTAACGGATATCAACGTGCCTTCTGAGCGGATCACGATCACGCTCGAAGACGGTTCGAACTTGAAAATCCCACTCGAGGATTTCGAGGCCCCCGAAGAGGGAAGACGTCCGCACGTGATCAGTGCTGAAGTGTATGAGGAATACGTGCAGAAGAGCCAGTTCGACGCACTCGGTGGCGCAGGCTTGGTGGATGTGATCAACTTCAGTGGCGACGATATTCCAGTCGGTGCGCGTCCTGCTGCTCGTCTTGATGGGGAAGGTTCATCTTCGTCGGCTGAGGCAGAAGGCAAGCGCCGTAAGCGTCGTCGCAATCGTGGCAACAAAGAGGGCGAGAATCGTTCAAACTCTTCGCAGAAGAACAACCAAGGGAAAAAGCAATCGGGCGATCGCGGGGGCGAAGGCGCGCGTTCGGGCAAGAAAGAATCCTCGGGACGCAATCGCCGCAATCGTGGTGGCGCTTCGAATGGTCAGAACAAGCGCTCGAACAATGCGCAGGGCAATCGCCAGAACAATGGCAATCGTAAGAACGGCGGTGCGCAAGGAGCGCGTCCTGGACAGAAGTCCTCCGGCTTGAGTTCGCTTCATGAGAATCCGAACGCCAAGAGAGACTCGAAGAGCTCGGGCGCTTCGACGCATCGCAGATCACGGCGTCGTAGCCATACGACGGGGGGAGAGAACAATGCCGGTGGGCAATCATAACTATTCTCTTTTGACCGATCTCTATCAGCTGACCATGGCGCAAGGCTATTGGGAATGCAATAAGCTTGAGGAAGAGGCGTGTTTTCACGCCTTTTTCCGTACTAATCCGTTTCACGGTGGGTATGCTATCGCATGCGGCACCGATCACGTGCTTGAGGTCATTGAAGACTACCGTTTCACCTCAGATAATATCGCGTATCTCGCATCACTCGAAGCTCCCGGCGGCGGCGCGCTCTTCGATCCTGCATTCTTGGACTACTTGAGCACGATGGAGCTCTCGGTCGATATCGATGCGGTGCGTGAAGGCACGGTTGTATTTCCGAATGATCCGCTCCTGCGCGTTACCGGCCCGATCCTTCAGTGCCAGCTGCTCGAGACGGCACTGCTCAACTGCGTGAACTTCGAAACGCTCATCGCGACCAAAGCTGCGCGTGTCTGCCTTTCTGCGGATTCTCCCGTTGCTGAATTCGGACTGCGTCGTGCGCAGGGCGAAGACGGAGGATTGCGTGCTTCACGTGCTGCGGTGGTAGGCGGTTGCGCTTCCACTTCGAACGTGCTCGCGGGCAAGCTCTTCAACATTCCTGTTTCAGGTACGCATGCGCATTCGTGGGTGATGTCGTTCGATAACGAGCTCGAAGCGTTCCGTGAATATGCGCGCGTCATGCCCAAGAATTGCGTGCTGCTCGTGGATACTTACGACATAACCCAGGGCATCAAGAATGCCATCACGGTCGGCCTCGAGATGAAAGAGCGCGGTGAAACGTTAAGCGCGATCCGTATCGATTCGGGCGACCTTTCTTGGCGTGCCAAGCAGGCGCGCAAGATGCTCGATGAGGCAGGTCTTACTGAAACGGGCATCGTGCTCTCGAACGATCTCGATGAATACACCATCAAATCGATCAAGGATTCTGGTGCCCAGGTGAATTCCTGGGGCGTGGGCACTAAGCTCACCACCGCCTATGATCAGCCGGCGCTCGGTGGGGTCTATAAGCTTGCCGCAAAGCGCGAAACGGCTGATTCAGAATGGCAGGACTGCATCAAGGTCTCAGGGCAGGCCGTGAAGCTCACCACACCAGGCGTGCTCGATGTACGTCGCTACTTCCATGAGGATGGCAGGCTTGCAGGTGACATGGTCTTCGACATCAATCATGGGGTGGAGCGCGAACGTATCGTCGACCCTGCTGATGAGATCCGTCAGAAGTCTCTTGCAGGCTTGGCGTACACCACCTTGCTCGAACCGATCGTACGCAGTGGCAAGCGCGTGGTCGACCCTTCATTCGGCAATGCCATGGAGGCACGCGAACGCTGCAGGGAACAGCTTGATCTTTTGGATGAAAGTCAAAAGCGCATCCTCAACCCGCACTCATATCCAGTAGGATTAGAGTATGGGCTTTTTCATCGTCGTCATAAACTTGTCTCGGATATGTTAGGAAATTCATGATGATAAGAGTTGTTACCGATTCAGTCGCTTCTTTGCCTCAAGATCTGGTCGAAGACCTCAACATCGATGTCATATCTCTTTTCGTTCATCACGAGGGGAAAGAATACGATGATGCCACGATGGATCTGGATGATTTCTATAGTCATATCTATGAGATGGTCGACAATATCCCCACCTCAAGCCAGCCTTCGCAGGCCGATCTGGAAGAGCTGTTCGAAGGCTATGCCCAAGCGGGTGATGAGGTCTTGGGCATCTGGATCTCGACGGAGCTTTCGGGAACGTATGATGGCGCTCTGCGCGCGGCGCGTGCGGTGGAGTCGCGCAATATCGGCTTCAAGTACGTCATGATCAACTCGACCTCTTGTGGCTTTGATGAAGGATGGGTGGTTGTTGATGGCGCCGAGGCGGTTGCTTCTGGGAGCACGCTTGAAGAAGCTGCACAGACGGTTTTGAAGAGCATCGCTTCGACGCGCTTCTTGTTCACTCCCGAGAACCTCACCTTCTTGAAGAAGGGCGGTCGCATCGGTGGCGCTGCGGCGCTCATCGGCAATCTGATGCGCATCTCGCCTGTTCTTACCGTTAAGGATGGAACAGCGCAAGTCGCAGCGAAGGTGCGCTCGCGCAAGAAGGCGCTCATGCGCATCATCGAGATGCTCGAGGCAGATATCGAGGCAAGTGGTGGCTTGAAGCATCTTGTCGTTCAGTATATCGGCGATAAGGCCCCTGCTCTGGAGTGGGCGAAAGAAGTGGTCGAGCCGCTCATCAAGAAGTCAGTGCGTGTGTTGCCGGTCAGTCCCGTGATCGGTTTGCATGTTGGCCCGGCGATCGGTATCGCTTATGAATGCAACGAGCCGCTCAAAGATAAGGTTACGGGAAATCTCCAAGCGCTCATGTGCTCGAACTAAGAGAAAGCTGCAACTATGTCTATCAAATGTTCTTTGATCATCGATTCTTGCTGCGATCTTCCTCGCGATGTGGTGGACGCAGAAGGCGTCAAGATCGTCAGTTTTAGCTATAACAACGAGTCGGGCTCGCATATCGATGATATGTATGCTTCTCTTACTGCGCATGATTTCTATGAAGCGATGCGCGGCGGCGATGAGCCCTCCACCTCTCAGGTAACGCTCGGTGAATTCCTCGAGGTATTCACGCAAGCCTATGAAGAAGGAAAGCCTGCGGTACTGCTCTCGTTTTCGAGCGCGCTTTCCGGTTCGTATTCTACGGGCTGCATCGCTGCTGATCAGATCAAGCAGGAGCATCCTGATTTCGAGCTTCATGTGGTCGACACCAAGCTCGCTTCGATCGCTGAAGGGCTTTTGATCTACGAAGCGATCCGTCAGCATCAAAAGGGCATGACCGCAGCCGAGCTTGCCGATTGGGCATCTGAGGCGCTCTATTATGCGCACGGGTACTTCATGGTGAGCGACCTTGAAAGCTTGCATCGCGGTGGACGCATCCCACGCTCGGTCGCGTTTGCGGGCTCGAAGCTCGATGCGAAGCCGTTGCTCGGATTCGGGCTCGATGGTTCGCTCGCTCTCGTGGGCGTTGCGCGTGGTCGCAAGAAGGGCATGAAGGCGCTCGTCGAGTACTTCGAGCGAAACCGCGAAGCGGACAGCGAAGGAGGCGTGGTGCTCACCGGCAATGCTGATTGCCCGAAGGATGTCGCACGCCTTGAAGACATGCTCGTGAAGGCCGACGAGGATCTCGTGCTCGTTGATTGCAATATCGGTCCGGTCATCGGCTGCCATGTGGGGCCCGATATGATTGCGGTCGCGTTCTGGGGTAAGGATCGTCGCGAGACGGTCTCGGTCGTTGATCGCATCGCCAACAAGGTCAAGAAGAATCGCTAGAGAAGTTCGAGGAAACCACTATGGCAGATAAGACATTCGTTTTCGTGGGCGATACCGAGGTCGGTTCGCGTCTCTCTCAATCGCTCAACGCTGGTGGTTTCTCCACGGCTGCATCGCTTTCAGATGCCGATGTGGTCTTCACCTATTATGAAACGCAGCAGGGGCTCGAAGATCTCTATTTCGATTCAAAAGGGCTTTTGCAAGATACCAAAGAAGGTGCGCTGCTCGTCGATCTGAGCCCGACCACGCCTTCTTTTGCGCGTGAACTCTATGCGGTGGCGCGCGTGAATGAGCGCAACACGCTCGATGCGCCGCTCGTGGTGCGCAACATCGTTGAAGAAGATGCCTTCGCTAGCTGCGATAACCTTATGATCTTCGTGGGTGGCGAAGAGGAGCGCTATGAAGAAGCGAAGCCGATGCTCCATGCTATCGCGCGTCATGTGTTGTATCTAGGCGAGGCCGGGTGCGGTCAGAGTGCGAAGATCATGGCCACGCTTCAGCGCGCTTCGGCGCTCATCGGCGTGATCGAGTCCTATGCTACCTACATCAATGGGGATGTGCGTTTCGATTGGGAAGAAGTGATCGATACGCTCTCCGTTGCGGGATGCGTGTCTCCGGTGAACATCGCCTACATCGATGCGATCCGCACGCACGATTTCACGGGCACCTATACGGTCGAGATCCTCATGGCAGAACTCGTTGCTGCGCTTTCTTCGGCAGATGATAAGGACCATATCATTCCGCAAGCAGAAGCAGGATTCCGCCTCATGGAGCTGCTCGCGATGGTGGGTGGTGCGGCGTATAATCCAGCTGCTCTTGCCCTCATCTTCGATGATGAAGATGCGGCGAAGCGCTTCGGACTCGATTGGTCGCGTGCAGAAGGTGCTTATGAGAAGCACGATCGCGATCACGATTGTGATTGCGGGCACGATCATTCCCATGGAGAATTCGACGAGGTCAATAGTTACTTCGACACCTCAGATGGGTATCCTGAGGCAATGGGCGATTTCTCTGCCAACTAATATCTGAGAGCGCTTTTGATCTCAATTCCTGAACAGCCAAAGATCTTGGATGCGTATCATGCCTGTATGCTCTGTCCGCGTCGGTGCGGAGTGGATCGGTTCGTGCGTACGGGGGTATGTGGCGCGAACGATACGCTGCGCGTTGGACGTGCAGCGCTTCACTGGTGGGAAGAACCGTGTCTGGTAGGCGATCGGGGGAGTGGAGCAGTCTTCTTCGCGCACTGTGCGCTGGGGTGCGTGTATTGCCAGAACAAGCGTCTTGCTGAAGGCGAGGGGGTTGAGATCACGCAGGAGCGGTTGTGCGCGATCTTGCTCGAGCTGCAGAATGAACAGCGGGCTGCGAATATCAATATGGTCACGGCAAGCCATTATGCGCCAAGCGTTGCGGAGGTGCTTCGTGAGCTGCGGGCATCGGGCGCACTTCATATCCCCGTTGTTTGGAATACGTCCGGCTATGAAAGCGCCCAGACGCTTGCGTTGCTCGAGGGGCTTGTCGATATCTATCTCGTTGATTTCAAATACAGCAACCCGGCTACGGCGCAGAGGCTTTCGCACGCGAGTGATTATGTGGAGGTGGCGCTTGCGGCGATCGAGCAGATGATAGTGCAAACGGGAGTGCCGCGTTTGGGTGAAGAGGGATATCTGGAGCGCGGTGTGATCGTGCGCCATCTGGTGTTGCCTGGCCATGTGGATGATTCGCTTGCTGCGCTCGATCTTCTGTATCGGCGCATTGCTGGTCGCGCGCTTTTGAGCATCATGAATCAATTCACGATCGTCGATGAAACCTTTGATGTTCGTGCGTATGGTCTTGAGCGAGCGGTGTCCGATGAAGAGTACGAACGCGTGCTCGATCATGCTGATGAACTTGGGTTCGAAGACTACTTCTGGCAGGAAGGCGGAGCAGCGAGCGGGAGCTTCGTACCTGCGTTCGATGGGACTGGTGTGCTCGTGTCCTGATCGTGCGCGTTGGGAGATGAGAAGGCTTCTTGTGCGCAAGCGCATTCGTGGTGCACTTTTACCGCAAGCGCATATCGAGGGGAAGTAAAGTGTGCTAGAATCAATCGGCGGAAAAGGGCTTGTCTCTTTTTGCTATCGTCTGGTGGTTCGTTGGCTGTTTTTCGTCTGCAAAGTACCAGACAGAATACGAAATGCCGCCATGGCGCAATTGGTAGCGCAACTGATTTGTAATCAGTGGGTTGCGGGTTCGATTCCTGTTGGCGGCACCATCAAAACACCAGGTCAGACCGTGAAAATGAGCGGTTTGACCTTTTCTCATTTTTAGGACAAAAACCGAAAAATGAGGTAAAAACGGGAGAGCGTTATTACCACTTATTACCACCCCGAATCTTGACTACCATGGCTCATCCTCGGTCTCGCCCATGATGTAATCGGTGTGCATATCAGCGAAAAGAAGGACAACGGGGACGTAGCTTGTTGTCCCATTCCATGATGCTCAAGGCTAGTAGGAAGCTTCCTGGGCTAAAACAAGAGAGTCAGGTTTGCCTTGTGTAAGAGCGGCCTGTTCGTTTCGATCCTTCGCGTTTTGTAGTTGACGCATGCGGTCGAGTTTGCGATTACGGAAGTAGACAACCCAATTCGCCGCTAAGAAGAAGCAATTGAGGATATAGACCGCCAGGACCCAGTTGAGCGAGCCGAGCGTGAGCTTCGCGGCAACCCCGCATGCATACCCTGCACAGATGAGCGCAAGGAATTGCCAGCTCGTGCCAAGCGCAGTTTTGGCTTTATAGGATTTGTAGGCGTTCATCGGCCAAGAAAGACCGAAGCAGATGAGCATCCCTGCTTCCAAGAGTTCTGCTATGAACATCGGGTATCAGTTCCTTTCTTCTGTACGATTTCTTCCCGCAGGCGTTTTCTGTTCGAGGTCCCTGCGAAAGTGTGATCTGAGCGTTCGCGGTTTGGGCGTTCGCAGGTTTAGCGGCATCAGGATCGCTCTTTAGATTCTCTCGCTCCGTGAGTGTTTATTCCAATATATTGATTTGCAAGTATTGATACCTATTAGGTATGATTCAACCATGGATCTCAATAAGCTTCGATACTTTCTTGTGGTCGCTGAGACCGAACATGTTACCCAGGCGGCGAATATGCTGGGTATTTCTCAGCCTGCACTCACGCGTGCGATCCATCGGCTCGAAGAGGAGTTAGGGGTAACGCTCATAGCAGGAGAGGGTCGCAATATCCGCCTGACCGAAGAAGGGCTCTTCCTCAAGCAGCATGCAGCCCAAGCGATGCGTACGCTCGATGAAGCAGAAGATGCCGTGAAGATATTCTCGACGCAGTGGCAGCAGACGATCGAGATCTGCATCGAGAGCGCTTCCGCGGTGGTGGTGGATGCGATCGCGCGGTATTCGCGCGAGCACCCTGAGGTAGCTTTTACTGTTTCGCAAGATGAGGAGGCACGTTCGAGCGATATCGTGATCAAAACCGTTTCGAACATCACGTCTACATACGCGAGCTGCCACAAAGAAGGCTCTGGTGTTGATGAAACGAATGCGGCTGTGGCGAAGGCAAAGGGCATGAAGGATCGTACAAGAGAGAGATTCACTGAACGGATCGGCATCGCAGTTCCTATCTCGCTGCGCTCATCTTTGCCTGAAATGCCCTCACTGGCGGATCTGCGTGAAGCTCATTTCATCTGCCTTGCTGGAAGACGAGGATTTCGTCGTCAGTGCGATCTTCTGTGCAAGCATTATGGTTTTGCTCTCCATCTGGCCTTCGAGAGCGATAACCCTTCAGTGGTGCGCAAGATGATCGCGCTCGGACTCGGGGTTGGGTTTTGGCCTGAGCACAGTTGGGGACCCGTCGACCCTGAAAAAACGCTTTGGCTGCCGCTCGTTGAAGAGGGATTCCAGCGCACGATCAGCATCGAGCTTACTTCGCAAGGGATCGAGAAGCCTGTCGCGCGAGCATTTCGCACATTTCTGCTCGAGTGCTTTGGCGAGATATGGAATGGTTAAGAGCTAAGAAGGGGCGCTTCTAGGGTGCCTGTTTGCGAATGCTTGAGGGATCTCAGCATCGCATGGTGTTATTCGCATTCGTCTTAACGTTTAGCAACGATTCTGTTTCGTGCAAATCGAATCAACAAAAAAGAGACTAAGCTGTAGTTGTCCATTATCTGAGCAAGAGAGGAATGAAGTGCTGTGAATACCATGATGCTTGGTGTCGTTGTTGCGCTAACGGTTCCTCTGGCAGGGACAACATTGGGATCTGCTCTTGCGTTCTTCATGAAAAAGCAGATCAGCACTTTGTTCCAAAAGGCACTTTTGGGCTTTGCAGCTGGCGTGATGATCGCTGCGTCGGTGTGGAGCTTGATCAACCCTGCGATCGATATGGCAGCTGAACAAGGGATCATCCCTTGGATTCCAGCTTCTGTGGGCTTTCTTGCAGGCATGGGCGTGTTGCTCATCATCGATTCACTCCTGCCTCATCTTCATCTTGATTCTGACAAGCCCGAAGGGTTGCCTAGCCATCTAAAGGATTCGACGATGCTCTTTTTGGCCATTGCGATCCATAATTTGCCAGAAGGCATGGCGGTGGGCGTGGTGCTTGCTGGTTTCATCTCAGGGCAAAGCAGTATTGCGCTCGCGGGCGTGGTGGCCCTTGCGATCGGCATCGCGGTTCAAAATATTCCTGAAGGCGCGGTGATATCGATGCCGCTCGTTGCCAATGGAGTTTCCAAGAGCAAAGCTTTCGGGCTCGGTGTTCTTTCTGGAGTGATCGAACCAGCAGGCGTGCTGTTGATGCTCGCGCTTACCAGCGTGGTTACTCCCATCTTGCCCTATGTGCTTGCCTTTGCAGCCGGGGCGATGATCTATGTGGTGGTTGAGGAGCTAATTCCTGAAACTCAGAGTGGCAAACATAGCAACATTGGCACCATTGGCGTTGCGATTGGTTTTGTGCTCATGATGATCTTGGATGTTGCTTTGGGCTAACTCTAGCGTATACTGAATATTCTTATGGCTGGGCAATAAAACGATTGGATCTGGAAAGCGACCGATACGGAGGAACAGTATGTTGGAAGCTGGTATCACGAACACTGAAACAACGATGGTCACCGAGCAGAATACTGCTCTTGCGCTGGGTAGCGGAACGGTTGAAGTGTTCGCCACACCTGCGATGATCAATCTTATCGAATACACGTGCGCTCGTAGCGTGGAAGATGAGCTCGATCCTGGACAGACAACGGTAGGCACGAACCTCAACATCTCTCATGATGCACCCACGCCTATTGGCATGGAAGTCTCCTGCAAGAGTGAATTGGTGAAGGTTGATGGACGTGCGCTTTCCTTTACGGTGGAAGTGGTCGATGAACAGGGGATCGTTGGTCGCGGTACGCACGATCGCTTCATCGTTGATAAAGAGCGCTTCCAGTCGAAGGCGAACGCAAAGCTGAACAAGTAAGACCCTCTGCGTATGGGCATTAGGGGTTGCAGCGGGCGCAAGGTTTGTAGCCGATTTCGATCAGGTGTTCACGGGTATCGGTAATGTCTGATCGATTCTTTGCTTTCATGTCATCTACCGATGAACAATCTGGATAGTGGAAGCGCTTGGTGTTCGTGTTGAGCACGTAGGAGCGCTCGATTGCTTCGGCGGCAGAAGTGCTCTCTTGGGCTTGTTCATTCGTTTTTGCATTATTTGCCAACGGGTTGTTTGTAGAAGGGTCACCAAGTCTGCTCTTGCCTGTTGCATAGTCGATCACCACGCCAGGTTGTATGTTGTAGCAGTACACATTCAGGCACACTGAAGCACCGTTGTCTTCGAGCGAAAGCGCTTCGATCTGCACGCCGCGCGCAACCAGGTCATCACCGCGGAAATCAGGTGTGACGCGCATAAGCACATGGCGTTTGTGGGTATACCCCGCATTCAGGTAGTCACGGATCTGGTCCTCGAATTTGGCCATGACATCGTGGTTCAAGTGCTCTGTTCCCGTGATCAGGTCGAGTGGGTTCACAGCTTCATCACTGAGCGAATAAGCGATCAAGTGCGAACGCTCATAGAGATGATCGAGCCCGATCTGGGGATACTTTGCCTGAACGAAACCGCTGGGATCGGGCATATTCTTCGCGCGCGTGCTTCCCTTTGCAGGACGCGTGTTCTCGCAGAGCTTTGCGAATGCTCCCGTTGCACGGCCGAGCGCATCAAGTTCCCCATAGATTTCGGTGCCATCGGGAACTTCCCAGTCAGCTTCGGAGAAGGTGGGTCGATCGTCGTTCAGAACGATATAATCCTGGCCTGAGTAATCGGGAACTTCCGCAAGATCAGCAGATGAACTTGATTGCTCGCCTACCTGCGTTTGCTCTTGTGCACAAGGAGCGCTTGCTGTCGACTCAGGGGAAGCTTGTTGGGCTGGTGTCGTGCAGCCGCCCAGCAAGGTAAGTGCAAGTGCGATGCTGGCGAAAAGGGCAACTATCGATCCGAGTGTTGATCGTGCTTTGTTAGTGGGATCTTCCATGATCTCGATTCTGCCTGTGGCTTCAACTTGAAACGAATAGTATCAAGAACTGTTCGTCAAACACAACCTTAATCGAGGTGAGCTCAAGCTGAGGACTATGCAGCTCAGCCGAGGAAGGGGAGCAGAGCAGCCCGGTAGGCCTCGACAAGATCGGGTAGTTTCATCGCTGCATTCGCGGGGCTTGTCGAAGGGAGCTGTTCGCAAGGCAAGTGCACTGCAGGTTCGCAGAGCTTGCGATAGAGCTGGGTGGCTTTGGCGCCCGTGCAGAAGATCTGCTCGATGGGTGCCGCTGCGCATAGCCGGGCGATGTCGTTGGGCTTAGGGTCGCGGATGCTCGCATCGCTTGCACCAGCTATTGTGCAAGAGGCGAGCACGTCCCAAAGCGCGATATGGTGTGTGAGCAGGAGTTGCTTCTTCTCGGGAATGGTTTGCGGCACTTCAGCGTCGAACACTGCGGCAAGCACCTTCCAAAAGCGGTTTTGCGGATGACCGTAGTAAAACCCTTGCTCGCGTGATTTGGGCGAGGGCATCGTTCCGAGCATGAGCACGCGGCTTTCCGCATCGAACACCGGCTCGATCTCATGGATGATATGTGCTTCATTTGGTGCCATGTGCTGCCTTCTTCGGGGGGGGGTGAACCGATCTTTCGAGCAAGCCTACTACGTTGTGTGCGTCTGCACAACCGGGGACGCTTGGGTTACCAGCCCGTGTGTTCCTCGATCGCGCATCATTTGCCCCGCCCTGTTTCAGGGAGCGCTCGATCGACGCACGCAGCTTAGAAGAGCGTGGGAAGCACGTTGATCGCCAAGGCAAGCGCGATCAGGACGAGGCAAAGCACCATCGCCAGCACATCTTTGCTCGAGAAAGGATATTCCTTGTAGCCGCTTGCGGGCGTGCGTAGATTGAAGCCGCGCACCTCTGCAGCGATCGCAGCGCTGTTGATCTTGCGAACTGAAGAGACGAGCAGCGGAACGCAAAGCGGCACCATCAGCTGGAGCTTCTTCACGATGCTGCCCGAATCGAATTCAACTCCGCGCGCGGTTTGCGCTTCCATGATGCCTTTCATGTCGTTCATGAATACAGGGATGAAATGCACGGCGCTCGTGAAGGTGAAGGCGTATTTGTAGGGAACATGCAAGACCTTGCAGCACGCGTTGGCGATGTCGCCCAGCTTCGTGATATAGAGCACCAAGAAGAGTGGGATCGCGCAGGCGATCAGGCGCATGATGATGATAAGGGCCGCCAAAAGGCTTCCCGTGCCGATGTATCCCCAAGGGAGCGCTACGAGAAGCGTGCCTTGCGGGGTGGTGAGCAACGCGATGAGCGCAAGGATGGTCGAGAAGATCGCGACTGCTTTTGCAAGTCCTGCTGCTTGACGGGTCATCTTGCATGTTGCTGCGAGCGCGAAGTCGAGCACGAGGATGCAGGCAAGGAAGATGATGTTCGTCGAGCAAAAACAGGCGATCGAGATGAGCAGGGCGCAGGCAAGCTTCGCGAGCGGATTCATGCGGTGAAGGAAACTCGTGCCAGGGATATATTCGAGGAAACGTGCCATTTCTTACTCCTTGATCAGCGCGCATCGTTCAACAACGAGTGCATCGGTGTTCTCGTAGATGATGGTGCAATCATGCTCTTTGGTTTCGAGCGTGCCCTCGATCGCGCGACGCATCTCGCCCAAGGTGTTCGCCTGCGCAATAGGGGTAGTGCTAAGTGCGGGAAGCTCTTGAGCAATCCGCATCGAGATCTCGCAGATCTGCGGGGCGATCAAGTCTGCGCGGTGCAAGACATCCGTATCGCGCAGCACTTCGAAGGTTGGGCCATCGGCAACGATCTGGCCGTTCGTCATGGCGATCACCCGTTTGGCGTGATCGCCTACCACTTCCATATCGTGGCAGACCATCACCACGGTGGTGCCCTTTTGGTGTGCGCATTCGATCACCTCCATGACTTTGCAGCACTCGCGATAGTCAAGCCCCGTGGTCGGCTCATCGAGGATGAGCACCTCAGGTTCGGTTACCAGAATGGAGGCGAGTGCGAGAAGCTGGCGCGTTCCGCGGTTGAGTAGGAACGGTTCAGCGTCTGCGTCGAAGTTGAAGTGCGCGATCATCGCATCGACCTTTTCCTGCGCTTGCTCATCTAGGCGCCCTTGCGCTTTGAATCCGAAGAGCAGCTCTTCGCGCACGGTGTTGCAGCAGATCTGCCGATCGGGATTCTGGAAGAGGAAGCCAACTTTGCGTGCGATCTCGCTCGTACGCAGTTCGGTGGTGGGTGTTCCGTTGAGCAATACGGTGCCTTCGCTTGGTTTGAGCAGGCCATTCATCAGGCGCATGGTAGTGGATTTTCCTGCGCCATTCGTGCCTACGAAGGCGACGAATTCGCCATCATCGATCGTGAAGCTCACGTCGCGCAAGACGGGCAGCTGGTCATCGTAGGCAGCGTGAACATTACGGAACTCGATCATGCGAGCACCTCCTTACATACGTTGCACGCACCTTCCACATCACGTACGGAAGGGCCGCGGTAGAAGCCATCGTGGCGCAGCTGGTTGATAAGGCTCGTGGAGCGCGGGCAATTGATGCCCATCTCGAGCAGTTCAGCAGAGTGGGCGAGAACCGCTTCTGGGGTGTCGCAAAAGCGGATCGTCCCCTGGTCGAGCACGAGCAGGAGATCAGCGTAGTGGGAGAGGAGCGCGATCTTCTGCTCGACCACCACGATGGTCGTGTTGTTCTTCTGCGCGTGGTCTTTGAGCAGCTTGAAGACGCCGACCGACGAGACCGGATCGAGCTCAGCGGTCGGTTCATCGAGCACGAGCACACGGGGCTCGAGCGCGATGATGGATGCGAGCGCTACCTTTTGCTTCTGACCTCCAGAAAGGCTGTCGATCGTGCGATCGCGCAGGGCTTCGATGCCCATCGCTTCGAGCGAGGCGGCAAGCCGGCGTTCGATCTGATCCTTCGGCACCCCGAAATTCTCGAGTCCGTAGAGGATCTCATCTTCGACAACGGAAGAGACCATCTGGCTATCGATGTCTTGGCAAACGCTGCCGACCAAACGCGAGATGCTGGTAAGGTCAGCTTCGACGGTATCAAGCCCGCATACCTGCACCGAGCCGTAGAAATCGCCCGGATAGCAGTGGGGGATGATGCCGTTGAATGCGTAGGTGAGCGTTGACTTGCCTGAACCCGCAGCCCCTGTTATGCCCAAGAAGGTGCCGGGTGCGAGCGTGAGGTTGATGTCGTGTAGGG
>FR895134.1:2575-26619 GCA_000435675.1 Eggerthella sp. CAG:298 | reverse complement strand
ATTTAAGTACCCCATGGGCTCAGCTGCTTGCTTTGCTGCCGCGCCCTCTCCACCGATCTGCACGGCTGCTAACCAAGCATTACCTACCGACTTATCACGATTTTTACGGTTGTGCTTCTTCGTCTTAATGAACATAAACACATTAAGGTGAAGAAGGGCTTATTCCGTGCGACATCTCTGGCAAAAAGACAAATAATTGCGCCTTTTTGCGATTTGAAGCGCTGAGAGCAGTTCTAAGGCTATGGTTTGTATTAGGGTGAGTATTTGCTCATGCGCAATCAATATCGAGCGATAGACAGGATTACAGCAAGCCGCTTTTGAGGAAAGGGGATAATATTTTGGATTTGAGGGGTTAGATGAGGAAGAGGACCCAAAGGGTGTAGAAGATGAGTGCGGGAGCTGCCGCAAGGATGGCATAGCGCGTGAGACGCTGTGTTCGTGCCTGTTCGAGCGTTAAAGCAGAGCCTTTGAGGCCTTGTGCCGTTTGAATGCTCTGCTTGCGCAGGCGCATGAGCGCCAGCGTTGCTGCCGTGGCTGCTGCAGCCAGAAGTAGGAAGAGACCTCCTATTACCCCGGTAGAAGAGCCCTGAGCGCGTTTCGCGAACGGATTAGCTGCAAGCGGACGGGAGTCTTCAGGGATGATCTCGCTGCTTGCAACCTGCTCAGGCTCTGCGTTGTAGGCGGGTTCTGGTACTGCAATAACCGGGTTCACCCACGCACGCGGTGCAGCAGGAGCAGTCTTCACTGCGGCGCTCGAAGCAGGAGAGCTTGACTGAGCAGGCTTCTGGGAAAGAGTTGAAGGTGTACTCGGCTGAGCAGGAGTGCTCGGTTCTATGGGCTCTGCTGGCTCTGTAGGATCGTTCGGTAACACGCTTGCGAGCGGCTTGAACACCAGGTTAAGCACGTTCTCTGCTGGGCTTACCCCCACGGTGAACGACGTGTCTTCCGTGAGCGCCGTGTAGCCTTCGGGGCAGTACTTATTCATATCCTCTGCCAGCAGGTCCACTACACTGCCAAAGGGCTGTGCTTCGTACTCGACCGAAGTAACCAGATTGTCTTTCGCAACACAGTCTTTATAGAAGTTCACGAAGAAGGAAAAGAGCTCAGGAGCATAGAACGCACGAAGAAGGCATTTTCTTTGTGGAAAACCTTTTTTACCAAACCTTTTGAGATATACATTTAGCTATACGATTCAGTGCGCACACGATTCGCTCTCATTTTTGCAGCATTTTTATCGTCTTGCATGTGCTATTTTTCTTGTTTCAACTGGACGTAATTCTATTGCTGAATTTGAGCAGCCTTCCCCGTTTTTAGCTGTCTTTCAAGCCCATTTCTAGCAGTTTTCTAGCAGATAGCTATACAGATGATATACAGCATGCTATCAGGCGTTTTCTGTGTGGAAAACCCCATTTTTTGCCATTTTTTTGATTAGAATTCGCGGCTTGTCTTAGAAAGCATCTGGTGGCTTCTGGTGCGATTCTCTGCGCCCAAACCCACAAAAATGAAGCTTCGCAATAAGCTCAGTGAGCTCCAAATGAACTCTGATTTTGAACCCTCATATCAACCTGAAGCAAAAAACGGACTCGGCTCAAACGCTCAGAAGCTCTCTGCGGACAAAGCAACCAAACTTTGAAAAATCAAAGAGACTTTGTGTGTGCCTCATATTTCGTCTCTCTACGGTGATGAACGAGTGAGTAGTTCATCACCTTCAGAATCTTCGAGATTCGTCGAACCATCTGACTTCAAGCTCCCCTGGCAACAAAATCAATCAATTTTTGAAAATCGCCTCAAAAAAACGAGGCTCTGAGAGCCGTTCTAAGGCCCGCAAAAATTTTTTATGACTAGTAACTCAGGGAAATTTGGCCCCGATCGAAGTCTTCGTAGGTTGAAACCTATGCGATTCGGATGTTGCGGAATGTGCTGGCTTCGTTGATCTCGTCGAGAACGTTGATGATGGCGTCCGACTGATAAAAGTCGCCGCGTTGGCGCTTACCCATATGTCGGAGCATTCCGTATTCACAAGCGCGAAGGATGAGCGTGGTTGCTGTGCGCTGGGTTACTCCCAAACTGTCTGCAAGATAGGCGGAATTCACCACTGGCTGTTTCACCAACGTTTTGGGAAGCTGTCGAATCTTCGATCCCTTGCGATGGCCAACAAGGCTATCCCAATCTTCCAAAAGCGATTCGATCGAAGTCTCAGTAACGCGGCTTACGAACAATGCAAGCTCGAGTGCCGAGACGAGCTCTTCGATAATGACGAGCGGATCGCCTTCGCGATAAGACTGCAACGCATTGATAAGTGAATCGATGTTGTGAAGGAAACCGACAGAGACTGGAATCAGAGTTGAAGAAAGAACTCCTTCTGCTCTGAAAATGTGATGAATCAGAGCTCTGCCGGTTTGGCCATTCGCGGTGAGGAACGGATGCACGGTTTGAAACTGTGCGTAAAGAATGGCTGCCTTCACTACTGGGTTCAGATCAGATCGAGTGCCGAATTCGATCAGATCCGCCATGTATTCAGGTACATGTTGAAAAGCAGGGGGCACAAATAGTGCGGTATGAGGAGTGAATGAAGTGCCCCCCAGCCAGACCGGTTTCTGGCGTAGCTTTTCAAATGCCGAATTGGTTTGGTTTTCAAGATGCGAGTTGTCGAGCAGCAGATCGTGGATTTCCACGATTCCCTCGAGCGATAACCCGGCTGGCAATTCGAGCGCTCTTTGAGTAGCGATCATGTTTGCCACAACCAGGCGCGCATCGCTGGATGCCTTGGGATAAAGCTCTGCAAGCGCAACGCTCTGAGCGGTCGAAGTGAGTCGATCGATCTGAGAGCTTGCTGAGCTTTCACTCCGCAAGAGCATGGTCGGTACGTTATCCGCACGCTGCCCCAACTCCACATCGAAGCGCGCCATCTCTACGAGCAGTGCGCTGATGCGAGCTGACAGATCGTCCGGAACCGCCACGCTTCGCTCGGCGATCAACAGCGGAAGTGCAGCCTGGTATTCCATTTCAGTGCTGCGATTCAAGCCGAGTGAACTTGATCCACTATCTCCAGAACCTTCAACAGCCTTAGCGAAGGGGCCTTTGCTCTCACCTTTCACAACGTCTTCCTCGATACGCTCGGTCGCATCTTGGTTGCCGTCTTGCTGCCACACGTGTTTCTCGAAAGAAATCGGTGGCCACTGCTGAGCCTCAGTCGATTTATGTTGCGAATCTTTGTTCATGCACTAACCGCTGTTTCCTCTTCCGTTATTATAGCATATTCAGAAATTATACAAGCTTTATTTCTGAACTTTTTTTATTATAGAGAAATTTTTTATTTTGCAACCGTTTAATTACAATTTTTCGATTGTTTACATAAATTACTTCCGATTATTTAACAAAAAGAGAAGTTTTTACCAAAGCGTAGAAATCTAGCTAAGATCGAAATCAGAAAATTTGAATTTGCTTGAGTCTTGAGAATCGAGTGTTTAAAACTAGATCGCATCCAGTTTTAAAGAGACAACACGGCTCAAGTGCGATTGCCGGATCGAGTAACGATCGCATCAAGCGTCATAATGAGCGCTCGGAGAGGACAAAAACCACCAGCAGAAGACAACGATGTGCTTAGTAGTTTTTCATCTAATCCCGGAAAATATAAAAATGGTGTTCTGTTCACATTCATGTGACGTTCTTGTAACGTGTCACGCTACATATTACAATTCATAGGTCGAAAGGTTCTTATGATCAAAACGTTTGCAGATAGCGACACTCGCCTCTTATTTGAAGATGGGGAAAGCAAAAAGCTGCCTGCAAATCTGATCAGAAGGGCTCTTCGAAAACTTGAATATATTGATAACGCTGAAGACATACTTGATTTAAGGCTGCCTCCTGGAAACAGACTGCATGCCTTAAAGGGCGACAGGAAAGGGCAGTTCGCCATATCTATTAATGACCAATGGTGCATCTGTTTTCGCTTTGAGACAGAAGGTGTCTACGATGTCGAAATTTGCGACTACCATTAAATGACGGCCTACCGGGTAGTTTGTCATTGGAGGTTCATCATGAAAGCTGAATATGATTTCACGGATGCCAAATCCAATCCTTATATCGAAAAGCTACTGCACCCTAATCTAGACACTTGCGCAATCGATTATTTCAAGCGAAAACCAGATCGAACTAAAGACGACAATCTACCTGATAATTCGTCGTCTTAGCTAAAGGAGCCTTTTATGAGCAAAGATATGATCGTTGTTTCCCGGAAGCCTATTCATCCTGGGGAATTTTTGCGCGAAGACTATATGCCTGAGCTCGATCTGAGCGTGGCAAAACTTGCCGAAAAGCTTGGCGTTACTCGACAGACCGTGAACGATATCGTGCGCGAGCGCAGAAACCTTAGCCCAGAAATGTGTCTGAAGCTTGGTCGCTTGTTTGGAACTACCCCACAATTCTGGATGAATATGCAGGCTAAAGTAGATATTTGGAATTCTTTAGAACTTCATCGTGCCGAGATCGAGGCTGTCCAGCCCCTCGAAGCGCTCACCACACTTTAATAGGGGTTGAATTCTGTTTTAGCTTAATTTAGAGACAACCTACCAGCTCAAGATCTGTGACACCACTGCCATGCCGCACGTAGTTGCGCTCTCATTAGCAACAAAGCTATAAATCTGAAATGATTGAGTCTTGACATAAGAAAACGCACGTCAGACGTGCGTTTTAGTTCTCGAAAGTGACGGACGACCGGGTGGTTCGTCTTCTATTTTGGGAGTTCAGTCTCTTCGATGTCGCAAAAGAAATCGAGATATTCTTGAGCTGCAAGGCTTTTGATATACGAGCGTCCAAAAGCATTTTTATCTCGAGAAATGATAAAGTCTACCGGAATGCTCTCCCCGCATTCACGCACGATACCGTCTTCAAAATCTGGCTCGTTGGATCTGATCGCAGTATTGCAAATAAGAGCATCAACAGGTACCACCTGAAAGATTTTTAGTATAGCCTCGATAAAACCACGCGAACGAGACTCGCCTTCATATTTGCTGAGAATGTAATAAACATCTTTGAGCGATGTTGCTGCTACATATCCCTCTATTTCACCATAGAGAAATTCGTCCCAAAGAAGGACTCCTGGAACATGCTCTTCGCGCGCATCGATCGCAACATCCAAAAAGATATTAGTATCTACCAGTAGTTTTCTATTCATAACGACTCGCTATAAGATCTTTAAGCTCTTCGTCTGTCATTCTGCCGATACGCTCATCGTGCGGATAGGAAGAGAAATTCTTCATGAATTCTATTGCTCGTTTTTTCCGTTCGAACTCGTCTTCATTTTTATAACGAGGCAATTCGCCGGTTTGCTCGATACCATTGAGCAACACCGTGCCGCAATACTGGCCGAACGACATGCCATATTCCTTTTTTGCAAGCGCATCCGCATACGCAAGTTTCTCTGCGTCTGCCCTGCTTGAGAATGTTTTCGTTGCCATTTGGATCACACTCCTAAACGCATTTATAGTATAGCCGTTTATGCGTTTACAAACAAGTCTTGACTTAAGAAACCGCACGTCAGGCATGCGTTTTCAAGAGCGCTAGGGGTTGTATGCTAGGGGGTCGTTGCCGTGATAGAGGTGATAGGGGTCGGGTAATTCGACACATCTGCGATATGCCGAATTACCCGACCCCCAACATATCCTAGTGTCTAAAGGAGCATAGTGAGGGCATCGATCTCCTCTTCGATGGCAGATCCCAGATCGGTTTGCGCGACCAAGATGGGCTCAGACGCAAGCTGGACATCGAGACGCTCCGAGAAGATATCAAGGCGCTCATCGATCGCTTCCTGCGTGGAAGGCAGCGGCTTATGCGCATCGAGGAAATACCCCTGCGAGCTATAAATAAGTGTGAAGCCCGCAATACCCGTTGTTCCCTGATAGGCGCTTGAAAAGCCACCGTCAATCGTAAACACCTTGCCGTTGCACTTCACGGGGTCTTCTCCATCCTTCACCTTCACGGGCACGTGACCGCATACGATGTGCGCCGTTTTTGGATCGAGCCCGAAGTCTTCGAAGATGCCATCGAAGACTGCCTCTTCGTCGAAGAGCGTATAGAAGGGGTTCTTCACCTCTTTGCGCGCGGCCTTATCGGCCACCAGATAAATCTCGAACGTGGCCATTTTGCTCTTTGCGAAGAGCGGCGAACCTGCGCCGAGCCACATGTACCAGATAAGATCTTTGCCGCGTTTGCGCAGTTCAGGGTCGGGGCTGTAGAACGCATCGCGCACGTACTGGTCGAATATATCGAAGAGCGCGCGGCCCTTGTAGATAGTGCCGAACACGTCTACCTCTTTGAGCGAACCATCTGGGTTCAGCGGCACACAGGCATGGAAGAGCAAGTTGCCATTATAAATAGTGTAAAGGCTGCCCACATCAAGCATGAACTGCATGTGGCGCTGGAGCTTCTCGCAACCGATAAAGGCTTGCGCAAGCGAGGTCATGACCGCCTCTTCTTCGGATGTGAGCTTGTAGGGGTCGGACCAATCCACCGTAGGGAACACGGGGTCGGTGATCTCATATTCAACGCCGCTCACTTCGACGGTGCCTCCAGTGGGATTGCCGAACGAATCGGTTTCGGAGCTGAACTTGATGGTGTGAAGCTGCTTACGATCCTCGAGGTCGAACGAAGGATACTCATCGATGAGCTGGGCTTCCACCTTGAACTGCAAAATGGCCATGGCCTTCTGAATCTGCACGTTCAGGCGATGCTCTTCAGGCGTAAGGCCCGGATCGCCCTTCAGGGCGTAACCCACGCAGGGGTCTTCGGCGTAGGCAGTTTGCGCGAAAGTTGCGAGCGGACGCAGGTTGATGCCGTAGGAATCTTCCAGAATGGAGAGGTTGCCATAGCGCGCGCAGTTGCGCACCACGTGTGCG
Organism: Eggerthella sp. CAG:298; assembly: GCA_000435675.1. GTDB lineage: Bacteria > Actinomycetota > Coriobacteriia > Coriobacteriales > Eggerthellaceae > Anaerotardibacter. The sequence continues at coordinate 19,723 of FR895134.1, read as the reverse complement.
ATGCAGCCCCACTGGCCCAGCGCCGCGCCCATCCACACCGCATCGTGGTTGCCCCACTGAATATCGATGGACGGAAAGCGCATAAGCTCTTCCATGATGAGATCGGGGTACGGGCCGCGGTCATAGACATCGCCCACCATGTGCAGGTGGTCGACCGCCAGGTGCTGAATGAGCTCTGCCAATGCCACGATGATGTCGGGTGCGATGCCGGTCTCAATAGCACTGTTAATCAGGGAATTCGCGTAGAGATCGGGCTCGTAGGACTTTGCGATCTCGGGCGTGCCTTCGGGCTTGTGCGCGTAGTGGCAATGCACGAGCAGCGCATGGATGAGCGCAGCGTATTCCTTCGGGAGCAGATCGTTCACGCGCTCGGCCGTATGACGCAGCACGAGCGGGTGCGCGAGCGCGACCAGTTCAACGATGGCACCGAAATAATAGGCCGATTCGTCAATCGCGGCTTCGGCATCAATAGCCACGCGCTCTTCGGGATAATAGACGAGCGAAGCGAGCGTGCGCTTCTTGTCTTCGGAAAGGCCGTCCTCGAACACGAAATCGATGAGCTCGCGAATGCCGCCGGAAGCGTTGCGCAAGATGTGCGAAAACGCGGCGAATTCGCCATGAATATCAGAGATGAAGAATTCCGTTTCTTTGGGAAGATGCGCGGCCGCGGAAAGGCGCGCTACTTCGGCGGCTGCCTCTTCACGCGTTGGATAGAGCGCATGGAGGGTTTGGAGCTGCTGCTTGTTCTGTGCGTTCATATTTCTCCTGTTCATCGGAGGGCCAACGCGCGCCTGTTCACCGCGCGGTTGGCAATACCATTGGCAATGATTCAACTGCCCTATTAATTAGTAAGAAACTTCCTTATTACATTAGTAAGTATACCGTAGGCGAATTTCGAAAAATCTTTCATCTTGCTTACTTTTTAGCGACAGTAAGGCTAGACTTACTTATAGGGGAAATCAAAAAAATGAAAGAGTCTACCTCGTGCGTTCAACGGATGCCCAAAAACGTGACGCTACGCGCGTCATCTCTGTTCGTCGTGTGATGTTCGCGGCGCTCGTTATCTGCGCGCTTATATTCGGCGGGACGTTGCTTGGCGCGATACCAGGAGTTTCGGGGGCTTTGTCGACTTCAGGAGATTCAGAAGCTTCGGCTACTTCGACAGCTTCAGGTAATTCCGAGATTTTCGCAGAAAAAGCTTTTGCCGAGCCTGCTCAATCTTCCTCCGAAGACAACAGCAAAGAGGTGCGCATCGGCTATTACTACGGCGATACGGCCTTCCAAGACGGCTTTGGCGACGACGAGCGCAAATCGGGGTACGCCTACGAATACTATCAGCGCCTTGCGCCCTATGCCGGATGGGATTACACCTACCGCTACCTCACGCGCAGCGAAGCCATCGAAGCGCTGCGAAACGGCGAAGTGGACATTGTTGCTGGCATCAATAAAACGCCCCAGCTCGAAAAGGAATTCCTCTTTTCTTCTGCGGACATGGGACTCGATGGCAATCCGCTCTACTTCGCGGTGAACAAGAACCGCGGTGATCTGCTGGCCGAGCTCGATCAGGCGCAGGAGGATCTGCTGACGAACGACCCGAACTTCTTGGCGGATAACCGGAAGAAATACTATGCCAACAGCGGCATGACCACCGCTCTTACCAAGGAAGAACACGCCTGGCTCGAGGAGAAGGGGTCAATCACGCTCGGCTATCTCTCCGGCAACCTGCCCATCTCTGGCCACGATGACCAGGGAAAACCGACCGGCGTGCTGGGTTCGGCGCTTCCCATCATGGAGGAGTATCTGGGCATTCCCATCAAAACGAAGGCGTTCGATAGCCGCTATGCGATGCGCGAGGCCATCAAGAACAACGAGGTCGACGTGATCTTCCCCGTGTATGACGATGCGTGGTCGCGCGAGAAAGAAGACCTCTACCAGACCACGCCGCTCGTTGAGGACCGCATCATGGTCGCTTACACCGGCGACTACGACGATGATGTGCTCAAGCGCGTGGCTTCTACCGAAGCGGCCATTGGACAGCAGGAGTTCTTGGAGCAATACGACCCGAGTGCGGAGCTGGTAAACTACCCTTCGCGCGATGAGGCGTTCAGGGCCATGTCACGCGGAGAGGTTGACAGCGTTATCGGCAACGCGAGCATCATGCAGCTCTTCATTGCCGAGCACCCCGAATACGATTCGTTCAACACCGCATACCTCGAGGCCAGCGAAGGTTTTTCGTTCGCCGTGAGCCGCGACGACCCTACCCTTGCGGTGATCATGCAAGAGGCCACGCAGCAGATCGACGACACACTGATCACGAACGCGATGATCCGCTACTCCGAGGCGCGTGCACCCTTTTCGCTGGTCGAGGTGATTCGGCATTACGCGCTGCCGCTTTTGGTGATCGGCCTGGTGATCATTGCCGCGATCGTGATCGTGTTCCTGCGTTATCGCAGGCAGGTGAACCTCTTCAACAAGCACCAGGCTGCTGCGCGCGAGGCGCTCCAGACCGCGCTTGATGCGGCCGACAACGCGAGCGCCGCCAAGACGAGCTTCCTTTCGAACATGAGCCACGACATTCGCACGCCGCTCAATGCGATCATCGGCATGACCGCTATTGCGGGTGCAAACATAAACGACACGAACCGTGTGAAGGATTGCTTGGCGAAGATCTCCTCTTCGGGCAAGCACCTGTTGTCCCTGATCAACGAGATATTGGATGTGTCGAAGATCGAATCGGGGCGCATTGAGCTTTCCGAGGAACCGTTCGATCTTTCCGTGATGCTGAAGGATCTGGTTGACATCAACCGGCCGCAAGCCGACGCGAAGCGGCAGTGAGCAACGCGATCAAATACACGCCTGAAGGTGGCACGATCGATATCACACTGGAAGAGAAGAACGCTGGCAGTGCGAAAATCGCGCAGTACGACTTCACCGTAAAGGACAACGGCATCGGCATGAGCAAAGAGTACCTGCCACATGTGTTCGACGCGTTCTCGCGCGCTGAGCGTAAGGAGGTCGCGGAGCAGCAGGGCACGGGGCTTGGCATGCCGATCGCGCTTTCGGCGGCACGCATGATGAATGGCGATATCGAGGTGGAGAGTGAGCTGGGCAAAGGCTCCACGTTCACCGCCACAGTGTTCCTGAAGATCGCCGAGCTGGACGAGAGCGTGTACGAGGAGTTCATCGACTTGCCCGTGCTCATCGTAGATGACGACGAAGTAGTATGCGAATCGACGCATATCATGCTCAGGGATTTGGGCATGAAGCCGGAATATGTGCTGTCTGGGCGCGAAGCGGTAGACAGGCTCGTGGATGCCGAGGCTGCAGGCGAGCAGTTCTTCGCCGTGATCATCGACTGGATCATGCCAGGCATGGATGGCGTACAAACGATCCGCGAGATTCGCAAGAGAACGAACGGGGACGTGCCGATCATCGTGATCTCGGCTTACGATTGGACCGAGATCGAGAAGGAAGCGCGCCAGGCAGGCGCGAGCTTCTTCGTGAGCAAACCGCTGTTCAAGTCGCGCTTGAAGCAGCTGTTCGTTGAGCTGTTGGGGGCCGAGCCGGCACAGAAAGATATTGAGGAAAAACTCGATGTGAGCGAGGTCGATCTTAGCGGCAAGCGCGGGTTGCTGGCAGAGGACAACGATCTGAATGCTGAGGTGGCAGCCGCTTTCTTGGAAGCAGCTGGTTTTGAACTTGAACGCGCGCTGAATGGCCAGGAAGCCTTTGAAATGGTGCGCGATCACGAGCCGGGCTATTACGATTGTGTGTTCATGGACATGCAAATGCCCGTGATGAACGGACTCGATGCCACGCGCGCGATTCGCGATCTGCCGCGTGAGGACACGGACTATGATGCACTGCCGATCTTTGCCATGACCGCTAATGCGTTCGTGGACGACGTGCGCAAGACCAAAGAAGCGGGCATGAACGGGCACTTTGCCAAGCCACTCGATTTCACTGTTTTGCTCACGACGCTGCATCAGCAGTTGAAATAGCCGGTGAACCAGCTGGGTTACTTGCATCAGCGGAGAGGGCGAGGCACGAGATTCCCCGCTTCCCTGTTCGCGAACCAGCATATGCTGCTTCGCTCATGCGTCGCTGCTTCGCTCGGGTTTTATTAAATCGAATTTAGTCGGCGAAGAGTCACCTCGCTGCCTCACCCTCTCCGCTGATGCAGATAACGCACAAGACTATCCTCGTTGGGCGCAGCTGCTTATCGGCTTGAGAAAGCTGTGTCATCCTCGCAACCGCGCTTCAACAGATTGTTGACAGAGCCCTCGAGTGCTGAGGTTCGGGGCTGCCCCCTTCCTATAATGAGTGGAACACGCTAAGAAAAGGTGACAAACTACTCAGTCGTTCGCCACCTTGATGAGGGAGGGGTTTTGATGGAACTCAAAGATTCACAATCCTGGAAGAATATGGAAACCGCGCTGAACGCCGAGGCGTTAGCTTATGTAACGTACACCTTCTTTGGGCAGCAGGCGCGCAAAGATGGTTATGTGCAGATCTCCGATATCTTCAATGAGACTGCTGGCAATGAACTGGCTCATGCGAAGCTGCTGTTCAAGCGCTTGCATGATGGCGAGATACCGCACGTGCTCGACGGACTGAAGGCCGCGGCTGGCTCCGAGCATTTCGAAGCCGACGATCAGTATCCTGCGTTCGCGAAAGTGGCACGCGAAGAAGGCTTCGACGAGCTAGGCGAATTCTTCGACAACTTAGCGGCCATCGAAGCAACGCACGAAGAGCGCTACAACGTGCTGACTGAGCGCATCAAGAACGACGAAGTGTTCCGTCGTGAAGAGGCGCAGGTTTGGTATTGCACCGTTTGCGGGCACTTGCATATTGGCAAGGAAGCGCCCAAGAAATGCCCGGTGTGTGCACATCCGCAGAGCCACTTCGAGATCCGCGCCACGAACTACTAGACAATTCAGCTCAAGACACGCAAATAAAAAGACCCTGGTTTGGAATACATCCATTACCAGGGTCTTTCTTTGTATTGATCGAACGCTGTGCGATTACTTAGCAAACGCGCTTTGCGAACGAAGGATGGAAGTATTCCATCGACTGGACACGCACGCCCTTGCCGCTTCCGGCTGCATGAATATAGGTGCCATCTTCAACATAGATACCTACATGATACACACCCGATCCGGAACCCCAAAAGAGCAAGTCGCCGGGCTGCAATTCATCCATCGAAACCGATTCACCAAGAGCTGCCTGGCCGGCAGCGGTGCGCGGGAGTTCCATTCCGAGCGCCTTATCGAAGCAATAGCGGGTGAATCCAGAGCAGTCGAATCCGCGAGGAGTGGTGCCGCCGTAGGAATAGGGGCTCCCTTCGAGCGAAAGTGCCGTGTCAAGAAGATTGGAAACCTTCGCTTGCTGAACGAGCGATGAGCTCGCATCGAGGATCGCGTTGGAGATTTCCGGCTGAACTGCTGCGTGGAATTCAGAAACTTCCGTGCTTGATTCAGTGGTTGATGCTTCGTTGTCTGCGAAAGCGACAGAAGGCATCATGATCAACAGGGCGACTGCAAGACCGAGCAGGGTCGGCAGTGCGGTTGCGCGCAACTTTTGTACTAGCAAATAACATCCTTTTAACGGGTTCGCGGCAAGCGGGTCTTGCGAACGATTCAGTTGGCTGCGATGGTGCTGGCGCGCTGCGCATTTGCTCGTGCACTTCGCACCGGAGGCCACCTCCACAGGTACAGGCGCTGCGTCCAAGAAGACCGCTCGGACGATACACGCAAAAAGAGAGAGCTTAAGCAACTCGCTACGAAATGGTTCGGTTGTGTGGTGTGTTTCGTAACAGGATGATTACATCAAAACGCGATGGTATCTCTACCATCGCGTAGCTGCTAAACTATTCGATTTGCTATCAGGGCGACGCCTGCGTAGTAAAGCCTACGAGTCTTGCGTTGATGGCGCAAGAAAAGGCGTTTTTTCTTCACGTTTTGTGCGCGCGAATTACGCGCAATCTTCACGCTATCTTTGCAGGAACTCCACAACTCGATCGCATTCGCGCGCGTATTACCCAGAAAGCGCAAGATGTTGTGGGGCGTGCGAGGTGAACGTACAAGCATGCTCGATGAAATGGAACGGTTGGTTTTGCCCTGTGAACGGGGGCGCACTCACACGACCACCACATTTGATCGAGCAGCATTTTCGAGGGTCTTGCCGGGCAAGCAGCACGCCTATGGGGCACTTGTTATTACCCGCTTTCGCTGTTCGCTTATCTGCACCAGTGGAGAGGGTAAGGCACAAGGGCGACCCGCTTCGCTACCCTACAACTTCTTCGGTGACCTTTGCGGGTTCGGGCAATTCCGCTGCGCAATGGGGACAACGCGTTGCGCCCTCGTTCACCTCTTCGAGGCAGAAGGGACACATAGGCTCTTTGGTGATGACCTCTTCGCCGCGCTTGTTGACCTTCTTCGCGATGGCGCCGCCTGCATTATGTAGCTTGTTGATGCCTTTGATGAGCAGGAACACCACCAGCGCGATGATAAGGAAGTTGATGATCGCACTGATGAAAGCGCCGAAGTCGATGCCATTTGGCGTGCCCGCCACTGGGATGACCAAGCCAGATACGCCCGTGCCGCCACCCGTAATGAGCACGATGAAGGGCTGGACAATGTCACTGACGAACGACGTGACGATAGCCGTAAATGCTGCGCCGATGATGATGCCGACCGCCATGTCCATCACGCTTCCGCGGCTGATGAACTCTTTGAATTCACTGATGAACTTCATGATCCCCACCCTTGCTCGTTCGTTTTGACGCAGGGAATTTGCGCCTTTTTCATCCGTTTGTTCAATTCACCCTTCGAGCATAGCAAGGACGTTCGCAGCGCGTGCAGAGGCATCTATTTTGTTTCTGTCGTGAAACCCCGCTGATATATTCCGGAGAGACAACTTCGCTTGTTATTGTTCGGGCTGCTCTTCGGCCGCTTTTGATAACACCACTTTGCGCGCGCCAACCGTATAAAGCGCGCTTGCGAAAGGCAGCCACATGCCTGCAAGGAGCCAGCCGCCAAGAACGTCACTGGGCCAATGAACGCCCACGTAGATGCGCGAAATGCCAATGAGTATCGCGAAAATAACGAGGATGATGCCGGGCACGATGGCCACGTTGTAGGGAACCCCCTTGCGGTTAAGCGCGCGGAAGATGAGCAGGCCAATCATGCCAAACACGATGAGCGAACAAAAGCTGTGCGCCGAAGGGAACGAGAACGACCCAGGGATAGGCACGAGCGTTTCGGCACCAGGACGCGGAACGGCGAAGATAAACTTCAGCGCTTGCACGCACACTACAGCCAGGAGGACATTCGTGGCGAAAAAGGCAAGGCTGTCCCACTTTCGCGCGATGGCGAGTATGGCGCATACGACCAGACAAAGCGCCGTCATAGGCAGCAGATCGCCCAACATGGTGATAGTAACGAAGAAGCTATCGAGTGCACCACGTGCGCCTTGGACGAGCGCGTTGATCGTGGCGTTGAACGAATCGATTGCCGGCGCCTGATCGACGACGGCAAGCGCGAGCAGCGCAAAGCACAAGAAGAATGCCACGAGCGGGATGCGCGTTGCACGCCAGGCCTCACCAGCATCAAGACGCAGCAAGTTACGGAAAGCCTGCTCGAGCGACAGGCTCTTGATGTAGCGATAGCGAGGCGCGGGTTTCTTACGCTTCGTTGGTTTCGGACGCGCGGCAGCTGCAGGCGCAGAAGTGGGCGCGGGCTTGGGTTCAAGCGCGGGCTTGGGTTTTTCGCGCTTAGTCGGCCTTGGGCGCTCGACAGGCTCGGGTGCAGGGGCTGGCGCGGAAACTGGTGTGGGCTTCACGCGCTTCGTCGGTTTTTGACGCGTAGGCGCTTCGTGCTTGAAAGGCGCATCCCATGATCGCGCTTGCAAATCGGCTTGTCTATGCGAGATGCGTTCGCGCTTGATCTCGAGCTCTTCGACAATCTCTCCTGCCTGTTCGTTTTCGGGAGAATCGTCTACAAGCAGAGGCTCAGCAGGAGGCTCGTTTTCAGGCTCTTCTTCAACAACCTCGGATCCTTCGATAGCATCGAGTTCTTGCGAGAGTTCATCAACATACTCGCCAAGATCTTCAACGTCCTCTTCAGCGGTATCGCTTTCAGGTTCCTCTCCCCTGTCGACCAACTCTTGATCGGCCTCTTCATTGGAATCCTCTTCTGGTTGCTCTTCAACAACCTCAAGCTCTTCAACGATCTCTTCTTCAGGTGCGGTATTGTCAGCTGCAGCCTCTTCGCTCGTTAGTGCGTCGAGTACCTCTTCTGTCTGCTTATCGGCAAGAAGGTCTAACTGAACATCATGCGTTTCAACTTCAAGCGTTTGAGTAACGCTAGTTGTATCCGCTTTGCCCGTATCGTGGCTTGTGAATTTTGCAGTAGTAACAGAATGACGGCGGCGCGCCTTTTTAGCCCAAGCTTTCTTTTCGCCCGACACCCGATCGCGCGACCTGATCAAGTCAGCTTGCTGACTATCGGCATGAGGCGCTTGAAGAGAGTCTTCTTCATGATGTGGCGGTTGCGCTGTGCTCACCGTTTCAGTCCTTTCCGTTTCATCTATTGTAGCGAAAGCACTCCCCTCTCGCAGGTGAAACAGAAATATAGAGGCAACCTATTTCTCGATGGGGTTTTCTGGATCGCTCGCCCAATCGTCGAAGCTGCCCAAATAAAGGTAGAGATGCTGGTAACCTTCGGCTTCGAGCAGATCGCACGCCTGTTTGGCATGGCGGCCGACCTGACAATACACGATGATGGGACATTCTTCGGTGAAGGCGTGGCGGCGACATTCCTTTGAGAATTCGTCGGCCTCTTCGGCACCGTAACGATCGAAATCCGCGACACATACGTTTATAGCCGTGGGGATGTGGCCTTCATCGTAGAGTTCCGCAGGCCTAACATCGATGATGGGAAGCTTTCCGATATGTGATCTAACGAATTGTGCGTCCACTATTTGGGCAGCCATGAGTATCACTTTCTTTCACGTTGTGCGCACTTAAGCGTTTGGCAGCATTATTGCTGGAAGTGTGTGTAGTCTGAGGTCGATACTACGCTCGCCTGTGTTGCACATGCGTGGGACGAAGTGACTGTTTGTTTTTCGCGGCTTTCTGTTTACCGTTCTGTAACGAGATGCACACAAATCAAAACTGCCGCCCTATTCCGAGCGGCAGTTCTACCAATTCGCTATGTGCTGTAAGAATCGCAGCCAAAACACTTACGACTCTTTCTCTGGCAGAATCTCGATCCAGCAGCCGTCAGGATCCTCGATGAAGTAGAGGCCCATGGCGGGGTTATCGTGCACCACGCACCCCATTTCGTCGTGGAGCTTGCGAGCTTCTTCCATGTCGGGCACGCGGAAGGCGATGTGGGTGTCCTTGCCGCCATTGTTGTAGGGTTCGGTTACGCCCTTGTTCCAAGTAAACTCCAACTCAAACGGGCTTTTCTCGTTAGACGCAAAAACGATGATCCATGAACCATCTTCAGGCTCTTTTCTGCGCGTTTCAGTTATACCGAGCGCTTTCTCGTAGAATGCAAGTGTCTTTTCCAGATCGAGCACATGCGTACAGCGATGGACGCATTTTCCGACAACGGTCATAGTGTCCCCTTTCGCTAAAGATAGCAAACTACCAGATACCTATTATTCGGCGTTCTCTTCGAGACGGAAGGATTCTTCGAAGGTTGCGCGGCCCATCTTGATGCCGCCCATGATGTGCAGGTGCAGGTGCGGAACGGTGGAAGCGGAATCTTCACCTGTGTTGATGTTTACGCGGTAGCCGGAATCATACACGCCTTTGATCTTGGCGATCTCGGGCACCACGGAAAGCAGATGACCGAGCAACTCGGGATCGGGGTTGTCGTTGAGGTTTTCGTAGTGCTTCTTGGGCACGACAAGCGTGTGAACTGGGGCTTCGGGCTCGATGTCGTCAAAGGCATAGCAGACTTCATCCTCGTAGACCTTCTTCGACGGGATCTCGCCCGCTACGATCTTGCAAAACAGGCAATCATCAGCCATGATGGCACCTTTCTCTTTGAGTTTGGTAGCCTTATTATAGCGCCTCGGGCGACAAACTATATGTTAGGGGTCGTGTAATTCGACACATTTAAAATGTGTCGAATTATGGTGTAATGCGACAAATTAAAAATGTGTCAATTTACACGACCCCTAACACGAACGAATGGGCAGTTTGTCATCCGAGGAAGGCGCCGGTCTGGCGATCCCAGAGATGCGCGTATTCGCCGCCAGCATCGATCAGGCTTGCGTGCGTGCCGTCTTCGACGATCTTGCCGTTGTCCAGCACCACGATGCGGTCGAGCGAGGCCACCGTGGAAAGACGGTGCGCCACCACGATGGACGTGCGCCCTTGCATGAGGTTCGCCAGTGCATCCTGCACGAGCGCCTCGCTTTCGGAGTCGAGCGCGCTGGTAGCTTCGTCCAGTACAAGGATAGGTGCGTCGGCCAGAATGGCGCGCGCGATCGCAATACGTTGGCGCTGGCCACCGGAGAGTTTGATGCCGCGCTCCCCCACCATCGTGTCGAAGCCGTTGGGCAGCTGCTCGATGAATTCGATTGCGTTCGCCTTTTCCGCAGCAGCAACGATCTCTTCGCGGGTTGCATCGGGTTTGCCGTAGGAGATGTTCTCAAGAATGCTGCGGTGAAAGAGCAGCGCCTCCTGCGGCACGTAAGCGATCTGACGGCGCAGGCTTTGCTGCGAACACTTCGAGATATCCTGGCCATCCACAAGCACTTCGCCTTGCTGAACATCGGAAAGGCGCAGCAGGAGCTTCGTGAGCGTGGTCTTGCCCGAGCCCGATTGACCCACCAGACCAACGCGCTGGCCGCCAGGAATGTGGAGGTTCAAATCGGTGAACACAGGCGTGGCGTTCGCGGAATCTTCGTAGGTGAAACCGATGTGCTCGAAGTCGATGTTGCCGGCTTCGACCTGGAGCGCAGGTGCGTTCGGCACGTCGGAGACGAGACGCGGTTCGTCGAGGATGCGGGTCATTTCGGAGGCGTCGCCGAAGACCTTGTTCAGGCGCGCGAGCATGGAATTGATCATGTTGAAGCGCATGGTGAGGTTGTAGGTGTAAGTGAACATCATCACGAGCGTGCCGGCGCTGATGCCGAACCACGCGTTGCCGCCCGCGGTGAAGATCGAGACGATGGACATGATGACCACGATGAGCGACGAGGTCATGATGCCGCGCTTGATGGTAGCGCGCATGCTGCGGGAATCGGCGCGCATGGCTTCGAGGGAGGCATCGGTGAAGAGGGAGCGCTCGTAGTCTTCGCGGCCGTAGGTTTTCACGGCGAGGATGTTCGTAACAGAGTCGGAAAGTACGCCTGACAAGCGGTTTTGCGCAGTGGCGGCCGCAGCGGAGAGCGGGGTGATCTTGCGAAACATGATATAGGCCACAGCGATGTAGATCACGAGCATGACCGTGAGGACCGCCACGTATGAGGGCACAATGGGCGCGAGGATGCCGATGGTGCAAACAATGGCGATAACGGTGGGCAGCAGCGAGAGCAGCGTGGTTTCCACGAGCAGCGAGTAGGAGGTCATGAACTTCGTGGTTTGGCTGACGAGTGAGCCGCCGAAGCGGTTGGTGTGGAAGGTCATGGACTGGTTGGAGAGCGTGTCGAAACAGAGGCGCGCGAGGTTGTAGTTGCCGTTGATCTCGGTCTTGAAGATGGCGTAGTCCTGGAGCTTCGAGCAGACTTGGCCGACCACGTTCACCAGGATGAGCGCGATGATGTAAGGGCCGAAGACTTCCCAGACCTGGTCGGGGCCGACCGGACCGAGCTGGATGCGATCGACAATGAGCGACATGACGTAAGTGTTCGCATAGGTGAGCATGCCGATGAAGCCGATGGTGGCAATGACTCCGAGTGCGAAGGGCCACGGGCGCTTCTTTGTGATCTGCCAGAAGAAGTAGAGCGTGCGCTTGATGGTGGCAGAATCTTGGGTCTTCACCATGGTGAGCCACCTAGTCTTCGAGCGCTTCGAGGATGGATTCACACAGACGACCGCGCGCGTTCGGCGTATCGGTAGCTTCGTCGATGCCGTTTTCGATGAGCTCTTCGCCGATGGCATCATCGATCGCGAGGCGATCGTCGGTCGAGAGGTTCTTGAAGTTCGTAGGCAGGCCGAGCTCTTTGAGGAGCGCCTTTTGTTCTGAAGTAAGTGACATCGCTTCCCTTTCGTTGTTCGTGAAAACTATAGCATCTTGCCCACGAACACGCTAAGTCGCGCTGCTCAGCTGCTTGCTCGACCAGGAGCGTCTTGGCTCGATCAAGCAGGGAGGATAAGACACGAAGGAGACTTTCTTCGCTGACCAAAAGATGACATCAGATTAAGCGGAAAGCTCTTTTTCAAGGAACTCCTGTAATTTAGGAATGTCGAACTGAATGGTATTCCAAGCCCAAAGCGGATCTACAACACCATAATCATGCGCGATGATATTGCGAAATCCTCTAATCGCAGGCCAGGGAATATCTCGATGGGATTCGGTGTACTCCGCGCTCAACGCCCCAGAAAGTTCGCCAATTTGAAAAACCGGCATTAAAAGCATGTCGAACAGAGCAGAATCATTAATGAACTTGTTTTCATCTATACCATAATCTGCAATGCGCTGCTCAACCGCATGGCAATAATCGAGCAGCTGCTTGATTATCAGCTTATCTGCCTCGTTCATAGAGCAGCACCCTGTCTCTCAGGTATCCCTTGTAGGCAAATTCGTACAACCCATCTTGCGAGACCATATCGATCGGAATGTTCAGACTATCTTCAAGGGCTGATACGAAAGCTCCAGCGTTAAAAAGTGAAAATGTGCTGCCTGTTTCAAGACATAAATCGATATCGCTTGCTTCGGTTGCCTCATTGCGCGCGTACGAACCAAACAGATAGATACGTTCTATATCAAAATCGGAAGCGATCGACTTCGTGACTTCGGCTATGTCGTTCAGCTGCAACATCAATCGAACTTTCTTTTCCCCTTGCTAGATGCAACTTACAGTATAGATGATTCAACTTTCGTTGCCCATCTTCAGGGATTGATAAAAGAGAGGGAAGCAGTGGGCAATTTATCATCCGCAAAGATCAAGAAGGAGAGGCAACAACGCCTGACAAGGTTCCAATAGCGATCGTTGCAACAATGAGCACAAAGACGATAAGGATCGCAAAAGGCCATGTTTTGCGACGCGGAAGGAATTTCGCTTTTGGGAAGAGCTTCCGCAAAGGGCGCAAATCGAACAGATAGTACACAAGTACCGTAATGGGTAAAACGATGACGCCATAGTATTCAACGATGAGGAACCACAGAGGATGCTGCGCTACTTCGCCGGTTGGGCTTACGATCACCGCGTTTGAAGCAGCAAAGAAAAGTAGCCACACAAGAAGCAAGATCACATCCCATGCAACTCCCACTCCCAGCGGAATACGGCTGAAAAACCCTTTTGCTCTAATCGGCTTCTTTTGAGCGGTCGATTTTACTTGCGAGGCAAGGGCTTGTTTCGTTACTCGAGCTCCACCCTGTTGTTGAGACACGGATATTGGAGCTGCTCCAGGTTGTGGCGCGGGCTGAGGCGCAGGTTGCGGAATAGGCTGAAACACGGGTTGCAGAGCAGGTAGCGCTTCCGACGCAGAGCACGCGGCTGGCTTTGGCGCGATGCTCGGTGGCTGTTCGGCTGGTCGCGCAGAAGCAAGCGCATCCAAGAACGCGGCTTTGAGTGCTTCGACGCTCTGGAATCGTTTCTCAGGATCGAGTTCCGTTGCTCTTTGCACCACGCGTGCGATGCACGAATCAGGTACGGATCTCCCTTCATCGCCGTTCGCTCCCGCGCAGAACGCGAGTACTTTGCCAAGCGTGTAGACATCGCTACGCACATCGGTCTGGCCGAAGCCGAACTGCTCGGGTGGCGCATAGGCGCGCGTACCGAAATAGGTCGTGTCCTTCGTAGCATCGGGTTGGAATGTGCGCGCGATAGAAAGGTCGATGATCGTGATGCCACCAGGCGAAACAACGATGTTCGCCGGGGTGAGATCGCGATGGATGAGCGGCGGATCGAAGGCTTTGTGCAGTTCGCTGACCGCGTCGCAAATAGGCGGAAAGATGCGCAACGCCAGTTCATAAGACGCACCGCGCTCCCCCACATAGTCTTGCAGCGTCTCGCCTTCGACGTATTCGAGCAACACCACAAGCGACGAATCAGCCACGTAGCATTCGAAAATGCGCGGCATATGGACGAAGCGTTTACCTTCGTGCTGCGCACGGAATATCTTTTCGTAGGTGCGTCCTTGGCCAGAATCGGTCGCGATGGTCTTGCGGATGAACGGTCCGAGTTCAGAACCATTATTGCCCACATAGAATACGCGCTCGGTGCGTTCGTGGGGCGCGTCGCTCAACACTGCATCGACACGGTAGTTGTCGCTTCGACCTAACGCATTAAGGTATTCTTGCAGCTCATCAGTTTCCATGAAGAGCATATTAGCAGATAGTGTCTTCTCCAAAACGATAGAGCTCTTCGTTCGCTTTCTGGAGCGGATAGTGCTTCTCAACGCAGAACACGATGATGGCATCGCGGCGATCTTTGCAGTAGAGCGCGTTCGCCTCCCCTATCTGGAGCAGGCGATTCGTTTCCTTCAGCGTACAACCCATGGCAAAGGCGATCTGAAGGATCTTGTTGCGCGAGGGCTTTCGCTGACCCATGAAGATCTGATAGCCAAAGGTCTCGTTGAGGTCGGCGCTGCGAATCACATCGATGCGACGCAGGCCTTTCTCTTCAAGAAGTGCCTGAAGGTATTCGGAAAGACTGCGCGAAGTGATGTCGTATTTTTCGATGAATTCCTGCGGATCGCGCGAAAGCAACAGCTCGGCGAGCAGGTCTTCGGTGAGAATCTCTTTCATGATCTTCCTTTACGATGAGCGCTCACGCGCTTTCACGATAAGCACGAGGGCGCTGTCTCAAAAGAAAGGGCGGCTGAACGAACAACGGCACCTTTGACTCATTGGCTCAAGCCACCCTTCGATTATAGGCGAGTGAACTTGCGAGGATAACTAGTACTGCCTTGATGACGTTATCCCTATTCTGTGTCGCCAAAGGCGACAAACGACCGGGGGTTTGTCGCCTTTTAGTACTGGGAGACGCTCACGAGCTTGATGGTTGATTTCTTCATGGCATCGTATTCATCGGAAGAGATATAGGTGAACGTCTTGACGGTCTGGCTTTGACCTGCGCCCAGATCGGTAACGTAGGCGTAGTCTTGCGTAATGCGATCGCCCGAAGCATTGACTGCTTCGACTTGGATCTGATAGGAGTGCGATTCGTCGGTCAGGTTCTTCACAGTGATGGGCATAGAGCTTTCGACTATGCCGTAACTACCCTTCTTCATGGTCAGATCGCCGAGCGTTACGTCGACTTCACTGCCAAGGATCTCTTCGGTAGCATCGCCAGTGGCCTTGTCGAGCTGGGCGCCTGCTTCATCGAGCGCAGCCGAATAGACCGCTTGAGATGCAAGGACGATAACACAAGCCAGAGCAGCTACGATAACCGAAGCGATCGCGATGCCCTTGCCCGATTTCTTCTTGTCGCGCGTGCCCACAACACCCACAATGCCGAAGATGAGCCCAACGACACCCAAGATGAAAGCGAAGTTGTTGATGATGGGCATCGCTGAAAGCACGAGCGCAATGATGCCTAGGATGAGCCCCACGATAGCGGCTATCGATTTCGGAGCTTTCGTTGGTGGCGCTGCTTGAGCTGGAGCCTGATTGGGGTTTGCTGGGGTATTCGACATGTGAACCTCTTTCTCATCGCTTTCATCGGGATGCGCTGCATGGTATGAAACATGCCGCATAATCCCTGGTAAATGCCATGGGAACTAGGTTATCTGTTTAGTGTGCGAAAAACAATAGCTACCAGCTAATGCCAGCCTCCGCCCACCCCTATAGCAAAAACAACCCAGAAAGAGCTTTCTTGTCGAGAGCAGAAATAGGCTCTAAGCTTCGAGGTATTTCGGTGGGAGGACGATGGTGGGATCGAGTTTCTTAAGGGCATCTTCGACGGGCGAGATTCCTGCTGAGCAGTAGAGCTTCGAGATGCCGGTCGCCAAGAGCGTGCCGTCTTCGGTCTTGATGGTTCCCTCGCTCAGGAAGACGTGATGGCTCTCATTGACCGCGTGCGCTTCGCAGATGACCTTGCCCAGATGCGTGGTGTGCAGGTCGTTCACCAGCAGGTCGAGCGTGACATAACCTTCATCGAGCGGTGCATCGGCATACTGGGCCCAGTAGGTGGTCACGTCGAAGAGCGAGGCGAACACGCCACCGTGAATCTGCCCGAACGGGTTATGATGGCGCTTCGTAACCTCAAGATCGACGCGCGCATACCCTGGCTCGATTGCAACCATATCCATGTCGATCAAGTCATAGAAAGGGCTCTTGGCCAGAAGCTCCATGATCGCCTGTGCGTGAGCCGGATTGAACTTCTTAGTGGTTTGGTTGGTGTTTTCCATGATGCCTTCTTTCTGAGGATGCGAGGCGAGCGCTTGCAAGCGGTGGGGGACGCAGCATTCGGTGGTACACGACACTGCCCTATTACAGATTCGATACGACTTCGCGCTTGTGCGTGCCAATCCTAACACGCAGGCTAGGATAGAAACGTGAAGCGGTCGAACTGAAAACAAGCAGTAATTTTGAACTGACGATAACGTTTGATCAAGCGAACCGTTGGGCGCAAGGAGGGCATCATGGCAAAGATCGTGATCGCAGACAGTGATTTCGCAGTATCCGATATCGAGCAGAAGATGATCGAGGATGCAGGCATTGAATTCGCACGCTTCCAAGACAAGAGCGCTGCGGGCATCGTCAAGAATTGCGCTGATGCTGAAGGGATCATCACAGCTTATGGCGAGTTTCCGCGCGAGGTGTTTGCGGCGTTGCCGAAACTTGAGGTGGTTTCGCGATCGGGCGTTGGCTACGATACGGTCGATCTTGCAGCAGCAAGCGAATTTGGCGTGGCGGTATGCAATGTGCCTGGTTACGCGACCGAAGTGGTATCCGATCATGCCATCGCGATGACGCTTGCGCTGCTGCGGCGGCTGCCCGAGCTGAACGCGAATGTACA
>FR895134.1:0-2517 GCA_000435675.1 Eggerthella sp. CAG:298 | reverse complement strand
GGCATCGCCCAATGGGCCAGGTGTACGGGCGCACCTTCGGCGTGGTGGGTATGGGCGACATCGGACGGGCGGTGGCGCGAAAGGCGCGGGGCCTGGGGTTCGAGGTCATCTGCTGGTCGCATTCGCTGGTTCCGGGACGACGAACCCCTGAAGGATTCGAGGTCGTTTCGTACGATGAGCTACTGAAACGAGCCGATGTGGTGAGCTTTCATACTGCGCTCGTGCCTGCAACGCATCATCTGTTAAATGCGACGAACATCGAGCTTTTGAAGCCAGGGTGCATCGTAATCAATACCTCGCGCGGCGCAGTGGTGGACACCGCGGCTGTGGCGGCTGCGCTCGAAGCGGGCGCGCTTTGGGGTGCGGGGATCGATGTGTTTGAAGAAGAGCCGTTGCCTGCGGACGATCCGCTTGTGAAAGCATCGCATGCCCTGCTCACGCCACATGCGGCGTATTGGTCGGAGGAAGCTGGGCTTGAGCTGCGCACGCGCATGACACAGAACGCGATCGATGTGGTGCTGGGGCGCGAGCCGCATGATTGTCTGAACAAGCAGGTGTTCGCGAACGGGAAGTTGAAGAAGCTTTCGGCTGCGAAGTAAGTGCGGACTCAGAATCGCCAAACACCTCACAGACTGCGCCCCTTGGGGCAGCGTCAACCAAAAGGTGACTCCGCCCGGGTAGCTTGTCGCCTTTAGTAGATGTCGGTGCGGCGGTGGGAGAAGACAGGCATGCGCGAGAGCGCTTCTTCGCGCAGCGAGGTGTCGATCGTAGCGGTAATGAGCTCTTCGCCAGTGCCACCTTGTGCGACCAGGATGCCATACGGGTTCGCTATGGCGCTCTGCCCGATATAGCCTTCGTCGACGCGGCTCACACCCACCACGAACATCTCATTTTCGATCGCGCGCGCCGCGAGCAGCGTATGCCATTGCTCGGCCTTGGTATTGCCCGAGACCCAAGCGGCTGGATAGATGAGGATGTCGCACCCCGCGAGCGCTGCCGCACGGGCTTGCTCGGGGAAACGCAGATCGTAGCAGATCGCGAGGCCGATCTTGCCGAACGGCGTATCGATTGGCTCGAAGAGCGCACTACCCGCTGACATACGATCGGATTCGTGGGTGAAATCGGTATCGAACAGGTGAATCTTGCGGTAGATCCCGCGTTTGGTTCCCGTGCTGTCCACGATGATGGCGGTGTTGAACGGATTGCCTTGAGGGTTGCGTTCGTTCAAGGTGTAGACCATCCACAGCCCGTAGCGTGCCGCGACCCTATCGAGCGCCGTTGCGAATGCGCCATCGACTGGCTCCGCTTCGCGAACGAACGCTTCGGCTTCCTTTTCATAGCGGCTCATGAGCGATTCGGGGAACACGAGCATATCCACTCCGCGCGAGCGCGCTTCAGCAGCAAAACGCTCCACGAGAGCGATAACGTCTCCGTCTTCAGGATGCTTGGTTTGAGCGAGACCGATGGTGACCTGCACAAGAGTTCCCAGCTAGTCGGCGGTATTCTGCCAGAACATGAGGCCCTTGCAGACCTGCAGATGAGCCTTGCCGAGCGGGTCCATCAGCTCATGGGCGGTTTCTGCGTCGCTCGAAGAAAGCGCGTCGCAGATTTGCGTGGCAAGTTCATGAAGCTCTTTGAATGAGAGATTGCCTGAAGCGCCCTTCAGCGTATGAGCGTGCGTGTAGGCTGTTTCGTAGTCGCCCACCTTCATGTCGGCAACGAGCGCTTCGTAGTTCGTGTCGTCGAAGTAGTGCATCGCGAGCTTTTTGTAGAGTTCTGCATTATCGAGCATGCGCTCCATAGCGTCGGCGATATCGATGCCGTAGCCCGCAAGCTTTTCGGCCAGAGCAGCTGAGTTTAAAGTAGGTGAAGTGTTCGTCATAGCGTCCCCCAATTGCTGTCGCGACGAGCGTTTCTCCAGAAGGTTTACGAACAAACCCGATTTTGCGTTTCTATTCTAACCCTTCGTTCGCTGATTGTGCAGCGGTAACATGGGTATAATAGGACGATATTACAAAGATGAAACGTTCGAACGCTTAAGGTGCACGAAGTTCCGCTGTTAAGGGAGAGAGATCATGGCGCTTGTCGCGCGTTTATTGCAATCGGTGCCGCTCGTTATCGCGCTCGTGGTGCTCGCGATCGTGGTCTACGTGTTCGTCGCATGGGTGAAATCGCCGCTGCGTGCGAAAGAGATTCTCATCAAACTGTTCACCGTTATCACGATCGTGCTTTCGGTCGCTTTTGGCTTGGCCTCACTCTACGCATTCTTCGAGCACAATGTGAAGGTGCTCGAGATCACCGGCACGTTCTTGGTCGTTTCGCTCGTAGCGCTTGGTATCACGCGCATCTGTCGCTGGCGCTTCGTGAAGCGCCACCCGCAGTACAAGAACAAGGCCATGCCCACGAAATATCTTTAGAGATGACAAACTAGCCGGTCGTTCGACACCTTTTTCCGTTCGCCATCAGCTCGACCAGTGGAGAGGGTGAGACACGAGGTTCCCCGCTTCCCTGCTCAAG
>FR895133.1 GCA_000435675.1 Eggerthella sp. CAG:298 | reverse complement strand
AGTTTGTCGCCTTCTGCCGCCTGCCGAGGATAGCGGCGGGCGAGCCACCGAATCAGGTAGGATAGGGGGTGTTACGAATTTAAGGAGAATAACATGCTCTCGTTGAATTACTGGGAGAAAGCAGCAGCGTTTCACGGACATAAATGCCCAGGGCTTGCGATCGGCTTCAAGGCAGTGGAGGGCGCGATCGCTGAATTGGGACTTGATGATACCCAGCTGCCAGCTATCGATGAGGAGCTGGTATGCGTGACCGAGAACGATGCCTGCTGTGTCGATGCTATCCAATGCTTGCTCGGCTGCACGTATGGTAAGGCGAATCTCATTCCGCGTCTGCGCGGCAAGATGGCGTTCACCTTCTTCGTGCGTGACGAGAACGGCAGCGCAGCTAAAGCCGTTCGGCTCTTCTTGAAGAGCGAAGCGGGCGAGGGGATGAGTCGCGATGAATATCAGAACTACCTGTTGAACACGCCTTATACGGAGCTGTTCGAGGTTCTTGAGCCACGTGTCGCATTGCCCGAACCGGCGCGCCATTTCGCTTCGGAGCATTGCTCAGTGTGTGGCGAATACACCGCTGAATATGGCTTGCGCTTGCAAGATTGCAAGCCAGTCTGCCTCGATTGCTATAGCGCCTACGAGCGCGAAGGATTCTAAACGCGTGAGCAAAGCTGCGAACAATCCTGAACTTCACGATCGGCAAACGCGCTCGATGCGAACCTGCTCGACCCAGGCGTTCGCGGAAGCGCGCGATACTGCTGCGCACGCTATCACGCAAGAACGGAAGCACATCGAACGGCGCAATGTGGTGGCGATCTTCGCCATGTTGGTGGTGCTCTTGGTGGTTGCTGCGATCGAGCTCGCTTGTGGCGCTTCGGCCATCGATATCCCCACCAGCATCGCAGCGCTGTTCGGTCAGGGGAGCGCAAGCGATATCGCGGCTGTACAAGGCATCCGCCTGCCGCGCGTCGTGTGCGCCATCATCTCGGGCGCGGGGCTTGCTATTGCAGGTGCGGTGCTGCAGAGTGTGCTCGAAAACCCGCTTGCCTCAGCTTCCACAGTGGGCATTTCGCAGGGCGCAGGCTTTGGCGCCACGTTCGCGATCCTTATGGTGGTCCCCGCTATCACCGGTTCGAGTGCCAGTGTGAACATGGGTATGACCGCTCTCTTCGCCTTCGCGGGTGCCATGATATCGAGCCTGGTCGTGCTCGCATTCTCGCGTTTGGGCCTGCTGCGCCCCGAAAGCATCATCTTGGTTGGCGTGGCGCTCTCTGCCCTTTTCGCGGGCGCTTCGACCATCATCCAATACTTCGCCGACGATGTTGAGCTCACAAAGGTCATGTTCTGGCAGTTCGGCGATCTTTCCCGTGCAACGTGGAGCCAGATGGGCTTCATGTTCGTGGTGGGGCTCGTGTGCACGGTCTACTTCATCTTCAATCGCTGGAATTATAACGCGCTGCAAAACGGCGGCCATGTGGCCGGAGGCTTGGGCGTGAGCGTGGATCGCGTGCGCGTTTTGGGTGTGCTGTTCGCTTCGATCATGGCGGCGGCCATGGTCTCCTTCGTGGGCTTGATCAACTTCATCGGCCTTATCGCGCCGCACATCGCACGCCGTTTCATCGGTAACGATTATCGTTACTTGCTGCCGGCATCGCTCGTGCTCGGTGCGATCATCATGCTTGCGAGCGATCTGGTGGCGCGCATGATCATCTCGCCTATCATCTTACCTATCGGCGCGATCACGTCGTTCTTGGGTGCGCCGCTCTTCCTCTACCTGCTCTATCGCGGATATCGGAGGCAGGCATGAGTGAAACGAACGAACAGAAACGCGTGCAGCAACAAGGCGCTGAACCTTCGGTTTTGCCAACAGAGAGCGAAGCTTCGATGCCAGTAACGCATGCGCATGTGCATGAGCATGCCGATGGCACGGTGCACAGCCACTACCACACGCATCCTGGTGGAGATGTGGCGCACGAGCATGCGGCTGCCAGCCACGATGAGATCGCGTTCGACCAGGGAAGCGAAGCGCATGCCTACGGTGCGATCCCCGAGCATTCGCACGCTACCACCACGTCCATCAAGCCGCCGCTCGAGGCGTGCGACCTTGCCTATGCGTATCCGCACCAGGAGCATTCGGTGTTCAGCGGGCTCTCGTTCCATGTTCATCCGGCCTCGATGCTCGCGATCCTTGGCAACAACGGAGCAGGTAAGTCGACGTTGCTCGATCTGCTGGCGGGTATCACCAAACCAACGGCGGGGCGTGTGCTCATCGATGGGGAGGATGCGAGCGCGCTCTCGCGCAAGGAGATGGCTCGACGCATCGCCTATGTTGCGCAGCAGCAAACCGTTCCGCATCTTTCGGTCTACGATGAGGTGCTGCTTGGGCGGAAGCCGCATATTTCGTGGGCCGTGCGGCCAGTCGATCGCGAGGTTGTTTCTCGGGCGCTCGTCGATCTTGAATTGGAGCAGTTTGCGACGCGTTTTTGCGACGAACTATCGGGTGGCGAACGCCAAAAGGTGTTCATTGCGCGTGCCTTGGCGCAGGAGCCGCACATCCTTATCTTGGATGAGCCTACTAGCGCGCTTGATCCGAAGAACCAGCTTGAGGTGCTCGAGGTGGTGCGACGGGTGACACATGAAGCAGGGCTCGCTTCGGTGCTTGTGCTTCACGATGTGAACCTTGCGCTGCGCTTCTGCGATCATTTCATGCTCGTGCGCGACGGCGAAGTGGTGGCAGTGGGGGACCGTTCGGTCGTTACGGGCGAGGCTCTCACGCAAACGTATGGTACGCCGTTCAAGATCGTCGAGGTCGATGGCGTTCCAGTTGCCGTGCCTGCGTAGGGACTAAACCCTGAACCCTAACATGGCGATCGTGGTCTCGATGCGTTCGTAGACCGTTCCTTCTTCAGCGATCTGCGCGAGATAGTTTTGAACGATCGCTTTCTGTTCCGCGGAAAGATCGGGCGCAACCAGGTGGTTCGCGTAGATTGCTTGAGCGTCTTCGAGCGTGCGCTGGTCACGCCAAACATCATCGTAGTGCATGACGGTTGGGGTTTTTCCCAGCAGCCACGCATAGGCAAAGCCATACAGGAAGTTGCGATCACGATCAGGGTCGCCGTGCTCCACGCCTGCAAGACGGCGTGCCTCTTCGAGCACGAAATCTCGGCGGCGCGTAGGGCATGCCATGAAGCACCATGAGCGGGCGAGCGAGACCATCTTCTGGAACTCAGTGGCGCTATTGATGGCGGGCGTGAAATGCGCGAAGACCACGTCGAAGGGTTCATCGAAGGTGATATCGGCAAAGTTTCCGCAGATGAACTGAGCATTCGTACAGCCTTCTGTGGTAGCGCGGTTGCGCGCCGCTTCGATCATCTTCTCCGAGAAATCGCAGCCGACCACTTCGGCAACGTGAGGAGCGAGCGCGATGCTGTAGAGCCCCGCACCGCAGCCGATATCGAGCACGCGCGCATCGGGCGTGAGCGCACCTTCCGCTTGCATCATGGCAAGAAAGGGGTCGTCTTCAAAGGTGGGCAAGGGCTTTTCGGCGTATCCTGCCGCGGCTTCGTCCCATACTTCTACATGGGAAAAGCCGCCCGCAGATCCACTCCAGCGCTCCTGCAATTCTTCTAAGCTATCGAAAAAACTCATGTCGGTGCTTTCTTTTGATCGAGAGAATCCATGCCTATTCTACGACAGAGATGACAAGCTACCCGGTCGTTCGACACCTTTTTCAGGGTTCAAGGAAGCTTAAAGCTCTGCGATGTTGAGCTGCTCGAACTTGTAGCCTTCGGCGGCTAGATCGCTCGAGAGCTTTTCGCCGAGGAAGAACTCAGAGATCTCGTCGAGCTTTTCGGTCGGGTTCACATCCGAGAAGCTGTCGGGATAGACCATCGCGCCAACTTGGTAGCAGTTCGCGAGCGCGAGCTCGACATTGGTCGAATAGAAGCGATAGGAGATGAGCGAATACGTATGGCCATCTTGCACCGCCTTCAGCGCCTGATAGTAAGCAGGGTTGGTGCTGTAGTTCTCCTTGATGAGAGGCAGGTTGCCGCATTCCATGAAGATGTAGCCGGGCTGAGCCGCTGAAACGGTTTCGAGGTCGATCGTGAAGGCACCATCCGATCCGTGACCATCAGCAACGTTGTCGATATTGCACGCCACGAAGGGCTGGAAGTTCGCTTCAGTGCCATCGAAGCCATGGCCGCCGCGGAAGCTGATGCCGGCTGCATAGGCAGTGTTGTTGTTCGCGTTTTTTGAGGCAGCACTGCGCTGCTCAAGATCGTTGTTGATGTCTTTGATGTAGTTCACCACATCGGCGGCGCGCTCTTCTTTGCCAAGCACTTTGCCAAGCAACTCGAGGTTGTTGTAGTACTTGTCATCGAACACGGTTTCGGGCTGGTCGAGGCAGACGAAGGGAATGCCGGTTTTCTGTTGCAAGTTATCGGCCTCATCGGCAGAAAGGCTGTCGCAGATAACGAGCTGGGGAGCTGCCTCCATGAGCGCTTCTTCATTGATGGTCACGCCGCTCGAGCCACCATCACCGATAACGGGCAAGCTGGCGAACAGATCGTGATTCACGTGACGGTACGCGCAGCTCACATTATCTTCTTGCTCGGACGCTTCGACGCCGACCACCATATCTTCAGCTTGCAAGTAGCACACAGGGCGCAGCGCGCAACCAACGGCAACGATGCGCTCGAGGTTCGCCGGCACCTCCACGCTGCGGCCGCGCATGTCGGTGATGGTTTGGGCCTCAGCATTCGAGCTCGAACTGGATTCGTTCGAGTTGCAGCCGGTGAGCAGGGCGGCTGCGAAGATAAGCGCGATCGCGCAGATGCAGACGCTCAAGCGTAGCCAGGGTTTTGATATCATTTGATCTTTCATCGAGAGCCTTTCGTCAGGTTCATTGGTTGCGTTGTTACAATGAGATAATTCGTAACATGTTACTGATGATAAATTAGTAACACCGAGCGCGCAAGTTCCGCTTCGCAAGATCTTTGGTGAACGGCACGCGTGCTTTGCTTACAACAGTGCAACAGCCTGGGAAGATGCGCTCATTTTGCTTTATGATTCACGCATCGAATACTACGAGACCTTGCGATCGGTCTTGATCAAGTGAATCAGGAGAAACGCTATGGTTGCCCAGCACTCACGGAAAAAGAAGGTTGCGCTTGGTGTGATCATCACCTTGATATGTGTAGTGGTGGCCGTCTTGATCGGTTTCAATCTCTATATCCGCATCGCGTACAGTTCTTTTTACAGTAAGGCGCAGGAAGAATTCGCGATCCCTGGTGTGAACAACGGTTTTATCTGCCAAGATCTTGACTATTACGATGAGGGTGATTGTTGGCTCTTCAGCGGCTATAGTTCAAGCGAAGACCCCTCGCCGCTGTATCGTCGCGATGCGAACGGCGAGACGGTGAAGTTCACCGCCGAACTTCCCGATGGAACGCCGTACGAGGGGCATGGTTCTGGTATCACCACGTCCGAGAACTTCGCCTTCCTTACGTGCGATGAAGGCTATCTTGTGTTCGATGCTGCTGCGCTGGCCCAAGTAGGAGAGGGCGAAAGCGCGCGCGCGATCGATAAGGTCGATCTTGAGATCACGCCGGCCTTCATCAACATCGAGAACGATACGCTCTACACGGGAACGTTTCACCTCGAGCCGAACTATGCTGCACCCGAAGAGCATCATATGACCACGCCTGACGGGAGCGAAAACGCGGGCGTACTCTTCGTCTATCCTGGCGATACGGCAGCGCGTTACGGCTATGCCCAGTCGCCCGCGTGTGTCTATTCGCTCCCTGATAAAGTGCAGGGTGTGTGCGAACTGCCCAATGGCGATATCGTGCTCTCTACCTCTTATGGTCTTGCGGGTTCTCATTTGCTCACCTATCGTCCGGTGAACCAAGCGGCTACGCCAGTAGTTGAACTGCCTGTTCAGCAAGGGGGAGAGAGTGACGCTGCGGCTGCACAGCCCGTAGGCGATACGTTCGCCGTGAACGGGAAGCAGGTGCCGCTCTACTACTTCGACTCGACCAATCTCGTAACGGATCTTTCGGCGCCGCCCATGAGCGAGGGTATCGAATATCACGATGGCCGCATCTACATCTCTGAAGAAGCGGCAAGCAACAAGTACATCTTCGGCAAGCTCTATGGGGCGGGTGTCGTCTACTCGCTTCCCGAGAACGCCTTCATCATTCCTTAGCTAGTCGTTATTCCAGGTGGGTTCGTAGCCAGGGAGGAAGGCGTTGGCGTGCAGCGGATTAGGCTTCGGCATGGGGTAGTTGCCGTCGAAGCAGGCCGTGCAATACTGCGGATGTTCAGCGTAGATGCACGATTTCAACCCTTCCAGGGAAAGATAGGCGAGCGAATCGGCACCGATGTAATCGCGGATCTCCTCGACCGATTGCGTTGCCGCGATCAGCTGTCCTTGCGTGTCGGTGTTGATCCCTAGGAAGCACGGCCACACGATAGCGGGCGAGGTGATACGCAAGTGGACTTCGGCAGCTCCGGCATTACGTAGCATCTGAACGAGCTGCTTGGACGTGCTGCCACGCACGATCGAATCATCCACCACGATGATGCGGCGATTGCGCACGGCGTAATGAAGCGGATTCAGCTTGATACGAATGCCCTGCTCACGCAATTCTTGGGTGGGTTCGATGAACGTTCGATCGACATAGCGGTTCTTGATCAGTCCCTCTGAATACACCACGCCGCTCTCTCGCGCATAGCCGATGGCAGCGGGAATGCCGGAGTCGGGCACGCCGATCACGATGTCCGCTTCAACCGGCGCTTCATGGAAGAGGCGGCGGCCCATGGCTTCGCGGGCGCGGTAAACGTTCGCACTGTCGATCACCGAATCGGGGCGCGCGAAATACACGTATTCGAAGAGGCACTGCGCTGGTCGCGTGCAGAGGTGCGGATGTTCGTTAGCGATCTTCTTGGAATGGATGCCGGCGCTATCGATGCGCACGAGTTCGCCGGGAGTGATGTCGCGCAAGTAGGTAGCGCCTACCAGGTCGAAGGCGCAGGTTTCGCTTGCGATGGTAAAACCGCCTTTGCCGGGAAGTTCGCCCAGACAAAGGGGGCGGATGCCCGAGAAATCGCGCAGCGCATAGAGCGCATCGGGGGCGAGGACCACGATCGAGTATGCCCCTTGCGCGGTATGCATGAAGCGCTCGAGCGCGCTCTCAAGGTGTTTGGTCTCGCGTGCGAAGTGAGCAATGAAATCGGTTGCGATCTGGGTATCACTTACCGCGGCGTCGGTGGCGCAAACTCCGTTCAGGCTGCTCGTCTCTTGCCTGCCACCCATCGCTTCAAGCAGATCGGCCGTATTGGTGAGCGTGCCGTTGTGGGCGAGCGCGAATCCGCCTGCGTCATCCAGCGCAACGAGCGGCTGGGCCATCTGAAGGCTGATATCCGGGTCTTTGCCGCTGGTGGAGTAGCGCACGTGCCCGACCGCAGCTTGTCCTTGCAGTGCTGCGATGGTTGCATTGTCGAACACCTCACGCGCAAGACCAAGCCCCTTTTCGCAGGTGAGAGCCACACCATCGCTCACTGCGATGCCAGCAGATTCTTGCCCGCGATGTTGCAGCGCTTGAAGGCCGAAGAAAGTGAGGCGCGCAACATCTGCGTCAGGCGCCCAGATACCGAACACACCGCAGGCTTCATGAAGCGCATCATCGAGGCTTTCTGGGCAGGGTGCGCAAGGGGTGTTGGACTCGGAGGCGGTGCAAAAAGACGGTTTCAGCTTAGGCATCATAGGCTCCTGTTTTCTTACGAGGGCTAGTTTGAAGAGGCGGTCAGGATGGCGGTTTGCGTGGGCGAAGCATGCATGTTGTTCGCGGGGCAAGCCGCGCAGGCCAAAGGCATAAAGAAAGCCCGCACGAGCTGCACGGGCTTTCGGGAATTACACCAGCGCCTTGATGCGATCGACCGCTTCGAGCAGGCGATCATCGGGCGTGGTGAGCGAGATGCGGATGTAGCCTTCGCCTTCGGGGCCGTAGCCGTTGCCGGGCGTGACCACCACATGTGCTTCTTCGAGCAGTTTCGTGGCGAAGGATTCGGACGTTTCGCCTTCGGGCACCTTCGCCCACACATAGATGGTGGCCTTCGGCGCTTCACACTCCACACCGATCGCACGCAGCGCATCTACCACCAGGTCACGACGCTTCTGATAGAGCGCGCACATCTCTTCGACGCAGACTTGCGGGCCCGTGAGCGCCACGATGGCGGCATCCTGGATGGCGGTGAACTGCCCGGAATCGAGGTTGTTTTTCACGGTGCCTAGCGCCTCGATGGCCTCAGGGTTTCCGCATGCGAACCCAATACGCCAACCGGTCATGTTGTAGGATTTGCTCAAGCTGAAGAACTCGATGCAGCAGTCCATGGCGTGCGGGCGCTGGAGGATGGAGGGGGCTTCGTAGCCGTCGTAGCAGATGTCGCAATAGGCGTTGTCGTGCGCGAGCAGAATGTCGTGTTCGCGGCAGAACGCGATAGCCTTGTCGAAGTACTCAGGCGTTGCGCAGGCGCCCGTGG
Organism: Eggerthella sp. CAG:298; assembly: GCA_000435675.1. GTDB lineage: Bacteria > Actinomycetota > Coriobacteriia > Coriobacteriales > Eggerthellaceae > Anaerotardibacter. The sequence goes on along the minus strand of FR895133.1, from coordinate 8,663 downwards.
GATTGTTCGGGTAGCCCAGGAACATGATCTTCGCGCGCTCGAGCACCTCTTCTGGGATATGATCGAAGTCAGCCAGAAAACCGTTTTCCTTGTTCATGGGCATGAAGTAGGTGTTGGCGCTCTGCAGCGTGGCTCCACCGGAATAGACGGGGTAGCCGATGGCGGGCGCGAGCACATAATCGCCGGGGTTCACGAAGGCGGTATGCAGGTGCGCGATGCCCTCCTTGCTGCCGATGAGCGCAAGCACTTCGGTCTTTGGATCGAGCGTCACGTCGAACTTGCGTTTCATGTAATCGGCACAGGCCTGACGATAAGCGAGCGAACCGGCGTAATCGGGATACTGGTGGTTCGCGGGGTTGCGGATGGCCTCAGCCATAGCATCCACGATGTGGGCGGGCGTTGGCATGTCGGGGTCGCCGATTCCGAGCGAGATCACATCGATACCCTGTTCGGTGAGGGCTGCTTTCTTGGCATCGATCTGGGCGAACAGGTAGGGGGCAAGGTGGTTCAGGCATTCGGCGGTTTGCATGGGTCTCCTTTTGTTGAGGTGGGCTGGTGGCAGAGGGTGCGCCTTATTGGGCAGGGCGACGCTTATGGATAACTTGCACGGGTTTGTGCTTTTGATCGTTGTTAACGCCCTTGCGTGCATTCATCATGTTCACGGTTCCGCACTGACGTTCGAGCTTTTGAAGCTTTCTGCTGGTTACCATGCGATCAGCTCCTTGGGATCTACGGTGCCGCTGAAGCTCATCGCGGCAGGACCGGTCATGATCACGCGCCCGCCTTCAAGGGCGATATGAAGCACGCCGCCAAGCAGATGCAGGTCGGCAGCTGGTTCTGTCATGCCTAAAAGGTGCGCGGCAACTTGGGTCGCGCAGGCACCCGTGCCGCAAGCGTGAGTCTCGCCGCAGCCACGTTCGAATACGCGCATCGAGATATTGTGGGCATCTTCGACCACGGCGAATTCGACGTTGGTCTTTTCAGGGAAGAACGCATGCGCCTCGAAGAACGAACCCACACGGGCAACATCGAAGGTTCTGAGCGAACGGGGCGTGTCCGTGAAGCATTCAGCGGGGAGTGCGGCGAACGCTTCTTTGTCGAGGAAGCACACGGCATGAGGGTTTCCCATGCTCACGCAAGCGAAGGTGAGCTCGTCCCAGGGCGATTCGATCGTTTGAACCACGATGGCTTCAGCGTCGATCGCACAGGCTCCTTCGTGCGTGGTTGGTGAGGTCGCAGCGTTCGGTGCGACGGGAATGAGCGTTGCTTCAAGGATCGGGGCGTCCATATCGACCGTTGCGGTCGCAAGCTTGTTCTCGGCGTCGACCGTGAACGTGATGGGCTTCGGGCCAGCGAGCGTGTCGGCCACGAACGAGCCGCTTTCCGCGTTCACATAACCGTGGTCGACAAGGAATTTTGCGAAGCAGCGCACGCCGTTGCCGCACATCTGTGCGAGCGAGCCATCTGCGTTGATATAGTGCATATAACCTGCGCATTCACTGCGCGGAGAAGGCTTCACTACGATCACGCCATCGCCACCGATGCCGGTATGGCGATCGCAGAGCGCCGCAACCTCGGCGGTGGAAAGTTCGAGCTCTTCTTCCATAGCGTCAAAGAACACGAAGTCGTTGCCGAGGCCATGAAGTTTCCAGAACGGATAGGTTGCCATGCTCGCTCCCTCTCTCTCATTTATCGAAGCGCATGGGGCTTATCTATCCTTAGCCTACGCGCGGAATATTTCGAGAATGTTTAGAGAACGAAAAAATCTGCGAACGCATCGCTCGATCGATCGAGCCAGATGCTTCCGGTTGGGCAAGCAGCTGAGCCCATGGGGTACTTGAATTACTCTGAGTCCGCTTACTTCAATATAAATAGGCTGTCCGAAGGAGCGGAGCGCATGAGCTTGCCTATAAAGGCAAGCGAACAGCGAAAGCGGGTAATTACAAGTGCCTCATGGGCGTGCTGCTTGCCCTTACGTTGGCTTCATGTTTAGAGATCTTGCAGGGCGATCACGCCCACCGTGCCTTGGCGTGCCGCCTCCATGCCGGCGATCATCGCCTGCGCACCAGCAAGCGTGGTCGTATGGCAGATACCGTGGCGCACGGCTGCGCTTCGAATCTCGTAGCCATCCGAGCGCGTGGCGGTGCCAAAGGGTGTGTTGATGATGAGCGAGATCTTCCCGTCGCGAATCAGGTCGAGTGCACTGGGGCGTTCACCTTTACCATCTGCCGCGTCGGCTTCGTGGATCTTGGACACTTCCAAACAATCGATACCTGAAGCGCGCAGCACTTTTGCCGTGCCTTGCGTGGCCACGATGCCGAATCCCATGCGCTCAACATCGCGAATGAGCGAGACGATCGCGCGCTTATCGCCGTCGTTGACGCTCACGAACGCAAGACCGCCTTCGGGCATCGCGTAATCGATCGCGAACTGGGTCTTCGCGTAAGCTGCCGGCACGGTGGGCGCGATGCCCATCACTTCGCCGGTCGATTTCATCTCTGGCCCTAAGATCACGCGCGCACCGGGGAAACGGCCCCATGGCATCACGGCTTCCTTCACGCAATAATAGTCAGGGTCGGTTTTATGCGCAGGTAACCCCAGGCGGGCAAGCTTTTCTCCTGCCATGATGCGTGCAGCGGCCTTCGCCAGTGGAACGCCGGTTGCCTTCGAGACGAACGGCACCGTGCGGCTTGCGCGCGGGTTCGCTTCGATCACGTAGACTACCTGGTCCTTGATCGCGAACTGGATGTTCAAGAGCCCCTTCACGCCCAAGCGCAACGCGAGCTTCACGGCGATATCCTCGAGCGTGTTCACGATGCCTGCGGAAAGCGAGTAGGGCGGAATGACGCAGGCCGAATCGCCGGAGTGGATGCCAGCCATTTCGATGTGCTCCATCACGCCGCCAATGTAGACATCGGTCCCATCGCAGAGCGCATCAAGATCGACCTCGATCGCGCCTTCCAGGAATTTATCGAGGTAGATCGGGTGGTCGGGGGAGATCTGTGCAGCTTGGGTCATGTAAGTCTCAAGCTGGTTCGCATCGTAGACGATCGCCATGCCGCGTCCGCCCAGCACGTAGCTGGGACGCACGAGCAGCGGGAAGCCGATGTGCTCTGCCACGCGGCACGCCTGTTCGTATGTTGAAGCCATACCTGCGGCGGGGTAGGAGATCCCCAGTTCATCAAGGATGTTCGAGAACAGATCGCGATCTTCAGCCAGATCGATCGAGGCTGGCGTCGTGCCGATGATCGGAACGCCCGCTGCTTGAAGCGCACCTGCAAGCTTCAGCGGTGTTTGTCCGCCCAGCGTCAAGATCACGCCATCAGGGTCGACCGCCTCGACCACATCCATCACATCTTCGAAGGTGAGCGGCTCGAAGAAGAGCATGTCGGAGGTGTCGTAGTCGGTCGAAACGGTTTCGGGATTGCAGTTGATCATAATGGTCTCGTAGCCATCAGCCGCCAGCGCGTAGCTCGCTTGTACGCAACAGTAGTCGAACTCGATGCCCTGCCCGATGCGGTTGGGGCCTGCGCCCAAGATGATGATGCGCTTGCGCTCCTTCGGCGCGAGTTCGGTCTCGGCCGCATCGTAGGTCTTGTAGTGATACGAGGTGGTGCTCGCGAATTCGGCGGCACAGGTGTCCACCGTCTTGAACGCTGGCAGCACGCCTAAGATCTTACGGCAGGCGCGCACGGTCTCTTCCGTCGCGCCGGTCAGCTCAGCGATGAGCGCATCGCTCATGCCCTCTTGCTTGAGCAGGCGAAGAGCCTCGGCGTCCAGATCTTCCAGCTTCAGATCACGCAGATTCTCCTGCATGCGCACCATGTCAGCGATGCACCCCAAGAAGAACGGATCAATGCCCGAAAGTTCGTGAATACGCGCTGCGGTAGATGTCGAACGACCGGGTAGTTTGTCATCTTTTGTAAGGCCGCGGCGAAAGCCCTCTGCCACGTGGAAGATGCGCTCGGCGCTCGGGCGTGCGATCTCGGCCTCAAGCTGCGCGTCGCTCATCTGGGCATATACAGCTGCCTCTTTGCGCGTGGGGGCAAGGCCGATATGACCATCTTCCAAGCTGCGCAATGCTTTTGCGAGCGCCTCTTCAAAGGTGCGTCCGATCGCCATCACTTCGCCCACTGCCTTCATGCGGGTGGTGAGCGTATCATCGGCGCCTTGGAACTTCTCGAACGCGAAGCGCGGTACCTTCACCACACAGTAGTCGATGGAAGGCTCGAAGCATGCAGGCGTGACGCGCGTGATATCGTTCACGATCTCGTCGAGCGTGTAGCCTACAGCCAGTTTCGCAGCGGCTTTCGCGATGGGAAAGCCAGTCGCCTTCGAAGCGAGCGCTGAAGAACGCGATACGCGAGGGTTCATCTCGATCACGATCATGCGGCCGTTCTCGGGGTTGATGGCGAACTGTACGTTCGAGCCGCCGGTCTCCACACCGATCTTCTCGAGGATGGCAAGCGATGCCACGCGCATGCGCTGGTATTCAATATCGGAAAGCGTCTGAGCTGGAGCAACCGTGATCGAATCGCCCGTGTGCACACCCATGGGGTCGAGGTTCTCGATCGAGCAGACGATAATGCCGTTACCCGCACCATCGCGCATGACCTCCATCTCGTACTCTTTCCAGCCCATGATGCTCTCCTCAACGAGCACTTCGCCGATGGGGGAGAGCTCAAGCCCTTGTGAAACGATGCGCGTCAGCTCTTCGGGGTTCGATGCCGCGCCGCCGCCCGCGCCACCCAAGGTGAACGAAGGGCGCAAGATAACGGGGTAGCCGATCAAAGACGCGATCTCGAGAGCTTGATCGACCGAGTAGGCGTAATCGCCGCGCGCGGTCTCCACGCCGATCTCGGCCATGGCCTCGTTGAAGAGCTTGCGGTTCTCGCCTTTCTGGATGGCGGCAAGATCGCAGCCGATCAGCTCCACGTTGTGCTTATCGAGTATGCCTGATTCGGCCAGCGCCACCGCAGCATTGAGTGCGGTCTGCCCGCCAAGGGTCGCGAGCAGCGCATCGGGCTTTTCGCGCTCGATGATCTTTTCGATGAATTCGCAGGTGATCGGCTCGACATACGTGCGGTCGACCAGGTCGGGATCGGTCATGATGGTGGCGGGGTTGCTGTTCACGAGTACCACGCGATAGCCCTCTTCCTTGAGCACCTTGCACGCCTGCGCGCCGGAGTAATCGAATTCGCAGGCTTGACCGATGACGATGGGGCCCGAGCCGATCACGAGGATGGTATTGATATCCGTTCTTTTAGGCATTGCGTACCTCCTCAGCCGTGTGGCTTCCTGTGGGGGTCACCTCGGCATTCAGAACCTCCGGCTGGTCGGATTCTTTATCGCTCGAACCAAAATTCCACCCAGCCAGGCGATCCTGCGCGATGTCGATGGCGAGGTAGTCCTCGCTCTCTGTGCTGCTTTGGGCCTCGTTCGCCATGCTGCTCTTCCACTCATCCATCAGGCGGGTGAAGGCGGTGAAGAGGTATTGAGAGTCGGTCGAACCAGGCGCCGCTTCGGGGTGGTATTGCACGCTAAAGGCGGGAACATCCAGAAAGCGCATGCCTTCGATGGTGCCGTCGTTCAAATTCACATGGGTGAGTTGGATGCGGCCGAACCGTTCGTTTTGCGCAACGGGTGGCTTTGCAGCGTGCGTCCAAGGGCGCAGGTCTTCGCCCGAAGCGATTGTCCCAGAAACGCGCGCTACCTCTTCGGCGGTTTTTGCATCACCTTCAAGGGGGCCGAGCGAAGAGAACACGAGGTTGAAGCCGTGGTTCTGCACCGTTATCTCGACGCGCTTGGTGATAAGGTTCATGACCGGCTGATTGATGCCGCGATGCCCATATTTGAGCTTCACCACTTCGGCGCCAGCAGCCTTGCCGAGCATCTGATGCCCGAGGCAGATGCCGAAGAGCGGCACTTTTCCGAGCAACTGTTCTACCTGGGCGAACGTGCCTTCCACCTTGTCGGGGTCTCCCGGGCCATTGCTCAAGAACACGCCATCCGGTTTGAGCGCGAGCACCTCTTCGGCAGGCATATCCCATGGCACGACCGTAACAGCACAACCCGCTTCAACAAGCCCATCAAGGATCGAGCTCTTCACGCCGCAATCGTAGGCGACCACGTTATAGCGCGCTTCTTTGGGCGCGACTTTCGCGAACGGGTGGATGCTCTCATATTCATATGGCTCCACAGCATCCCGCGAAACCTCTTCGACGAAGTTCACCTCCGTGAGCGGGGTTGCGGCCCGTGCTTTGGCAACTAGGCTCACTTCGTCGAGGTCTTCCGTGGAAAGCACCGCCCGCATCGCACCTGCTTCACGCAAATGGCGAACGAGCGCGCGCGTATCGATCCCTTCGATGGCGACCACGCCGCGTTCGCGCAAGAACTCAGGCAGCGATTTGGCGCTGCGCCAGTTGGAAGGATGGGTGCACATATCGCGCACCACCAGCCCGCGCAAGGCGATCTCATCTGCCTGCACATCGTCTTCGTTTACGCCATAGTTGCCGATCTGCGGGTAGGTCATGGTCACGATCTGGCCGGCGTAAGAAGGATCGGTGATCACTTCCAAATAGCCCACCAGCCCCGTGTTGAAGCAGAGCTCGCCGCTCACTTCACCAGGCGCTCCACAGGAAAAACCTCGATAGCAACTGCCGTCTTCCAGCGCCAAAAGGGCTGGTTGGGCACTTGCTTTCGAGGTCTTGCTCAGGATATGTTCACTTGCTTTGCTCGGTACCTGCGTCGCGCCTGAGGGCGTTGCGACGGGTGCCGCACTTGGTTTGATCACAGAATCTCCCTTGGTATCGTGCTTGTTGCTCTTGGGGTGTTCGAGGTGGCTCGCCTGCGCAGTGGTTTTGCTGCGGGCAACCGAAATTCACCCTACACCCAAAAGGGTGGAAAGAGAAGGGAGGTCTGCTCTTCTCTTTCCATTTCTTCGGGCAAGCGCGTTTGCTTGCCCCTATCGTAAAAGCCTAGACGTAGAACAACATGTTGTTGTAACTCGGCACTGGCCAATACGTGCGATCGGTGATGGTCTCGGTATAGTCGACCACGCTGCGCAAATCGTCCATGATCGGGATGAGGGTGTGGGCGTAGAAATCGGCGCGCTTTTGCAGGTTCTCGATCTCGAGCGCCTGCTTGCCGGCATCGTCGAGCGCACACACGAGCGTGTCGATCTGTTCGATCGAATCGAGCAGGTTCGCGAGCAGCTTTTCCTGCGTGCCCACCTTCGCACCAGGCGATACGGTCTTGTAGCGCTCGATGCTCGCGGCTACTTCCGAGGCGTAGCCATTGATGGCTGGCAGGAACGTGCGGCGGGTCATGCGACGCATCACGCGCGCTTCGATGTTGATCAGCTTGCAATAGCGCTCGAGCTTGCACTCGTAGCGGCTTTCGATCTCGCTTTCAGAGAGCACGCCCATCTCGCCGAAGAGCGCGATCGACTTATCGGCCACGTAGGCAGGCAGCGCTTCGGCGGTGTTGCGGTTGTTCGCAAGCCCGCGCTTTGCGGCCTCCACTTCCCATTCATCGGCATATCCGTTGCCGTTGAAGATGATGCGCTGGTGATCGGTGAGCGTCTGCTTGATGTATTCGGCTGCGGCAGCTTTCGGGTCGCTCGCTCCTTCAACGGTGTCGGCGAAGTTCTTCAGGCTCTTCGCCACTGCGGTGTTCAGGATCATGTTGCAATCTGCCAGGTTGTTGTGCGAACCGGGCATGCGGAACTCGAACTTGTTGCCCGTGAAGGCGAAGGGGCTTGTGCGGTTGCGGTCGGTGTTGTCCTTCGCGAAGAGCGGCAGCGATTGAACGCCCAGGTCGATCTTGGTCTCTCCGTGGCCGATGTACTCTTTGCCTTCGATGATGGCCTCTACGATCGCACCGAGTTCATCACCCAAGAAGATCGAGATGATGGCCGGCGGCGCTTCGTTCGCGCCCAAGCGGTGATCGTTGCCTGCGGTGGCTACCGACATGCGCAGCAGCTCCTGATACTCGTCCACCGCTTCGATGATGGCGGTGAGGAACACGAGAAAGCGCAGGTTGTCTGAGGGCGTCTCGCCTGGGTCGAGCAGGTTCTTCTCGTCTGCCGAGATGGCCCAGTTGTTATGCTTGCCCGATCCATTCACGCCTTCGAAGGGCTTTTCGTGAAGCAGGCACACCAAGCCGAAACGGCTGGCGAGCATGGTCATCTCTTCCATGGTGAGGAGGTTCTGGTCGATGGCCTGGTTGGCGTTCGAGAAGATGGGTGCGATCTCGTGCTGCGCGGGCGCTACTTCGTTGTGCTTCGTGCGCACGGGGATGCCGAGTTCCCACAGCTTATCGTCGAGAGCCTTCAGGAAGTTGTTCACGGTCGGGCGGATGGAGCCGAAGTAGTGCTCTTCGAGCTCTTGGCCCTTGCAGGGGGAATGGCCGAATAGCGTGCGTCCGGTAAGCACCAAGTCTTCGCGGCGCTCGTATTCTTCCTTCGGAATGAGGAAGAATTCCTGCTCGGCGCCGACTGTGGTGGTCACGCGGTGCGGGTGTTCGTCGAAGACGGCCAGCACGCGCTTAGCCTGCTCTTCGATCGCGCCCATGGAGCGCAGCAGTGGCGTTTTCTTGTCGAGCGCTTCGCCGGTGTATGAGCAGAATGCGGTGGGGATGCAGAGCACTTCGTCCTTGATGAA
>FR895132.1:5634-40258 GCA_000435675.1 Eggerthella sp. CAG:298 | reverse complement strand
GAGCGGGATCAACGGGCTCTAGGCCAGACTCTCCTTATGTGAGCTAAGCCATGGAATCCAACAGCAACAAAACCACCTGCAGCTGCGCCCTTCCCAAAAAGTCTCAAGTCAGCGCACCAGCATGCGTACACGTCAAAACGATCGAGGCGCGAAGAGCCACTTCACAGCGCAGCGGATCGGGCCAAGCGAGCGTCGAATATGCGGTGGTGCTCGTTGGATTCCTTGCGCTCATCATAGCCCTCGGCGCGCTTCACTCGTTTCTTGAGGATGGTGCGCTCATAGAGCACGCACTGCAAAGCTCGTCTCACGCGATCGAGCGCATCTGCTCAGGCACGACCAAAGACGTGATGTGCGTATGAGACGCGTAAAGGACGCATGCACAAAGCCAGCACGCTCGCTCTTGTTCGCCAAGGCGCGAAGCGAATCGCAGCACGCTACCAAAGTGCGCACGAAAGGACAGGCGACCGTCGAAGCAGCGCTTTTGATCCCTGCGCTCCTGATCAGTCTGCTCCTCCTGATCCAACCAGGCATCCTGCTCTACACGCGCATGGTGATGGAAGGGGCCGCTGCAGAAGGATGCCGCGTGCTCGCCACCGCATCTTCGCTCGAGGAGAATACCGCAACCGTCGAAGACTTCGTCAAGCGTCGTCTGGCCAGCGTGCCACAGCAGGAGAACTTCCATGTTCATGACCCTGCCTGTAGCTGGCGGATCGATCTTTCAGGCAACGAGGCGAGCGAAGAGGTTACGGTATCGATCTCGACCGAGGTGAAGCCGCTGCCCCTTTTCGATTTTGGGCTGGATGCATTGGGCGTGCTCAATAGCAACGGAAATTACGAGTTGAAGGTCTCGCACCACCTCACCACCAAGAGCACGTGGGTGCGTGAGAACACGATCAGCAACGAACCAGAACGATGGATTGAACGATGGAACGATTCTTGAACAACTTAGAAGATTCACTTGCCGAAGAACAAGGGTTCTCTACGGTGGGAGTCGCGCTGGCGCTCCTGCTGTCCTTCGCGCTCATCTTCAGCGCCGCACGCGTCTACGAGGTCGAATCGGTATCGGGCGACATCCAAAACGTGGCTGATAGCGCGGCGCTTGCTGCTGAGAATGCGGTGGGAGAATACTGCGTCATCGCCACGATGTGCGACGCGGTCGTCTTATCGCTCTCGCTCTCTTCTCTCTGCGCTCTGGGACTTTCGGTTGCAGCCGCCTGCACGCCACCCACCGCCGCCCTATCGCAAGCACTCCTCAAAAGCGCACAGAAGCTCAAGCAAGCGCGCGATTCATTCTCGGAAAAAGCCATCTCGGCACTCGAAGAGCTCAAACTCATGCTCCCACTCGTAGCAGCTGCTAAAGCGACGAACGTGATCGCAGAGAACGCCAACGCGCGCAACGGCGTTGCCTATCGCGGTGTTGCCATCCTCGTCCCTTGGCAAACTGAACCTCTCGAAGAGCACGCCACCACCAAGACCGATGATGCCTTCTCAGCCGTCGATCAGAAACGGGACGAGCTTGAGCAACTTGGTGCTGAAGCAGAAAAAGCAGCACACGAAGCGAACCGCATCAAGGAAGAAGCGTATCGCTACGATTGCGGCAGTGAGACCAACTATTGCATGTATGAACGCGCGAAGAATCTCGCACATTTGAGCGGGAGCGAAAATCCTTATTACAGCTCGTCTGAAACCTGGGATTTCGGTGTCGCGCTCGCACGCGCCCAAGCCTACTACCGCACCCGCGTTGGTCAAGAGGCTCCAGCGAACGATTCTGTTGCCGAACAAGCGCGCTCTGCGCTCAGAAAGCGCTTCTATCACTTTGCCACCATCGAACTGGCGCGCGGGTACGTGAACAACAGTGAAGAAGGCTTCGACGCGTTCCTCCCCATTCTGCCAAGGAACACCGAAGAGATGAGAGAGACCGAGCTCTATAGCGAAGAGGTGTACAAGATAAACTTGGTGGAAGCGGGCGCGTCTGGTGACGGTTCGACAGGGAGCAACATACAAAAAGATGGGATGTTCAAGCTGCACGCTTACGATGCCTGCCCTGATCTGCTCCGCTCTCACAGCAGGCTCGGATACGGATCGCTCAAGGATATCGAAGATGATCCGGTCCGTTTCCGCATCTGCCCCGAATGCCAGCTTTCCCCTCAGAGCATGGGAAGCGTAGCAGCAGCTTCAACTTCCATCCCCAATGGATTCGAATACCACTACCGCAAAGTAGCTGAACTAGCTCGGGAGTATGCAGAGCAAAGAGAAGAACTCGATGAACGATCGAAGAAGCTCAAAGAAGAAGCCAACGGGCTATTCGACTCGATCGCAGAAGCCTTCGATGAAGCGAAAACAGCTCGCATCAAGATCGATCCACCGGGAAAATATGGCGCGATCGCCTTTGTGACGACCACCGATCCCGGGCACACGAATTTCCTCTCGGGCTTCGTTTCGGGATCGAGCAGCTTCTCGAAGCGTGCTGCCATTGCGGGTGCAACGCTGCTTCCCGAATCGACCGAAAGCGGTAAAACGGCCATCAATAGCATCTTGGATGACTATGCTTCCACCAATGCGGGCGCACTGGTAGGAGCAGAGCGCATCGTGCTCGATCTATGGTCAGGGCTGATCAAAGGCTATGGCGAAGGTCAAGACGCACTTTCGAACGGACTGAAGAGCGCTATCGATTCACTACCGCTGGCAAGCGAGAGCGGACTTGGGCAATGGGCGGCTGATCTCTTCGAATCGAGCCTTTCGGCGCTCGGGCTCGAACCGGTCGATCTTTCACCTCAAAAAGCAGCGCTCATCAATACCGCTCACATCATGAGCCAAGACGATTCGAATTTCTCGCTACGCTTGCTCTCCATCAAAGAAGAAGTTCTCAGTGCAGCCGATACCGATAGCCTCTTTACCGATGCGCTCAGTTCAGCTGAAAGCTCCATAACCGATGCGATCGATTCAGCTGAATTCACCATCCAAGTTGCCACGATCAAAATCATAGAAGGAAAGGTGGAGATCCCGATCACCATCACACTGCCTCAATCGATCAAGGATGCTGCAACAGGCACTGTTCAAGAAGGATTCTCCGCACTCAAGAATGCCATAGAGAGCACGAGTGCATACCGGAGGTGGGAATAGATGGAACCGACCTTCAAGCAGAGCGGATCGCGTGGCCAGATGACGATAGAGTTCGCCCTTCTCTTCCCCGTCATGCTCATGATCGCCCTTATCGCCTGCAACAGCATCCTCTTCCTATCAGAATGCGCGTCGTTCGACCGAATCTTCCGTGAGTCGGTATGCGTCTTCGCCCCTTCGCCCGCAAGCGAAGAGACCACCGGCCAGATCTGCGCGCACATCGAAGAGGCGCTCGCGCAGGTGAGCGAGCGCGACTATCTTTCGTGCAGCGTGTCCGCCAGCGAAGATCAGGGTGGTCTTACCACCTACACCGCAACGCTCGCATTCACACCCACCATCTTTGGTGCCTATCCGCTTCGTCGGGTGTTCGATGTCGAGCTTTCCCCTATCGAGCATCCGATCACCATGAGTGTCGACAGCTACAAACCAGGAGTATTCGTATGACCAAACAAGCCCTTAGGAAAATACTCATCTGCGCTTTTGGCTTTGGACTGTGCTTATGCCTCATGCTAGCGATCAACCACGTTGCCTCTCCGGCTCTTGCCGATGGACCCGGGGTATCAGGATCAGCAGCAAGCGCTTCAAACAGCTTATCGAAAGAGCAGGTCATTGAACTGGTGAACGGATTCGACGAAACGGACGGCTCTTGTGAAGAGCTCATGACCAACGGTTTTGACCTATCCTTAGAGAGCAGCCTTCCCGATTCGTTCGAACAAGAATGCCTTGATGCGCATGCCTTTTCTACGGTCTATTCATCGGGCGAAGTGATCGGCTGCGTCTTCGAAGGCGAGCGCGACCGTGCCCGCGCGCATTGCGAAGAGGCGCTTGCCCATAAAGGGTGGCAGGCGCTTTCAGGAAATAACGAATATGCGAGCAATTTCTATAAAGCAACGGGGCGCTATCACCAGCTCGTTTTGCAATACTTCACCACCCAAGAACGAACGCTCGTAGTCATCACCATCACCGAACGCGAGCAGTCCTAGTGCACGACCATTCATACTGAAAAAGGAGTTCCCATGTCTTTGAATCTCTCGAAAAAGCTCTCCGGAGCCTCTTGGCAAAAGACCGAAGTACCGCTCTTCCCTAAAGTGAGCGTTGCCAGTACCTTCGCGCAACGTGCGCGCGGCCTCTTAGGTACGCAACCAAAACCCGAGCTGCTCATGATAGCGCCCTGCCACAGCATCCACACCTTCGGTATGCGCTACCCCATCCATATCGCATTCTTCGATGAATGTGGGAACGTGATCGCTGCAGAAACATCCGTTCCGCCCGGCACTAAACGCTCATGTCCTCATGCAGTAGGTGTGTTAGAGATGCCTGCCCTCTATCCCGCTAGCCAATGGTTCATCTCAGGCGATAGCCTTCGCCTCGCACCACCCGATGCATACCACCGCACCTAAGCTTCTTTCAGCTCCAGCACAAGTGCGATCGATGCGCTTTCGCCATCACTCCCGAGAATAGCCTGCGGCCCATCTGCAAGAACGCGTGAGTGAAAGAACATCGTTCCGAACCACCAACCCATCATCAAAGGAGAACATCTTCATGAAAGTAATTCACGGAAGCCTGCCCCAAGACAACGATCCTGCCAACTTCAAGACCTGCCCCATTTGTGGGTCGGTCTGCTTCGCAGATATGGACACGTGTTTCGGCTGCCTTCACCATTTCACCGATGCGGACGCGACCAAGACCACGCCTATTCCGATCGTTAGGAACAATGAGCGCGTCATCGCTCCAACAAGCATCAGCACAGCGCAACCTGCCGCCGGCATGGAACACCCACGCATGAAAGAGCACGCTCGAATAAAGATCTCTCCAACCGCCAAGAGCAGCGAACTTCAGACCGAATCAGCCCAGGACGGGAACGGTGGCGGTGATGCGACAACGCATCGGATCTGCACGGAGACTGCAGGCGGCGCGTTCGAGATCGCCCTCACGATCGAGGTGCGCCCTATCGTCTAAGATTAGGCCAAGAGAAGTCTAGTCGACGAAATCCTCGACCGCTGCTTCGATCGCACGCTTCGATCCTTCGATCACCTCGGTAAAGCGAATGGGCTTCTCATCGAGCTCAGCCAAGCCACGCGGAATGTGCGTCTTGTTCGTCTCACGCGCGATGAGCTCATTGATCTCGCAACCGCTCAAGCTCGCGACCTCTTCGGGAAGCACCTCTTCAGGAGCAAGGTCATGGAGCGCACGATAGACGTTATCGCCGAACTTCGCCCAATGAGCCGTCGATGCGATGACCACAGGATTCTCACCACGCAAGTTATTAGCAACCTTCATCGCAACAGCAGTGTGCGGATCGATGAGGTAATCGTAACGGTCGAACGTCTCCTTGATCGTGCGCAAGCAGGTCTCACTGTCAACGCTATCGGCCTTGAACTCGCTCTGAAGCTTTTCGCGCGTCTCATCATCGACCGTGAAGGTCTTATCTTCCTTGAGCTCGCGCATCCACTCAGCGATCAGTTCGCTCTTACGCCCAGAAAGCTCGAAGAGTTGGCGCTCAACATTGGATGAGACAAGGATGTCCATCGAAGGTGAAGGAGTGAGCACGAATGCACGGTCTGCGATATCGTAGGTGCCGCTTGCGATGAAGTCGGTCAGAACTTTGTTCTCGTTGCTCGCGCAGAACAGCATATCGATCGGCGTTCCCATCTGCTTTGCATACCAAGCAGCCAAGATGTTGCCGAAGTTACCAGTAGGCACGCACACATCGATCGGATCGCCCGCATTCACCTTGCCCTCTTTCACGAGCTGAGCATAGGTTGAAATGTAGTACACCACCTGCGGAAGCAAGCGTCCCCAGTTGATCGAGTTCGCACTTGAAAGCGCCACCTTCTGCTCGTTCATGAGCGCTTCGTTGAACGCATCGTCGTCGAAAACGTTCTTCGCACCCGTCTGGCAATCATCGAAGTTGCCCGACACCGCCCACACGTTCACGTTGGAGCCTTCTTGAGTGGCCATCTGCTTGTACTGGATATCGCTCACGCCGCCATCGGGATACATGACCGCGATCTGAATGCCGTCCTTGTCCTTGAAGCCCTCGAGTGCGGCCTTGCCCGTATCGCCCGAGGTGGCAACGAGAATGAGGAACATATGATCGATCACGCCTTCTTCACGGAGCTTCCGGGCGCTCTCGCTGAAGAAGTTCGGCAAGCACTGAAGCGCCATATCTTTGAAGGCGCTCGTAGGTCCATGCCAAAGCTCGAGCACGTGGGTCTTCTCATCGAGCGACGTGACCGGACAGATGTCTTCGGTATCGAAAGCAGCCCCGTAGGTCGCCTCCATCAAGTGCTCAATCGTCTCATCGTCAAGATCGGTATCGAATGCCTGGTAGACCTTCGCAGCGCGCTGCGCATACGGAAGATCGGCTAGCGCGATGATCTCGTCCAAGTCAAAGGAGGGAAGGTTCTGTGGAACGAATAGGCCGCCACCTTGCGCAAGGCCTTTGACCAGCGCCTCTGTGAATGAAAGTGGGGTTTTGACATTGCCACGCGTATCAATATAACAATTGTGTTCCATCTGATATCCTCCATTGGGTGTCGATGCAGTAAATCAGTATACTATGCAATAACGACCAAGCGCCTCACTCTTCGTAGCTGTGATGCGAACTTCCCCGAAGACGGAGTGCGCTACCCTATTCACACCGTTGGCAAGCAGAAAGAGAGCGCGATCGTGAGCACTGAAAAAGTCTCTATGTCACATGAAGACTACCTTGAAGCCATCGTCATGTTAGGCGGCACGCCTGAACAACCAGTGCGCTCGGTAGATGTTGCCACGAAGCTCGGCGTTTCAAAAGCATCCGTTTCAAAAGCCATCTCGAGCCTCAAGGCTCAGGGGCTCCTCGATCAACCTTTCTATGGCGATATCACGCTCACTCCCGAAGGCTATGAATACGGTTCAGCGGTGCTCAAGCGCCACGAGATGCTCACGAAATTCCTCGTGATCAAAGTAGGACTCGACCCGAAAGTAGCCGAAAAAGAAGCCTGCCAGATGGAGCACGCTATTAGCGATGAGTCATTCGAGAAATGGCTCTCCTATTTCCAGCTTATCGGTCTTTAGGCCTGATCGTTCGCTGATTCCATCTTTTGGACCAGCTGCGCAATGCGCTCAGAGTATTCGGGGTGCTCGATACCCGCCTCTGACAGATCGACAATAGGGGCATCATTCCAGAGCGTTTCCAAGCGATAGTACTCGCGTGCTTCGGGCTGAAACACATCGATGACGAAGTTGCCGTAATCGAGCAGCTCCCAGGTATGGTCCTTCGTTTCTTCACGCGAAAACGGCTTCACGCCGCATTCGATGCGCAACGCATCTTCCATCGCTTCCAAGATCGCACCAACATGAGGGGTATTGCGTGCCGTGGCGATGACGAAATACTCCGTTACATCCACCAGCTGCCCCACCTCAAGCACCATGATATCGGTCGCCTTATGCTCATCAGCTGCCTTCGCTGCGATAAGGGCACATTCGCGTGCTGAGAACTTTTCGCTCATCAATGCTCCTATTCGTTGTCACGCTGACGCTCAGCGCAGTAGAAATTCCAAACTTCGACCGCATCGATGTTGAGCGGTCGGGATGAACGCAGAAGATACATGAATCCTTCGCGCTCGACAGCGCAGAAGAGATCTTCGAGGCTCATCTTGCCGATCTTATCGTAGAGATCGCGATAGACCTGCACATCATTTCCTGGCTCGAGCTTATCCGCGCAGAATACGATCATGTCGAGCGCACTCATGCGGATACTACCGACCGTATGGCGCTCGATCGCCTGGAATACCTCTTCGCCAAACTCAGGGAATTCATCGGCCAGCACCGCGGCCGCAGTAGGACCATGAAGCAATTGCGGCATATTGATCTGCGTCGGCCCGTCGATATCGAGCCCGTAGGTGGCGATGCGATCACGCAAACGCTTCGGCGAGAGCGCCTTATCCCAATCGTGCAGAAGCCCCGCCATACGCGCGACGCGCGGATCGACATCGTAGGCCTGCGCTATCTTCTCGGCGGTTTCGGCCACCATAACGCTATGAACATAGCGCGAAGGCTTCACCCTGCGGCGAAGCAATGCTTTCATGCGCTTGTAGTTCGCATTGCTGAAGGGCTTCTCGACCGAAAGGATGATGCCCTTATCGGTAGGCGCATAAGCGAATTCAGAAAGCGCCTCAGGATCGCGCGCGCTCGCGCACTTGAAGGTGCGAGAGGAAAGATAATCCTTGATCTCCTTCTTCGTGGCATCTTCAACGACCACTTCATCCTTGGGCGGTGTCGCATACCCCAATTGCGCCTGACGTTCAGCCTGCACACGAGGAATAGGTTCTGTCGAATGCGGATCGTCTTCGGCATGGATAACGCTCAGATGCGAACGCCCGTGGGGGCGTTCGGGCAACGCATGGAGCGCGATCGGCTCATCGTTGGCTTCTGAAACGTATTCGCCAGAATCTTCATGATAAGCAGGCAGCATGTCTTCACGCGCATGACGCGCACGAAGCAGCTCATTAGTATCGTCATCGAAGTCTTCGGCATCCGAAGAGCTCAGAGAAACAAGTTCAAAAGAAGCCATGCATCAATCTCCATAAAGTCCAACAGATTCAATATACTCCAAAACTGCTGGCGGGATAAGATAGCGCACCGATCGGTTACCGAGAATACGCTTGCGAATATCGCTCGAAGAGAGTTCGAAGAGCGGTGCCTCGACGAAGAGCGTGCGAAAACCAGTGCCAGCGAGCTTTTTCGCGATCTGCGGACTTTGCAAGCTCGCGCTTCGCGGACGATTGAGCCCAACGAAGCTCGCCAGGCGAGCAAGACGCGGCGCATCACGCCATTGCGGCAGCGTCAGGATCGCATCGGCACCAGCGATGAAGTAGAGTTCGACGTTCTCGGGATAGTGAGCGCGCAACGCCTCGAGCATATCGACCGTATAGGTGTCCCCCGCGCGATCGACCTCGAGCGTGCTCACGTCGAAGGCGGGGTTATCCTCGATAGCGGCACGGCACATCGCCACGCGGTGGTGCGCATCGCTCACTTCGATATGCTTCTTGAACACCGGATTTCCCGCCGGCATGAAGATGACCCCGTCCAGCTCAAGCGCATCACGCGCCTGTTCAGCGCAGACCAGATGCCCCATGTGAATAGGATCGAACGTACCTCCCATGATGCCGAGACGATACGTCCTGGCAGGATCTTCTTGTCCGAGCGTATCGAAGCGATCGCAGATAACGCTCATTACGCGCGCACCTGACCTTCACCTTCAATGATGTATTTGTAGGTGGTGAGTGCTTCGAGCGCGAACGGCCCGCGCACGTGGAGCTTCTGGGTAGAGATGCCGATCTCGGCCCCTAAGCCGAACTCGCCACCATCGGTGAAACGAGTGGAGGCGTTGATATACACTGCCGCCGCATCAACGCGACGGGCGAACGTGTGCGCAGCCGCCTCGTCTTCGGCAAGGATCGCTTCAGAGTGCTTGGTGCCGAAACGATTGATGTGAGCGATCGCCTCTTCAAGACCTTCGACGCACTTGATGCTGATCTCGTAGTCGAGGTATTCGGTTCCCCAGTCCTCTTCGGTCGCTGCCTCGACGGGGATATCGAGCTTGGCTGCCACTTCGCCTACCACCTCATCGCCATGGATGCGCACTTTCGCCGCTGCAAGCTGACGCAGCAGCTCAGGCAAGCACGCACGTGCGATGCTGCGATCGACGAGCACCGACTCACAGGCATTGCACACGCCCACGCGCTGGGTCTTCGCATTCAGCACGATTGGATACGCCTTGGCAAGATCGGCAGATTCGTGGATGTAGATATGGCAATTTCCTGTGCCCGTTTCGATGACCGGAATGAGCGAATGCTCCACACAGTGCCGAATGAGCCCTGCCCCACCGCGCGGAATGAGCACATCGACCAGGTCGCGCAATAAGAAGAGCTCATCGGTGACGCTGCGATCGGTCGAATCGATGACCACCACGCAGTCCTTCGGCAGCCCTACCTGCGAGAGCGCCCCTTGCAGCACTTCGCCGAGCGCAACCGCAGAATGGATCGCGAGCGACCCACTGCGCAGCACACAGGCATTGCCTGACTTCACGCAGATACCTGCAGCATCGACCGTCACGTTCGGGCGCGCTTCGTAGACCATAGCTACCACACCAAGCGGAACGCTCACGCGCGTAAGCTTCAGATCGTTATAGAGCGTACGCTCTTCGAGCACGGCTCCGGTAGGATCGCCAAGCGCCGCAAGCGACTCGAGCGAAGCTGCCATCGCCTCCACGCGCGCATCGTCGAGCATAAGGCGGTCGAGAAGCCCCTCTTTCGTACCCGCTTCGCGCGCCGCGTTCATGTCGCGCTCGTTCGCCTCCAAGATGAACGCACGCTCGGCGCGCAGCGCTGCCGCCATCGCGAAGAGCGCTTCATTGCGCACCTCTTCGCTCGCAACACCAAGCACCTCCGAAGCGCGTTTCGCTGCCTCTGCTGCCGTTCTTGCAATTCCACTCATATCTTCGCCTTACTCGAAAACTACCAATTCATCACGGTGCACGACCGGACGCTGCGCTAGGTCGCGCAGAAGCTCATTGCCTTTGATCTCTCGCTGGCTCCGCCCGCACGCAAGGGTGATCTCGGAAGACGACGCCCCCGCTTTTCCGCGCGCGATGATATGCCCGCTCGTATTCACGATATCGACGATGTCCTCGCGCACGAAGCTTCCTTCAACACCGCATACGCCTACCGCCAAGAGCGACGAACCACGCGAAACAAGCGCTTCGGCCGCCCCTTCGTCCACGATGAGCGATCCTTTGGCCGTATCACCCAGTGCGATCCAGAGCTTCTTCGGCGTGATATCGTGAACCGTACCGCACGGAGAGAAACGCGTCCCGAGCGACTGCCCCTCGGCAAGCTGGATGAGGAAATCGCTGTTGTGACCTTGGCAGATGACCATATCGATACCAGCTGCCATGAGCACGCGCGCCGCACGGATCTTCGTGATCATGCCGCCCGAACCGACCGTCGAGCTCGATCCAGAAGCAAGCGCCATGATATCAGGCGTGATCGAGGAGACTTCAGGAATGAGCGTAGCGGTGGCATCTTCGAAAGGATTCGCCGTGAAGAGCCCTTCAATATCGGAGAAGATCACGCAGAGCTGGGCCTTCACCAAACAAGCGACCAGCGCGGCAAGGGTGTCGTTATCGCCGAAGCGCAGCTGATCGACAGAAACCGTATCGTTCTCATTGATGAGCGGCACCACCTCTAAGTCGAGCAAACGCTCGAGGGTGTCGCGCACGTGCAAGTACTGCTCGCGATCGGCAGTGACCTGTCGCGTGATGAGCACGAGCGAAGTGAGCATATCGTGCGCTTTGAAGGCACGCGCATAGCTGCTCACGAGGATATTGGTGCCCACCGAAGCCGCGGCCTGAAGCGAAGGGGTATCGCTCGGGCGCGTAGAGATGCCAAGCGCCTCGAGCCCGCAGGCAACCGCGCCGCTTGTCACGATGATCGGGCTCCATCCGCGCTGCCGCAGCCCGCTGATCTGGGAGGCGAGCGTGGCAAGATAGGCAGTATCGAGCTTACCCTCGTCCGTAACGAGCGTAGAGGAGCCGATCTTCACGACCATGATCTTCTTCTGCTCAAGGCTCATGTCTGTCCTCTCCTCTTCCCCGTTCGGCACTGCCGCGTGCAGAGCGACTACCTCACACAACCGCCGCGCATCTGTTCACGCTTACAGCTACCTATAGATCCAGCCCACGATAGGCGTCTTCATGCATGCGCGCCGATTCGAACTCGAAGTCATATCCAAGGATGCGAATCTCATCCCCGTCACGCGCGCCCGCCTTCTCAAGTGCCTCATCAAGGCCAAGGCGCTTGAAACGATGCTGCAAGAACGCGATCGCTTCATCGTTTTCCCAGTCGGTCTGGATGACCATGCGCTCGATCTGCTTGCCACTCACGCGGAACACCCCTTCGGAGAGCTGCGTGATCTCGTAGCGCGCACGGCGCTCCTGACGCTTATGCTCCCACACCTGGTCGAAATGCTCTTGCGCGTCATATTCAGCACGTGCTTCTTCGCGCAGCTGCTGAACCTTCCCGCCGGTCGCCGCCATGAGCGCTTCGATGCCCGCCTGGGTAACGGTGCTCGTGCAGAACAAGCGCGGATCGAGAGGGCTTGCGGCGAACTCATCGCCACCGGCACGCGCGATCGAATCGCGGCGTACCACTTCCGCCAAACGCTTGGCCGCCTCTTCTGCGCCAGGCATATCGATCTTGTTACCCACCACGATGCACGGGCGTTCGGCCAGCTCAGGCGCATACAGTTCGAGCTCACGTTTGATGATCTCGTAGTCTTCAACGGGGTCGCGATCTTCATAGCCACCGGTCAAGTCAACCACGTGCAAGATGATCGCGCTGCGCTCGATGTGGCGCAAGAACTCATGCCCGAGCCCTTTGCCCGCATGCGCGCCCTCGATCAGCCCTGGAACATCAGCTACCACATAGCTATAATCCTGCACCTTCACTACGCCCAAGTTCGGAACGAGCGTAGTGAACGGGTAATCGGCGATCTTGGGCTTAGCCGCCGACATGCGCGCGATGAGCGAAGACTTGCCCGCCGAAGGCATGCCCACGAGCGCCGCATCGGCCATGAGCTTCATCTCGAGCTCGATCCAGCCCTCTTCGGCAGGAACACCCAGTTCAGCGAAGGCAGGGGCGCGACGCGTGGGCGTGACGAAATGCGTATTGCCACGGCCACCCGGACCACCTTCTGCCACTACGATCTCTTCGCCATCGTGAGTAAGATCGGCTAAGAGCTCGCCCACCTCTTTCGTTTCCTCGAAGTACTCGCGCACCACGGTTCCCACTGGCACCTTCAGCACCAGATCCTCACCGTTGGCGCCGTGCATCTTCGAGCCTTTGCCGTGCGTACCGCGCGTAGCCTTGAAATGATGCTTGAAACGATAGTCGATGAGCGTGGAAACGCCCGCATCAGCGCGCACGATCACGTTTCCGCCGCGCCCGCCATCGCCGCCATCAGGGCCACCCTTCGGCACGTGAGCTTCGCGGCGAAACGACATGCAGCCGGCACCGCCGTCTCCTGCTTTCACATGTATGCGAACTTTATCGATAAACATAGCGTCCATTCTAAACGAAAAGCCCCCTGCAAAGGCAGAGGGCTTCGACTTCGTTGCTCTAATAGGTTCAAGTTATGCCTGCGGGCGAACATGAACCTTGCGGCGAACACCTTTCGTGTATTCGACAACGCCCTCGCACAGTGCGAACAACGTATCGTCCTTACCACGACCAACGTTCTCGCCCGGATGAATACGGGTGCCACGCTGACGAACGAGGATCACGCCAGGGCCGACCTGCTCACCAGCGAAACGCTTGCAACCAAGACGCTTCGACTGAGAATCACGACCATTACGGATGGAACCTTGACCTTTCTTGTGTGCCATTCTATTCCCTCCTTCTTATTTCTTCGCTTTAGCAGAACCGACCGACACGATCTTCACGCGCGTGAGATTCTGACGATGACCACGGGTGCGCTTGTAGTTCTTGCGCTTCTTGAACTTGAAGATGATCTGCTTTTCGCCCTTGAACTGCTCGACGACCTCAGCCTCTACCTTGGTCTTCGCAGCTTTAGCGGGATCGGCAACAACTTTGTCGCCATCGACAACAGCGATAGCCGTAAGGGGAACCTTCGCGCCCACTTCAGCATCGAGCTTTTCGATATTGAGATAGTCTCCAGCGGCAACCTTGTACTGCTTACCACCGGTCTTTACGATTGCGTACATGCATACTCCTATAAATGTGTCAAAACGCAAGCCGTTATCTTATCAGCCTGGCAAGGCCGCGTCAATAAAACGCATGCGCATCTACCTTTAAAAGTATTCGTTTCCCACTTAAGCGATCATGCGTGTTCGAGGGAAAAGACCACTCACGATCAAGCAGGTTGCGACGTTTCCCTGAAGCGAACCACATCGAAAAAGTTCCAACAGCTACGATGAGTTTCACACCATGAAAAACAGCCTGTCTATTTTATAGCCATATGCACCTTTTGGGGAGAAATTTTTTCTCGGCGGTGCGAAAATAGCGCGTTAGTGCGCTTCCGCCCAATTCTTTCCCCACGAAACATCGACGATGAGCGGTACTGAAAGCTCCACGACCGATTCCATGATGCGCGAAACGAGCGCACTTACCTCTTCGATCTCATCGGTTGGAACCGAGAAATCGAGTTCGTCATGCACCTGGAGGATGAGCTTGGTCTTCGCGCCAGATCTTACCAATTCATCTTGCACCTGACGCATTGCGATCTTGATGATATCAGCAGCCGTGCCTTGCATAGGATGATTCATAGCGGTGCGCTCACCAAAACCACGCTGTTGCGCATTACGCGCATTGAGCTCAGGAATATAGCGCCTGCGTCCGAACAACGTTTCAGCATACCCACATCTCTTGGCCTCCTCGACGATCCTGTCGAGATAGGCACGCACCCCGCTGTAGGCAGCAAAATAGCGATCGATCATGTCCTTCGCATCGCCGAAGGGAATATCGAGCGATTGCGAAAGCCCATAGGCTTGCTGACCGTACACGATGCCGAAATTGACCGCCTTCGCACGGCTGCGCAGAAGCGGCGTGACCTCTTCGAGCGGCACGTCGAACACCCTGCTTGCTGTCTTCGCATGGAAATCTTCGCCCGAGAGGAACGCATCGATAAGATGTTCGTCGCCAGAAAGGTGCGCGAGCAGCCTCAGTTCGATCTGCGAATAGTCAGCCGAAAGGAAGACCTCGCCTTCTTCGAGCGGAACGAAGCATTCGCGGATCTGGCGACCGAAATCGGTGCGCACCGGAATGTTCTGCAGATTCGGATCGGACGACGAAAGACGCCCGGTGGTGGTGACCATCTCATTGAACGATGTGTGAATGCGCCCATCCTTTGCACGCATGCGCGGCAACGCATCGATGTAGGTCGATTTCACCTTGGCGTATTCACGGTAATGGAGCACGAGTTCAGGCAGCTCATGCACCTTTGAAAGCTCCTTGAGCACGGTGGCATTGGTCGAGTATCCGCGCTGATTCTTCTTGATCGGAGTGAGCCCGAGCACCTCGAAGAGGATATGGGAAAGCTGCTTGGGAGAGTCGATGTTGAAATCCTCGCCTGCAAGCTCAATGATCTGCTCCTGCAGCGTATCGAGCTCTTCTTGGGTTGCGAGCGCGAGGCGATCGAGCGTTGCTTTGTCGATGGCCGCACCGGTGCGCTCCATGCAGGCGAGCACACCCACCAGCGGATAGTCGATATCGGCATAGACCGAAGCCACCCCATCTTCGTCGAGACGGCTGTGCATGATCTCGGCCAAACGCTCCACTGCGGCAGCCTTGAGAGCAAGCTCATCGGCGAGCGCTTCGGTATCGGGCAAGAACGATCCGCAATGGATCTCGACGAGCTTTTGGATATCGAAGCCACCATTTGTGGAATTAACCACATAGGAGGCGAGCGCCACGTCGAAGCAATCCATCGCCAGGACCTCTTCAACGCTCACCAACGCAGCATCAGACGAATCGTGAGGGAACACCTGCTCGACCAGCTTCTTCGCATCGAAGGTGATAAAGCGCCCTTCCTTGATCAAGCGAGCGAGCACTGCCTTAGCTTCGTCACCTGTGAAGTAGAGCGTCTCGGTTTCGGTGCGCAGCGCCATATGGATCTCGCTGCCGAAGAGCGAACCTTGCTTATCGCTATCGACCAGCACCACCGGCATGCTCGCGTCCGATGCGATGAGCTCCTCGAAGCTTGCCTGCGCATCCACTCCCTCAACGAGCGGATGAGCCTCGAACGTTTCTGCGCCCGCTGGTGCCGAGGCGCTACCGAGCAAGTCGAGCACTTTGGTCAAGTGCGCCATGAAGCGCACGCTCGTGAACGCTTCCGTTACCTTCGCCGCATCGAAATCGGGAAAGGAAAGGTCTTCGAGGTCGATCTCGATCGGCACATCACGCACGATCGTAGCGACTTCGCGCGAAAGGAAGGCATCTTCTTTATGGTTCGTGAGATTCTCAAGCTGCTTTCCCTTGAAAGCATCGAGATGTGCATAGATGCCCTCGAGATCGTCGAATTCCTGCAGCATGGCCGCAGCCTTCTTGTCGCCGATACCGGGAACACCCGGGATATTGTCCGCTTTATCGCCCTTCAAGCCCAAGAAATCCGTGAACTGACTAGGGGTAACGCCATAGCGCTCCTCCACCTCAGCTGGACCGTAGATGACCACATCGGTGATGCCCTTCTTCGTGGTGACGATGCGCGTAAGATCGCTCGCTAGCTGATAGGCATCCTTATCGCCGGTCACGAGCAGCGAGTTGTAGCCGAGCTTCTCGTTCTGAGCCGAGAGGGTACCTAAGATATCGTCGCCCTCCCAGCCAGGAAGCGCGACCACCGGGATGTTGAGCGCAGCGAGCAAGTCTTCGATGAGCGGAAACTGCACGCGCAAGTTATCGTCCATGGGCGGGCGCTGCGCTTTGTACTGCTCGAGCGCCTCCATGCGAAAGGCTGGCTTTCCTTTATCGAAAGCGCACACGATCGCATCGGGATGCTGCTCTTCGATGAACTTGATGAGCATCGCCAAAAAGCCGAAGGCAGCATTGGTGGGCGTGCCATCAGGCGCTTGCATGGCAGGAGGCACCGCATGAAATGCGCGGTGCATAAGGGAATTTCCATCGATGATGGCAATGGTCTTAGACATGATCAGGCACTCCAAAGATATCCGACACCACGAACGGTCTCAAGGCGTTGCGCCAGGTCTGGCCCCAGCTTTGCACGCACGCGTCGCACGTGCACATCCACCGTGCGCGAGCCGCCGAAGTAATCGAAGCCCCACACGCGCCGCAAGAGCGCATCGCGCGAATACGTGCGCCCTGGGTGCGTGACGAGAAACGCGAGCAGCGCATATTCAAGATAGGTGAAGTCGACCGGCTCGCCTGCCACGGTTACCTGGTAGGTAGCTAGATTGATGGTCATGGTATCGATCGAGATGAAATCGCTCGTGGAAGTTTCATTACCGGGCCAGAGCAGCTGGCGAATGCGCAACGCACACTCATCTGCGCTCGCTCCTTGGACGACGAAATCACTGTTCAAGCGCACGGGCAGACGCAACCCCTGCAGCATGTCCTCTTTCACGATGATGAGGATTGACCCACCGCCATCTTGGACCATCACGTCTTCCACCATCGCGATAGATTGGGTGGCATCGCCTGAAGCTTCGAAGATGATCAGATCGCTGTTGGGGTGTTCGTGCAGGAGCTTCTTGAACTGCAGCGACGAACCCGCAACCACATCTGCATCCATGCCGGAGAGCACCGCTTGGAACTTATGCGCGTTATCGAGGCTATCGGCCACGAATATGACACTTTTTCTCTGCATCCGTGCCTCCTACAGAACACCGAGGTAGTGATCGAGTTCCCATGCCGAAACGCTCTTCTGGTATTCGTTCCATTCCGCACGCTTCGCCTCGACCAGATAGGAATGGATATGTTCGCCCAATACCTCGCGCATGAGATCCGAGGAAGCGAAGAGCTCTACGGCATCGCCAAGCGTATCAGGAAGCGTGCGAATGCCACGCTCGTTGAGCTCGTGGCGCGTACAGGTGAACAGCGTGGGATCTTCCGTGGGAGGCTCGAGCGGCAGTTCGTCCTGAATGCCCTTAAGGCCCGCAGCGAGCGTGACCGCAAACGCAAGATAGGGGTTGCACGAAGGGTCAGGGTTACGCAACTCGACGCGACACGCCTCTTCCTTATGCGGCTTGTAGCCAGGGATGCGCACGAGCGTGCAGCGATTCGAACGTGCCCAGGTGATCTGGATGGGCGCTTCCCCACCCGGCACGAGACGCTTGTAAGAGTTCACCGTTGGATTCGTGATGAGCGCGAATTCGGGTGCGTACTTCAAAAGCCCTGCGATGTAGTGCTTCGCGATCTTCGAGAGGTTATAGCCATCGGGGTCGTTCTCGTCGAAGAAGACGTTGTTGCCGTTCTCGTCGAACAAGCTCTGATGAATATGCATGCCCGAGCCAGGCTGATCAGCCATGGGCTTCGGCATGAACGAGGCATAGTGGCCATACTTCATGGCGATCTCTTTGACCGTTAGCTTGTAGGTCATCACGTTATCGGCCATGGTGAACGCATCGGCGAAACGCAGGTCGATCTCTTGCTGCGAGGGACCGTTCTCATGGTGCGAGTACTCGACCGGAATGCCCAGCTTCTCGAGCGTGAGGATGGTATCGCGCCTCAGATCGCTCGCGTTATCGAGCGAGGTAAGATCGAAGTAGCCGCCGGTGTCGAGCACCTCGAGTCCTTCACGGTCCTTGAAATAGTAGTACTCGATCTCGGGGCCCACGTTCATCATGTAGCCAAGCTGCTCTGCGCGCGCCACCACTTTTGCGAGCACCGCACGGGAATCGCCATCGTAGATGCGGCCTTCGGGAGTGCGGATCGAGCAGAACATACGCGCGACCGCGTTTTCGGCAGGACGCCATGGCAGAATCTGGAAGGTGGTCGCATCGGGAAATGCGAGCATATCGGATTCGTAATTCAGCGAAAAGCCTTGCACGCAGCTTGCATCGAAGCCCATGCCCTCTTCAAAGGCGTTTTCGAGCTCGCTCGGAATAACAGCGAACGACTTCATGTTGCCGAGCACATCGCAGAACCAGAAGCGCACGAAATGAACGTCCCTGCTCTTGATGGTCTTCAGTACGAAATCTTGATCAGGGCTCATTGCCATGCTTGGTCTTCCTTCCCGTAGAATGCATGCACTAGTTGCTCACTTCATTATACGGGCTTCGTCCAAGCAAGTGGTTACCGATTTGTTTCAGGCACTGCGAACGATGCCCGAACGCGAAACGAATCGGATATACGACCTGAGGCATCCCAGCGCTTCAGATGAGCGCGAAGGACGAACGAGCAGCCTTAGCTGCGCTGTGAGTGAGTCCTGAACGTTAAGATGGAGCGCTGAAGAGCCTCAGTGCTCCATTTTGCGAGCTGCGAAGTTACATAAACTCTGCACGATCTGCACGATCACGATAAGGATGATAACCGTAGCGATCATGACATCGTCCTGGTAGCGCTGATAGCCGTAGCGGATCGCGATATCACCCAAACCGCCAGCACCGACGCAACCTGCCATCGCTGAGTATCCCAGGATGGTGATGAATACGATCGCAAAACCACGAACGAGCGAAGGCAAGGCCTCACGCAAGAATACCTTGTAGACGATCTGCCAGGTGTTCGCGCCGAAGCTCTGCGCCGCTTCCACCAGGCCGCCATCGACCTCTTCGATCGATTGCTCGACCATGCGCGCGATAAAGGGAGCCGCAGAGATGACGAGCGGCACGATCGCGCCAGGAACGCCAAGCGACGTGCCCACGATGAAACGCGTGAACGGGATGAGCGCCACGAGCAAGATGATGAACGGAATCGAACGCCCGATGTTGATGATCCAGCCGAGCACCATGTTGAAGACACGATGCGGCATGAGCCCTTTCGGACTTGTGAGCACGCACAGCACGCCCAGCGGAATGCCGATCACATAGGCGAAGAAGGTCGAAACGATGGTCATGAGCAGGGTATCCCAGGTGCCCTGCGCAAGGAGCATGCCGTAGTTATCGAAGAAGGTTGCAAGGAAATCCATCGCCTAGCACTCCTTTCCCAAAAGCTGACGCGAGGCATCGCTTTGCGGATTCTCGAAGATATCCTGCGTGCGACCCATCTCAACGATGCGTCCATCATCGATGACCGCAACCGTGTCGCAGATCTGCTCCGCCACGAGCAGCGAATGGGTGATGAGCACGAGCGTAACGCCGAGTTCCTCGTTGATATCTTTGAGCAACCGAAGGATCGACTGCGTGGTCATGGTGTCAAGAGCACTCGTAGCTTCATCACAGAGCATGATCGATGGACGATTGATGAGCGCACGCGCGATAGCCACGCGCTGCTGCTGTCCACCAGAAAGCTGCGAAGGATACTTGTTCGCCTTATCAGCAAGACCCACCAACTCCAGCAATTCGAGCGCACGCTCGCGCGCTTCAGCCTTGTTGTAACCCTTATGCAGTTCGAGCGGGAAGGTAACGTTGCGCAGCACCGTTCGCTGCTGGAAGAGCGAGAAATTCTGGAAGATCATGCCCACGTTCGCACGAAATTCGAGCAGCGCTTTGCCCGTGAGGTTCGTCACGTCCACCCCATCGATGATGATCTCGCCTGAAGTAGGACGCTCGAGCAGGTTGATGCAGCGCACCAAGGTCGATTTTCCCGCGCCTGATTGGCCGATGATACCGAAGATGGAGCCATCTTCGATCGTGAGATTGATATCCTTCAGAGCGTGATGCGCTTCATCGTGCTTCTCGCTCGTATAGGTTTTATAGAGATGTTCGATCTGAATCATGTATACCCTGCGATCGTGTTGTTCCATGGAGCGCCACGCCGCAAAAGCGACAAGCGCAAGTTCTAACTATAGAACAACCCGTGTGCACGCGCCGCGAAAATTGTACGGGAATCGCACGATCAGCTATATCTTAACGATATAGCTGGTAATAACCATCGCC
The DNA here is from genome assembly GCA_000435675.1 of Eggerthella sp. CAG:298. Classification (GTDB taxonomy): domain Bacteria; phylum Actinomycetota; class Coriobacteriia; order Coriobacteriales; family Eggerthellaceae; genus Anaerotardibacter. The sequence goes on along the minus strand of FR895132.1, from coordinate 19,587 downwards.
TGGAGCAAGCAGCGAACTTGAGAAGGGATCACCCTCAACGAACGCACGCGGCCATTTGAAGTGCAGATAAGCACGCTCCTGCTCAAGGCGGATGCGACGCGCATCGGAGAGATGGTCATCCTTGATCTTGTTCTTGAAGTGATAGAGCTCGACCTCAGGATCGAACACGACGAAATAGCCTGCCTTGATGACGCGCAAGCAAAAATCGGTGTCGCCGAAATCGAGCTTGAAGCGATCGTCATAGCCGCCTACTTCATCGAGCACGCTCCGGCGGATGAACTGGCATGCGCTCGAAACGGCAGAAACATCGTTCGTGCAGGCAAGACGCTTCAGATAGCCAGGCGCCGTACGGGGCAGATCGGTACCGATGGTCGTTGCACCACGCGCCGAGCCTACCGTGATCCCTGCCTCTGAGACCGTATCGTCGGAAAGCAGGAGCTTGGCACCCACCACACCCACTTCAGAACGTGTGCACATGCCGATCCAGCGTTCGAGCGCGCCTTCGGTCTCGAATTCGACCGCCCCATCGAGCAGCAGCACATAGTCGCTCTCGTGCGCCTCGAGCGCTTGCGCGATGCAAGCAGCATAGCCGCTTCGTTCGGTGATGCGAATGAGATCGACCTCTTCGTGCTTGCCCTGAATGCGCCCATAGGTCGAGAACGTCTCGAGCGAAGTGCTCGCATTGTCGACGATACACACCTGCAGGTTATCGTAGGGGCTCTTCTCGAACAGGCTCTCGATGCACGATTCCAATAGATAGGGCTGTTCACGATTGACCACGATGACCAGAACAGAAGGAAGCTCAGCGGGCAGCGCATAGTTCAAGCGGTAGCGCTCTTCATGGATATCGGAAAGAACGGTCGCTTCGATACCGCGACGTTTCAGATGGTTCGCTACCGCACGGCGCCCGCCACGGAAGTCCTCTTCATGCGCCTCGATGCGCGCCTGGTTCTCGCCTGCCGCTTCGCGCGGCGCACGCGCCACATGGTAGAGGATCTGATCGATGCGCTCGATGCTCCCCGTCGTCTCGATCGCCTTGAACAGCAGATCATAGACGAGCGCTTCGCGCACGAAACCCGCAGATTCGTGCAGCTGATCGAGCAATTCTCGCTCGAAGAAGATGAGCGGCCCCGCATAGTTATAGGACAGGAGCAGATCGGGCGAATAGAGCGGCTTGCAGGCAAGTTCGCACAGCATGCCATTCGCATCGAGCACGTCGTGATGCGCATAGAGAACACGCGCAGGAGCCTCGTATTCGAGAACGCGACGCTCGTTGATACGACGCACCACCTCGAAGAGCGCTTCGGGAGCGAGCATGATATCCGGCTCGAGCAGCACACAATACGAACCCTTCGCCTCGGCAAGCCCCGCAGCGAACATCTCGTCGGCGCCAAGCGCCTCATCGACCTTCACGCGCGTGAGCGCACAAACTCCCCCCTGCTCAAGCCCGAGCGCGGCGAATTCGGCATCGCCATAGTAGCGATCGACCACGATAGCCTCGAACACGTTGTAGGTCTGAGCAGCGAGCGCCGCGAGACAGCGTGCGAGCAACTCCGCTTCCCCTTGCACAAGGGGGATGACCAGCGAAATGAGCGGCTCGTAGGTAAAGGTCGTTCGACGCTGCTCTGCGAGATCGGCGAGCGTGGCACTATGCAGCAGATACCACGCATCGTAAGCAGGATCATGCGCCGCATCGACGGTTCGCTCGAAGAAGCGCGCCCGCAAAGGCTCGTAGCTCTCGTCGCAGAACATGGCGAACCCGCCCGGCACCACATCGAGCGCATCGCTGGCGAACACGCAGAAATCCTTATCGTCTCGTGGGACGCGCACGGAAAACCCAACGTTGATCCGATTCTCATCGCCAAAGCGGCGCGCAGGCTTGATCTCCTCGAAAAGCGGATAGACGGGCAGCTCTCGTTCCTTGCCGTGTGCATCGAGGAAGCGGATCGCCACATCCGCGCCTTCGATCTGCGGAAGGTCGATGAGCATCTTCACTACGATCTCGTCCTTGTCATCGACCGCTGCGATGAAAGAGGTGTGCATGCGATCGGAATAGTATTCGCGCTCGATATCGAACATCTGCGCAATGAGCTCGTTCTTCACTACCGAATTGATGCGCGTGCGCCACGTGAGCATATTCGTCTCGATCGTAAGGTGCGCACGCCCGAGCGGCGCATCGGCACCGCGATATTCGTTGAATTCGAGCATGATCTCACGCTCATCGAAATGCGGCACGATGATCACGAAGTTCGCTGCCGACTGCCCATCGAGCGGGTCGAAAGGAAGGAGATGCGCCGGGATCTCGGTGCCATCTTTCAGGTGCGCTTCAAGCGTGACGATCGAATCAGCCGAGAGACGCTCGATGGCGATCTGCGCATAGATCTTGCCATCGCCTTGGCACATGGATTCAAGACGAACGTTCATCTTCAGTCTTTCCTCAGCGCGAAATAGGGGTTGTTCGGATCGAGATTGGGGTTGTAGAAGCCATCGCCCTTAACGAAGTAATCGGGCCAAAGGTACTGGATGAGCGCCGCTTCGCGCGTACGCTTGATCAAGAAGGCCTGCGAATAGTTGCGCATACGATTGACCGAGCGCGAATGCGTAAGCTTCACATACGGCGTATAGACCGTATAGAATCCCAGTTCACGCGCCTTCAAGCAAAAATCGACATCGGAATAAGCAAGCGAGAAATCTTCCGTGAAGCCACCCACTTGGTCGAAGACTTCCTTCGAGATGAACATGCACTCACCTGCCACCGCAGAGACGTTGCGCGAGACCGCACAACGGTCGAGATACCCATTCCAGTTGGAGAGCATATAGCGCGAGATGGGCGTGATGACATGTTCGCCCCCCACCACCAGACCGGCGTGTTCGATGGTGGCATCCAAATAGAGCTTCTGCGGACCCACGATCCCCACTTGTTCGTCTTGGAAATACCCGAGCATCGTCTGGAGCGCATCGGGCGTGAGGATGCGCGTGTCGTCGGTGATGAAGAAAAAGTATTCGCTCGAAAGCTGCTCGACCGCGAAATTCGCCAGGCGCGCATGGTTGAAGACCCCGTCGTAGTGCAGCGTTTTAAAGGTCGAAAAGCGTTCGCGCAAGCGCGCAAGGGTATCCTTGACCTGAGCGTCGAGCTTTCCGACTTCGACCACCACGACCTCGAAATTGTCGTAGGTGATCTGCTGATAGAGGCTCGTTACGCAGCGTTCGATCACCTCGGCATTGTTCACGGTATTGAGCACGATCGAAACCTTCGGCGTTTCTGTGAGCACGTGGCGAATGCGGTAGCAAAACGGAATATCCAGGCTCAGGACCTCGGCGCTCATCCCCACACGCTTGCAGTGAGCCACGAGTGCCTTGCGCCCCGCTTCCTGATCTTCGGGAGAATGCAGCTGATATTCGTACATCTCGGAAGCGAAGCGGCGATGGCACAGCACGCGCGAGATATGGCAAACGCGCTGCGCCTGTTCACAAGCGCGCAGATTCAGATCGTAGGCAAGCGCTCCTTCGAAGGCGGGGTCGAGCAGTCCGATGCGCTCGAGCAATTCAACGCCATAGATCACGAAGTTGCCCAAATAGTTGAATGAGCGGAGCAGTTCGGGCGAATACGCGCTGCGCAAGATCGGATGCGAATGGTACCCCTGCACGTTCACCGTATCGGAATCGCAGTAGATGAGCTCGCAGGTAGGAAACGCATTGATCGTGCGCACGCATTCGAAAAGCGCATTGGGTGCGAGCAGATCATGTGCGAAGAGCGAGCCGATATAGCTGCCTTCCGCTGCGTAGAATGCGGCGTTGATCTTCTCGGGGCGCGAAAGCGCAGGGTCCACATCCACGAGATACATGCGATCGTCCTGGAACACTTCGAGAAGCGAGGAAACGAACGAATCGTCGCCATCCAGATCGACGAAGATCAGCTCCCATTTGCTATAGCTTTGCGTACGGAACGCGTTCATCACATCGTGGATCTGATGGTGTTGGGCATGATCGAGCACGCACACGATACTGATGAGCGGCTCGACCTTGAAGCGGACGGAAACCTGCTCGAAAAGCGTTGGGAGGTCGGCGCGCTGATGGGCGCGATACCATTCGTCGTAAGCAGGGTCGTTATAGGCGGTTTTCGCTTGCTCGGAGAATTCTTCGAGCAGCACACGCGCACCCTTTTCGCTCAGTACCTCGAACCCCGGCGCAATCGTGCCGGCGGTATCGGTGGCGCAAACGCACATTTCGCCAATAGCCTTAGGGAGCGAGATGGATAGCTCCACGTTGCGACGCTCGAGGGAGCCGAAATCGGATGCATGGGTAACGCTGTCCTCGATCACGTTGAAGTACGGTTCGAACGGTCGGCCTTCGCCATCGAGGAAATCGAAAGCGATATCGCTCTCTTCGTGATAGGGCATATCGAGCGCTGCGCTCACAAGAAGACGATCGCCCATATCGAGCGCGCGCTTGAACGAGATCTGGATGCGGTCATGGATGAAGCGCTTGCTCAATTGCTCGAGCGCTTCGCTCTGGAACGCGCCGCGACGAATATCGAGGCGATTGCGCCAGCGGAAGGCATCCATCTCAAGGCCGTTGACGCAAAATGATTGCGTCTTCCCCTCAGGCGTGATCGCGCGGAACTCGAGCACCCAGCGCTTCACATTGAGCCACGGAAGCACCACCACGAAGAACCTCAGTGCGGGTGAATTCTTCGCATGCGCGCTCGCAAGCAAGTCATCGCGCACGGCAAGCGCGGTGTCGTAGAGCGCGAACTCCATGGCGAGCACGTCGTCTTCATCGACGAAGGGAAACACATCGCAGGGAATGCGCACGCCATTTTCCGTGGAGGCCGAAAGCACCACGGGCAGGCCTTTATCGTAGTCGGTGATCTCGGAGAGGATGTAGGCTTTATCACCCGAACGACGCATGATCTTGAACGTGACGTTCATGCTCTCCCCTTCCTTCGCTCGCCCTTGCGCACTGCTTGTTTCTACTTTAGTGCTTTTGCATCAATGCTTCTCTAAGAAGATCTTTCGCGTGACAAAATTCCAAATAGCCACCAAAACTGTCACGATGACCTTCGCGATACGATAGTCGATGAACCAGACGCTTACGAACAGCCACATGAAGAGGTCGTTTAAGATGAGCCCGATGATGGAGAGCACGACGAAGATGATGAATTCGCGATGCCGAGACATATCGTCGCGTCGTTCGAACACGTAACGCATCGATGCGACATAATTGAACACGACCGAAACCGTGAAGGAGATGGTGTTGGAGATAAGATAGGGAACGCCGAAGAACTCGGTGAGCGCCACCATGAGCCCGTAGTCGATCAGAAACGCGATCACGCCCACGATGCCGAACTTCATGAATTGCGCGATGAGCTTTTTCACACAAGCCTTCCTCACGATAAAAGTACCTGTGCTTGCAGTCCAGCCGAGCGGTTCTTCGAATCAAGAAACATCAAACCTGGTTTTTGCGATCAGAATTGAAACTTCACTTCACAAGCGAATCAACCGTAAGCCCGATCTTGCTTTACGGAGTCATATAACAAAAACGAACCTTGAAAGGTTCGTTAAAATTTGTATGGTGCCCCCAACGGGAATTGAACCCGTGTTTCCGCCTTGAAAGGGCGGCGTCCTGACCGCTAGACGATGGGGACGACTCCACTGCAAAACACAGCTTGGTTATTATCACAAAGCTTTCTTTATTTTGCAAGGGAAAATCGGCAACGGTTTTCGTACGCGAATCGCGCTCCTGTCGCAGGAGAATCAGCCCCTTCCCCCGAACGTTAAAGTACAGCACCAAGTTTGCACCGTAGAGTAGACAGCGTAGTCTTTTATTTCAGTTTCACAGGAACGAGAGGCATGAGAATAGCAGTAGCCAGTGAAGGTTTGGATGTGAGCAAACATTTCAGCTCATGCACCAACTTCAATTTCTACAAAGTGGAAAATAACGAACTGGTCGACTCGCGTAATCTACCGAGCCAAGAACACTTATGTGGATCGCAAGCTAATTTCTTGCGCCAGATCGAAGTGCGCGTTCTCATCTGTGGAACCATCTCCGAACGCGATATCGAGATCATGAAAAAAGCCGGCATCACGGTAGTTACCGGCGCTTCTGGTCGCGCACTCAAGGCCGCCGATGCCTATCTTCATGACCGCCTCCCCAATGCAACGGTCTGCGCCTGAAGCAAAACAGCTGTAGATTTCTCACGTTGAATTGTCATTCTGTCCAATATGGCAGCGGTCTCATAAAGGAGGGGCTTCCTCGAAACCCCTCCTTTTACCGAGCTTATTGTAGTGACGACCCCCTCAGTACTTCGGCTCTACATAATTCAGCTTGCCGTCGTGCCGAATGCATTCACGCGCGATCGTGATACGTTGCACGGTCGGAGCCCCTTCTTCAAGCCACATCGCACGAGAGTCACGATAGAGCCGCTCCGTTGGGCCGTAAGGCGAATCTTCGAAGTAACCATCTCCGCCGAAGATCTCGATCATCTCGTCAGCCACCAAACGGGTCGTATCGATCGAGAAGAGCTTACAGATCGCTGCTTTTTCAGTGATATCGTCATCGAATGGGTCGTTATCGAAGGTAACGGCGAAATCGTAGACTAGGCATCGCAGAGCATGAATCATCATCTGCATGTTGGCGATCTTCATCTTGATAGCTTGGCGCTCGATGATGGGCTTCCCGAATGTTACACGATCATGGGCGCGCTTAAGGGAGATCTCGAGCATGCGCTGCGCCATGCCGAGATTCGAAGTCGCAATATGAACCCGCGAAACGCTCAGCGATGCGATGGCGACCTCCATGCCCTGACCACGTTTGCCAAGAAGGTTCTCAGGGGGCAGTTTGAGATCGGTGAACTTCAGTCCAGCGTGGGCGGATCCACGACAACCCATCATATGGGGCATGGGAATGAATTCAAAGCCTGGCGAATCGACGGGAACGAAGAAAGCAGAGAGCCTTTCGTCGCCCTTCTTGTCCGGATCCGTTACCGCGATGACATAGGTATAATTCGCGCAATCCGTGAATGAGATGAGCCATTTCTCGCCATTGAGGATCCAGTTTCCCTCCTCATCCTGAACCGCAGTGGTATGCAGATCGGCACCGGTACCACCCGTTTTCTCCGTCAGAGCAAAGTTACAATAAACGGTCTTGTCTTGAAACTTGTCCATGAACTGAGCTTTGAGTTCTGGCTTGCCATACTCCTCCAAAATGCGCCAATTCATGTCGGTGGCATGGTGAAGATGCATACGCATGCCTCCGGGGCCGCGGGAAAACTCTTCCTGGACCTTCAAGATCTCAAGTTCGTTGAGATTCCATCCGCCGTATTCTGCAGGAAGGTAGAATCGATAGAGATCGTTCTCTCTTGCAAGATCATAGAACTCTTCTGGAAACTTATTGGTCACCTCGATCTTCTTTTGCATTTCCTCGAAAGGGCCCTCGACCAGATCGCGGATCTGCTTGAGATACGCCTCGAACATCTCATCGGTGATAGTTGCATTCGGATTCATATATCCACCTCTTTCATCATTTGATCCTGCTTTAATTGTGAGACCCGACGTGCAAAAACTCTAATAAAAATGACCAGCATAAATCCATGATGATTCCTTGCTTCGCTCGGTCATATCGAAGGGCTTGGCGCTTCGACGCTCACGGGTTCGATCATCTACGAACGATTCACTCCTTAATTCTTCGGAGCGTAGAGTTTGGCAAGTTGACGGCCGGCGATATACTCCATGACCTCCGTCGTGCCGCCTCCTATCTCGTTACCGCGCAAGTCGGCCCAAATTCGTCCGACGCGCATTTCCTTGGTGTAACCGATCGCGGCATAGATCGCCAACGCCATATCGGCAACGCGCGTAAGTTCGTGGCAGGCATAACCTTTGAGCAACGCAGACTCCAAGCGTGTTGATTCCCCCTGATCGATCATCGTCACCGTGCGATACAAACGCCAACGCACGTTCTCGATGATGTTCTGCATGTCGTAGAGGTGTTGCTGGATGACGGAGAATTGAGCGATCGGCTTCTCGAAGCAAATACGCTCGCTCGCGTATGCTCCCGCATCGTTGAACGCCGCCTGCGCCAAGCCGAGCGAGGATGCGACGACGAGACAACGTTCGAACTCGAGCTTCTTCATGAGGTTCTTCCAGCCCATGCCGGGCTCGCCCAAACGCTGATCTTCAGTAAGAACAACATTGTCATAGAATTGGTCAACGAAAGGAATGATCTGCTGCCCGACCTTATCGAGGCTAGCATAGGTGAATCCTTCTGTATCACGCGGAATGAGCCACAGTGAATACTTGTCGTTGTCGTAGCTTGGATCCTCATCCTTTGCCACCACCATGGTGAAAAGAGCGATCCCGCCCAAGGTTACCCAGGTCTTCTGACCGTTGAGGAGATAGGTTCCATCAGGCTGCTTGCGCGTTACGCAAGTCATAGCGTTGTTGTCTGATCCCGCTGCGGGTTCAGAGATAGCCGTGCACGCGAGACAAGTGCCTTCGACATTCTCGATGGCATTCATGATCATTTCCTGTTGAGCCTTAGTACCATACTCGATCACATCGGTAACGGTATTGAATTCAGAGACAAAGGGAAGCGATGCGCCGGTGAATTCGTGCATCTTCTCCACCAATAGCACCTCAGTTAGCTTATCGACAGGGATACCGCCCACATCTTCGGGCAAACCAAGATGCATGAAGCCCGCTTCACGATAAGCCATCGCGGCCTCGAGGCTGATATGGTGATCGACCTCGTATGCTTGTTTGACCGCCTCATCGGTGAAGTAGCGCTCGGCATACTCCCTTGCGCTATCGATCATCAATTCCTGTTCGTTGGTCAAGTTGAAATCCATAGTAGAAACCTCTTTCTTGAAAATAAGAGCTTGGATGCCGATCGTCTCGAGCGGCCCGATAAAAGCTCGCTTGCCGATGCGACGCCTTCTGAAGCTGATTATATGGAGCCTTTCGTGCTCCTCTAAATTGCTTTTCTTTCTAAAACTGGGTGGTTAATCGATTGGAACCGAGAAAGAACCTTCGCAATAATCTTCAGTGTCACCCATGACAAATTGTTTAGTTTTTATTCGAGGAGGACGCTATGACAGAACAAAAAATGCATGGCAAACTTACAGAAGATGAATTCCAGGCTCATCTAAGATCGCTTCGCGAGCTCGTTGAAGGGCCCTTGGAAGACATGCAAAAAGAGATCGAGGTGACCAACAAGTTCCCCGATGAGTTCTATGATCTCTGCAACCAACATGGAATCTACCGGATGTCGCTTCCCGAAGAATATGGCGGTTGGGGCCTCGATGAGCTCGATATCCTCCGGTGTCAAGAAGAGTTCTCTCGTGGTCCTGGCGGAATGCGCATGCATATTCACTTTGCCCAAGATCTGAACTGGCGCCCGCTCTACGACTTCGGCTCAGAAGAGCTCAAGGCAGAGCTTATGCCGAAATTCGGCGATAAGACCATCTTCTCTGCTTGGTGCCTGACAGAGCAAGACGGCGGTACCGGTGCCGACCTTCATACAACTGCCGTGTACGACCCTGAAACCGACGAATATATCATCAACGGCGAGAAATGGCTCATCTCTTTTACCGACATGAATACGCATTCCTACATCCATGCGGTGACCGATCCCGACGCCGATCCTGATCATCGTCTTTCAACGTTCATGGTCCCGGTGGAAACCCCTGGCTATGAAGTCACACCTATGCCCCACATGATGGGCTGTCGCGGTGCGGGCCATACCGGATTGAAGTTCACGAACATGCGCGTCCCAGCCAAGTATATGCTCGGCAAGCGCGGCCAAGGTATGGAGATCGCCATGCACTCGCTTGCGGTGTCCCGCGTCCATATCGCCGCCTCGAATCTCGGCATGGCACAGCGCATGCTCGAGATCTCCATCGCGCGAGCCCGTGATCGTGTGACCTTCGGTAAACCGATCATCTCGCGCCAGGCCATTAAGATCAAGCTTGCTAATATGCAGATGATGATCCACGCGCTGCGCACTATGGTCTACGACTTCGCTCGTGATTATGAGGAAAACCCTAACGGCGAATTCATTGCCGAAAAAGCAGCGATCTGCAAGCTCTTTTCCATCGATACAACGCGTTTGGTAGCTGATGAGATGCTCGAGATCTTCGGCGGCGATGGTTATTTCGAAGACTCACCCTATGGACCGACCGAACGACTCTATCGTGATTCTCGCGCTATGTGGCTCGAAGAAGGAACACCGACCGTGCAGCGTATCACGATCGCACGCGAACTCGATAAGCACGACGGAGTAATTGATTATCAGGTTTAACGATCCTTTTCGATCGAACCCTCCTTCCTTCGAACGAGTCAGCGTCCCCCGCTGGCTCGTTCGAATTTCAAGCCATAAACTCCGCAAGGTTGATCTCGATACGAAGAAGAACACGAAGCCTGAAACGACGTGCGCCGCAGAGCGCAGGAAGGACCGCATCGTGAAGAATGAAATGGAGCGCAACCACGCAAGAGCACATGCTCCTCATTGCATAAGCGTCACAAGGGCAAAAGACACCAATAAACCTCGTATTGCTGAATATGACCTTTCTTTTTTCAGCGACGAGAAGAATGACTTCTATCTCGGTATCGGCGGGAGCGAGAACTATCGTTTCTTCGGCCATGGTCGTTCGCTCGTCCGTGAACCGCCCTATCGCAGCCTTCAAGAAGCAGAGTCGGGTAGGACTATCCATCTCACCAGCGCACAAGAGGCATCGGTCGCGAGCAACGGTCCTGCGCGAGCATGCGCTATGAGCGAACGCTATAAACTGGACTATCGTTTCATCGGCGGCTACGACAATAATGCCCTTGAGGTGTACTGGGACCCCCAAGCAAGCGATCCTAAAGGCACGGATCAACCTACTTGGATCGCGATCAAGACCTACGCGGGCATGCAGCTCAAATACGTCAAGCCGGGCGAGAAGCCACCCATCATCTTCGCATTCGCTCAGGAAGACGCCTATTGCTATTGCAACTATTCACCATGCAAGGACTGCGTATTTCGCTGCAAATTCGGCTTTAAGATCTACTACCACTTCGAGCAAGCGGGTCTTATAGGTCTGCCCTGCAACCGTATTGTGAAAGAATGAGACGAAAGAGCCTCGACGTGCAAAAGGTTCAGTCGATTCGAGAATGGGCCTTTTGCACCGATCAAGACGATCCTGCGGCCGCCTCTTTCCGCTTATTGAACTCGCGCGCATATTCGCACGTTAGAGTGATGAAGTTATGCGCGATCTCGCTTTGCTCCACGCGGGTATCGAATCCGACGCAGATCTCATGCCAATCTTCTGGCATCTCATCGATAGGGAGAAGCAGTATATCGCTCACTGAATCGAGCTCTGGCGTAGCAAGCCCGAGTGCGATGATGCTCTTGTCTGCAGATACCGCGCTCGCCAACATGAATTCATCATCGTAGAGTATGACGGGATCCTTTCGATTCGGATAGTCGCTCAAGAGCTTATGCGTTTCGCGACCGAGCGGCGTATCGAAATAGTACGTCCCATAGGGAATTCGATCCAGCTCCTCTAGCGAGATGCTCTTTCGTTTGCGATACGGGCCGTCCTTATGAACGATCGCCACCATAGGAATGGTCATTATCGGTATGAAATGGATCGCGCTCTCTTCCGGAACCCGCGCAGAAAGTATCACCTCATAATCCTGGTTCTTCAGCCCTTCAACAAGAGGATTGGTGAACTCAGCCGCAAATCGTATGCGAGAGTCATACCCGAAACGCTCCCAGACGCACTTCATCAGCCCGGGCATGAATTCGAATTGCAAGGTAGGAATGAGTCCGATATTGAGCGATTTTGAAACATCCGTGCTCTCCTGATGGATCGCATTCACCACACTTTCCAAACTAGCCAGGATGCCTGCGAGTTGATTGTCTAGCTCTACCCCATATTTCGTAAGGCGAACATTACGCCTTCCTTCACGGAAGAGAAGCGGTACGCCCAGCGCGTCTTCCAATGCTTTGATGGAAGCAGATAAGGTTGGCTGTGTGATGTAGAGCTGACGCGCTGCTTCATTGAAATGCTGAACCTCGGCAAGCTTATGGAAATTTCTCAACTGGATGAGCGTGATCGAGCTCATGATATCAGCCATGAATTCGCCCCCCCCCGCGAACGACTCCCCTATCGATAAGCTCATCGATAGCTTGAGCGTCATAGCCTAATTCTTCAAGTATCTCGCGCGAATTCTCGCCTAGCTCAGGAGGCGCAGCGAACAAGGAAATACGAGGCTGAAGCCCCCGTATCGCATGGGGAAGATTGGTTTGAAGCGTCAAGCCGGTCTTCGGGAAATCAGCATAGGCGAGCATATGCGGCTCAAGATGGAGGATCTGTTCGATCGCCTCAGTCTTGTCGATGACGACTGCCATGCAGAGATCCTTGTCCTCCAACCAGATGTCCCACTCTTGTGCGGTCTTGGACGCGCAGATGCTCTTCACTGTTTCATAAGCCCCCGGCCGGTCGCGATCCTCGATCAGCTCAGGATGACCGGTAAGTTCGCAAAATGACTTCCAGAATTTGTCTTCGATCAAGCCAAGGGCTATCTTTCCGCCATCCTTCGTTTCATACAGATTATAGTACGAGCAATCAGCAGGAAAGCGTATGGATTCTTCCGAAATATCATCCCCCTGGAAGGACCAACGCGAATCGATCAGGGAGTTCCACCAAACGAACGAGTCGAACATCGAGATATCGATATAAGACCCTTCGCCAGTCTCGCTTCTTTGTAACAATGCCAACAAAAGACTTTGGCAAGCGACCATGGCAGTTGCGAGATCGCACAGATGAAGCGGCGCTTTTACTCCTCCGTTCAAAGACAGATAACCGCTTTGGGCTTGCATGTTCAGATCGTGGAGCGGTTTTTGCGAACGCGGATCTTTCTGCCCATAGCTTGAAAGAGAGCAGAAGATGAGCGAAGGATTGATCTTCTTCAGCGTCAGATAATCTATGCCGAGCTTCTCGACCGTGCCGGGGCGAAAGCTCTCTATCAAAACATCGGAGCTTTCCACAAGATTCAAGAAGACGTTGCGCACATCTTCGTCTTTGAGATTGATCGAAAGGCTCTTCTTATTGCGGCAAAGAGCTGAAAAATAGTAGCTCATGCCGTTCCTCAGAGGTTCTTCCGTGCGGCAAAAATCACCGACATCCGTGTCTTCCACTTTGATCACTTCGGCTCCGAAATCGGCGAGGACTTGCGTAGCATATCCCCCTGGAAGATATCGAGTCATATCGATGATACGGAGCTTCTCGAAAGCATTGTTTTTCATGGGTTTCTCCTTTGAGCTTGCATTGGAAGAATAGGGCTTGCCGGAAGCCATTGCGTCGAGCGATAGTGCTGAGCTCGATTCGAGAATAGCAAGCATTTCTTCTTCCTTGCTCCTTGTCGCTATTGAAGTTTCTAGCAAAAACGAAAGCTGTTTCTATTTGACCGTCCTCGAAGCTCATCGATACCTTGAAGAAAAGAGCAATCCGGATAAAAGCAGAGGAGAACGCTCATGTATGCATCATCGATAATGAATGGATTCGGACCGCTTCATGGGGTGAAGATAGTGGAGCTCGCAGAATGGGTTGCTGCTCCCGCAGCGCTCCGATGTCTCGCAGAGTGGGGTGCGGAGGTCATCAAGGTCGAGAACCCATCAGGCGATCCGCAGCGGCCGCAATGTTATGGATTCGGTGGCAGGAACACTCCCACCTGCGATCCCACCTATGAAAATGTCAATGCCAACAAAGATTGGTTAAGCCTCAATCTCAAGAGCGAAGAAGGCATGTCCATCTTTCTGGATCTCCTTTCCGATGCGGACGTCTTCGTGAACGGGCTGCGCGATAAAGCCCTTGAGCGCATGGGTCTTGATTATGAAACGCTTCATGAAAGATTCCCGCGTCTTATCTGGGCACAGATGCGCGGTTATGGGCAATATGGCGCGATGAAGGAT
>FR895132.1:0-5546 GCA_000435675.1 Eggerthella sp. CAG:298 | reverse complement strand
AAGAAGGTGAACCCCCCGCCATTCCGCCGCAAGGATTCGGCGATTTCAATGCGGCAGCCATCTTCGCAGGAGGCATCGCTGCCGCCCTATACGATCGGGAGCGAAGCGGCATTGGCGATAAGGTCGTGACCAATCTCCACCACATTGCTCTATGGGGTCATGCCCACGGGCTTCAATCTGCCCAATTCGGTGCGGAATATCCTTGCAATCGAGAAGCAGTGAAGAACCCCTTCAACAACACGTACCGATCAAAGGATGGCGTCTGGTTCCTGATCTGTCTACCGGACTACGATCGCTACTTCCAGGCACTGATGAGAACGCTCGGTCAAGACGAACTTGCAGACAACGATCAGCTCTCAACGCTGGCTGCAATCAGAGAGAATGACTTGCAAGCCTTCATGGTGGACAAGATCGCTGAAGGCTTCGCGAGAAAAGATTACGCGGAATGGGACGAGATCCTCCTCGCAGAAGAAGTTCCACACCAAAAGCTCTTCGATTACAACGATATCCTTGCCGACGAAGAGGCATACGAGAGTGACGCCTTGCGCCGCTACGAATCAGAAGCCTTCGGGCCGCGCGCCTTGAATACGACACCTGTACGCTTTCAGTCATACGGCGATCCTCCCGTGATCTTAGCAAAGCCCATCGGCTACCACACGCAGCGCTATCTCGTCGAAGAAAAGGGCTATACGCCAGAACAAGTTGCTGATCTTGAAGAAAAAGGAGCCATCAAGTGCTGGCATGGCAAGGATCTTGACGATATCCCTGTACTGATCTCAAAGCGTCAAGCCAATGGCCAAGCAGCAATGAACTGGTGATCTCTTATGTCGACGTGTCAAATAGATAGTGCCCTGACAAATATAAAAAACCCTACGCTTACGTATCCGAAGAGCGCTCCTATAGTGAAAACAGGGGTGTGAGCATCATCCCCGGAACGCACGAAAACAGAAGAGGAGAAGGAAAGTTCATCGAAGCCCAAGTTCGGTCGATCTGCTTCGATCCTGCATGAGAAGAAAGCGAGCTCGGTGCTTTCTTCTCATGCCTCGATGGACTCGAGCACGCCTCTCCTCCTCATGATCCTCGAGACCAAACCCTCTCGATCCCTTTCCATCAATAGGAAATAACCTGAGATCAAAGGAGCGTAATACCAGGTTTTTCATATGTTGTTAGCCGTTCATGATTCGACAGAAGAAAGGAGTGGACATGGCAGAAAAAGTCAAAATACAACGACAAGGCATGACATGGCGACATATGACCGTGCTCGTCACCATGTGCTTGTCGATCTTCACTGCTGTAGGAATCATCTTTCCAGCAGCAGGCCTATGCTATCGTCCCGTAGCCCAACATTTCGGTGTGCCCGTATCGCAAGTTTCGCTCTATATCACTTTCGTATATTTGGGACAGATGGCAGGTGGTGTTCCAGGAGGATACCTTTTCGACAAGTTCAACGCGAAAGCAGTTTGTACAGGCGCAGCCGTCCTTGTCGTCGTACCCTATTTGGGATTCGCCTTCTATCCAGCGATTTGGTGCTATTGGGTAGCAGGCTTCATCATTGGCCTCGGTCTTGCCGTTGTTGAGTTCACGATGACAGCAGGCATTCTGAGCCGTTGGTTCCATACGAACTACGGCACGGTGACCGGCATCGTCTTCGCTTTCACGGGTGTAGGGGGTGTTGTTTGGAACCTCATCGGTCAGTTCGTACTCGGCCCCGATCTGACCGGCTGGGCCACGCTCTATATGATCTTTGGCATCGCCATATTGATCGGAACCATCCCCTTCATCCTTCTCTTCGTTAAGCGCTCGCCAGAAGACTACGGTTTGCTGCCCTTTGGTATGCCGATCGACAAAAGTGCGATGGAAGACGAGATGGCCCAAGAGCAAACCGCTAAAGCTGCCGAAGAACAGGGCTATGTTGCGAAAGAGGTTCTCAAATTCCCCTTCTTCTGGACGCTCGTCCTGGGAGCAGGCTTGATGAACTGCGTTACATCGATGTCCTATATGTTCGCCACCTATGTCCAATTCCTCGGCCATGAAGGCTGGTATGGAGCAGCGCCGCTCGTTGCCCTATTGCTTCTGTCCGGCACGCTCGAAGCATTTGCCTCAGCAGGCCAAGGAGGCGGAAAGGTGCTGATCGGTATCATCGAGTCCCATTCGATCACAGCAGCGCAGATCATCGGTTATTGTGGTGGCCTCATCGGCATTCTTACGATGTGGCTGATGCCTCAGATCTTAGGCGAAGCAGGTATCTGGCCGATGTTCTTCGGCGGCCTATTCTACGGCCTTGCCTATGCCTGCTCGACAGCGATGCTACCGTTCCTTTGTAGACAAGTTTTCGGAGGAAGGGACTTTGACAGGATCTATTCCTGGATGATCTCCATCTTCAACGGCATTGGAGCCTTAGGTGCAACAGCCTGGGCAATCATCGTTGAAGGCTTTGGATGGCATGGTTTCTTCATCGCGGGCATCATCGTTCTTACCGTCACCTTCGGTCTGCTGGCATACACCTGGCAGGCTGGCGACAGGGCGCGCCGCAAAACATGGTACAAGTCCGATGCAGAACTTGCCCATGAGGCTCAGGTGGCAGCTGAACGGGCATAGCCCCTTAGATGATCGAACAACGAATGCTTCTTTGATAACCACCGGGAAGAGGGACGCTCTGTCTCTCTTCCCGGTATGGATTAGGAGGAACGATGGCTAATAAACCTGGCACTATGCTTGATGGAAGAGCGCAACTCGAATTTCTCGTTCGCGTGATCAACCCAGCTCTGTTCGTGATGCTCGTAGGCGGCATCTTGCTGCATTTCGATGCAAATTCTTTAGTGATCGTCGGTGTACTCGGTTACGGGATCTGGGGTGCGATGAACTTCATGCTGCGCAGGATGAAACGAAAAGATGCGCTCGCACGTATGGCGAAGAAGAAAAAGAAGAAGGTCGAAGAAATATCACCCGGATTCGATTATGGTCTCGTCGCCTCGCTCCTTAATCCAGTCGTTTTGATTATCCTGTTTGCAGGGATCTTTCAAGCGTGGCCGATCTGGCTGCTGGTGACGATCGGGGTTATTGGCTACGGAATCTGGGGAGCGTGCATCTATCTGGATCGAAAGCACCCCGTACGGATATAGGGAAGATGCAGCATTCATTCGCGTATACCTTCAACGAAAAAGGCGCCGAGAGCACTCGACGCCTTTCTTCTTTGCACTGGTTCGGCTTCGATGGAAGCAGGGCGACATCCCTTAGGCGAAATGATCGCCGAAGAGGTACTCGATCTTGCCGCCGTGACGTTCGCACTCGCGCGCGATGGTGATGCGTTGAACGGTCGGTGCGCCTTCCTCGAGCCACATAGCGCGGCAGTCGCGATAGAGGCGCTCGGTCGGGCCATACGGGGAATCCTCGAAGTAACCGTCACCGCCGAAGATCTCGAGCATCTCATCGGAGACCAGACGAACCGTGTCGATCGAGAAGAGCTTGCAGATAGCAGCCTTCTCATCGATGTAGTCGTTGAACGGATCGAAGTCGAAGTCGCGAGCGAAGTCGTAGACCATGGTGCGCAGTGCGTGGATCATCATCTGCATGTTCGCGATCTTCATCTTGATCGCCTGGCGCTTGATGATCGGCTTGCCGAAGGTCACACGATCAGCAGCGCGCGCAAGCGAGATCTCGAGCATGCGCTGTGCCATGCCGAGGTTCGAGCAAGCGATGTGCACACGGGAGACGGAGAGCGAGTGGATCGCAACTTCCATGCCCTGGCCCACCTCGCCGAGCAGATACTCAGGACCGAGCTCGACATTGGTGAACTTGAGGCCAGCGTGACCTGCGCCGCGGCAGCCCATCATGTGAGGCATCGGAACGAGCTCGAAGCCTGGAGCATCGACCGGTACGAAGAACGCGGAGAGGCGCGTATCCTTGTCGTCTTCAGGATTGGTGACCGCGATCACATAGGTGTAGTCGGAGCAGTCGGTGTGAGAGATGAGCCATTTCTCACCGTTCAGGATCCATTTGCCCTTCTCTTCGTCCCATTCAGCGGTGGTGTGAAGGTCAGCACCCGTGCCGCCGGTCTGTTCGGTGATCGCGAAGTTGCAGTAGATGGTCTTGTCCTGGAACTTGTCCATGAGCTGGCCCTTGATCTCGGGCGTGCCGTAATCCTCAAGGATACGCCAGTTCATGTCTGCCGCATGATGAAGGTGCATACGCATGCCACCAGGACCACGAGAGAACTCCTCCTGCACACGCAGGATCTCAAGTTCGTCGAGGTTCCATCCGCCATATTCGGCAGGAAGATAGAAACGATAGAGATCGTTTTCCTTGGCGAGCTCATAGAACTCGTCGGGGAACTTGTTCGTTACTTCGATCTCCTTCTGCATTTCCTCGAACGGGCCTTCGACCAGTTCGCGGATCTGCTTGAGATACGCCTCGAACATCTCGTCAGTGATAGTTGCATTTGGATTCATATATACCCCCCTATGCGTCGATTGAATTGCCCCTATTGTGAACCCACCTACGAACGAATACAAATCAGAAAAGCATTGTGAATCTATAGGGCATCAATAGATTTCGTCTATGCTTTATGTACAAATTGCATTCTCGACTGAATGAATTCATTGAATTTTGACATGATTAAAATGGACAATATCGCGAAAAAATCCAAATTTCTTCTTGCCAGATCGCTTTATTGTGCTAAAGTCTCATGCATCAACTGAATACCTTTCAAACCGATGAGGCGAAGATCAAGCCATCATGAGCGCTCACAGAGAGCGGGTGAAGCTGGGAATCCCGCAGAAATGCTGGATGGTAAATGGATCGCCGAGGGAAAGGGGAACGATCGCTTTGCGAAGATATGCACGATCAAGTATCCGGACCGTGAGCCTGCGTGAATGGCAGAACATGTGATGGCATGTTCATAAGGGGGTTCCGTTACCCGCGGAATCAATCAAAGGTGGCACCGCAGATCGAAAGACCTGTCCTTTGCGAATGCAAGGATGGGTCTTTTTTATTGTCGGGAAAAGGTTGAAGTTGTGTGAACTGCCGAAGACGAAACGAAAGGAAGTAACAAAATGGCAGAGACGAACAACATCAACACCAATGGCGCAGCACAAGCAACTGCTGCACTCCGCACCCCGCGCGCGCAAAAGCGCGAGGTGAGCAAAAAGAACGAGAGCGGACTTTCAGTGCGCGATCTCATCTTGATTGCGGTGCTCTTAGCTGCAGGCGCGGTGCTCAAGCTCACAGTTTCGAGCTTCTTCAGCTTCGCTGGCATGAAGCCTAACTTCATCATTGCGATGTATTGCTTGGCGATCATCTTAGTGCGCCCGAAGCTCGGGCAATCCCTGGTTATCGGTCTTCTCGCTGGCCTCATCTGCCAGATCCCAATGCTCAACGCAACGCCCTGGGTCAATATCCCTTCAGAGATGCTCGGCGCGCTCGCTTGTGGCCTTCTGACCCACGTCCCGATGCGCATCGCAGGTAAGTTCGACCTTAATCCGCTGGTCACCACCTTCCTTTCGACTGCTGTTTCTGGCTACACCTTTGCACTCATCGTCGGCGTAGCG
>FR895131.1:17018-26101 GCA_000435675.1 Eggerthella sp. CAG:298 | reverse complement strand
GTCCGAAGGAGCGGAGCGCATGAGCTTGCCTAATCAGGCAAGCGAACAGCGAAAGCGGGTAATTACATGTGCCCCTTGGGCGTGCTGCTTGCGTGGGATAGATGGGAAAAGGTGTCGAACGACCGGGTAGTTTGTCACCCCGCAACGTGGTATAAAGAAAGAGAGCAACGAATGGCAGCTCGTTCGAGCTAATTCGCATCAGGGGTCCACGTAGTGAGGAGACGATTATGACAGCGCTTGAGATCAAAGGTATGAAGATCGGTGAAGGCCTCCCGAAGACCATCATCTCGCTCATGGATCCTACGGTCGAGGAGACTATCGAAACGATCAAAGCTGGCATCGAGGTAGGTGTTGATGCCTTCGAATGGCGCGGCGATTTCGCAGCCGACCTGCACGACCCAGCGCAGATGGCCACCAACAGCAAGCTGATCGCTGCTGCCACGCCGAACAACCCGCTGCTCTTCACCATGCGCACCATAGAAGCTGGTGGACAAGCTACCCTACCCGTCGATGAATATGTAGCGCTGAACAAAGCGATCATCGAGGCTGGTGCGATCGATATGGTCGACATCGATATCGAATTGGGCGAAGAATCCACCATGGAACTGGTTGCCTTCGCAAAGGAGCACCAGGTGGCCACCGTTATCTCCTACCACAATTTCAGGGGCACCCCTTCAGTTGAATGGATGGTCGACCTCATGTGCCGCATGCATAACCTCGGTGCCGACATTCCCAAGATCGCCACCATGGCACTCTGCCCCGAAGACACCCTGCGCCTGTTGCAGGCAACCTACGAAGTGTCGAAGCTCCATCATGATGGCCCGCTGCTCACCATGGCCATGGGTCGCGACGGCTCCCTTTCGCGCTTGACCGGCGAGATGTATGGCTCTTCGCTCACCTTCTGCGCGCTCAAAGCAGCTTCTGCTCCTGGTCAGGTTGATGTGCGCCAGGCCAAACGCATCATGCAAGAATTGCACGAGGTTATCTCTTAGTGAACCCTATTGCACAAGCAGCCGTAAAGGCTATCACAAAACTACGACCGAACATCCAAGATGGCTACTTGCGCCAGCGTGCTGCTGAAGATGCGAGTGCGCGACTCACCATCGCAAGCCCCCGCTGCCGCATCGACGACAAAGTGGTTGCCACCTCCGAAGGCGCAGAGATCCCCATCCGCGTGTTCACGCCGCTCGATATCGACTTTTCCCTGCGCAACGGACTGCATGTGAACGAAGATTTTGAGGGCACGATCCTCTTCTTCCATGGCGGAGGATTCGCCAATGGCGATATCGATTTCTACACCGATACATGCATGAAGATGGCGCTCAAGCTCAATAGGCGTGTAGTGTCGGTCGATTACCGCCGCTCACCCGAGTACAAGTTCCCTGTTGCACTCGTGGATTGCTACGAAGTTGCGCGCCAGCTCTTCGCTGGCGAACTCCTGGACGATGTCGACCCAGAGCATATCGTGCTCTTCGGCGATTCTGCTGGGGGCAACCTTGCTGCTTCTGTCTCGCTACTCGCACGTGAGCTGGGAGAATTCACCCCGCGAACGCAGATTCTGCTCTATCCGCTCGTCTATAACGACCACACGCTCACGAGTATGTTCGATTCAGTGCGTGAGAACGGCGAAGACTACATCCTCACGCGTGAAGATATCAATGGATATGTCGATCTCTATCTGAGCTCGCCAGAAGACTTCTTCAACCCCTATTTCGCTCCGCTATTAGAAGAGGATCTTTCCCACCAACCGCGCACGCTCGTGGTAACCGCAGAATACTGCCCCCTGCGCGACGAAGGCGAGACTTACGCTGCTCGGCTCGAACTTGAAGGCAACGAGGTCGAATGCGTGCGCATGCTCAATGCGATCCACGGCTACTTCCTCTATCCGAGCGTGTTCGGCTTCGTGCGTGATACCTACAAGATCATCGAGAGCTTCCTCGACCACCAGCCCCTTCCGCAAGAAGATGATGCCACATGGCTCGCACTCCTTGGTACCGACTAGACAACGTGGGGAAATACTATTCTTCCCAAGCAGGGCGTGCAGGTCAGACAGTCTTTCGCTTCGCGGCGACCTTCGTGGACTCCATCAGCCCCGAAGCGCTCCAGCGTGCGCTCGACCGAAGCATTGCGCTCTTTCCTGGCTTCAACGTGAAACTGCGCAGCGGATTGTTCTGGCACTACCTCGAACCAGCCGATGAAGTCCCGCAGGTAGAGCCCGAACGCTTGCCGATCTGCGCTGGGCTCCATGCCGATCTCAATAGCGTGCTCATGCGCGTGACCTACTTCCGCCACCGCATCAACTTGGAAGTCTCGCACATGATCTCGGATGGACGCGGTACGCTCGAATTCTTCAAAACGCTGCTCAATGCCTATGTCGAAGAGCGCTACCATGCCACACCAGCCCTCCCGAGCGAACCAGCATCCACGCCTGAGCGGCGCAACGAAGACAGCTACACGACCAACTACGAGCGCTCGAAAGCAGGCGCGACCGAATCGGAGAAGGTCTACCACTTGTTCGGTTGGAAGAACACCGCTGAACCCACGTTCATGGAATACCATCTTTCAGCGAGCGCGGTTCACAGCGCTGCGAAGGATATGGGCGTGAGCGTGACATCGCTCGTGATCGCTGCGGTCATCATTGCCATCCGCGCCACGATGCCTTCCGCAAAGCGCGATCGCGCGATCCGCATGGATGTCCCGGTCGATCTGCGCGCGATCTTCGGGTCGGAAACGCTGCGCAACTTCTTCGGGCTTGCCTTCGTCAGCTACACTCCCGGCAGCTCGGATGCTCCGCTCGAAGACATCGCGCACCTCGTGCAAACGCAGCTCAAGACCGGCACCGAGCCAGAGGTGCTGAAGCGCCGCATGAACCGCATGCTCAAGATCGAGAAGAACCCCTTCATCTCGCATGCCCCACTCTTTCTGAAAGACGGTGCGCTCATGTTCGCGAACTGGATGGCAGCGCAAGAGGTCACTACCACGGTATCGAGCATCGGACGCATCACGCTCGATCCTGCGACCGAGCCTTACGTGTCCGACATCAACGTCTCAACTTCGACCCACGGAATGAACTTCCTTTTCTGCACGTTCAAGGATGTGCTGAGCATCGTGGTCTCGAGCGTCTACGTGCGCCACGATGTGATGCGCAACTTCTGCCGCGTTTTCACCGACTTAGGGATCGAAGGGGTGATCAGCGTGAACAAGACCTCTGGTCAGGTGGATAGCGAACTCACCCAAGCTCACTTCGAACAGCTTTCCCGCCGCATCGCCGAAGAGCGCAGACAAGGGAGCAAACGATGAAGAACACGCACACAGACGACAGAAGGAGAAGGTTATGAGATACTGCCCCTCCTGTCATATCGATTTCACGGGCGTGCTCGATCGCTGCCCTCTGTGCGGAAGCAAGCTCGAGAGAACGCCTGAGGGCATGATATTCCCGGAAAACGAACTTGCACGCACCAAGAAGCTTGCGAAGCGCTCCATGATCGCGCTCACGTTCGCCGCGCTGGCTTTCGTGGCGTTCCTCTGCGTGCGCACGCATGCATCAGCCCTAACTTGGATCGCTTCCTTTGCTGCAGTGATCGTGAACTACATCTTCATCCGCAACGTGGTCGTGCACTCCCCCAGCTTTCTCCGTATCATCGAGCGCTACTTCCTTGTGGTGATGGCGCTCGCGCTCTTGTTGCTGCTCGCAACGGGCGATAGCCGTCTTGCCACCTATGTCGTTCCCGCGCTCACGCTCGTGGCTCTTTTCTTCAACGGCGTGCTCGTGGCGGTGTTCCGCAACGGATTCGTGCAGGGTTACGCGAAGTATCTGCTGTTCAATTTCATGCTCGGCATGGTGCCCCTCGTTCTGCTCGCAACAGGGCTGGTGAGCCAGCCGGCGCTCTCGATCGCGAGTGGCGTTGTTTCGGGATTGCTCTTGGTATTGCTGCTCGTGCTCACCCGCAAGCAGCTCTTCTCCGAGATGCAGAAGCTCTTCCATCGTTGATGCAGCGGGTCAAGCGCGCACGAGCTAAGGCTGATACAGAAGGTCATACGCGCACGAGCAAAGATCCGTGTCTTATAAAGCTCTCCTGGGAACGTAGGCTGTTTGCATCAGCGCATCCTCGTGCGAGGGCTCTTCTTGCGCAACGCTCACGCGCTCACGCGAACGCGGAGCACGATCTTGCTTGTTCAAGCTCGAACGGATGCGCAGATACTCCCAAACCAGCAGCACGAAGAGCAGCGTCATCACGATCAAGTATCCGATCACCGCGCCCGGCAACCCCGTGAAGATGACGAGCAGCGTAGGCACGAACAGCGAGAAGCCGAGCGTGATGACATAGAGCTTCGTAACGTCTTTCTGGCGACGCATGATCGTGATGGTCTGGTAGAGGAAATCAATCGCAGCGGTCACGCCACCAGCTGCTAGCATGATGTAGCTCAGTCCCCTGAACTGCTCGAAATCGATGCCATAGAGGAAGCTCATGATGGGGATACCGATCCATGCCATGATCCCCACATTCACCACGGTGAGTACGATGATGAGCACGAAGATGCCCAGAATGATCAGGTCGAAGCGACGGCGTTTCGCCGGATCGTTCCAAACGTTGGCCATGCGCACAAGAAGCGGCTTGTAGACCAGCTGCACGGTGAGCAGGATGCCCTGCGCAGGGAAATAGAGCGCATTGAAATAGAGCTGATTGTCGTAGGAGAGCGTGCCTTCCATCACGAACTTCGGCATGTTATCGATGACCGCATAGAGGAAGAGCGCCACGAAGAGCGGTGCGCAATTCTTGAAGAGCTGCCCGATCGAGGCCGCACTCCATGAGCGTTCCTTCGGCGTCTCCAAGAGCGTGAGCGGGAAGGTGACCACCACAAAGGTTACCGCCGCAGCAACCGCCATGCCGATACAGGCGACGATCATATTGCGCGTGATGAGCAGCAGAATCGAGAACACAACGAGTGCCGCTACCGAACGAATGGCCTGTGAGATACCTGCCAGGTAGAGCTTATCGACCTGCTGGAGACGGCCTTCGTACACATCTGCCAGTCCGTCGACCATGCGGTAGAGATACACGCCGATCGAGATATAGAACATGGTGTTATCGTAGCCACGGATCTGGCAATAGATCGCCCCGACTGCCACCATGACCACGCAGGTGATCCAACGGTTGATCTGGTAATCCATGAACGTGTGCTTCTCGTTCACATCCGAGACCTGATAAGTGCGCACACCGAAATTTGCCAGGATCATGAGCAGCGTGCCGGTAACGAAGGCCATCGAGAACATGCCTGCCTGCTCGGCACCGACCAGTTGCGTGGCGATGATGGTGAGGATCGGGAAGACCATGCCCCAAGCACCCACACCAACCGTGTTCCAGATGAAATCACGCGTGGTGCGATGCGCAGCATATTCTTCCTTTTGATCGGAAAGCGAGCCTTCAGAGAGCGCGCCCATCACGCGATCGAACCACTGATTCACCAAGCGCGCGATGAAGTTCTGCTTGTGCAGGCGTGGTTCCTTGTGCTGCCGCGTACCCTCTTGCAGGCGCGGTTGTGAGGCGTGCTGCGGATAGTCTGTCGTTCGGCGGTCCTTCATCATATCTAGATAATCTCACTACTTGCGCCGCTGGTGCAATGCGATCATGCGCTCTTTCAAATTCTCCAACATATCTTTACCAGGATGTAAGAAATCGTGAAATGGTGAAGGTGGAATTGTGGGCTGATTGACAAGTACGATTTCATACTTTATAGTACGAAATCGTACTCCTACCTTGAAAGATGTCCTATGCAGCCATCTAGTGTCTCTCAAGCATCGAATCTCACTACCAAAGCGGTATTCGCGATCAATACGTTCTACGAAGAGGCAAACGTGATCTATCACAACATCGCAAAAAAGCGCAGCTTATCCGACAGCGCTTTCGACATCCTGTATGCGCTCTACATCGAAGATGGACAACGTCTTTCACAGCTTTGCAAGACGAGCTTCCTCTCGAAGCAAACGCTCTCATCAAGCGTAAAGCGCTTAGAGGAAGAAGGGCTCCTGCGAACCGAGCGTCAAAATAGCCGCTTCGTCCAGGTCTATCTCACTGAAGCTGGTTGGGAGTGTGCCCGCAGCTTTGTCGAGCCGGTATTCGAAGCGGAAGTGCGAGCAGTTGCAAGCCTTTCCGAAGAAGAACAAGCTGCTCTTCCCCACTTCGTCGAGCATTATCTTGAGGCGCTCCGCAAAGAATTCGATGCGCTCGACAACGACGCGAACCGCCCACAGGACGAGTACACAACGGTATCGGCCAAAACCAGAAAAGACGACTGAGCAACCTCACGTCGACCACCTTACGAACAAGGATCAGGATGCTCTATGGCAAGATTCCTCGAAAACCATTTTACGGTAAAAAGCCTCCTCAAATTCACCTTGCCCACCATGGCGATGATGGTCTTCACCTCGCTCTATACCGTTGTGGACGGGCTTTTCGTCTCGAATTTCATCGGGAAGACCGCACTTGCTGCGGTCAACCTGATCTGGCCGGTCATCATGATCTTCGCAGCGGTCGGTCTCATGATAGGGACGGGCGGAAGCGCACTCGTTGCAAAAACGCGCGGCGAAGGCGATGATGAACGAGCGAATCGCTACTTTACCATGTGCGTCATCTTCGCGGTCATCTTGAGCACCGTGCTTGGCGTGGTCGGCCAGATCATCATGGAACCACTGATCATAGCGCTTGGCGCAAGCGGAGACTTGCTCGAACAAACGCTCATCTATGGCCGGTGGATCATGGCCGTGCTACCCTTCTTCGCGCTCCAATTCGCTTTCCAGATCCTCTTCTCGACCGCAGGCAAGCCTTCGCTCGGATTCGCGGTAACCGTTATCGCAGGGCTGACAAATGTCGTGCTCGACTGGCTCTTCATCTGCATATTCGGCTGGTCGGTAGCAGGAGCAGCAGCCGCCACCGCACTCGGTCAGATAGTCGGTGGCGTGATACCGCTTATCTATTTCGCACGGAAGAACGAAAGCCATCTGCGCTTCGTGCGCACGAAGCTCGAATGGCGACCTTTAGGAAAGGCGTGCCTGAACGGCTCATCGGAGTTGGTCTCGAACATCGCCACCAGCCTGGTCGCCACCCTCTACAACTTCCAGCTGCTGCGCTATATCGGCGAGAACGGGGTGGCCGCCTACAGCGTGATCGGCTATACCGCCATGATCTTCGCTGCGATCCTGATGGGCTACGCGATGGGCTCATCGCCGCTGATGAGCTACCAATACGGCGCTGGCAACAAGCGCGAGATGCGCAACATCATGATGAAGAGCTTGAAGATCATCGGGGTGTTCTCGATCGTGATGTTTGCCGCCGCCGAAACGCTCGCACCAGCGCTGTCTTACATCTTCGTGAGCTACGATCCTGAACTCTTGGATTTCACCGTGCAAGCGTATCGCCTCTATGCGTTGGCGTTCCTCCTGATGGGCATCCCGATCTACGGCTCGGCGTTCTTCACCTCGCTGAACAATGGGCTCATCTCTGCCTTGATCGCATTCCTCCGTACACTCGTATTCGAATGCGGTGCAGTGCTGATCCTGCCGCTCATTTGGGGAATCGATGGTATTTGGCTTTCGGTGTCGATCGCTGAGCTGTGCGCTGCCATCATAGCCGTCACTTTCATGATCGCGCTGCGTAATCGCTACGGATACAGCAAGAAAAGCCTGACCTTGCATAAGAACACCGAAGCCGCAAGCTAGCCAATCTGCGCATGATCGCACAGAGACAGAGCTGGATTCGAAGGTAGAGGCCAAACAGGATCCGAGCTTGTTCTTCTCTGTCGTCTTGCCGCTCCGCCGTTTCTTCTGTTACCTACTGTTCGTCTCACTCGACTTTTCACTCAGATGTTCGGAGTTCGTGATCGTTGACAGGTCGCAGGTTCACTGGCGAACTAGAGCACCGCTTCAGCGCCGCGGTTGCCCCCTGCTTCAGCGGTTTGCGCGCGCTTCTTCGCAGCAACGAGTCCCACACAGAAGAAAGCAAGGGCGAAAAGCGCCATCACGCCGAGCGCGATGAGGAGCACGCTTGCTTGCGCGCCTGCCGTACCCGCGCAAAGATCGGCAACCGCCTGACATGCCTGCGTATACCAAAGACCTGGTAACCAATGGGCGATATCACGTACCACCGGCTCCATAAGGCTGATCGAGAACCACGCACCACCGAAGAACGATATCGCAAGGCCGACAATGTTCCCTACCGAATTCGCCACCGCCGTATTGGCACCGAGCATACCGAGCATAAATCCGATGGATGCGGGAATGAGCGAAAAGACGAGCACCACGAGCGCGATCGCCGCCATGCCGCCCGCCCCGAGCAGCGCGACTCCTTCAGGGAAGAAGAGCGCACCGAGCACGAGCACCCACGCAACCGAAGCGAGCGCAATGGCAAGGCAACTGAGCACCAGTTGCGCATTGAGCGATCGAAGCGGCAGCGGAGAAGCAAGGTTACGCTTGCGCACATCGCTGCGACCCATGCGGTAGAGCAGCACACCGATGCATACGGTGATGCCGGTGAAGAGCGGATACATACCCCACGTAAGGTAGAAGATGAGCTGGTCAAGAGGAGAGGCGGACTGCTCGCCCTCAAGCACGGTGCCCTGGGCCTGCTTGGATGCGAAAGCGAGCGCATCTTGCGTGAGAGCACCAACATCCCCCGTTCCTTCGGAAAGTGCCAGCGTGTGGAGCAGCGAGGCATATTCGTTCACGACTTCATCCACGTATGCTCCCGAAAGCGAGGAGTAACTGAATATCACTTCCATTTCAGGGATCTCTTCAGCGCTCTTCGCTGCGAGGAAACGCTCCTCATAGCCTTCAGGGATGATGAGCAGGTAATCCACATGGCCCTTCGCGACCGCATCCTGAATAGCAACACGGTCATCCGCTACCCAGGTCGCCTCCCCGCCTTCTGCGAGTGCTTCGGCAAGCGAATGCGAAATGGTACTGTTGTCGCGGTCGATGATCGAATAGACATATTCAGCG
The DNA here is from genome assembly GCA_000435675.1 of Eggerthella sp. CAG:298. Classification (GTDB taxonomy): domain Bacteria; phylum Actinomycetota; class Coriobacteriia; order Coriobacteriales; family Eggerthellaceae; genus Anaerotardibacter. The sequence continues at coordinate 17,106 of FR895131.1, read as the reverse complement.
CGCTCGAAATCGTCGCTTTGCCTATCGTCGAAAAAAATACGCCAAAAAGACTGTTGTCTTAACTCCTCAGCGACCGTAGGGAGCGATA
>FR895131.1:0-16964 GCA_000435675.1 Eggerthella sp. CAG:298 | reverse complement strand
GATGCGCAGAGCGCACTTAAAGACTTGCATAGCGTTTCCTCCTCAGTGAACGAGTGGAGAGCGCGAAGAAGATGAGCGCCATCACCAGCAGGATCGCAAGATGCCCGAACGTTTGCGCATAGGTGTCGTAATACATGGTCGCGTAGAAGGCTTGGCATACTTGCACGACTGGGTTGATCACATCCAGCCAAGGAGCAGTTTGCGATACGGCATCGGCGAAGTCCATCGCGAAGGTGCCATAGAGCCCTGCAAAGAGAGAGGCCACGCACACGATCCCAGTCACGATGCCGCCCTTCGCCTGATCGGGCACTTTCGGAATAGCAGCGAGCGCGCATCCGAGCGCTGTGGCGCAGAGCGAGGCAACGAGGCAGATGAGGATGCAGATGCCCACACGATCCCCAAAGTCAACGCCACCGATCACCACGAGGAACGCGAAGAGCACGAGCAGGCTCGCGAACGAGAGCAACCAGCTCGCAAGCAGCGTGACGAAAGCGGTCTTGCCATGCGAAAGCGCACCGAGCGAACGACGTGCCGCAAGGGCAGACGCATTCGCGCGGATCTGTTGGAACCCGATGAGCCCGATGCTGGCACCGAAGAACGCCGCCATGCCGAAGAGGGCGAAGTAGTAGCGCAGCGATTCACGCGGGGTATTGTCGGTGACGCTTGCGCGCACAGTGGCTTCAACAGGGGCCATGAGCGTCTCGATGAATTCAGGGTTGGCAAGTGCTGCTGGATTCTTCTGCAAGGTCTCCTTGATCAGCGCCTCTTCGGCTACATAGCGATCCATGATCATCATGAGGATGGAAGGCTCCACCTCATACGCTTCAGCAGCGCTGGTGGCTTTTGCGAGCACGGTTCGCACCTCACCATCGACATACTGCACATAGCCTGCGTATTCGTCATCGGTTCCCAAGCTCTCGCGCACGAGCGAGGCAGCTTCTTCAGGCGATGACACGTAGGTGATGTTGAAGAGCGCATCGTCGCCTTCACCGAGCGCTTCCATGAAGGTAGCGAACGCCTGCGCGCCGAACGCTTCTTCGTCGAAGACGCTTCCAACCTGAGCGCCTGCTTGCGCTGCTGATGCGATGTTCTCGAAGGAGAGAGCGGTGTGCTCTTGGCCCTTCGCCTGCTACTCCTCGGCCTTCGCCCTTCGCCTGCTCTTCATCGACCACGACCACATTCACCGAAACCGCTTCCGCACGCTCATCGAGCGCGCCGAGCATCATCACGAACAGTGAACCGAGCACGATCGGAAAGACGAGCGTCCAGATGAGCACGCCGGGTACTCGTACGAGCTGAAGCAATGAGTATTTGAAACTAGCCCACATAACCGCCCTCAATCACGTAGCTCGCGACCGGTGATCTCCAAGAACACATCGTTGAGCGTAGGCGGTTCAGCCCAAATGCGCCCAGGCTTGATGCGTGCTACCGAAAGAGCATCGAGCACATCGGCCACATTGTGCTCAGCGTTCTCGCACACCACTTCTAGCCGGCCGCTTTCGTACTCCACGCGCAGCGCATGCGGAAGCGACCGCAGCTTGATGAGCGCCGCTTCGGAAACGTCCGCTTCAATGATGATCTTCTCGCCTGCCGCAACGAGTGCCTTAAGTTCTTCGTTCGTGCCGCACGCGAGCGTGTGCCCTTTGTCCATGATCATGATGCGCGTGCAGATCTCTTCGACCTCTTCCATGTAGTGGCTGGTGTAGACGATGGTCGACCCTTCGGCATTCATCTGTTTAATGCCATCGAGAATCGACGCGCGGCTCTGCGGATCGACCGCCACGGTAGGTTCATCGAGGAAGATGAGCTCAGGACGATGCGCGATGCCGCAAGCTATATTGAGGCGCCGCAAAAGACCCCCGGAAAGCTTCTTAGGACGCGCGCGGGTGTAATCTTCAAGCCCGACGAATTCGATGGCACGCTTCACCAACTGCTTGCGCTCTGCCGCATCTGAAACATACAAGCTGCAGAAGTAATCGATGTTCTGCTGCACGCTCAGCTCTTCGAACACCGCGATATTCTGCGGCACGATGCCGATGCGCCGTTTCAGGTCGTAGCGCGTCTGCGTCATAGGCTGGCCGAACAGGCAGATCTCGCCGCGATCGTAGGTGAGCAACTGCAAGATGCAATTGATGGCGGTCGTCTTTCCGCTGCCGTTCGGTCCGAGCAAGCCGAAGATCTCGCCCGGTGCGATCTCGAGCGTGAAGTGATCGAGCGCCACCGCGCTTCCGTAACGTTTGACAAGGTCTTTGACGGATACGATCGGTTCCACGGGATTCCTCTTTCTTCCTACAAAAACGATAGCGCCTTCCTCACGCGAATAAGGCGCGAGGGCGCGGGACGTGCGAAGGAATGCTCATCTTGTGTATAAAAGCCACGTTCATCATATTCTCAAGCCGCAGCCCTTGAGAATATGACATTTGTCATCCATAGGAAGAATCCAAAGATGACCTGGCATTTTTTACAAAACTGAGAAGAACGCCACAAACGCTACAATAAGGGCATGAGAAATTTCGTCGATGAAATAGTGCTAGCCATTCTCTGTTGTTTGCTCTCGCTTCTTGCGAGCAAGAGCGAGATCGCCATCGTGGGGTTGCTCGCTGCCGTGGTACTGATCTGCATCTGCGCCTACGCGAACAAGCCCGTGCGGATAAGCGCTCAAATCCTTTTCTGTCTCTGTGCAATCGTGATCGGCGATGTCTTCTTCTACCTGCCCGTAGTGGTCTATCTTGCCCTTCGCGAACGCTCGTGGCTCGTTCGCCTGATCTGGATCGCACCCCTTGTGGGCGTGATGGCCTTGAATGCTTCTGGCGTGACGGGGTCGTACGGCATCGGCCTGCAAGTGCAAGGGTCTCTTATTGCAGAAGGGCTTGCTGCGTCAGGGATAGCGGACGCTTTTGAAGTGGTGGTGAGCGTCGAAGTGCTCTTGTGCGCGATCGCGGTCGTTCTTGCGGTACGCAACTTGCGCGAGACGAGCGAGCGCGAAGCATACCGTTTCGCCTACGACAATCTGCGCGAAGGCTATCTTTCGCTCACGCAGGCTGCTGGGCAAAATACCGAAGAGGACAATGAGACTGCGCGGCTGATCGCGCATGAGGCAGAACGCTTCGCCGACTTGACCGAGCGCGAACTCAGCGTTGTTCGCCTCGTGGCGCAAGGGATGGACAATCGCGAGATCGCAAGCACGCTCTTTCTTTCCGAAGGGACCGTGCGCAATCACATCAGTTCGATCCTTTCCAAAAAGGCGCTCTCCAACCGCACGCAGATCGCGGTGCTCTACTACCGCGGCTAACAGACGCGAACAGGGAGCGTCCTCTCGCTTCACAAGGCGCAGGCTTCGCCGATTCGTCGTTCCCACCAACCTGATTGAGCTAGTATAGCGAGCATGGAAAAAACGACTCGAACAGACCACCACGCGAACACCGTGCAAGCACACGGGAGCACCGAAGCGGCAGCGCCTGCGAAGAAGACCACGAAAAGGAGTATGCTCTGCTTCGTACTGTTCGTCCTCCTTGGGTTTTCGCTCGGTTGTTCGGAGTTCGTGGTCATCGGCATCGAACCTGAGCTCGCCGAGAATTACCGCTGCTCGATCGCGCGCATTGGGGAGCTGATCAGCCTCTTTGCGCTCGCTTACGCTATCGCAACCCCGCTGCTCTCGATCTTCACCGGATCGTTTCGGCGCTCGACCATTCTGGTGGCCTATCTTGCGATCTTCGTGGTGAGCAACTTCGTTTCTGCCACCGCACCTACCTATGAAGTGCTGCTCATCTCGCGTATCGTGATGGGCGCGGTCTCTGGTCCGCTGCTCGCCGTTGCCACCACCTACGTGCCTGACTTGCTGGGCGCGCATCGTTCGTCAATCGGCATCTCGATCATCTATGCAGCCTTTTCGATCGCGCTCGTGCTCGCAACGAGCGCGGGACGCTTCATCGTCGAATACCTCACCTGGCAGGTAGCAATGGATGCCGCCTTCGTCTTCGCGCTCGTATCCGCCGTACTGCTCACGATCTTCGTGCCGCACGAAGCATCTCCGCACAAAGAAGGCTCCGCGCAAAAGCACTCCGCTCTCGCCTCCCTGCGTGAACAAGTGGTCCTCTTCAAGGAACCGCCCATCATCTTCGGCGTACTCCTCTTCACCTTCGGCGTAGGAGCGGTCTACACCTTCTATGGCTACGTAGCCCCCTACCTCGAAACCTACCTCGGATTCCCGCCAGCACAATCAGGCCTTATCCTGCTCGTCTTCGGCATCATCTGCATCGTGTCCGATCTGATCTCGGGCGTGGTGGATGTACGCGCGGGCATGAAGCCCATTCCTGCGATGCTGTTCGCACTCGCGCTCGCCCTTTTTGCGCTCTGGCTCTGCAAGACGAATAGCGCACTTGCCCTCGTGCCCATCTTCCTTATCGCGCTGCTCATGTATAGCTTCTCGATCTCATGCATCACGATGTTCATGGGCGTAGCGCGCAAGCGCCATCCACGCGCGCTCGTGCTTGCTGCCTCCATCGAGCCCACCTCGTTCAACATCGGCATCGCCTTCGGCACGCTCGTGGGAGGTCTTGTCGTGACCCACACAGGACTTGGGGAAGTCGGTCTTGTTGGCGGCATATTAGGAGTTCTCTCTTGCATCTGCGCAGCGATCGCACGACGCTTCTGGCAGCGCATGCAGGATTCTTCGCCAGATCGCTCCTAACCTTCTGTCGGTTCCGTTACAGAACAGCGAACGCTTGGCATCGGATCGAGCTGCATGGTCCCACGCCCCCTCTGCGCCCTCTATGATGTGTTCACCGATCACGGTGACAGAAACAGCGTGCACGGTAAACTCGCGATCCGCAAAGGCCCTTTTGCCGAAGCAACCTTTGCAGAAGCGGGCAAGAAACAGATGGACTTTAGGGTAAGGAGATCATCATGGATTTCAAAGAGAAGATCAAAGAAGCAGCTGAAGACGTAAAAGAAGGTCTGGAGAAGGGTGCCGACAAGATCGGCGACGCGGCGGAAACCCTCAAGGATAAAGTGGGCGAAGGCGCGCATGCTGCGGCTGATCGCGCCAAAGAGGCTGGTCGGGCCACTGCGGATAAGGCGAAAGAGGCGGCAACGGCCGTCGGCGATCGCGCTAGTGAAGCAAAGGATGCTGTTGCCGACAAGATCAACGAAGCGAAGAAGTAGCATCCTTTCGCAGATGCAGGCGCGGACGCAGATGCAGACGTAGACACAGATGCAGGCGCGGACGCAGAAACACAACTTCATACCGCATGATGCGAACAGGCAGTCCAAAGAGGCTGCCTGTTCGTATGAGGAGCTTTAGAGGAAGCACGCTTGTAGTGCGCATTTTAGAGAGAGGCTTGCTCTGCGGCACGCAGGGCCCCAAGCAGGCTCAAGACAGGTCTTTGCTATAATGTTCCCCGATCTTTTCTTGGACATTTTGTTCACAACCCTAAAAAAGGAGATGCCCATGCGCGTGCTCGTGGTGAATGCAGGAAGCTCTTCGCTCAAAAGCCAACTGATCGAAACCGATGGCAAGGTAACGCTGATGAAATGCCTTGCTGAAAAGGTTGGCACGCCAGGCGCATTCATGAACGTTTCGTTCGCCCCCGATTTCCAAAAGACCACCTATAACGTGGCTGATATGCCCGTGCAGGAATGTCTCGCAAAGCTGCTCGACATCCTCGTGGACGATCCCGAGTCTCCCATCAGCAGCCTTTCGCAGATCGATGCGATCGGCAACCGCGTGGTGGCCGGTGGCGAATACTTCACGCGCTCGGTCATCATCGATGAAGCCGTGCGCGAGAAGCTTGCCATCTGCGAAGAGCTCGCACCGCTCCACAACCCTCCCGCCGATGCCTGCATCGACCTCATGCGCGAGCTCATGCCGAACACGCCACAGGTTGCGGTCTTCGACACCGCATTCCACGCGACCATGCCAGCGAAAGCCTACATGTATCCCCTGCCGCGTGAATACTACGAGAAGTACCGCATTCGTCGCTATGGCGCACACGGAACGAGCCATCGTTATGCCGCGCAACAAGCTGCGAACCTGCTTGGCCGGCCCCTGCGCGACCTGGGCCTTATCACCTGCCATCTGGGCAACGGCGGCTCGATCACAGCGGTGAACCACGGCAAATCGATCGACACCTCCATGGGCTTCACCCCGCTCGAAGGATTGATGATGGGCACGCGCTCAGGCTCCATCGATCCGGCTATCGTTACCTACCTCATGCGCCGCGAACACAAATCCTTCGACGAGATGGATGCGATCCTGAACAAGGAGAGCGGCATCTTGGGCGTATCGGGCGTATCGGCTGACATGCGCGATGTGCTTGCCGCTGCGGCAGCGGGCAACGAGCTTGCCGATCTTGCGATCGATATGTATGTCTACCGCATTCAGAAGGCCATCGGCGGCTATTATGCCGCCATGACACGCACCGATGCGGTGGTCATGACCGCAGGCATTGGCGAGAACTCCGCTGAACTGCGCGAACGCATCTTCGCGGGCCTTGCTCATATGGGCATGATCCTCGACCATGAGCGCAACGACGTTACCGGCCAGATCGGCGTGAACCGCATCATCTCGATCGACGATAGCCCTATCAAGATCTGCGTGGTCACCACCGATGAAGAGGTGCGTATCGCACGTGAGACCGACAATCTCGTCGGACAACTGCACGAATAGAAGCGCTCCCCTGCTTCACGGGAGAACAGTGGTCGCAGATACTATGCGTCCTTTCAAATACCGAATAAGAACCTCCACCCATCTATCGCGCTAAAGCTCGCATCGCGCGCGATAATGAAACGAGCATAAGAGCGCGAGGAAGGAACCTAATGAACGACACCGCATCCCTTTTCGACACCGAAGCACTGCTTTCCGACGGGATCAGATCGACTCCTCCTTCCTTTGTTCGCAGCATCCTCAAAGCGGCATCCGACCCGAACGTGACCTCGTTCGCAGGTGGATTGCCCAATCCCATCTCGTTTCCCGAAGACGAACTTTTGAAATCGATGGAGCGCGTGGTGGCCGAACAAGGCCCGAACGCCTTCCAGTATTCCTCGACCGCAGGCATCGATGAGCTCCGCCAATGGGTCGCCGATCGTTACAACAAGCGCTTCGGCACCGACTATGTGCTCGATGACGTGCTCATCACCACTGGCTCGCAGCAGATCCTCGATCTGCTCGGCAAGGTGCTGCTCGACAAAGGCGATGGCGTGATCGTGGAGAACCCCACCTATCTTGCTGCCATCCAAGCCTTCGCGCTTCAGCAGCCGGTGTTCCGTGGGGTCGAGCTCACGAACGAAGGGCTCAATATCGACGAGCTGAACGCGGCACTCGATGCGGGTGCGAAGATGATCTACCTTATCCCGAACTTCCAGAATCCCACGGGCCTCACCTATACAGCCGAGAACCGCGAGCAGGTGCGCGAGGCCCTCTCGAAGCACAACATCGTGGTAGTTGAAGATGACCCCTATGGCGAATTGCGCTTCGAAGGTGAATCGCTGCCTTATATCGGTGCGACGAACCACCCGCATGGTGTGGTCATGGGGTCCTTCTCCAAGACCGTCACGCCCGGTTTTCGCATGGGATACCTGCTCACGAAAGATCACGACCTCCTGCGCAACATCTCAACGGCAAAAGAGGCTGCTGACCTGCACACTAATGTGTTCGCACAGTACGTTATCTATGACTACCTCATGCACAATGAGCTCGACGAGCACCTTACCAAGATCCGCGAGCTCTATCGCAGCCAAGCGGGTGCCATGGTCGATGCCATGAAAGAGTTCTTCCCTGCGGAGGTCGAATTCACCATCCCTGAAGGCGGCATGTTCCTCTGGGTAACGCTTCCTGAAGGTGTCTTCGCGATGGACCTGTTCGACAAAGCACTCGAGCAAAACGTCGCCTTCGTTCCCGGCGATCCGTTCTACGCAGAAGGCGGCAAGCGCTCCACACTGCGCCTGAACTTCACGAACGCCGACGAAGAGACCATCCGCTCGGGCATCAAGCGCCTTGCTGAAGTGATCGAAGCCGAACTCGCCTAGCTGCTTCTCCTTTGCGCTCGCTCCCATGAGCCCGCTCGAAACTAGAACATCTGTTCGTTTGTGTGCTATACTGGGCGCGTGGGAGAAACATCAAGAACATACTGTTGTATCGATCTGAAGAGCTTCTATGCCAGCGTAGAATGCGTTGATCGCAAGTGGGATCCGTTCGAGAAGAACCTTGTGGTTGCCGACCCTGAGCGCACTGAAAAGACCATCTGCCTGGCGGTCTCCCCCGCCATGAAAGCGCTCGGAGTGCCGGGGCGTTGTCGTGTGTTCGAGATCCCTGAAGGCATCGAGTACTTCATGGCAAAGCCGCGCATGCGCCTCTACATGGAAGTTTCGGCAAAGATCGTTTCGATCTACTTGCGCTTCGTGAGCGCTGCCGATCTGCATGTTTATTCGATCGACGAATGCTTCATCGACCTTACGCCCTATCTTTCCCTCTATAAGACCAGCGCGAAAACCCTCGTTGATCGCATGCGCACTGCGGTCTATGAGGAAACGGGCATCACAGCCACTGCCGGCATCGGTCCGAACCTCTTCTTGGCGAAAGTGGCGCTCGATGTTACTGCAAAGCACAGTGAAGACGGCATCGGTGTGCTGGACGAAGAGAGCTTCAAGCAGCATATCTGGCATCACCGTCCCATCACCGATATCTGGCAGATCGGACGCGGTATCGCCACGCGACTCGCGCGCTTTGGCATTCGCGATCTTGAAGGAGTAGCTCACGCTGATATCGACCTGCTCTACCGAGAATTCGGTGTGAATGCGGAATACTTGATCGATCATGCTTGGGGGCTTGAACCCTGCACGATCGCCGAGATCAAGGCCTACGAACCTGAGAGTACCTCGTTCGGCAACGGTCAGGTGCTCCCATGTGACTACACCTTCGATGAAGCGCGCATGGTACTGCGCGAGATGGTCGATGAAACTGCGCTGGAACTCGTGGACAAACAGGTGGTCACAAGCTCTGTGCATCTCTACGTTGGCTACAAGAAGGAAGGCGAAGAGAAGCGCTCTCAAGGTAGTAGCAGCCTAGCCTCGAAGGATCGCACCGAGGCGAGCAAAGGCGCGCGCACGAGCTCGCATACGAGCGTAAGCCACAAGCTTAGCTTCTCGACCAATTCCTTCAAAGAGCTGTTGCGCGTATTTGACGAGCTGTACTGCCAACGCGTGCGGCACGACCTACCCATTCGGCGTATCAACATCAGCTGCGGAAACCTGGAGCCGGAAGAATACGCCACGCATACGCTCTTCAGCGATATTGAGGCCGAGGAAGAAGAACGTGCACAGCAGGATGCCTTGCTTGCGATAAAGCAGAGATTCGGCAAGGATGCGGTCATGCGCGGTACCTCATACAAGGAAAAAGCACGCGGGCTTGAACGCGCGCATCTGGTAGGAGGACACAATGCCTAACGAACTGCCCTCTAGCGCACGCAACAGCACTCACCCAGAACGCTACATCTTGGGCAAACCCCACCCCGATCGCGCGCGTCAGTTCAAACCCTTCGCTGCCCTACGTGGCTACGAAGAACTGATCGAGCGCGTTATGGCAGAAGCAAACGAGCCCCACGATTTCGCAGAGCTCGAAGAATCTTGCTAAAGGCGACAAACTGCCCGGTAGTTTGTCATCAATCGTGCTTGCGCGAACGCATGAGGTAGAAGCCTAACAGCACGAGCGCAACAAGCGCGGTAGCTCCTGAGACCCAAGCGATGATCGGCACACCATCACCTGTCTTTGCGAGATTATCTGCCTCATAGAGACTATCCCGGTAGTCTGCAAGCGCTTGGTTGGCCTGTTCCTTGCTCACAGGGTTCGCAAGCATCTCATCGGTAACGTCGAGCTCACCGCGATCGACTTCATTACCCAAGAAATCATCCTTGGATTCGTCGTCGTCGGTCACGCCATCAGGCAAGGTGGAAGTGATGTCATCCTTGTCGAAGGTGTCATCGGAAGGCAGATCGGGCGAAGGCGTGCCAGCGCCAGAATCACCACTGCCATTATCACCTGAACCGGTACCATTATCTCCACTGCCAGCGTCCCCGCTGCCGGTATCTCCGCTACCCGCATCACCCTCATCTGCTGGCGGGATGATGTCATCAGGCACTTCAAGATCGTCAGGGAGCGTTGATGAAGTGGGGGTATAGAGCACATTGATCACGTTGTTGTCTGGATCGGTGCCCAGGCGAATCTCAGCTGGATAGGTATCGATCACATACATATCATCGAGCTTGTATTCATAGGCATCGCCTTCAACAAGCTTATCAAAACGCTGATTATCGAACGTCTCTGAACCCATCTTGATGAATTCAACATCATCGGGTGCCAATGCTTCCGACCACGTATCAGCACTAAGATCAGCGCCTGTCATCACATAGTAGTTGACCGTGTATTCGCTGTTCCACTTCTTGATATAGATCAGATCGAAGGTGTTCTTGTTCGGGTCGGTCGTAACCGTAAGGTTCAGCGGCCAACCATCGAAGAAGAAATGTCCGGGAATATCGACAACATAATTCCAAGCATTGAGCACATCGCCCTCTTTCAGGCCCGTGAGGACACGCGTTCCCAGCACGCGACGACCCATTTCGTCAATGACCGCATCTGGTTCGTCATCGTAGTTCATGTATTCAAGATAACGAATGGTGACCGTGCAATCATCACTGGGCGTGGTAGCTGCGGGGTTATCCTGCGCATTCTGCTCGTTTTCCTTTTCGAGCGTTGCGATGTTAGCATCGTTCAGATTGCCCGTAGCGGTAAGGTCCTGTTCACCTTGCTGCTCGTTCGCAGCGCGCTCTTCTATGATCGCTTCGACCTCTTCGATCGCTTGGTCACGCTGAGCAGCAACATCTTCAATCACCTCGAGCGTTTCCGCGGATTCGGTATTTTCCGCCGAAGCCAAGAGCGGGCTTGAAAAAGCAAAGCAGACCGAAAGAGCGACGGTGCTGATCGCAAGAAGCGATGCGACGATGAACGAATGCTTATACGTTCTTATTACTTCACGAATCATATCTCATACTCCTTTCGGAGCTCTACACACCAATAACGATGTGACAAACAGTACTATCTTCGTTTTGCATTCGTTGCAAGAATCACAAAACGTGGCGAACATGTTATAGAGCGGACACAAAGAGTACAAGTACCGTAAGAAAACTCGCAATCTCTCCATGTTTTGTACGCAAGACACAGACAAAGACACGAAGCATCGCGAGGCCATCCGAAAACGATGGGTGAGCGCGCAAGATGGAACGAAAGGGCGGGCTTAGCCAAGCCCGAACCACAGCGCGAACTTTGGCGCATAGCCCATCACGAAGATGATACCGATCAGGATCGGCACGCCGAACGTGAGCCAATAGCGAGACCAGCGCGGGAATTTGATGCCTTCGCCGACATCGGCAGCTTTGAGGAAATTATCCCAGCCCCATCCACTGCGCGTGACGCAGAAGATCACATAGAGCAAACTGCCCAAGGGCAACAGATTATTGGATACGATGAAGTCTTCGATCGACTGGATATCGCCAATGCCCGGAATCCCCACGCCCGACCACACATTGAAGCCGAGGGCACACGGAATGCTCAAAATCGTCACAAGCAAGGCGGTGCGGGCGATCGCTTGCGAGCGCGATACGTTCCAGCGTTCCATCGTGAACGTGATGAGACACTCGAACACCGCGATGATGGTCGAGAGCGCAGCGAAGCTCATGAACACGAAGAACAGCGTTCCCCATACCTGACCGAAGGGCATCTGCTCGAATACATTTGGCAAGGTAACGAACACGAGCGCTGGCCCCTGATCGGGTGCGACCGCGAACGCAAAGCATGCAGGGAAGATGATGAGGCCTGCCACGATCGCCACAAACGTATCGAGACCGCAGATGCGCAGTGCTTCGCCCGTGAGCGCGCGATCGTTGCCAATGCGCGAACCGAACACTTCCATGGCACCGATGCCGAGCGAGAGCGTGAAGAACGCCTGGCCCATGGCTGCATAGACGACTTCGCCAAAGTGCCCAATACCGCCGCCGAACATCTTCTCGAAATCGGGGATGAGATAGAACTCGAGGCCTGCCCCTGCCCCCGGCAGCGTGACCGAGCGAAACACGAGCGCCACCATCACGAACAGCAGGCAGATCATCATGATCTTCGTGATGCGCTCGACGCCCTTCTGTAGACCGAGGCTGCACACAAGAAACCCGATCACGATGACCGCGAGCATCCAGCCGAGCATTTCGGTAGGACTGCCGAGCATCGCAGAGAACACGCCTGCGACCCCTTCGACGCTTTGACCGACGAACTCGCCGGTAGCCATCTTCGCCATGTAAGCGAGCATCCAGCCACACACAACGGTGTAGAACATCATCAGGATCATGCAGCCGATATACGACCACCAACTGAACCAGTTCCATTTACCTGAAGGCTGCAAGCGTTCGAAGGCACGCGCGCAACTGCGCTGGCTCGCACGGCCGATCGCGAATTCCATGATCATGACAGGAAGGCCAAGGATCACAAGGAAGATCAAATAGAGCAGGATAAAAGCTGCGCCACCATATTCGCCAGCAATATAGGGAAAACGCCAAACGTTGCCGAGCCCGATCGCACACCCTGCGCTGATGAGAATGAAGCCAAGACGCGAAGCGAAGTGCTCACGTCCGCCGTTTGAGGAAACGGTGCCTTGAGATTCTTTGATTGCCATGAACATCCTTTGACGCGAAAAACCGACGCGCAAGATTGCGCAGTACGATTGTGCGCGAAAATACGCTCACCTGCTCGAAGAATTCGCTCGTTGGCTAGTTAACCCATTTCTTCAGCATGCGAACGAGCGTTTCGATCTCGAGCGGCTTCGACATATGATCGTTCATGCCAGCACTACGCGCATGACGCACGTCTTCGGCGAACGCGTCGGCTGAAAGCGCAACGATCGGGATCTGACCCATATCGGGGCGTTTATCGGCTTGAGCACGAATGGCCGCAGCTGCTTCATGGCCGTTCATGACCGGCATCTGGATATCCATGAGCACGATGTCGTAATAGCCTGGTTCATGCGCGAGCAGCATATCGAGCGCAAGCTTGCCATTTTCGGCATGCTCGACGGCTGCACCCGTCATCTCGACCAGTTCACGAGCGATTTCGGCTGCCATGGGGTTATCCTCCGTGAGCAGAACGCGCTTACCCTGGAACGCAAGCTCTTCGAGCATCGCTTTCTCGTCGATCACGCTCTTCACCTCGCCCACGAGCAGCTCTTTCATCACCTGCACCAAACGAGAGCGGAACAGCGGCTTGGAGATGAAGGCATCGACGCCTACCTGGCGTGCTTCTTGCTCGATCATCGACCAATCGTAAGCGGAGAGGATGATGATCGGCACTGCCTCATTCGTTGCTTCACGAATATGCTTGGCAGCCTCAAGGCCACTCATACCTGGCATGCGCCAATCAAGGATGACCACGCGATACGGATCGTTATCGAGCCTGTTCCTGACCGCTTCGATGCCTGCCGGACCAGAGAGACGGAATTCGGAGCGCATGCCAATATCGTCGAGCAGGATGCAGGCACCTTCGCAGGCAACTTCATCGTCATCGACGACCAGGACAGGGATTCCTTCAAGATCGCTCAGGTCTTCCTGTTCGGCATCGCGCAATTTCATGTGGACCATGACCGTGAAGGTGGTGCCTTCACCCTCTTTCGATTCGACATCGATCGTGCCGCTCATAAGGCTGACCACGCTCTTTACGATAGCCATGCCAAGACCCGTGCCTTCGACCTTGGTGGTGCGCGAATCGTTCGCACGAGAGAAAGGCTCGAACAGGCGCTTCATGAACTCTTCGCTCATGCCGCACCCGGTGTCGCTGAACACGAACTCGTAGCACGCGCTGGACTGGATCGAGCTCGGAAGCTCGGTGATGCGCAGCCCGATCGTGCCACCTTCTGGCGTGAACTTGACCGAGTTGCCCATGATGTTCACGAACACCTGCTGCAAACGAGTGGGATCACCCAGAACATGCTCGTGCTTGATATCGACAAGCTCAACTTTGAGCTCTTGGTGCTTGGCTGCGATCTGAGGATTCATCATAGTGATGAGGTTCTCGATCGACTCAGAGAGATCGAAAGGTTCTTCTGCCAGGTCGATCGAGCCTGATTCGATCTTGGCCATGTCGAGCACTTCGTTGATCAGGCCAAGCAGATGGCGCGAAGCCGACGTGATATTCGTAAGGCATTCACGCACGCGCTCAGGATCATTGACATGCATACCTGCGATAGCGGTAAGACCCATGATGGAGTTCATAGGGGTACGGATATCATGCGACATCGAATTGAGGAAGTCGCTCTTAGCCTGCGAAGCATGCTCTGCTGCTTTGAAGGCATCTTCGAGTGCGATATGCGCACGCAGCTCTTCAGCCTTCGCATCCGTAACGTCTTGGATAGCCACGAGCACGCTGGTCGGCTTTCCTTGCGCATCGCGTGCAAGGCAGAGGATCGAGGCCTGATACCAGCATGGATTCTCTCGATCGTTCGTACGCCATTCCTCCTGGATGAAGCGCACGCCTGGAGCGAGGATGCTGGCGATGTTGTCCTTGTCGAATTTTGCATGAGCATCAGTTGAGAGCGAATTCTTGTCGATGATCTTGTCGAAGAACTGACGCAGATCGGACGCATTGCCCCTGGGCGGGATGCTCTTCTGCTGGCTATCGTTCTTCAAGAATTCGTAGGTGTGCTTCTCGAGATCGACCGTGAAAAGACTATCGAACAGATTGGTCGAAGCGTCGATGATGCGCGTAGCTTCCTGACGCTCGAGCAGCAGCTCTTGGTTCTCACGACGAGCTTGCATGGTGAGCACCACGATCACCACGATCGCCGCAAGGAGCACGCCTCCTACTAGGATGAAGCCCGAAGTATTCGCGCGAAGGAGCATTTCATTAGTGATGCCTGCGGGGAACGAACGAACGAGCATCCAGTCAAAATCGGGAAGCTTCGTAACGAACGTATTACCGGTACCTTCGGTGGTATCGTAGGTAAAGCTGACCGTGTTGCCTTCTTCGATGTCTACATCGAGCGCGGCAAGCTGCTCTTCGTTAAGCCCGCGTGCGATGAATATCTCATCTATATTGCGCGCATCTGGTTTCACCGAACCTGCCATCGCTACTATCGTGCCATTGCGCTCGCAAAGATAGGTGGGGGTAGATTGCCCGTAAAACTCGGTGGTCATGACTTCCGTGAGCGATTCCTCGCGAAGCACCGAAGCCATGATGCCGATCACTTCATTATCCAAAACGACCGGCGCATAGAAGACGACAGCGTTCTGACCATCGAAGATCGTGCTATCGACATAGCACATACCGCTCTTACCCTGCACGCCTTCGATATAGTATTCGCGGTCGGTCGCATCAGCAGTGGTGCCATCGTTATTGTATGCTGTGCCTTGCGCATCGATGAAGAAGGTGTGGTCGAACTGGGCATTATCGAGGATGGTCGCCGCAGTGCGCGGATTGAAGCCCTCATCGCTGATCGCATCTCCATACACCACGGCTGCAGTCTGCACACTCTGCAGCGAAGAAGAGAACGTATCGTTCACGCGGCGCACCGTTTGATTGGTGGAAGTTTCGAGGTACTGCGTGTTCTGATCGATGATGCGCTGAGTGTTCACGTTCATGAAAACAACGAGCGCAACGACCACGACCACGACAGCGGCACAGACGGTAATGATGAGATTGCGCGTCTTATTCTTAGGTTTAGTGCTTTCCATGGGAAACCCTATCTTATGAAAATATATGGCATATATGCAGTTCAACGGTTACTTTTCACCCCTGAACCGCACTGCTTTGGTGCAGGTATGAAGATGCTCGTAATTATACACTAAGCCGCTTTGAACTGCCGCTTTCAACTCCACTTTCACGCCCGTATGCAAGAAAGTTCACGAACCCTTCAACTTAAAAGATGACAAACGACCGGGTAGTTTGTCACATCGGTTTCAACTTGCTCACAGCTTCAAGCGATGAGAGGCAACAGTTCGTCGGGCACCCTACAATGAATCTGCAGACAACCAAAGTGGCCTTGGGTTCAAGCGCTTTGAAGCTGAAACGAGCAGAGAAAAGAGCGTGCGAACAGCATGGATGAAACGGCGAAACATATCGCGATCATTACGGGCGCTTCGAGCGGGCTTGGGCTTGAATTCGTGCGCCAGCTCGATGTGCGCTCGAACGTGACCGGTGCCGACGCTGGCGTGCATCACATCGATGAATTTTGGCTGGTGGCGCGCAATACTGCGAAGCTTGAGGAGGTTGCGCGCGACCTTTCTACCCCTGCGCGCGTAGTTTCAGCTGACCTATCGAAGCAGGAAGATATCGATCACATCGAAGCGGATCTGGGCGAAGCGAACGGCGTAGTTACCTACCTGGTGAATTGCGCGGGCTTCGGCAGGTTCGGATCGTGGAAAGATATCGCAAACGACGATGCGGCTGCGATGATCGATCTTGATGCCCGCGCGGTGGTGGCGCTCACACGCGCCTGCTTGCTGCACATGGAGCGCGGCTCACGCATCATCGAAGTTGCCTCGGCTGCTGCATTCTGTCCGCTGCCTTATATGAATGTCTATGCAGCATCGAAGGCATTCGTGTTGCGCTACACCCGCGCACTACGCTGGGAGCTGCATGGCAGCGGCATCACCATAACGGCACTCTGCCCCACCTGGGTGAAGACCGGCTTCGAGGCGCAAGCACGCAAGAGCGGGAATGCGCGCGCCGTGAACCACCTGCTCTTCGCCCAAAACGCCTCGACCGTAGTGTCGCGGGCGCTGTTCATGAACCGCATGCATGCTGCCGTTGCCTGCTGCAGCATTCCTTCGTTTTGCCTGCGCATCATCGGCAAGATCGTGCCGAATTGCATCACCATGTGGGGCTGGAACCTCATCCGCCGCCTCTAAAAAGGTGACAAACTACCCGGTCGTTCGAC
>FR895130.1:12185-34035 GCA_000435675.1 Eggerthella sp. CAG:298 | reverse complement strand
ACAATTTTCATAACTTTCATGCTCCTTTTCTTTTTCTCAAGCACAAATTTGGAAGCGGTATTACTTTAACCACTCAAAATAGTGACCCACGTGAGCGGGTCACTATCGTAACGCAGTTGTTTAACTACTTCTTGCGGGCGCGATACTTGTTGACGATCGCACGACCAGCGATGTAGTCCATGACCTCGCACGTACCACCAGCAAGTGCATTACCACGGAGGTCTTTCCAGATGCGGCCAACGCGAACCTCTTCGGTGTAGCCGAGGCCACCGAAGATCTCGATAGCGTTGTCGGCAACCTTCAAGCAGGTCTTGGTCGATTCGGACTTGAGCATTGCAACCTCAGCGTTGCAGGACATGCCCTGATCGAGCATCCAGAGGCATAAATAAAGCATCATACGGGTGTAGAGGATGGTGCGCTTGGACTCGGTGATGAGGTCCTGAACACGCGGGTTGTCGGCGATCGGCTTACCGAATGCGACACGATCAAGCGCATAGTCGATAGCGTCGTCAAGAGCAGCTTCAGCAAGACCGAGGCCCTGAGCAACAACGAGGCAGCGCTCGAACTCAAAGTTCTTCATGAGCAGCAGCCAGCCCTGGCCAGCCTCGCCCAAGCGGTTTGCTTCAGTAAGAACGACATCGTCGAAGAAGACATCGACGAACGGAACGGTCTGCTGACCGAGCTTGGTAAGAGCAGCAGTGGAAACACCCGGAGTGTCTGAAGGAACGAGCCACAAGGACATGTTCTTGTTCTCGCGAGCAGGATCCTCGTCCTTAGCGATGACAACCAGATAAGAAGAGCAAGCACCGTTGGTGACCCAGGTCTTCTGACCCTTGAGGATGTACGTGCCGTCTGCCTGCTTCTTGGTGGTGGTGGTCATGCCCATGTTGTCGGAACCAGCACCAGGCTCGGAAAGGCACATTGCAGCGAAGCAGTTGCCCGTCTTCTCGTAATGATCGACGATGAGCTGGCACTGCTCTTCAGAACCGAATTCTGCAACGTCATACGCAGCGAGCATAGCGGTCATGAACGGAGTCATGCAGCCAGTCGCACGATAGAGCGTTTCGGTGAGGATGCCAAGGTCGATGCGCGTAGCAGGAATGCCGCCAACCTCTTCCGGCAGACCCATGAAGGCAAAGCCGAGATCGCGATAAGCATCCTGAACCTCATCAGGCACACCATGATGCACTTCGTACATTTCCTTCACGGCTTCATCGGTGAAGTATGTCGCAGCAAATTCTTTGATGCTGTCGATCATCAACTCCTGATCTTCACTAAAACTAAAATCCATAGTTTTCTCCTACTCCTCGCCTAAAGCCCCTCAGGCGAATTTACTCCAGCGCCTGAGGCCCTAGAATTCGGACTTTTTCCTAACAAGAGTTTGAGGTTGATTAAAACAACTGTCCAATAGGTAATTAACATGTTAATAAGGCATAACCTATAGGTACGTTCTATCAATCGAATCTCAGATCAAAAACCTATTAATAAAGAACGCGCGCGACATTATATTAATAGCTACGGTTTTCAATAGGGTATTGATAAGGTATCCATTCATGGAAGACATACAATACCCCGCTTTGGCGAGCAATCCTATCGAATCAAATCGATTTCATGCACGAATCTATGGATTCATTCTATTGATAGCCTAAGCCTATGATTAATAAACCATCGAAAGACTATTAACTATTGGACAGCTTCCTGATGCGCAGTGCTAAACTTGCAAAAGCGGATTATCCGGAATCTGCCGCATCAGGGTCAGGCGTCAAGCCTATATTCAAACCGATTAGGAGGGTTTATGAATCCGAATGCAACTATCACCGATGTTCAGTTCCAGGACTTCCTTCGCAAGGTTCGCGACCTCGTCGAAGGCCCTTACACTGAATGGCAGAAGGAGATCGAGGTAACCAACAAGTTCCCCGAGAAGTTCTACCAGTCCAACATCGACAACGACATCTATCGTTATTCTCTTCCTGTAGAGTACGGTGGATGGGGCCTCAACGAGAAGGAAATCCTGCAGGTTCAGGAAGAGTTCTCTCGTGGTCCTTCGGGCATGCGTATGCACATGCACTATGCATCTGACCTGAACTGGCGTATCCTCGACGACTTCGGTCAACCGGAAGTCAAAGAGAAGTATATGCCTCTCTTCCAGGACAAGACCATCTTCACCAACTTCGCTCTTACCGAGAAGACTGGTGGCACTGGTGCTGACCTGCACTCCACCGCAGTTTGGGACGAAGAGAAGGGCAAATGGATCCTCAATGGTGAAAAGTGGCTCATCTCCCACACCGACTGCTCTCAGTTCTCTTACGTTATCTGCGTAACTGACCCTGACAAAGAAGGCGACGAGCGCCTCTCCGCATTCTTCGTTGACATGAGCCTCCCTGGCTTCGAACTCGTTCCTATGCCTCACATGATGGGCTGCCGTGGTTCTGGCCACACTGGTCTGAAGTTCACCAACGTTGAGATCGATCCTAAGTTCATGCTTGGTGAGCGCGGTCAGGGCATGGAAGTTGCTATGCACTCCCTCGCTGTTTCTCGTGTTCACATCGCTACCTCTAACCTGGGTATCGCTCAGCGCATGTTCGAGATGTCTATCGCTCGTGCTCATGATCGTGTGACCTTCGGTAAGCCGATCATCAAGCGTCAGGCTATCCGCATGAAGCTTGCTAACATGCAGATGATGCTCCACGCTCTCCGTTGTACCATCATCGACTTCTGCGATGATTACGACGTTGATCCTATGGGCGAGTTCATCGCTGAGAAGGCTGCTATTTGTAAGCTCTTCTCCATCGACACCGTTCGTCTTGTTTCTGACGAAATGCTCGAGATTTTCGGTGGCGACGGTTACTTCGAGGATTCTCCTTATGGTCCTACCGAGCTCCTCTATCGCGACTGCCGCGCTATGTGGCTTGAGGAAGGTGCTCCTACCGTTCAGCGCATCACCATCGCTAAGGGCGTTGAAGACCACGACGGTCATGTCAACTACCGCACTTGGATCGCTGGTACTGCTCTTGACTTCACTCCTGAGCAGCTTGCTGAAATGGACCTCACCCGCGAATATCTCTAAGATTCGCACCATACCGCCAAGATATCTCTTGGTAGATTCCGGGGAGAGGGAGCGTTATGCTCCCTCTCTTATTTTTTTGCTCATCTTCTTCCTGCTCCCTCAGAAGGTGTGACAAGCACAAGCTTTCCTTGCCTGAGCGTGTATCCCTAAGCCAACTAGGGACAAACCTTCCAGAAGATGAGCAGCTTTCCTTATCTGAGTGCGCACTTCTGAACCTCCCCCCCACCCTAAATACATCGGGCATGCATGCAGGAAAAGATCAGGCTCTCGTGTGCGCATAAAACAATCAGACCCCCATATACAAGGGTCTTCGCATTCTGATCTGAACCAGTGGATACTATTGAGGATGAACTTACGCTTGAGGGTGATTCGCTCTATAGGAGAACACGCAGAGCAATACGAACGCTATCGTCATGATAAGAAGACCGAAGGCATCGAAATAGATGAAACGCATGATGCTCGCAGCAAAAAGAAAGCTTGCATGGGGCAGATAAGCCAAAAGGAGGCTCTCCCCTATCAGACCTATGAGCTGCTGCGCTAGGACGATGCCACCTACCACTTTAAAGCGATTCGGGAGCGCGATGAAAACGGGATAGGTGGCGTTCCACATGAGAAAGGTAATGCCAAGACCACGGACTGCGAAATTCCCACTATCGCCGCGAAGCCCGAAATTCCAAGCATAAGGGCCAGGATCAACGATGAAGCTGATCGCACAATGGATGTTCACGATGAAAACGATCGTGAAGCAGATGCGGCATACCCATTCGCAAACAGTGAGCGCACGAGACTTTGGCGCGCGAATGCGATCGCTTTCCTGAGAACTGACCCCTACCATAAACTTCAACCAGCTGATCAGTACAGCATGTTCATCGCTTCGCGCACCTCATTGAGCGTTGCGTCCGCAATAAGGTTAGCTTTCTTGTTGCCTTCGTGCAGGATGTCTTTGATCGTATCAAGATCGTTCTCGAGCGCACGACGCTTCTCACGGATGGGTGCGAGGTAGGCGTTCACGCTTTCGGTCACGTATTTCTTGAGCGCACCAGAACCATCGTTGCCGATCTCGGCAGCGATCTCTTCTTCACTGCGCCCCGTGCAAAGTGCCGCCGTAGTAAGAAGCGCTGAAACGCCTGGGCGGTTCTCCTTGTCGTAGGTGATGAAGCGCTCCGAATCGGTTTGAGACTTCTTGATGAGCTTCGCTGTCTCCTCTTCGGTGAAGCACAGGCTAATCGCGTTGCCGTAGCTCTTCGACATCTTGCGTCCGTCCAAGCCAGGAATCTCAGGAGCATCGTTGAGCAGCCCTTCTGGCTCAGGAAAGACCTTGCCGTAGCGCTCGTTGAAACGGCGCGCGATCTGACGCGTGATCTCGATATGAGGAAGCTGATCCTTGCCAACAGGCACCACATTGCCTTTGCAGAAGAGGATGTCGCAGGCCTGATGGATGGGATACGTGAGCAGAAGCCCTGTGAGCGCATGCCCGGATGCTTCCATCTCTGACTTCACCGTAGGATTACGATGAAGCTCGGATTCGGTAACGAGCGACAGGAACGGCAGCATGAGCTGGTTGAGCGCCGGCACTGCAGAATGCGTGAAGATGAGCGTCTTTTCTGGATCGAGGCCACAAGCAAGATAGTCGATGACCATGTTATAGACGTTGTCCTGGATATGTTCGGTGGTATCGCGGTCGGTAATAACCTGATAATCGGCGATGACCACGCGCGTGGGCACGCCTTTGTTCTGAAGGTTGACGCGTTCTTTGATCGTGCCGAAATAGTGACCGAGGTGCAAACGTCCTGTCGGCCGATCACCCGTGAGCATGATGTACTTCGTGGGATGCTCGAACAGGTCCTCTTTTAATGCATCGCTCTTCTTGACGCTTGCCTCAAAACTATCAACGCTCATGTGGAACTCTTCCCCAATAGATCAGTGAATTTACAACCTATAAAGTATATCAGTGTTCGCAGCACTCAGCGGTTTCTCTTAGGCGGGGAACAAAGAAGAGATGTCGACATCGAGCGAGTCCGTTGCCGCCTTTTCGATCGCCTCGAACGCGAGCGCGTGATCCTCATGGCTCGCCATGCCCGTGATCGTGATCGCACCGACCGCACCAGCGCCCTTGATGCGCAGCGGGAAGCTGCCACCTGCCGGCGCATAATCGGCATAGCTCATGCCACGCCACTCGAAAGGATGATCGCCCTTCTCGCACCAGCACTCCCAATAGTAAGAACTGCCATTGGTCGCATATACGAGGTTCTCCTTGCGGCGGATCCAGTTATCGCTTTCAGGCTTCGTGCCCGGCATCGAATAGGCGAAGAGCGTGCGACGGTTGAGCGTGATGCGCGTGGCGATCGGCTTTCCCATCTCACGTGCGCGCCTGATCACGTAGATTCCCATCTGTAACGCCAAGTCTTCATCGATGCGATCGAATTCGTAGGTGGTTTCCTGCGCCTGGATCTTTTCCATCAACGCATCGATATCGTTCGTCTGCTCCATGAGCTACCCCTTCCTCTTGTAACAAAAACGACCAGAGACGTGCTCTGGTCGTTGAATCTAATGGTGGGCCCACCCGGATTCGAACCGAGAACCAAAGGATTATGAGTCCCCTGCTCCACCGTTGAGCTATGGGCCCGTGTGCGTCTAGTTATTCTAACGTATTTTGAAGCCATCGTGTCTTTTTTGGAACAACCGAACAAAATACTTCCAAGTCACACACGGACCGAGGTCAAGCGAAAGCGGGCAGGTGGTCTCCTATGCTTCCTCGTCAACCGCCTGGGTGATCACATCGGTGGTGTTCTCCTCAACGCCATCGCTTGACGAGAAGCGTTCGACATCAAAGCCGTAATCGATCGGCTCAGCTTCGTCGAGCGTTACCTCGGAAGTATCGTTCGAGAGTTCTTCGGCGTCGAAATCGCTGATACGGCCGCTATTCGGAATATCATCTGCCGGCAGATCGCGATCGAAGCCATCTTCGACATGGAAGCCCTCTTCGGGAAGATCGAGCCCCGTTCCATCCCGCACCGCAACTTCGAGCTGTGAATCGGTATAGCCCCCTACGGGAATCCCCTTGAATCCTTCATTGTCATGGAATCCTTCGTAGGCGCCTTCCATATCGGTATCGAGGCTATCGGGATCCATGATATCGTCATCGAGCAAGGATTGCATATCTTCGATCTCGGTCTCCTGATCAACCTGTTCGGCTTCGGTCACATAGCCATCTTCCATGGAATCAAGACCAGCATCTAATCTCATGGCTCTTCCCTTCCTCGTAGTCCTTTGAAATCTAGCCACATTGTAGCCTTACCTCTTTTTTCAAGCCTGATGAACGCGATTTTGACACGCGCCTGTTTCCAAGCCGAAAAACACAGAGTCCCGATCACGACTGGGCGGTAAAAGCCTTATAATGAAGCCTTGAAAAAGAAATACTGGCACGCTTCGCGCCTGCCTTAAGACGCAAAACGCACGGCAGCACGAAGGTTCGCATGACAAGGAGCGAAAATGGGAAAACGCACCGATATCCATAAGGTACTGATCATCGGCTCTGGTCCTATCATTATCGGGCAAGCATGCGAATTCGATTATTCAGGCACTCAGGCGTGCAAAGCATTGCGCGCGCTTGGCTACGAAATCGTGCTGGTCAACTCCAACCCCGCCACCATCATGACCGACCCCGACACGGCAGATGTCACCTACATCGAACCGCTCAACTGTGAGCGCCTTGAGCAGATCATCGCCAAAGAACGCCCCGATGCGCTGCTGCCGAACCTCGGTGGGCAATCGGCGCTCAACCTCTGCGCGGAGCTGGCGAACAAGGGCATTCTCGACAAATACGGCGTGAAGGTGATCGGCGTTCAGGTCGATGCGATCGAGCGCGGCGAAGATCGTAACGAATTCAAGAAGACCATGGCTTCGCTCGGCATCGAGATGGCCCGTTCTGAGGTTGCCAACACCGTCGAAGAAGCGGTCGAGATCGCCGAGCGCCTTGGCTATCCGTGCGTACTGCGTCCCGCCTACACCATGGGCGGCACGGGTGGCGGTCTTGTCTACAACATCGATGAGCTGCGCACGGTGGTCGCGCGCGGCCTGCAAGCCTCCCCTGTCAACGAAGTGCTGGTCGAAGAATCGGTGCTTGGCTGGGAAGAACTCGAATTCGAGGTCGTTCGCGATTCCAAGAACAACATGATCACCATCTGCACGATCGAGAATATCGATCCGATGGGCGTTCACACGGGCGATTCATTCTGCGCGGCCCCCATGCAGACCATCTCGGAAGACGTGATCAAGCGCTTGGAAGAGAAGTCGCATCGCATCGTCGAAGCCGTGCAAGTGGTCGGCGGCACGAACGTGCAATGGGCACACGACCCCGTGTCAGACCGCGACATCATCATCGAGATCAACCCGCGCACCTCGCGCTCTTCTGCGCTCGCATCGAAAGCGACGGGCTTTCCTATCGCGCTCATCTCGGCCATGCTCGCATCCGGTCTTACGCTGGACGAGATCCCTTGCGGCAAGCACGGCACGCTCGATAAGTACGTTGCCGGCGGAGACTATGTAGTGCTCAAATTCGCACGCTGGGCATTCGAGAAGTTCAAGGGCGTGAAGGACGAACTGGGCACGCAGATGCGCGCTGTTGGCGAGGTCATGAGCATCGGCAAGACCTACAAAGAGGCCTTCCAGAAGGCGATCCGCTCGCTCGAGCAGGGCTGCTACGGCCTGGGCTTCGTGGGCAACTACCACGAGCAGAGCAAGGAAGAGCTGCTTCGCCAGCTGAACACCCCTTCATCAAAGCGCCAGTTCATCATGTATGAAGCGCTGCGCAAGGGCGCCACGATCGACGAGATCCACGAGCGCACGAAGATCAAGGACTACTTCATCGAGCAGATGCTCGAACTGGTCGAGGAAGAGAACAAGATCCTCACCTACGCCAACGAGAACCCCGGCAAGATGCTGCCGGATGAGATGCTTGAACAGGCCAAAAAAGACGGCTTCGCCGATCGTTACTTGTCCCAGCTCATGGACATTCCTGAAAAGGATATCCGCGAAGCGCGCATCGCTCTTGGCATCGCCGAAGCCTGGGAAGGTGTGCATGTAAGCTCCACGCAGGATTCTGCGTACTACTATTCAACCTACAACGCACCTGATCACAGCAGCGCGACCGATGCGCCCAAGGTCATGATCTTGGGCGGCGGTCCGAACCGCATCGGGCAGGGCATCGAGTTCGATTACTGTTGCGTGCATGCTTCGATCGCGCTCAAGAAGCTCGGCTTCGAGACCATCATCGTCAATTGCAATCCTGAAACCGTCTCGACCGACTACGACACGTCCGACAAGCTCTACTTCGAGCCCCTCACCACCGAAGACGTGCTCTCCATCTATGAGAAGGAAAAGCCGCTCGGCGTGATCGCGCAGTTCGGCGGCCAGACCCCGCTGAACCTCTCTGCTGAGCTCAAGGCTGCGGGCGTGAACATCTTGGGCACCAGCCCCGAGATCATCGACCTCGCCGAAGACCGCGACCGCTTCCGCGCCATGATGGACGAGCTGGGCATCCCCATGCCTGAATCCGACATGGCCGTTACGGTAGATGACGAGTCCGCCAGGGCCGTTACGGTAGATGACGCGCTCGCGATCGCGCATCGCATCGGCTACCCTGTCATGGTGCGTCCTTCCTACGTGCTTGGCGGACGCGGCATGGAAGTGGTCTACGATGACGAGAACCTCATCAGCTACATGAACGCTGCCGTAGGCGTTACACCCGATCGCCCGATCCTGGTCGATCGCTTCTTGAACCATGCGCTCGAGTGCGAAGCAGACGCGATCTGCGACGGCGAAGAAGCCTATATCCCGGCGGTCATGGAGCATATTGAGCTTGCGGGTATCCACTCTGGCGATTCGGCGTGCGTGCTACCTTCCGTGAATATCTCAGAGGAGCACCTGGCTACCATCCGCGATTACACCAAGCGTATCGCTGAAGCCATGCATGTGCGCGGCCTCATGAACATGCAATACGCCATCGAGAACGACGTGGTCTACGTGCTCGAGGCCAATCCGCGCGCAAGCCGCACCGTGCCGCTGGTCTCCAAGATCTGCAACATCCAAATGGTACCCATTGCCACCGAAGTCATCACGATGCCGCTTACCGGGCGCCCCTCGCCCATTCCGGAGCTCAAAGAGAAGAGCTACGAATACTACGGCGTCAAAGAAGCCGTGCTGCCGTTCAACATGTTCCCCGAGGTAGACCCTGTGCTCGGCCCTGAGATGCGCTCGACAGGCGAGGTACTGGGTCTGGCAAAGACCTTCGGTGAGGCCTTCTTCAAGGCGCAGGAGGCTACCCAGACCGTTCTTCCCAAGGGCGGCAAGGTCCTCGTTACCGTGTCCAACAAGGACAAGGACGAGCTGCCGGAGCTGGCGCATGCGCTCAAGGATGCAAGATTCGATATCTATGCGACCGAAGGCAGCGCAGAGCTGATCGAAGCTGAAGGCATTGCGGTCGAGCGTGTGAAGAAGCTGCACGAAGGCCGTCCCAACTTGGTCGACCTCATCACGAACGGCGAGATGGACCTGGTCATCAATACGCCTGCCGCAACCGGCGAAAGCGCTGAGGACGACTCCTATATCCGCAAGACCGCCATCAAGGCGCACACGCCGTATTTCACCACCATGGCGGCAGCGCTGGCGTCTGCCAAGGGCATCAAGACCGTGGAAACGAGCGAAGAGGGCGGCATCGCTTCCTTGCAAGAGATCCACGCGAAGATCTCTTAACGCTCAGGCGAACACCCCGAACCTGCGAAGCGCCATCCAAAACGGATGGCGCTTTTTTTCGGCATTTTCTGCGCGAGCTCTTCCCTCTTCCCCATGGCGCTCCGCAAACCGACTTCACCTGGAAAAGTTTGTGATTCGTCTTGAAAAGATTTCTTGTTGCTCTATAATTTATCAAGCGTCAGAGATGAGGCGAACATTCCTCGGTAGCTCAATGGCAGAGCATTCGGCTGTTAACCGAAGGGTTGTAGGTTCGAGTCCTACCCGGGGAGCCATAAAAATCAATAGGCCAGGAAGCAATTTCCTGGCCTATTTCATTCTAACGATTCATAATCGGTGTCCTGATTGACACATTCGGGACATATTTGGGATACGACCCGCTCAAACCAATCAGAAATAGTCTTGGCAGTGGTGGAAGATGCGAGCGATGAGCTCATCAGTATCTGCGAACTTGCCTTCTTCGATCTCTGATCCTGCAAACAAGATTCGCGACAGAAGCTTTGCTTTGATTGATTCGTCTTGCAACGAAGCGTCTTCTTCTCTGTTGAAGCTACACCTTTTCAATACTCTTCTGATGCCTCATGAGAGCTAAATGGAAAAGAAATGCATATTTTCCAAGGATTGCAACACTCATAAGCTACGAGGGAATTCTTAAGGCTAAATAGGATCATAAGGCAACGGAATCCGTCTGTTTCTAAAGAAAACGCAAAAGCAAGCTTGTGACCTGCGATTCGCAACCACTGGTTGCCAAGATTTCTTATAAATTGCTGCCTGAAGTTGGTGGTGTGATACCACACAGTCCCATAATCTTTTCATTGCCGGCCTCAACAAGAACAACGAAAATATAACCAAGGAAGGTGGCAATCTATGAGCTTTCGAGATAACCTCATACACCTGCGTGCTGCGAACAATATGACACAAGAGCAACTAGCCGTGTTGCTCGGCGTTAGTAGACAGGCAGTTACGAAATGGGAATCTGAGAAATCATATCCAGAGATGGATAAGCTTCTTAAGCTGTGTCAGATTTTCAATTGTACCCTAGATGATCTCGTGCAAGGAGATCTTACGACCAACGAGCCAACTCAGCTCCCGAAGGTAAAACCTCTCACTCCGCCTGTAGACGTATTCGACTACGACAGCACCATGCGTCGCTTCGCTTGGAAGATATCTCTCGGCGTAGCCTTGATCATCTTCGGAAACGCGCTCTCACTCCCCTTCTTCAACGCGACCGACCCCGCCATCAATCCCCTTTTCACGCTCCCTGAGAACATCGCTACCACGCTTGGCATGCTGTTCCTCTTCTTAGGCGTGATAGCAGGTCTTGCGCTCATCATCCCTGCAGGACTCGCGCACGCTCACTTCGTGCGCGAACACCCCTACATCGAAGATTTCTATACGAAGGAAGACAAATCCCGCGCGCGCAGCTCTTTCAGTATCCAACTCGTTGGAGGCATCGCCTGCATCTTCGCGGGCGTTTGCTCGGTCATCCTCTTTGGTGAAGACTCCGAGAACATCTTCGGGGTGAGCATCATGCTGTCGCTCATTGCGCTTGGCGTATGCTTCATCATCCATGGCGGCATGACCCTCGGGCGAACTAATATTGCCCAATATAACCAAAAAGCCTCGGAATTCCTTGAAAAAGCCGAGATCACAGCCTCACCAACTATCCCTGAAGAAGACAAGCCCGAACTCGTACGCGCTCAAAAGACCGATAAGCGCATCGGCGCTATCTGCGGAACCATCATGATCATTGCGACCATGATCGCGTTGCTCATGCTGTTCGGCTCGCTGGCAGCTGGCACACCAAGCGACTACCGCTCAGGTATGATCGCATTCTTCTGGCTTCCTTGGCCGATCGGCGGTCTTCTGTGTGGTGTAGTAGCCCTTCTGATCAAAGGCTTCAGCAAAGAATAGAGCTCGCAGGGCTTCCAACCCCGCCCCGCTGCCGCGCAGACCGTACAGGGCTTCTAGTCTCCCGCTACTTCCAACACCCAAAAGCGCCCGTAGGCATACTGCTCACGGGCGTTCTACCTCTTGCTTCTTTTATACGATGATCCTCAAGACAACCGCAAAGCATCAGACCGAGAACGCCCACAAGTTGCGCGTCTGGGACAGGATGCGATCGAGATCCCAGACTTTGGCTGAGCGCTCCACGCTATTAGGATCATGCACGATCACCTTGCCGTCTTCATCCGTTCCTGCCAAAACGATGAAATGCCCCTGCGTAGTGAAATCTCCCTTAGAAACGCTTGCGATCACCGGGTATCCAGCATCGAGCGCCTTGCGCACACTTTGATAGTCCGCCGGTAATTCACGCGATCTCAGTCCCAACACGCGCGCTCCTTCATCCATGAACGCCCAACTGGTCATGCCGCTATCAACATACTTATGAGACTCGCTGAACGCCGCCATATCCGCGGGGTCCATATTCGTTCGCCCCGTAAGATAGACATAGATCATCGAGAGGCAGGTCGGGCCACACCCCGATTCAGCGATGGTCGAACCTGCATAAGAGTCATCCGCCCACTCTGGATCGATCTGGTAGAGATAAGGAACTTCACCTGCTCGCCATTCACTGCGAGGCGTGCTCTGAGCAGCACCCGATCCGTTCCCGTAAGCATCGGCATTCACGTTCGAGCCATTGCTGTTGCCCAATAAGACCACAAGAGCGATAACGAGCATCACTATGGCAGCAAGCGCCATGAGACGGACCGGAGAGCGATGCGGCGCTTCCGCAGAACGTCGCGTAGCAAATACCCTGTGGCCTGCGAATCTGTCGAGCCGCGGGAGCTTGTTCACAACGCGCTCTCGTTGTGGACGCGCATGATAGAGCGCCACACTGCGCGAATAACGGGACGAAGGGGTGCTGCCATATGAAGCATGGTAGCGCGTGAACGACTGCCTTTCGGAACGACCCTGCTGCATCTCCCACCTCGTTTTCGCTGGCTTTTCCATACTGGAATCGTCGCTTAAGTGGCTCTTACATTTCCCATAGCAATGCCTTAACTTTCTCTTACATTTCTCATTGAAGAAACTTCCAAGACAGACAGAAAGCACTCTGCCCAGTAAAATGGTGAATATCCGAAATGATGAAACGAGGCTTTTCATGGCGCGGCTCTTGATAACCGACGATGATCCCGCGATCTTGGGACTCATACGCGCGATACTCGAACCAGAAGGCTTCGAAATCGCAGAAGCGCATAATGGTATCGAAGCAGTCGAAGCTGTTGAACACAGCGATTTCGACCTGCTCATCCTTGATATCATGATGCCCGAGATGGACGGCCTTGAAGCATGCCGAAGGATTCGCCAGTTCTCGGATGTGCCGATCATCTTCCTTTCGGCCAAAGATGAAGAGGCAGACACGGTGATCGGCTTTGCGCTTGGCGCGGATGATTACATAACCAAGCCCTTCAAGCCCCGCGAGCTGACCGCCCGCGTGCGCGCACGCCTGCGCAGAAACACCGCTTTGCCCACAAACGAGACGATGCTCGAAGCAGCCGATATCGTCATCGACCTGCGCGCTCACAGTGCGACCTTGCACGCACTCGACCTTAACCTCACGCCCAAAGAATTCGACATTCTAACGCTGCTGGTGCGAAACGCCGGCTGTCCCGTATCTCCACAAGACATCTTCGAACAGGTCTGGCAAGAACAATACCGCTTGAGCGATGCCAATACGATCATGGTGCATATCCGCAGGTTAAGGAAGAAGCTCTCCGAGATCGATTCTTCGCAAGCATTCATCGAGACCGTCTTTGGCGTAGGCTATAGGATCGACGACGATTCAGGCGCAGGCCACACCGAGCAGTAGGCGAAAGCGATCAGCGATGAACATTAGATCGAAATTCCTGCCAACCAAGAAAGTCTCGTATGATTCGCAGGCTGAAGAAGGCAACGAAACTGCTGCCCATTCGGATGACCAACAGACGAAACGCGGCTCGGCTTGGCATGCAAGAGCGCAGGCAACCAAGCAAACCGGCGAACAGACACGCATCTTGCGCAGCCGCTTGCTCGGCAGGATGATCCTGCTACTCCTTGCCTGGTCAGCATGTTTTTCCCTGCTCTGCGTGCTCTTCGAATTCTCCCTCTCCGACAGCATCGGTGAGCGTGTTGCAGACGCAACATCAACCTGGGTATACAGCTCATTGCCAGCTGAAAGATCCCTGCTGGATGCCGAGAAGAACACCGTTGTAGAAACGAACGACAATGAAGACACCAGTGAGGTCACTAAGGACCCTTGGGCTGCCCTCGGGTTCGCCGATGAAGATTTCATGGCGCGCTACGATGACCTTGCCTCCCAGATCGGCCCACAGAACGTTCAGCTGATGGTTGCCGCAGACGGGCGCCTTGCGATGCGCGACATAAGCCTCTACAACACCCTGCGCTCTTTGAAGATACCCGTCGCGATCGTGATCTATGCGATCGGCATCATCGCGATAATCATTCGCACGCTCAACCGATCGCTCCGCTATTTCAACAAGCTTTCGAATGCACTTGCTGATCCACGCCTGATCGAAGGCGGAAGGATCGTCCTACCCGAAGAACTCATGATTTCTTCGCAACAGATCGAGCTTCTGCAAAAGAAGATCCGCGACCACGAACAAGCTGCCGTGATGGCAGAGCAACGCAAAAATGAGCTCGTAGCCTATCTCGCGCACGATATTCGCACGCCCCTCACCTCTGTGGTGGGCTATTTGAGCCTGCTCGCTGAATCACCCGATCTGCCACGTGAGAAGCGCGCCGAATTCGCCGGCATCGCGCTCTCTAAAGCCGAACGGCTCGAATCGCTCGTTGAAGAATTCTTCGAGATCACTCGCTACAATCTGAATGCTATCCTGCTGGAACGCGAAAATGTCGATGTCGCGCTCTTCCTCGATCAAGTGGCCGATGAATTCGGGATCGCCGCAAAAGACCGCGACATCTCGATCACCACCATCGCACCCGAGAATAAGCAGGCATTTATCGACTCCTCTAAGATGGCACGTGCCCTAGGCAATGTGGTGAAGAATGCGATCTCTTATGCGGACCCTGAGAGCGAAGTGGTCTTGAGCGCGGTCGTGACAGACGATGAGATCGTACTCGCGACCACCAACCAAGGACGCGAGATATCCCCCGCCCATCTTGAGGCCATCTTCGAGCGTTTCTATCGTGAAGACAGATCGCGTGGACAAAGTGCGAACGCTGGCCTCGGCCTTGCCATCGCACGTGAGATCGTTGAAGCGCACGGCGGGACCATCGGCGCAGAAAGCAGCAATGGGCTGACCACCTTCACGATCCGCCTGCCGCGATAGCCCCTAACGAGCGCAGCCTTTCACGCGATCGCCCTGATCACACAAGGGCAACAGCACGACCTTTCATGCGAGCAACCTGATCGCGCAAGGGCAATAGCACAGCGCACAACTCGATCAGGACTGCCAGGGGAAATTGAGGCTCATCAGGGCATCGTAGAGCATAGGGAAGTGCGGCACAGCATAAGAGAATACGCACACCGCTCCGAAGAAGATGAGGACGAAGAGGAAGATAAGGTCGCACGTGCTCGGCTTAAGCAGCGAAAGCGCGCGCTGAGTGAAGGGGAAGATAACGAACACGTACAGAGCCGCGATGATCCCGAGGATGATATCGTTCACAAGCCACGCTTGCCCGAAGATATTCAAGGGTAGCGCCGAATTATCCCAGAAGGGATAATGTCCCGTTGCATCGGGCTGGTTGATCAAAAGCCCGATCACGAGCTCGAGCAGAGCGCAGATGACCACTGCGATCACGAAGAACTGGAGCACAGCACCCCACATGGTCTTTCGCTGTTCGAGTATATGGATCTTCAGTGGCAATAGCGTGAGCGTGATGAAGACGGTCCCAAGCCCGTATACCCAATAAGGAACCCAGAGCGGATCGGTCCACACATCGTAATCATCGGCCACCACATGAAAAGCCCAGTCCATGAACATGCAATAGGGAATCTCGAGCCAGTGGCCCACCAGGCAAAAGACACAGAAGTTGATGATCACGCCGCGCCAGAAGAACCACGTCTTTGGCGTGAAATAGCGAAACTCATCGGCTTCATGAAGCTTAAAAGAACTTAAGGCCGCCATGATAACCACTTCTGCCAAGCATCGAGTTCGCGCTGTGCCTGCGCATAACCTGCATCATAAGCGGCTTGCAGCTGGTCGAGATCGGTCGTGCGGTTGCTGAGCGTCATCTGGTCGGGATAGAAAACGTATGCAGCTCCCGATCTTTCAAGACGTTCGATCTCTTCGCAAAGTTCGTTGTAGCGCTGCGGACGCTCGATCGTCTTCTGCCAAACAGCTGGGTACTTACGGAATGCGCTTCTGAACAGCAACTGCCCCGCTCCCCCAATAGGAGATTTACGATACCCCTTCTCCTGCGTTCGCACGATGAAGAAGCGTTCATACCCATCGCGCTTCGCCGCTTCGAGCGGAATGCCCCAGCTCGACCCGATACCGCCATCCATATAGGTATGCCCTTCGACCACCGTAGGCGGCATGAAGATAGGCATGGTAGAGCTTGCACGAACGCGCAGCATCATCTCATGTGCGCTTTGCATGTCGCTCTTGGTCCAAAGGACCGTCTCGCCAGTATCACGCTCGAGCGCTTCAATGTGAACGTTCGCAGGGTTCGCACAAAAGGTATCCCAATCGAAGTGGAAACGCGAATCGTATTTGTCAGGGTCTTCTGCAACTCCTTCGTAAAGATGATGCGCATTGAAGAAACCTTTGCCCTGAACGAACGTTTTCAAGCCTCCGAATTCAGGGTCGTCCACCAGATCGACGAAGGACATCTTTGTGCGTACCGTATCGCGCGAGACGTAATTGACAGTATGGCTCGAACCCGCTGAAATGCCATAGACATCACCGAAGTTGAGATCGTTTTCGAGCAGCGTGACCACTGCGCCAGCAGTATAGCTCGCGCGCATGCCGCCGCCCTCGAAGATGAGCGCAACATCGTTGATATTCACGTTAAGCTTGTTGTGATCGTTCGTCATGGTTTTTCGCGAGCATCGCCTACGAGCTCTTTTACTTTCTATTTTTGTTCATCTGGGTTTTTACGTTACTAGGATAGTCCAGCCAGCGCAAAGATTCGATCACGATGCCCCTAAATCACCCAATAGTTCAAAAACCGTTAACAAGATGAACACTTCCTTTGCTGCGACGAACGCGATCTGGCCATCGCCCAAAGGAATCTTCATCGTTCGTGAACAGCGCTGAACCATGCAGCTCCTTTATAATGATGCCCAGAGATGCGATCTTTTACAGAAGAGGTATTCATGAAACTCAATCCTGAACACATTGAAGAAGTGCTCAAACTCATCAATCAAGGTCCTTATTTCCGACTTTTGAACATCGACATCCTCTCACTTGAGGAAGGACGTTGCATCGTTGAAGCCGATATCGAACGCAAGCACATGAACTGCTTCGGCGGCATGCATGGCGGTGTCTACGAGTCCATCATGGACACCGCAGCCTATTGGGCGCTCTATGCAGAAATGCCCGAGAACGCTGGCTTCATCACGCTCGACCAGAATGCGAACCTCACACGCGCCGTGCAAGAAGGCATGCATGTCCACTGCGAAGGACGTGTGGTGAAACGCGGGAGCTCAATCTGCATCTGTGAAGCCGAGATGACCGATGAGAAGGGACGCTTGCTAGGGCTTTCCACGTCGAAGGTATTCGTTGCACCCAGCTTGCAGCCCATTAGCGCTGCGATCGACGCGCTCGATCCTACGCACAAGCTTCCACCGAAATTTCTTGAAGAATCCTATTAGCATGCTAGAATAAGAACTCACACGGACGCTTAGCTCAGCGGGAGAGCATCGCCTTCACACGGCGGGGGTCGCTGGTTCAAACCCAGTAGCGTCCACCATGTATACCAGGTCAGCATCAGTTTTTGGTGCTGACCTTTTCTTTTTCTCAGGCTTAGCGTTTCAGGGGGAATCGGACAGAGAAGACCGACCCTTTTCCCAGCTCGCTCTCAACCTCGATGCTGCCATTGTGATGCTCGACCGCGTGCTTCACGATCGCAAGCCCCAAACCGGTACCGCCCGTTTCTTTGGAGCGACTCTTATCAACTCGGTAGAAACGTTCGAAGATCTTCTGCTGTTCGTCAGGAGAAATGCCAACGCCCGTATCCATGATCCGCACGATTGCCTGCATGAAGTCGATCGGATGGGCACCATGCGAACGCGGACCGAAACGCATCTCGTCTACACCTGCTTCCTTGTCGCACCGCTCAAGAACATCAGGCGCACGTTCGGTATCGACCACGACCACCACTTCACCACCAGGCCTATTGTAGCGAATGGCATTGCTCACCAGATTGGTCATGACCTGCTCCATCAACGGCTCATTGCCATCGATGAGAACGTGCTGCCCATCCACGCGCAATGAGACCTCATACTTCTCAGCAAGCGGACGCAGGCGTTCAGCCACGTTTTCAGCCAGAGCACGCAGATCGATGCTATCTGAAAGCCCATCAGGAGAAACGGGCTCGTCCAATCGCGACAAGGCAAGCACATCATCGATCAGAGCGTACATATGCTGCGACTCCTCATGGATGATGCCCGCGAATTTGACCGTGTCCTCAGCGGGCACCATTCCGGTCGAAAGGAGCTCGGAATACCCCGCTATCACCTGCAAAGGAGTCTTCATCTCATGCGAAACATTTGCCGAGAACGCACGGCGCATATCCTCTGCACGCATCAATTCGCGATTTTGCTCACGAAGCTGTTGCTGCTGTTGTTCGATGCGACCGAGCAGAGGGTCCATCTCAAGATAGCTCGTATGCCCCAGTCCTTCATCGGCATCGAACCCGTTGAGGGGTGCCATGATGCGGCGCGTCAGCAACCGTGAGAAGAACACCACCATGATAACGACCACGATCAAGATGATCACGAGCGGAATGATCAGAGAATGCATGAATGAAAATAACGATTCTCGCGTCTCGCTCAAGCGCAACACATCGCCCGAATCAAGGCGCACCGCCGCATAGATCGTATCGTTCTTGAGCGTTTCAGAATAGCGCGTAACCATGCCTGCGCCAGTTACAAGAGCGCTCTGCACCTCAGGACGATCGGCGTGGTTCCCGATCGAAGATGCGCTGTTCTGATCGGGCGCAGTGCTATCGTAGAGGACATCGCCCGATGGCGAGATGAGCGTATAACGGACGGTCTTGCCCAGTTGATCGCGCAAGACGACTACCTGCTCAAGAGTGCTCATGCTATCAAGCTGGCTCGCGGTCTCGCGCGCAGCACCAAGGATCTTGTCTTCCGCGTCCTTCTCATAGGAAGCGTGGATGAGCACACCCATCGCAAGTGCGACCACGGCCACTACCAAGATAGAGAAAGAGAGCACGGTCACGAAGATCGTGGTCGAAAGCCTTTTCTTATGCGTACCCTGAACACCGATCACACTCTTGACCCCTTTACCCTGCCTAATGCCATGCACGGAGTTTCCTTCGCGCGATCGTTCTTGAACAGCATCTCGCTCGATGCATCATGCACGCATGCGGTAACCGATGCCGTGCACGGTCTCGATGTTCTTACCAACACCTAAGCATGCTCGGTCGAGCTTTTGACGCAAGGTCTGAACATGCACATCGACCGTTCGGGAATGCCCTACGAAAGATTCACCCCATACCGTCTCGAAGAGCTGCGCGCGACTCAAGGCATGCCCCACATGCGCGATCAGCATCCGAAGAAGATCGAATTCCTTTACCGTGAGCTTCACGGGTTCCCCTTGCACCGTGCACGTATGCGCGTCCATATCAAGGTCGATGCCGTTGCAATGAAGCTCGTTCGGGGTCTTCGTTGCCGCCGTTGGCGCCTGCGCGCGACGATACAGAGCGCGAACACGAGCTACCAGCTCCATCATGCCGAACGGCTTTGCCAAATAATCATCAGCACCTAACTCGAGCCCTTGCACCTTATCGATCTCGGACCCTTTTGCGGTGAGCATCATGATGGGAAGGTGCTGGGTTGCCTCGTGGCTGCGCAAGCGACGCAGTATCTCGAGCCCGTCTATACCCGGCAACATGATATCGAGCAGGATCACATCGGGGAGTTGCTGTTCGCAGGCAGCGAAAAAGGGTTCCGCATCAGGAAAGCCGCGTGTTTCGAAGCCCGCTTGCGAAAGCGTATAGACGGCCAGATCACGAATATTGGCATCATCTTCAACATAGTAGATCATGCCCTTGATTCTAGCATCGGAGCGTGAGTGCGCACCCAAGAGGCGTGTCAAGTTTTTGTAAAGCTTTCTCTACCCCATCTTGTTCCCTGCTCGTAACGCTGCCGGCTTCATGCCTCCTGGCCAGGAGCTAGCATGATCTCGCGTTAACCAAAGCGCCCCGCCACGTAATCAGCAGTACGCTGATCGTGCGGTTCGGTGAAGATCATCTGGGTATCCCCCACTTCCACCATCTCACCCAACAAGAAGAATGCCGTCTTATCCGAAACGCGCAGCGCCTGCAGCATGTTGTGCGTCACCATGACCACGGTGTAGCGTTCCTTCAAGGTGTCGACCAACTCTTCGATCTTCGCAGTGGAAATAGGGTCGAGCGCACTGGTGGACTCATCCATCAAGAGCACCTCGGGACGTACCGCAAGCGCGCGAGCGATGCACAAACGCTGTTGTTGACCTCCCGAAAGACCAAGCGCACTCTTCTTGAGACGATCCTTCACCTCTTCCCACAGCGCCGCATCGCGCAACGACTGCTCGACGATCTCGTCAAGTTCATCGCGCCGCTTGATGCCATGCGTGCGCGGTCCGAACGCGATGTTGTCATAGATGCTCATGGGAAAAGGATTCGGCTGCTGGAAGACCATGCCCACTCGACGCCTCAGGTCCGTTACTGCGATATCCCGATAGGCATCTTGCTCGTCAAGCGCCACCAATCCATCGATGCGGCACCCTTCAACAAGATCGTTCATACGATTGAGCGTCTTCAGGAGCGTCGACTTGCCGCAACCCGAGGGACCGATGAGTGCGGTCACCTGGTTCTTTGGAAAGCTGAGCGAGACATTCTTGAGCGCATGGAAATCGCCATAATGAAGATCCAGATCACGAACTTCCATCTTGACCTGCTCATCTACCTCATATCGTTCAGGCGCTCGCTCACGATCACCCAACGGCTGCTGGAAGGCATTTTCGCAAGCGAACTCCGAACGCTGTTCAGAGGATGCTCGATCGATCGATAGGTTCATACGTTTCTCTCTTTCATACGACTCAGCGAAACAGCAGCAGCAAAGGCAGCCGTTTCGCTCTTTAGCTATCACTTCACGCGCAAGCGCTTCTCTGCCACATTGGCGATCACGTTCAAGAGCGTGACCAGCACCAGCAGCACAACAGCAGTGGCGTAGGTCTCATCGATATGCAGCCCTTCGGAGGCGAGCACATACATGTGGACCGCTAGCGTTCGACAGGAATCGAAGAGCGCGAAGATGCCCTGACCACCAAAATCGGGAATCTGCGCGATGGTCCCCGCCGTGAAGAGCAGGGCTGCTACCTCACCAACGCAGCGCCCAAGCGCCAGCAGAACGCCGCCTACGATTCCTGGAAGAGCGCTCGGCAGCACGCACCGAAAAATCGTGCGGAGATACCCCGCGCCCAGCGCAAACCCACCCGCTCGATAGGAAGCAGGCACCGCGATCAGCGCTTCTTCGGCGGTACGCATGACCACTGGCAGGACCATGATGGCGAGCGTGCACGCGCCCGAGAGCAAAGAAAGCCCCCAGCCGAGCACCGTGGTGAAGAACAGCATGCCGAACAATCCGTAGATGATGGAGGGAATACCCTGCAGCGTTTCGGTAGTAACGCGCACCGCGCGCACGAACCGACTTCCTGGTTTTGCGTATTCCACCAGATAGATCGCCGATGAGACCCCAATGGGCACTGCGATCAGAAGCGCGAGCAAAGCCATATAGAGCGTGCTTATGAGCGCCGGCATCAACGAGACATTTTCAGAGGTGTAGCTCCATTCGAAAAGCGTTGGCGAAAGATGCGGGATGCCATTCACCAAGAT
>FR895130.1:0-12125 GCA_000435675.1 Eggerthella sp. CAG:298 | reverse complement strand
CGTGAAGAGCGCACCGGCATAGATCACGCCGCGCGCGATCTGGCTTGAAGCCTGCGCTCGAGAAGAGGAGCTTGGCCCCGTTTTGCGTGCAAGACCGCTTGATGCAAGAGCTTTCATGAGCGCTCACCCCTCTTCTTCATCGCGTTGAAGAGCGTACTGATCAGCAAGATGAAAACGAACAGCACCACGCCGGTCGCGATCAAGGCACCACGGTGAAGGTCAGCTGCATAGCCCATCTCGAGCACGATGTTCGCGGTCATGGTACGCACGCCATCGAAGATCGATGCAGGAATGATCGGCTGATTGCCCGCCACCATCACTACTGCCATGGTCTCGCCGATCGCGCGACCGATCCCAAGCACCACACCGGCCATGATGCCCGAGATAGCCGCTGGAACGAGCACGCGAAGCACACTGCGCTCGTGGGTCGCGCCCAACGCAAGCGCGCCTTCGTAGTAGGACTGGGGAACCGCATCGAGCGCGTTCTTCGCCACCGTGATGACCGTGGGCAAGATCATGATGCCGAGCAAGATCGATGCAGCCAAAAGCGAAAGCCCATTGCCCGGTGCATTCAGGCGAATAAAGGGCACGATGATCATCAGTCCGAAAAAGCCATAGACCACCGAAGGGATTCCCGCCAGAAGCTCAACGCCCGGCTTCAAGAACGCAGCAACCTTCGCCGAAGCGAACCGCGAGAGGAAGATCGCGGTCAGAAGGCCCGCAGGAACACCGAAGATGAGCGCACCCGCCGTTACATAGATGCTCCCGATGATCATGGGGAAGATCCCATAGATATCATTCGCGGGACGCCACGTGGTGCCCAAAAGGAAATCAGGAATTCCGATCTCGACCATGGCAGGCACGCCATTCGCGAACAAGAAAACGCAGATCAACCCCACCGCCAAGATGGACAAGGCGGCTGCAAGTGCGAAAACCACACGCGCAGCCCCTTCTTTCAGAAAAGTCCTGTTCATTTATTTCACGTCGCCCCAGCTGGTGATCTTGCCAGAGAAGATCTGCTTGACCTGATCGCTCGTGAGACCTTCGATCGCAGACTCGACCGGAACGATCACCGCAATGCCATCGCGAGCGATCGCTTGAGACTGAGCGCCCTTGCCCGTCTCGGAATCCTTGAGCTCACGCGATGCCATGCCGATGTCGCACGTGCCCTCGATTGCCATGGTCACACCGGTGGTCGAGTCAGACTGTTGAACTTCGATGGTAGCCTCAGGATTTGCCTGCTCATACGCCTCAGCGAGCTTCTCCATGACCGGCGTTACCGAAGAAGAACCAGCAACGATGATCTTCTCGCTCGTGCCTGCAGGTGTGTAGCTTGCTGCATCTTCGCTCACGGCAATATAGCCGTTATCCTCAACGATCGTCTGACCTTCCTTCGACATGATGAAGGTGATGAAATCTTGCGCAGCAGGCGTGAGCTCATCGGTGGTAACGATGTTGAACGGACGTGCGATCTTGTACGAACCATCCTTCACGTTATCCGCCGTTGCTTCGACGCCATCGATCTTGAGCGATTTCACGCTATCGTCAAGCGAACCGAGCGAGATATAGCCGATCGCTCCAGGATCGCCCTTCACGGAGGTCATCATGACCGACGTAGAATTGGTGATAGCAGCCGCATCGGCCGTGGTGTCGACCTTGTTGCCCTGATCGTCTGTTTCCTCCAGCCCAAACAGCTCGATGAAGGCACCGCGCGTACCGCTGCCATCCTCACGCGAGTACACCGAGATATCCTCTGTGCTCTGGCCTGATCCTTCTTGCTGCTTTTCTCCTGATGAGCAGCCTACCAACCAACCGAGACTGATTGCCATGCATGCTGCTACGAGCGTGAGCACAAGTTTGGTTGCAAGCGAGCCCTTCCCTACAAGACTACGAGCCATTCGTTGTTCTTTCATTGACGTTTCGTCCTTTCATTTCTTTCTTCAAATTCGTGATAGCAACCATGATGAAGAAGACAAATCAAGGATTCGTCAGCTAAAAGAAAAGCTTTTGTAAAAACTCTTGTGCAGCATCCGGCACGCCCCTCTTAAGGAGCGTTCTCGCGGAACCGCATGATCGAAGCGAATGCTGTTTGAAAAGCTATTTCCTGCCGAATGATCCGAAGGTGTTCTTGAGCGACTGTTTGAACGTCTGTCGATTCATATCTGCGATAGAAGTGGTAAGCGGGATCGCTTTCGGGCATACACGCACGCAATTCTGCGCATTGCCGCAGCCCGAAACGCCGTCATCATCCATGATGGCATTCAAGCGAACATCGGCGTGCATGGCTCCCGTAGGGTGCGCATTGAACAGGCGCACCTGCGAAAGCGGTGCTGGCCCCATGAAGTTGCGGGGCGTATCAGCAAGCTTCGTGTTGGGACACGCCTCAAAACAACAGCCACACGTCATGCATTTGGAAAGCTCATAGGCCCAGTCGCGCGTTTCTTGCGACATGCGGGGGCCAGGACCAAGATCGAACACGCCATCGATATCGATCCAAGCATGCACGCGCTTAAGATGATCGAAGAGCTTCTGACGATCGACCTTCAGATCGCGCACAAGCGGGAACTTCGTGAGCGGCGCGAGCGTGATGGGCTGCTCGAGCGAATCGATGAGCGTCGAGCATGCTTGCCGCGCAACACCGTTGATCAACATCGTGCAAGCTCCGCATACTTCTTCGAGGCACACGCTCTCCCATACCACGGGCGTGGTGGGCGTGCCATCAGCAAGCACCGGATGCGCACGAATAGCCATGAGCGCCGAGACCACATTCATGTTCGGATGCCATTCGATCTCGAAATCTTCATAGCGGCTTTTTGCCTCGGGGCTATCCTGCCGCTTGATATGGAGCTTGATGGTCTTCGTTGATTCTGACTTCACGGGGTCATTCGCTTCCATGGCTTTACGCCTCCTTCGATGCGCGGCGTTTACCCACTTCATGCACCGTCGTATAGTCGCGCTTACGCGGTTCGATCAAGGAAAGATCGACCTCTTCATAGCTGAGCCGTGGCCCATCAAGAGCAGGATCGTAGGCTGCGAGCGTGGTCTTCAGCCACGCTTCATCATCGCGCTCAGGAAATTCCGGTTTATAGTGAGACCCCCTGCTCTCATCACGCGCGAGCGCACCAGCCGTGATCACCTTCGCAAGATCGATCATGGACTTGAGCTCGCGCACGAACATGGTGGTGGTGTTGTTCCACGTGGACTTGTCATCCACCCCGATGCGCTCATAATCCTGAGCGAGCGTCTCGAGCGTTTGAAGCGTTTCGGCAAGCTTATCGTTGTAGCGAACCACGGTAACATTGCGCGTCATCACATCTGCCATCTGCTGATACAGCTCATACGGGTTCACCGGTCCATCCATCGCTCGGATAGCCTCATATGCAGCTTGCTCTGCTTGGACCGCCTGATCATAGAGGCCTTCCGTGGCTCTGGTATCTGACCTGCGGATCCATGCAGCCGCTGTCGAACCCGCTGCCATGCCGGCATATACCGCCGAAAGCAGCGAGTTCGCACCCAAACGATTGGCACCATGCTGCGAATAGTCGCACTCCCCTGCCGCGAACAGCCCCGGGATGTTCGTCGACTGATCGACATTGACCCACAGACCGCCCATGGAATAGTGGACGCTCGGCGCGATGCGCATCGGGACCTTGCGCGGATTGTCGCCCACGAACTTCTCGTAGATCTCGAGGATGCCGCCGAGCTTGTTATCCAGCACTGCTGGGTCGATATGAGAAACATCGAGATAGACGACATTTTCGCCGTTCACCCCCAGATGCTGGTTGTAGATCACATCGTAGATCTCGCGCGTTGCGATATCGCGCGGGACCAGATTGCCATACGCGGGGTACTTCTCTTCGAGGAAATACCACGGCTTGCCATCCTTGTATGTCCAGACGCGCCCGCCTTCACCGCGCGCCGATTCGCTCATCAAGCGATTCTTGTCAGCCCCGGGGATGGCCGTGGGATGGATCTGGATGAATTCGCCATTAGCGTAGAGCGCCCCTTGCGTGTAGAGCTTCGCAGCCACGTAGCCCGTGTTGATGGTCGAGTTCGTCGACTTGCCGAAGATGGCGCCGCACCCGCCCGTTGCCACCACCACCGCATCTGCAGGAAAGGCGCGGATCTCCATGGAAGCGAGGTCTTGCGCAACGATGCCCTTGCATACGCCTTCATCGAGGATGGCAGAGACGAACGTCCAGAATTCATAGCGACGCACCATACCCGCCACCTCTTGCGCGCGCACTTGCTCGTCGAGCGCATAGAGCAACTGCTGACCGGTGGTCGCACCTGCGAATGCGGTGCGGCGTTTTTGCGTGCCGCCGAATCGGCGCAGGTCAAGAAGGCCTTCAGGAGTGCGATTGAACATGACCCCCATGCGGTCGAAAAGGTTCACGATGGCAGGAGCCGCCTCGCACATGCGTGCCACCATGGTCTGGTTCGCCAGGAAATCGCCGCCGTAGATGGTATCGTCGATATGTTCCCAGACCGTATCGCCTTCACCCTTGGTGTCGAGCACCGCATTGATGCCGCCTTGTGCGCAGACTGAATGCGAGCGCTTCGCGGGCACCACCGAGAACAGATCGACCGGAATGCCCGCTTCCGTGAGCTTGAGCGTGGCCATGAGTCCTGCAAGACCGCCGCCCACTACGACCGCACGACCCGTGCCCCCTATGCAGCGCGCGCGGGCGCTGTTCGCAGGCGTTGCTGGCGCGTTGTTCTCATGTTCTGTGTTCGAATCGGTCATGATTCCGTTCCTTCTTCAACCT
Source organism: Eggerthella sp. CAG:298 (assembly GCA_000435675.1). Classification (GTDB taxonomy): domain Bacteria; phylum Actinomycetota; class Coriobacteriia; order Coriobacteriales; family Eggerthellaceae; genus Anaerotardibacter. Next base: position 7,356 of record FR895130.1, on the reverse strand, counting down.
TAAATCAAGCAAACGATCATCTGAGCCACGAAGACCGCTCCCACCACGAAGAGGGCGAAGCAGATCCATGAAGTGATCTGCTGCGAACGCGGCGTGATCGTGATGCCCCACGTGATGCAGAAGGTCCAAAGGCCATTGACGAAATGATAGAGGCAGCTATACACGCCGATCGCGAACGCAGCGAGCGCCCACGGATCCGCCACCACGCTGCGCACCAGTTCAAAGGTGGAGCCGCCATCGGGCAGCAGACTGACGCCCCATTTCAGCCCGATCACGTGCCACAAGAGGAATGCGAACGCGATCACGCCGGTGATGCGCTGGAGAAGATAGCGCCAGTTGCGCATATAGCGATAGGGGCCCACGTTACAGCTTCCCGTCGCAACGATATAGATGCCGATAAGAGCGTGCACGACAAGGGGCGCGAAGATGACTGTGATCTCGAGCAGGTCCTTATAGGGCATGGTCTCGAGGAAATGGCTGAAGGCGTCATACGCAGGAATCGACCAGGTGAACGTATAGTTCGCAACCATATGAAAGCAGAAGAAGATGCCGAGCGGCAAAACGCCACAGATCGACTGCAACTTCTTGAGGAAGTTGATGCGTCTTCCTGATTCCAAAAGCGTCTGTTCGGCCATGATGCCCCTTACCTGCGAATACCCCCATCTAAGACTACCGCAGAAAAGGCAGCTTGTAGCGTACTGTTAAAAGGGTGACAAACTACCCGGTCGTTCGACACCTTTAGAACTTGCGGAAGCGGGCGTAGCGCTGATTGCGCAGCTCTTCGGCGCTCATCGGCCCCAACTCGCGCAAACCGCGCACGATGAAATCACGCACGTTCGCAGCAGCCTCTTCGGGATTTTCGTGCGCTGGCTCCGTGCCTTCTGAGAGCACCTCTTCGATGATGCCCATCTCGCAGGCCTCATCGGCGCTCATCTTCATGACCGCAGCAGCCTCCGCGGCGCGCGAGCGATCCTTCCAGAGGATCGAAGCAAAGCCTTCCGGTGAAAGCACCGAATAGACCGCGTGCTTCTGCATGGCCACGCGATTGCCTACCGCCAGCGCAAGCGCACCACCCGAGCCGCCTTCGCCCAAGACCACACTGATGACCGGCACTTCGATGCCCGCAAGCGCAACGAGGTTCTCCGCGATCGCATTGCCCTGTCCGCGTTCCTCTGCCTCCATGCCGCAATAGGCACCCTGCGTATCGACCAGGCACACGATCGGACGACCGAACTTCTCCGCCTGCTTCATCAAGCGCAAGCTCTTGCGATACCCTTCAGGCTGTGGGCAACCGAAATTGCGCGCGATGCGCTGGTTTAGGTCTTCGCCTTTCTCTTCAGCGATGACCGTGACCGGATAGCCCTGGATCCAACCGATACCGGCAAGGATCGCCCCATCGTCGCCAAAGGCGCGATCGCCGTGGAGCTCGATGAACCCATCAACGATCGAATCGATATAGTACTTGGCCGTAGGGCGATGCACATTGCGTGCGAGCAGCACGCTCTCCCACGCGGCATTTTCGCCTTGCTCGCCATTTTTGGTGCCCTTCGTTCGTGTGACTTCGAGCGGCATGACCCCTGGAGCATCCGCAACGCTGCGCTTGGAAAGCTCACGACGTATCGCCGAGCCTTCAGACTCGAAAAGATGCTTGGACTGCTTACCCGTGAGCGCTCGTGTTGCCTTGCTGAAGATATTCTTCACCCCTGAAAGCACCCCAGGCTTGGAGCTCTGTCCTGCCTTCTGCCCGCTGAAGAAGAGCGTCGATCTTGCTGGATTTTGCATCGTGTGCGAGGCCTGATGAGCGACGGATGCCTCGGGGTTCTCGAGCGCAAGCTCGATCATGCGATAGTTGTAGAGCTTCATGTCCACCACGTCGCCCTCAACACTACCCGTGATACGCCTAATAGCCCCCGGAGACTGAAGGTTCTCGAGCAAGCGTGCCTGTTCAGAGAGTGTATTCGGCTCTTCGGTCGTCTCGCTTTGATAGGCAAGACGGTTGCGACGCTCTTCGATCGAGGCCATATGGATCGCAAGCGCATGCGCAAGGAAGCTGCGCAGCTCGCTGCGCTCCACGATCGCATCGATCAGTCCATGCTCGAGCGCAAATTCGGCGGTTTGGAACCCTTCGGGAAGCGTTTGGCGGATCGTATCTTCGATCACGCGCCTTCCCGCGAACCCGATGAGCGCATGCGGTTCAGAGATGACCAGATCGCCTTCGGTGGCGAACGATGCGGTCACGCCACCCGTGGTAGGATCGGTGATGATGGAAAAATACGGCAGCCCCGCGCGCCCATGACGCTCGATCGCAGCAGAGGTCTTCGCCATCTGCATGAGCGACACGAGGCCTTCTTGCATGCGCGCGCCGCCTGAAGCCGTGAAGATGAGCAGCGGCAGGCCTAGTGCCGTGGCGCGCTCGATCGTGCGGGTGATCTTCTCGCCCACGACCGAACCCATCGAACCCATCATGAAGGTGGTCTCCATGATGCAGAGCGCCACTTCGATGTTCGCGATCTTCGCCTTGCCGCAGCGCACGGCCTCCTCGCGATCGCTCTTCTTACGCATACCGCTCAAGAGACTATCGTAATCAGGAAAACCAAGAGGGTCGGTCTCAGGCAAGCCCGTTTCCCATTCTTCGAAGGTATCGGCATCGAAGAGATAGTCGATGCGCTCTTCTGAAGTGAGACGATAGAGCTCTCCACAAGTCGGGCAGACACCGCCTGTCGCGAGCACCTCGCTCGCCTCATGGTTGAGCTTGCATTTCGGGCACTTCTTCCACGTGAGTGGCTCGCATGCGACCTCGCTCGCATCCAGCGCACATTCGTTGACCACCCAGGTGGTGAAAGTCTTGTCACCCTCCATCGGGCTCAATACGCGCATACCCTTTTCAGCGGCAACACGACACAGAAGATCGCTCGCACAAGATCCATCGCACAATAAGAGATAACGCGCACCGCACGCTTCTGCTGCCTCTGCGAGTGCATACTCATTCGCGAACAAACGCTTATCGAACGCTGCTCCCAAACTTACGATCTGCGCAAACCCTGAAAAAGTGAAACCGCGCTCCTTATCTTTCGTGCCGGTTACGAACACGCTCGGCGCTCCCGCTTGCTTGAAGGCGCGCACAGCCTCCTTGAGCGCTGAACCATATCCTGCGAGCAATAGCGCAGGGGTTGCCGTTTCATCCTCTGCCTGACCAGCATACGAGAGCAACGTGTCGAGCTGATAGGCAACGAGCGTGGGATCGATGACCGAACCCGTTGGTGGCAGGTCAGCTGGTCTCGCCGGGTTCGAGGTTGGCTTGGCATCAAGCGCACGCATCACCGACCCCGAACTTCCATCAGCAGAATCGTTTGGTTCGATGAGGATATATTTCTTTCGCGTGAACATCTAGACCTTCTCTTCGGTATCTGCGTCTACAGCTGGATCTAGCGAAAAGATCACTGCATCTCGTTCTTTGCCAATACGTACTTTTGGATCGCCTGCGCGCAGAGCTTGTCTCCTTTATAGGCTTTGACCTCCGCGACGCACATGCGGCTCGAATTGCGCGTGATGTTGGCCTCAAGGCGGATCGTATCGCCGGGGCGTACCTGCTCGCGGAATTTCGCTTTGTCGATGCCTGCGAAGAACCCGAGCGAGCCGGCCTTGTCCTCCTGCGCGAGCAAACAGCACGAGGCAGCTTGCGCGAGCGCCTCCATGATGATGACACCGGGAAGAACAGGGTAGCCCGGGAAATGCCCTTGGAAGAGCGGCAGATCAGGATCGACATCGAGCTCAGCTACGACCGAGACACCAGGCTCGCATTCAAGGATGCGCGAGACCCACAAAAACGGATCGCGGTGCGGCAGAAGCGCCTCGATGCCCTCTTTACCGCACGGAAAAGTTGGGAGTGCTTTCATGGTCTCCTCCTTATTCGACATAAGGCGAGATCGCAACTGAAGCATTGTGTCCGCCAAAGCCGAGCGAATTGGAGAGCGCCACCTTCTGCGGATAGTCGCGCACAGGCTCAGCCGATACGCGCACAGCGCATTCGGGGTCCGCCTCAGCAAAACCGACCGTGGGCGGCACCACTGAATTCACCACTGAAAGCGCGGTGACGATAGCCTCGAGCGCGCCAGCTGCACCAAGCGTATGGCCCATCGCACCCTTCACGGAAGTGACCGGGATCTCGCATGCGCGATCGCCCGCAAGCCCATGAAGTGCCGCGGATTCCATCTTATCGTTCGCCGGCGTTGACGTGCCATGTGCATTGAGATGACCCAGGTCATCAGGCGTAAAGCCGCCCTCTGAGAGCGCTTGGAGCATCGCACGTACCGCTCCTTCGCCGCTCGGCTCGGGCGCGGTCATGTGATAGGCATCGCCCGTTGAACCGAAGCCGGTGATCTCGGCGATGATATCTGCCCCACGCGCTTTCGCATGTTCGAGCGACTCGAGCACGAGCGCGCCAGCACCCTCGCCCGCCACGAAGCCCGAACGGTTCACATCGAACGGTCGCGAAGCACACGTGATGTCGGCTTCCTTCGTGATAGCGCCCAAATTGCCGAAGCCCGAAAGCGAAACCGGGGTCACACCCTCTTCAGAGCCGCCTGCGAGCGCCGCATCTGCATAGCCGTGGCGGATCAAGCGATACGCTTCGCCAATGCAATGGCTTCCTGTTGCGCAGGCCGTTACGATGGTGAAGCAATCACCCTTGAGCCCATAGCGAATGGAGAGGTTTCCTGCGATCATGTTCGGAATCATGGTCGGGATGAAGAGCGGGCTCACGCGCTTGGCGCCCTTGGTGTTCAGCACGACCGATTCACGCTCGAAGATCTCCATGCCACCAATGCCCGTGCCGAACACGCAGGCGAAGCGGCTAAGATCCTCCGCTTCGAGGTCGAAGTTGGCTTGAGCCATCGCCTCATCGGCGGCGATGATGCCATACTGCACGAACTTCGCAAAGCGGCGCGATTCCTTCTTGGTGAATCCCATCTCAATCGGGTCGTAACCAGGGATGCGCGCGACCGCGGTCATGCCGAAGCGCTCCTGCTCTTCGGGCTCAAGCGCGCGAATGCATGATCTACCCTGCATGAGGGTATCCCACATGACCTCGACTCCCCTGCCCGCAGGCGAAAGAGCGCCCATGCCCGTGATAACGACGCGATGGACCGGTTCCATCTTCAAACCCTGTTCATTCACGATGGTTTCTTGGTTCATATCAAATCTCCTGGTTATCTCTTTTGCGCGTGGACCTGCCTAGAGCGACATGCCACCGTCGATGCAAAGCACCTGGCCAGTTATGTATTCGCTTTCAGGCTGCGCAAAGAACGCAACAGCGTTGGCAACATCTTCGGGTGCGCCGAAAGCTCCGCATGCGATGCGCGAAAGGATCGCTTCTTTAGCGGCATCGGGAAGCGCATCGGTCATGGCGGTATCGATGAAGCCGGGTGCCACCGCATTCACCGTGATGCCGCGCGGTGCAAGCTCCTTCGCTGCCGCTTTCGTCATGCCGATGATGCCCGCTTTCGAAGCGGCATAGTTCACCTGACCTGCGTTACCCGCGACTCCCACCACGCTCGAGATCGAGATGATGCGTCCGTAGCGCTGCTTCATCATGAGCGGAGCGGTATGACGCAAGCAGTTGAACGCACCTTTCAGGTTCACCTCGATCACGCGATCGAACGCCTCTTCTTTCATGCGCGCCAACAACCCATCGCGCGTGATGCCCGCGTTGTTCACGAGCACATCGATGCGCCCGAACTGCTGCTTCACTTCGTTGATGAGCCGCTTCGCTTCATCGAAGCGCGATACATCAGCCTGAACGGCGATGAAACGCTGCGGTTCAGCTGCTTGTTCGACCTCGAGCGCAAGGCTCTCTTGGGCTTCCGTGGCGGCGAAATCGGAAAGCTCCGCGCAAAGCGCGCACGCCGCTTCCGTGCTTCCATCCGAAGCATAGTTGAGCACCACTGAATACCCTTCGAGCGCAAGGCGCTGCGCGATCGCAGCACCGATGCCGCGGCTTGCGCCGGTCACGATCGCAACGCGGCGAAGTGGCGCAACCTCAACTTCTTCAGTATCTTTTGCTTTATCGTTCATGCTCGTTTCTCTTTTCTCCAGACCTAGAGCGCACTCACGTACTCATCGAATTGCTCGCGCGTTCCCACGCGCTTGCGGTCCACCTCTTTCGAGATGCGCTTCATCATCGTGAAGAGCACCCCGCCATAGCCGATCTCGACGAATTCGTTCTCGCCGTTGTCGATGAGATAGCTCACGCCTTGTTCGAAGAGCACCGGAGAGATGACCTGACGAGAAAGGCGCTCGGCGGCCTCGCTCACCACAAACGGTGCAGCATCGGTATTGCAGATGAGCGTGATCTCCGCTTCGTTGAACACCGGTGCATCGCTGCCCGCAAAATAGTTCGCAAGCACCTCCGAAGCCGAGGTCATGAGCGGACTATGGAAGCCACCTGCCGTTTTCAGGCGCGCGCACTTCTTCTTCATGCCCTTCCAGTGCGCCTCAGCCCTCTCGATCGCTGCTGCGTCGCCCGAGAGCACCACCTGACCAGGGCAGTTGAAGTTCGCCGGCAACAAGATATCTTCGCCAGCGCAGGCCTCGCACACCGCTTCAGCATCTTCATGGCTTGCGGCGAGCAGTGCCAACATCGCACCTTCACGCTGCTGACAAGCCTCAGCCATCGCGCTCGCGCGGACTTTGAGCAACTTGAACGCATCATCGAGCGAAAGGATGCCCGCGAGCGCAAGCGCACTGATCTCGCCGAGCGAGAAGCCAATGAGCGCATCGGGCTTCTTGCCTTGCGCCATGAGCGCTTTGCCGATCGCCACCGTGAGCACCATAGTGAGCGCCTGCGCGTTGAACGTATCGTTCACCTCTTCAGCGCTGCCCTCTTTTGCAAGGTGCACAAGATCGATCTCGAGCACCTCGGAAGCACGCTCGAACACTTCGCGCACTTCGAGGATATCCAGAAGGTCGGCGCCCATACCTTCGCTTTGAGCGCCCTGACCTGAACACATCCAAACCGTCATAGAGCCTTCTTCTCTAGTTGTTCCAAGCACGCCCAGCGTTAGCATCCGCCATCGCCTGGAGATCGCTTCTCGACCAGGCAAGTGCCTCGCACATGAGGTCATCCACGATCTCTTGTGCGGATTTCTCATCGCCGATCAAGCACGCTACCTGGCCCGACATGAGCGAGCCGTTATCGACATCGCCTTCGACCGCTCGATGCAGCGATCCTGCGAGCGCGGCTTCCACCTCATCGGCCGATACCTGCGTATCGGCTTCCATCTTGCGAATGCCCCGCGAGAACTTGTTCTTGAGCTGACGCACCGGGTGGCCATTGTCGCGCCCGGTTACGATCGTGTC
>FR895129.1 GCA_000435675.1 Eggerthella sp. CAG:298 | reverse complement strand
TTAGCGCTCCATACGCTCACGTTCGCTCCGCATTTCGGTGAGATGCCTGCAGCATCCAACACAAGATTTGGATTGGCAGCATTGCGGATGATGTAGGAACCATTGGTGGAGGGCTCTATGATCCACTTCTGATTGTCCTGATTCTTGGAACTCCAGATGCTCACGTTCGATCCAACCTTAGGGGAACTGGCCGCAGCATCGAGGATGAAGTGGCCGTTTGCCGCCGACTTGATGGTGTAGTAGCCATCTGCACCAAGCTTGAGGTACCACATCTGATTCGCGCCATTATTGCGCGTCCATATGGTTACATTTGACCCAACATTTGGCCTTTTCCCCGTCGCATCAAGCATAAAATTCGAATTGGTGACAGGGCTAAGAGCATACTGGATATTCTCCTTGAACGGGGAACTGAACAGCTTGTAGTCTCCGATCTTGATCGATCCAGAATAGCTGCCCGACTCCAACGCTTCAGCAACGAGAGGATAGGTTCCAGCCGCAGTTGGAACACGGTACTCTGAACCAAACTTTAGACGGTAGTCTTTGCCTTCAACGAGCGTTTTTCCTGATACTTTAATGACCACTGTTGGTTTGATTTCACGCCCAGAGACAACATTTCTCATCATGCCCTGCTTGCTCACTTGAGCATTCGCAATACTCGTTTTAGAGACACTCGTGGCTTGAATAGAGGATCGAGAATGTGCATTTTGTTCATTCTGCGACTGATCATCTACAGCGGTCGAAGACGCCCCTTGACTATTGAGTGTGGTTGCTTGCTGACCCTGATTCACCTCAGCAAGAGCAGGCGAAACAAGAGCGACTATTGAGAACATGAACGCGAACACAACCGTAGAAAGGACAAGACATGCTGTTTTCTTCATACATACCACCGTAATCGAAGGACTCAGATACTAGGTTTTTCAAAGTAAAGCATTTAAACTACAAAAAGCTCATTGAGCAGGGAAATATTATATACCCTAACCCTCTCCATCAATGACAGATCAGAAGAAAAAATGCTCAACAGAATAGAGCGCAGAAAGACAGCATTCTACGCTGGCTTAATATTCCACTTCTGGTTGTTGCCACCATTAGCGGTCCAGACGCTCACGTTAGCACCGATCTTCGGGGTGGCACCAGTGGCATCTAACACGAGCTTTGAGTTGCCGACGCTCTTGATGATATAGGAGCCGTTGGCTAACTGCTCTATGATCCACTTCTGATTAGCTTGATTCTTGCTCGTCCAGATCGACACATTCGATCCTGCTCTTGGAGGGTTAGCAGCAGCATCTAAGATGAAGCTCTTATTAGCAGCAGAACGTATGGTGTAGTAGCCTTGGCTATCCTTCTGGATATACCATTTCTGGTTGGCTTGGTTCTTCTTCGTCCAGATCGACACATTTGCACCGATCTTCGGAGGATTTGCTGCAGCATCGAGCACGAAGCTGGAATTTGATACGGAGGATATCTCATAGGTCTTGTTAGCGTCGAAAGAAGGTGCATTCACCGTAACGATCTTCCACTTCTGATTGTTATTGTTCTGACTCTTAGCGCTCCATACGCTCACGTTCGCTCC
>FR895128.1:243-1612 GCA_000435675.1 Eggerthella sp. CAG:298 | reverse complement strand
GTGGACGTGAGCTACTACCAGTTCAGCCCGATGTTCGTCAACGAATCCCGCTACCGCGGCGAGAACTACCGCGACATCCCGCTTCTGACGGATCGCGAGGTGTGGCTCAAGAAAAGCGTGCTCGACGAGGACGGCCAGCCGGTGCTCGACGAGCGAGGAAAGCCCGCCAAGGACATCGTGCGCGTCATGCCGGCGCAGATCAAGGAGGCGCTCGACCGCAACCGCAGCGAGTACCTGCAGAGCCTCTCCGAGAAGGCGCGCGGCGCGCGCGAGGGCTCGGAGCGCCTGGGAAACGGCGATAGGCGCGCCGCCCAGAGCCGCGAGAGCATCGCGATGTAGGAGGAGGTGCGCGAGAAATGAAAGAGAAGACGATGGAGAGGATAACCTCCTCGAAAATCGTGCGGGTCGCCATGGCGATGGCGCTCGTGCTGTCCGTCGCCATCGTCCCGACCAAGGCATATGCCTCCGGGAACGTGAACGTCTCGATCGGCAAGAGCATCCCCTATGCCGGATACGAGACGACCCAGATGAGCGCCAACGGCAACGACGCCTACTGCATCGAGCCGTCGCGCTCCACGCCCGATGCGGGAACCTATCCGACGAGCGAGGCGGGAGATCTGGCGGCGGCCATGTGGTTCTCCTATGGGGCACCCGGCTTCGACGCGTCCATGTGGCCCAGCTCCTGGTACGACGGAAGCGGCATGGACGAGGACAAGTACCGCGTGGCGAGCCACATCCTGCTCTCGTACGCCAACCTGGGATCTGCCGCCGAGGCGACCTACGGCACGAGCGCCGAGTTCGCCTCCTGGGCGGAGCGCGAGATCGCGGGCGACGTGTGGAGCCAGGTCAACGCACGTGCGAACGAGGTCTCCACGGGATTCTCGGCCATCAGGATCCATGCGGGATCAGACGCCCAGACGCTCGCCAGCTTCACGTGGGAGCGCGGCGGCGTGAAGATCGCCAAGGTCGATGCGCAAGCCGGCGCAGGCGAGCAGGGCGACGCCTCGCTCGAGGGCGCCGAGTTCGCCATCGTCAACGCATCGGGGATGAACTCCTACGTGAACGGCCACAGCTACGCAGACGGCGAGACGGTCATGACCATCTCCACCTCCTGGGACGGCTCGGCCTACACCGCGCAGACCGCGAGCGACGCGCTGCCGTGCGGCACCTACCGCATCGTTGAGGCGAACGCTCCGGAAGGCTACCTTCCCTGGGAAGGCGAGCTCGGGTTCGCCATCGAGGGCGACGGCCAGGTCGTCGACCTTTCCGGCGACCCCGTGCATGACGACGCGATACGCGGCGGCGTGCAGGTGACCAAGGCCGACGCGGAGCTCGGCGAGTCCGAGGCGGTCGGCGGGGACGGGCCTGC
>FR895128.1:0-191 GCA_000435675.1 Eggerthella sp. CAG:298 | reverse complement strand
CCCGGCATCGAGTTCGCCATAACGAACGCCTCCGAGAACAAGGTCCTCGTAGGCGATGCCTGGTACGAGCCGGGCGAGGTGATCGCCGTGATCGAGACCGCGTGGGACGATGGAATCGGCTCCTACGTCGCGAGGACCGCGCCCGACGCGCTGCCCTATGGCACCTACACCATCCAGGAGACCGCGACCAA
>FR895127.1:44109-96773 GCA_000435675.1 Eggerthella sp. CAG:298 | reverse complement strand
TCAGCATCCGCTGGGGTCAGCGTCACGTAGTCTTTGATGTCTAATGGTTTCCACTGTGCAGTGTAAGTTACATCACCATTATTGGTGCTCTCTTTCCAACCGGTAAACTCATAGCCTTTGCGCGTCGGATCTGAAGGTGCTTGAGGTGTAACTTTAGAAAAGTCCGCTGTAGTCTTGATGATAGAATCGTCGCTATAACCGTCAACCCACGTGTATTTCACAACAGATGCTTTGGTATTTAGATGCCACGTGTATGTCTCTGGTTTGCCTTTGTTGTCCTCTATATAGCCGTTTGCTCCTTTTGCAATAAAAATTGTCGAAGGAATAGTGGTGACGTAATCAATCAGAGCCTTATTTCCATTGTAAGCGGTTATATTATCCAGACTCTTTATTGGATTAGAGTAAGTGTTCTGGGGATTCTTCGTGGTGGAGTCGGGAATATTAGAAACGTTGGAAAACATTCCAAGAGTAAACCAATTATGCGTTGTACTTCCGTTTTCTTTATAGCCTTGGGTTTCCAAGTAACTAACAAAATCAGTTTTTTCCTGATCTGATATGGAGCTGCTATACTCGAGCCCCATATACACATATATGTTGTAGCCATGATTCGCCATTGGCATGATGCTAGGCTCAGTATATTCAGTATCATTTTTCTCAGCATTGAGCGCAGCTACCAGATTCTCACGATAAGCCTTTGCCTGGTCTACGCCCTCCGCATTTGCACCCTTATCCGTATCGGACAACTTGCTGTAAACGCTCAAATAATTATCGATGGCATCAATACCAGCCTGGATGATGCCAGACTCAAGCGCTTCACCAACAGCAAGAAATGCTTCATTTAACTCATCTAAGCTTGCATAGTTCACTTGAGGCTTCACTTGTGGGGTTGCTGCCTTGGCTGCAGGCTTTTGCTCGGTCTGCTTTGCCGGGACAACAACTTCGCTGTTTTCTTCAGCGGTCTTATCGCTGACTTGGTCAACGAGTTCGCTCTTTGTGTCCTCTTCCGTATCGGCAAACGCGTTGTTGCCATAGAAGAAGTTCGAGAACGAGAAGATAAGTGCGACGGACAAGATCACCGAAATGATCTTTCCTCCCATGGTCTTCTGCGCATCGAGTGCCCAATTGAGTACACGCATTTTTTCCTCCAAAAGCCTTTCCAACAACCCCAGTAGTAATTAGTAACAAAACTGTTATGAACTGGTAGAAGTTCGTGCGCTTTGCTTACCTATTTATAATGTGTTTGCGCACGCGTTTATTATGACAATTTTTCTTACAGCAAGCTTTGTTTTGACCGCTAAATGATAGAATAATGACATGATAAATATCTCGAATTCGCTCTCGAACGGCACGATTCAACACAACCAGAGGACCCATCATGCTTCAAACACCTGAAGATTTTGCTGCAATGGATGACCCTTCAGCCTCCACTTCCGAGATAGTGGCCTACCGTCCAGAATGGCGCGACGAAGATATTGCCCTTGTTTGCGGAATCGCTAACGCTGGTGGCGGCAGAATCGTCATCTCCCCCAACATCAATGACCGGGTGAAAAAAATGAAGCGCTTCAAGAAAACTTTTGAGCGCATTCCTCAGCTGGCTTGGCGTGAACTCGGTCTTACGTGCAGTACCGAACCCGTTATGAATGGCATGAACCTATGCCTCGAAATCCAAGTGCCTGCTGCCCCGCATCCTATTCGGTATGGAAACAACTACTACCTTTATAACGAAGGGATCAATAGCATCGTTCCTAGAGAGCTTTTTGATCGGCTGCTTGCTCCGAACATCGAAACACCCCAAGCGGCGACCGAAGTTACTCAAGCTTCTCGTGATGCGCAAACACCCAACAACGCACAAGCTGCTCTTCAAGCCAACGAGATCGGTCTTGCCGATCATCGAGCACGTGAACAGGAAAGCGCCACTTCATTATCTTCTTCCACTGTTTCCGTTGCTTCCGCTCCTTCTACAAGCCACAAACCAACCTTTAACGAAACCTCAATCGCGGCGGCAAATCGTCTTGATATGACGATCACCGATGAATACATCTTGAAGGTGCTTGAAACAAACGGTCGCGTAACCGCCCTTCAAATAGCAAAGCTCTTAGAAATAAGCGAAAGCACGGTACGCCGCTCATTTCGGCGACTGCGCGAGTATGGTTTTATCGAGCGGATCGGCTCGAACAAAGCAGGATATTGGCGCGTGCTTCATAAATAAAGATTGCCGTTAAGAGAAAAATGCCTGTTTGGAGCATGTTTTTTTCGCATGACACAAAAAAGTTATGGTAAAAGAATATTAGAAAATATAGTTCGCTGTTGTTCGAAAATCCTATTACAGTTTTGCTATGTAATAGGGGGGGGGTAGATTTATGAAGAAGAGCAACTGGCTTATTGTGGGTCTTCTTGTCGTAGCTTCCGTTATTTTCTTGGCTATGTGGTATGTTCTGGGATTCAATCTTATCGACGACCCGCTCGATTTAGTTATATCCATTGTTTGGTGGGTCGTGATCATTGCCATTTGCTTGCTTATCCAGTGGTCTGAAAACAAGCGTAGGCGCTCTATTCGTACTACCCTACTTGCTCCTGGAGTTATGTACAATCCTGAAGTGGGTGTTGTCGAAGTTGCTCCTGGTCAGACTCATGCTCAAACCTTGGAGCGCATCCTGAGCAACCTCACCTATGGTTTTGATACTGAAGAAAACGCGAACGAACAGCACATTCGTTTCAAGCAGATCGTTCGCTCGAAGAAATTCGCTAACGATGGCGATACTTGGACCGGCGAGGTAGTCGATGTTGCAAACCCAAATCAGGTTCGCTATTTCCAGAACAAAGCAGAGCTTGCACGCTTGATAGATGTCGCTTAATCTTCCACGCGTTCGTACAAGTTCTTTTTAACAAGTTCAATGAAACCAATGCCTGTCTTTTCCATGACGGGCATTTTTTTGGTTCTGTACCAGGTTCGTTTGGCCTACCGTACAAGCCTTTCCACGCAAAACTCTTCCGTACAAAAGCACGGGCTTCTTTGCTATGCGTCGTAGTCCATCTTCTTTTCGAAATAGCGACTGATGAACATGATGGGGAGCGTGAGGCAAAGATAGAGCGCTCCGAGCAGCAAGAAGCAACCGAAGAAATTGTAGTTCGTGGCGCTGATCTCGCGCATGGTCTGAGTAAGCTCGATAACTGCGATCACCGAAAGCAACGATGAATCTTTTATGATGCTCGCAAATTGCCCGGTAAGTGCCGGAAGAATGCGCGAGACCATCTGGGGCAATTCGACCGAGATTGCGCATTGTACGCGCGAAAGCCCTAATGCTCGAGCGGCCTCGATCGGACCGCGCGGTAGCGATTCGTATCCACCGCGGATGATCTCTGCAATATAGGCGCCAGCGAACACGGAAAGAATGAGAATACCTGCAACTACGCGATTCTCGACACCCCATGCTGTGCCGATGATGTAGTAGAACAGGTAGATCTGCGCAATGAGCGGCGTGCCGCGAATGATCTTCACGTAGAAATCGCAGAGATAGCGCACTGGTAAGAAGCGCGCGTTCTGCCCCAAAGCTACCGGAATCCCGATGATCAAACTCCCAACAAGACTGAATAGAGAGATGAACACCGTAAGGCAGAAACCATCCCAGATGCGCGCGCGATATTGCACCATGAAATCGAAATTGAGTGCGATGCCTGCCATGGAAAGCGAAACGCCCACCACCGCAACCACCGCAACAACTATCACGAAGTAATTGAACGCGCGCTTCCACGGAGCAACGGGGCTGTCCTTCGCTGCCATGAAAATATTGCTTTTAGGATAGCTGGTGCTCATTTGCGCATGCCTTTGGGTCGAAATGGTCATGCAGCTCCTAGAGGCGTAGGAGCTGCATCAAGCTACTTAAAGTGTAGCGGTTCATCGGGGATTTACGTGCACAGCGTAGAACACGGTTTTCAATGTTGCCGCATATGGCAGTTTCTCGCACGCCTCGCTACTGTACGCGCTACCGAACAAACCGCGATTTTACAGTGTCTGTGTTGCCCTTGCTCGGAATTGTTCGGATTGTTCGAATTACTCGAAATCGAAGAACCACTTGAAGTCATATTCGTCGAAAGCCTTCTTCTCTTCAGCAAGATACTTCTCAGTCAAGCGGTCAAATTCGCCATCTTCTTTCGACTGAGCAATGAATTCGTTCAGCTGATCGAGCAGTTCAGTGTCACCCTTCTTCACTGCGATTCCCCATGCCTCAGGATCCTGGAAGGGAATGAAGACCGCTTTGGTGGTATCGGGATTCGCAAGGTTATTGCGATAGATCGTGAGCTGGTCGTAAAGGAAGCCATCGGCTTTGCCCTGAACCACTTCGGTTACACACGCGCTCTCATCTGCCAAGCGAACGATATCGGCATTGGGCAGATTCTTCGTTGCCCACACATCGCCGGTCGAGCCCGTCTTCACCGCTACCTTCTTGCCCGCCTGGTTCAAGTCGCTTGCTTCCTCGATGCCAGAATTTGCATTTGCCAAGATGGCAAGCTGGGCCATTGCATAAGGATCAGAGAAATCGACTGCTTCTTTGCGTTCATCGGTGATGGTCATGGAGCTGATAACGCAGTCTGCCTTATCGGTCTGCAACGAAGGAATCAGGCCATCCCATGCAGTATTCTCGATCTTGAGATCATAGCCATATTTGTCAGCGAAGTCCTGCATGAAATCGACCGAGAGGCCCTCGGCTTCGCCCGCTTCATCCTTCGTTTCGAACGGTGGATAAGCAAGCTCCATTGCCACGGTCAAGATCGGTTTGCCGTTTTCGCCCACGGCGTCGCTCGTTTTATCGTTTGCCTTTTCGGAAGAACAGCCCAAGAGCATGCACAGCGCGAACGCGAAGGCGGCAACGATCGCGAGCAGTGCAAGCCAGATTTTTCTTGCCTTTATGGTTGAAGTGTTCATGGGATTCCTTTCGCTTTCTTGTTCTGTATCGTTGTTTTACTGAATCGAACCTGAATTGATCTATTGAGTAAAAGCTACTGTGAGCTTGTTTTTTCTTTTTGATTTGCTGCGATGAAATTAGCTCTAATCTGGTTGAGCGTGGCGCACGTTATCGCAAAGGCATCTGCATCGATCCCTTCCATCTGAGTGTTTACCAAAGTGGTTGAGATCGTTTCGAACGTTGAACGAAGACTCTTCCCTTTGGGGGTAAGACTCACCTCCGTACGACGTTTATCGGTAACGCTCTTTTGGGTTTGCACGTATCCGCCCAGCATGAGTTTTTTCACGAGCGCGGTTATCGTTGAAGGGTCTCGGTGGATCTTTTCAGAGAGCTCTTGCATCGTGACTGTCTCTTGTGCGAAGAGCGCCACCAAGATGTCACCATGCGATGGGACCAGATCCTTAAGTCCCGCTTGAGAAAGAAGTGAGACAAGGTAGGCATTCGCCGCTGTGAGTGTTTGGGAAAGTGTGTTCACGAATGAGCCCTTTGCGGTATTCGTTGCCGGGTTTGCTTCTGGGGCTTTTTGTTCGGTAGGGCTCTTGATCGTTGCTGAGTTCACCATGAAACCTCTTCCTACTTCTCCACGATCGCATCGAATTTGCATACGTGATGGCAATTGCCACACTCATCACAGCGTTCGCCCAGAATGCGATACGGGCTTCCTGGCACGATTGCTTTATGCGTACATGCCTCTTCGCATAGACCGCATTCCGTACAATCGTCGGTGATGCGAAAACCTGGCGCAATGAACGTAGCGCCGCCCCAGCAAAAGCGTTCACGAAGTATCTTGTGGTCGCGATTCACCATGTTGAAGTCATAGTCGTAAAGTTCGCCCCATGCGCGATGCAAAACCAGCACAACAGTTTCGGGATACTTCTTGATGTCGTAGTCTGCAACGGCAAATTGCGGATTCGTTTTGATGAGTTGATCCGTTTCTTCGGTTGAAAGTTCGCGCACATCGCCACTCACACGCACCATATATCCTGGTTGAAAGTGAGGCATGTTGTCCTCATCCCATTCGCAAGGCGCAGCGGTAACTTCACCACACACGGAAAGCTTACCGCCCTCGATCATCTGACGATAGAAAGGCTTGCCTGTCATGGTGCGCAGATAGAGTCCGTTTTCGTCATGCGCGAAGAAGTGCGCGATGCGTGAATCCACCCCGCCTTTTCCATCGAGCGTAGCAAAGCTGCAACACCCTACTTTGTCGAACAATTCATATACTTCTGCGATCGAAAGCATCTTGGCTCCTTTCTGAGAGACTTCTCTTTTTACGGTGTCTGGCTACGAATTTGATTACGGCTGGTCAGGAAAAATTCGACGAGTTTCGTGTGGTCCTTCTTCGGAAGGCGCTACCCAGTTGGCGACAATATGGGCAATCTCTTCTGCATGTTCGCGCATAAGGTCACGTCCGAACATTTCCGTGTTGTCTTCAGACACGTTTGAGACACTGTTAGCATCGATGAAGAAATTGCCTGCTTCGGACTCGATCACGTCAAAGCTGCCGAACGTGAAACCGAGCGCTGCAGCAGCGGTTTCGCAATCCTTCACGATTTCTGGTGAGACATCAGGGTAGAGCTGATAGGTCGAGCCGAATCGGTAGGCTGAAAGACCGTTATCGGCCACCCCACGCTTCACCACCAGGGCGACTTTGCCTCCGATGATCTCAACACGCGTGATAAACCCACGTTCAGGCGCGATATACTGCTGGGCGATGAATTCGCGCTCAGGCGCTTGAGAGAGGAAGCTGCGCGCCTCTTGCTCGTTTTGCACGATCGCGGTATCGACCGTGCGGCCACTACAAACGGGCTTGATCACGCAAGGATAAGAGAACGTGGTTTCGTCTTCGGCGGCGAACTTTTGCGGTGTTCCTTTACCATAGATGCGCGGTGTCGAGATGCCTGCTTCGTGAAGCGCGGCGGTAGAAGCGAACTTGTCGATCTCGTAGGCGTGGGCGCGAGGTTCATTGATGAGTAAGATCGAAGTGTCCTCGATAGCTTGGATGAGCATATCCATGTTGCGCAGCGCCTGTTCATGTCCACGATTGAGCGCACTCGCGAATACGCGGCTTACCAACACATCGCACTCAAGCGCTGCATCAACGCTATTTGCCTGCTGCATGTTGATCAGTCGAACATCGTGCATGCTGTTAGGTAGCGCTGCTTTCAGCGCACTGGAGATTTCAGCGCCAAGTTTATGATCCGACCATTCATCAGATTCGAACAAGACACCGACCACGAGCGGGCGATTCATCATGTTGTCATGTTCGCGCAGTTGAACAGTGTCCTCTTGCTGCGTCTCTTTTTCAGATGCCATGAAGTCCCTTCCGATAAAAATACTTTGACATCAAATTAAATTTTCTCGATATTACTTTGATATCCAACTATTGTCAAATATAGATTTCTCTTTTTCGCGGTAACGAGACACTTACGTAAGGCTTTCAGCTCTGTGCTTCTGCTTGATTGCTTGTTTTGAGGAGACTAGGGTGAAAGTGTTCTTGCAAAAAGATGACGAACGACCGGGTAGTTTGTCATCTGGGAAAAGGAGATTGTCATGGCAGAAACAGTTGCCGTTATGCTTGGAGACGGCTTTGAGCCGGTAGAAGTGGTTGCCCCTGTTGATGTTCTGCGCCGTGGTGGCGTAGAAGTTACTTTGGTTTCAGTGATGGGGCGCAAAGAAGTGACGAGCGCACAAGATATCAAGATGGTCGCCGATGCGCTTGTTGAGGATGTCGATCTTGATCTGTTCACGATGGTTGTCGTGCCTGGCGGTTCGGTTGGTGTTGAGAACCTCGGCAAATGCGACAAGCTTGCAGAGAGCTTGCGCGACCGCATGAAAGCGAACAAACTTGTCGGTTCTATCTGCGCTGGTCCGACCATTCTTGCAAACCTTGATCTACTACAAGGTCATAAAGCGGTTTGCTACCCAGGATGTGAAACTAACTTTCCTGCTGGGGTCTATCAGCCAAACGTTGATGTATGCATCGACAAGAACCTTATCACTGCAACGGGTCCTGCCACCGCACTGCCGTTTGGGCGTGCACTGCTCGAAGCGCTCAAGAGCGAAAAGGATGCCAACGAAGTTGCCTCTGGCATGCTGTTCTAGGGCTCTATAGTGCCTTCTGATTTCTAAGCGAACAGAGAAGATCGAGCAATGTGCAGGGGCTTCTTGCGGTTGCCGTTTAAGGCACGACTCAAGGGAATCCTCTGAAGCCCTTCGAGAAACGGCAGCGAAGCAGTATAATTGATGCAAATGCGGGCGTCGTATAATGGCTATTATGCGGGCTTCCCAAGCCTAAGACGCGGGTTCGATTCCCGTCGCCCGCTCCAAGAATCTCACGCCTGCCTTTACCGGCAGGCGTTTCGCTTTAACGCTGCAAAGAAAACGGTCATCTTATCTAGGTTCTCATTTCCTTCAATCACGTACCGAAGTACGCTCCTTCGGAATTTAAACCTATCTAAGGCACCCGTTTTCTTTTCGCTCCTTTACCGAACATGCGTGGTCAATGTTATTGAACTAGCCGAGTTGTTTTATTTTAAGCTCCTTTGAGGGAATCGAACCGATAAGGTGGATTTCCGGGATTGTGTAAGGGGTCGTGTAATTTGACACATTGTTCCCATATTCTCAATCAATAATGTGTCAAATTACACGACCCCTTACACCTTTGGCATGATGCTGACCTTTTGGTCGCAACATGCGTTTTGAAGGCAAAGATGGAGTGCATGAAAGCTGCGCAGCATCGAGGAAGTAATTTGCCGGTAGGCAAATTCTTTTTGCTAGAACACGATTCCAAGCGCGTTCACGATCAAACCCCACACTACGCCAATTGCATACAGCACGGCAATGATAGCAAGATTTTGCTTCCAGTGACGATTCGCACGCACCAACACGAGTAAGCCGACACCAGCACTTACAAGCAATCCAGAAAGCATCGCTCCGGCGCCAAGCATTCCTTCAACATAGAGCTGAGCGATGATCACGCTCGGAGCGCAATTTGGAATAAGCCCAACGAGAGCAGAGGCAAAAACAGAGAAATTGGGATTGGCCTCGACAAAAGAAGCCAGCGCGTCTTCTCCTACTCCTTCGATGACCGCATTAAGAACGAGAACGATCAAGAAGATGAAGACCATCACCTGTAACGTGTGCTTGGTGGCGCTCTTCAGGATCCCTTTCCAGCCGGATCCGTGCACGTGCGTATGTTCTACATCGTCGTGATGCTCATAAGCGCGCTCGGGAGCCTGCTCACAAGTAGCGCAATCGTCGTTACAGCCACAGTTGTCCTGTTCGCACAGTTCATGGATTCGCAAGCCTTGCTTGTCACGACGAGCTAGTCGCAGGACCAGATCGACAGTGAAACCCATGATCATGCCGATGACCAGCTTCGTTCCCATAATAGAAAGGATGGTTTCCGCAGGAACAGCTTCGGCAAGAAAGATCGGAAGCATTTCATCGGAAGTAGAAAGAAAAACCGCGAAGAGCGTACCGAGCGTGATAACGCGTCCCGCATAAAGCGTTGCTGCCACCGCAGAAAACCCACACTGGGGAACAACACCAAGCACTGAACCAACAACAGGCCCTGCTGCTCCTGCACGCGCAATCGCTTTCTGTGTTCTTTCTCCCGTTTTGTGTTCGAGCCATTCCATCGCTAAATAAGCAAGGAAAAGAAATGGAACAAGATAGATCGTTTCAACAAAAGAATGCTCGAGCACGTGAAGCGCATTATGTACAAGGATCTCCATAGATTAGAAGTGTAGCACTTCTCCCTGTTCAGCCCTTCTCGTCCCCTGCAAGCGCGCTGCTTTCTGCTGCAAAGCCATATCCAAAAGAAAACCGACAACAAAAAAGGCGACCGAAGCCGCCTTTAAAGAAGATATGGAAATGCGTTCTCGTTATTTCTTGAGACCGCCGATGAGAGACATCTTGGTGCCGCAGTCGGGGCAAGTACCCTTAGTGATGATGCGGTTGTTCTTGGTAACACCTTCCTGAGGGTTAACCAGTTCCTTCTTAGCTTTGCACTTAACGCAATATCCAACTACTGCCATTAGAACCTCTTTCCGTTCCTATGTTGCCCCCGGAACGAAGGCAGCACAATCACTTATTTGCTTTAACCATTGTAGCGTGATGACCAGGTATTACAAGCACTATTTCGACATTTGTTACATGCTTTTGAGAAGTTCCAATACAAATTTTGAATTTTCTTCGAGCACGCTTGGTTTGATGTTTTCGAGCACATCATCAATGCTGCCGTAAAACGCTGTCTGATTGCCGGACATCCCTGCAAGCGTTACCGCCTGCAAGCCATGCTGAGCAGCAACATGAGCAGACGTATTGCGGCTGAGCAGTTTGTTCGTAGCGAACGAAACTCCGCTCTTCTCGCTTGCTTGACGCAGAACTCGCTTGATGCGCGATGAAGCCTTATTGGGGCGATACTGGCCTTCTTCTTCAATAAAGGAGAATTGCCCAGCACCAACACCCTCAAGATTCACGATAATGGCACCCTTGAGCTCTTCTTGATGTTCTTCAAGAAATGCCGTCATGCCCGAATTGAGCGCCTCTTCGGCGCCAAGCGCAACGAACCACACTTCCGTGTCGATATCAGGATGACGGAAATCGCGCAGCAGACGCATTTCATTATTGATCTCTTCAGTGATCTTCACATCTTTAGGTACTGAACGTTTCAAGGGCCGCTGATTTCCTGCACTTGCTTCCTCGTCCACAAAATCGCCGTCGGCTTCCACATCCTGACCTTGAGCAGTACCAGAAACATGATTGCGCAAGCTCTGCAACGAGAACGCACCGCCGTTCCAACCTCGATCATTGGGATTTGGTTCGCCATAATCGACATCGATGAATTCAGCGTCGAGATCATCATCGGAACGGAAGCTTTCCCAGCTACCGCGCTCCCTACCTACGCTCTGGGCTTCATACGATGCATCAACATTTACCCATTCACGCACGGACTGCTCGTCTTGTGATTTCTTCTTCTTGCCAAAACGACCAAAAATGCGACCAACGCGCGACTTGGGCATTTCAACATAATCGGGACCAGCAAATGCTCCTGTTTGCGTATAGCCTTCTTCATAGACAGAATCATCAGCATCTTCGATGTAGTCGTCCTCGGCAATATACTCTTCACTGAGTTCAGTGCTGACATCGGCAAAGGTGCCCGTATTTCCTGCAGAACCCGAAGAAGGAGCGAATGATTCCTCATCAACGTATAGGTCGGTAAGCGTCGTACCAAGCGTTTCGTTCGAAGAGCTGGTGGCTGCATTGCTCCCTATCGCGTCGATCGGTGGCACCGTAATGCGCTCGAAATCGCTCGTGTTGAAATCAGGCAATTCCAGACCAGGGGTTTTGAAGAGCGTACGTTGTTCGCTCGCTTGCGCCTCTGCCTGACGCTGAGGTTGATCTGCGCCGATGCGCGGTAACATGTTAGAAAGCAACGCAGGCTGCGGCATAGTCTTTTCGTCATCGACTGCCATGGGTGCACGTTGCTTGGCACTTTCTATTGAACCGCCCACTGGGGCAACTACATCAGGCAGCACGATCACATGACGATCAGACTGCGAAGCATCATTGCTCTCCTGAGCAACTGACGTGCTTGCTGTACCCATACCTTCCATGCCCATGATCGGAGAAACAGGTGCTGTTTCGTAATCGATCTCGGCTTCGGTAGTATCGACATTCTCTTCTGCATAGACCGCATCTTCATCGAAGAGTGCCGGTGAAACCGTAGTTTCTTGCAGTGATACTTGGCTTGAAATGCCCTCTTCAGATGCAGAGAACGTCTCTTCTTCGTTGAATTGCTCAACGTCGATGGGCGACATTGCGATCGTATGACCCTCAGCTTCTACCTCATCATAATATTCGTCATCGAACTGATCGATCTCCGCTTCGTCTTCATGACGATGCGTAACCTTCGACGCAGCAGAGCTAACCATGTCTGAGGCACGATTCAGAAAACCGCCAATGCCATTCCTTTTCGTATGAGCACGATGGGATGCTGTCTTGCGCTTCACCGAGCTCTTGCGCGATGAAGCAGAGGGAGCTTCCTCCTCCATGACGGGAACGATGACCGGCTCTTCAGTAACGAATGTTTCGTCGATTTCTTCGAAGTTGCCTTCTGGCGCTTCACCTTCGGTTGCACGTGAAGCAACAGATACGACCTGTGCGGGTTCTTCTGCAACAACTTCTCGCTCACGAACGATCGTTTTCTCTACAGGAGCTGCGCCTTCCGCGTCTTCGTGCTGGGACTTCTTCAAGAGAGGAGCTGCCGCTCCATCGATCTCCTGGCGTAAAGCAGCCACGCGTTTTGCCAGCTCAGACTCAGGCTCTTGATAGGCAGGGGCTTCTTGTGCAGCTCCAGCTTGTGCAGCTCCAGCTTCTGCAGCAGTAGCAGTAGCGGCATTCTGCTCTGCCAAACGCTCGGCTATCGTGGGAGCAGCGTTACGCTGACGTGCAGCATCTGCCATGTGCGCTGCAGGTGCGTCGGCAAAACGAGAGCGCGAGACATTTGCCTCGCGCGCCAGATCGGGTTTGTTCGCATGTGCCTTTTCTTGAGCAGCACGAGCCCATGAAGGAACCTGCTTTTGATAGGAGCTACCCATGCCAGTGGCTCCTGGTTGCAGCGCTTCAACAGATTCGCGCACAAAGGATTCCTGCATTTCAGCGGGTTGTTCAGTATTTTGTTCAGCGGCTGTTTGAGAAGGCGTAGCTGCGGTCTTTTCCGAGGATTCTGAAGTTGAAACAGGTGTTGCTGCTTTCGCGTTGCCCGGCGTATAACGAAGCGAATCCTCTTCTTCCGCTGTAAAATGTACAGCTGCAGCTGCAGCTTCTTCTGCGGTATCTTCCAGGCCACCATGCTGAACGAGCTTGGATGAGATATCGGATAGAGGAACCTTGTCTGCAACAGGCTTGCCTGTAAGCGCTGCAATGGCTGCTTTTGCAGCAGCGAGCGACTCTTCAGGGGTCATGCGGTTTTCGCGCGCCTGGTAGGTAACCTCAACACCATCGGGAACAACGCCAGCTTCGTATGCTGCATCTTCTCCATGGATCTCTACCCCTGCTTCACGGGCATGCTGCTCCATTTCCTCATTGCTTACCAGGCCGTTTCCGACCGTACGCGCAACATCGAGGAGTACGGCTACGCCAGCAGCATCGTTGTTCGCTGCGTCGTTATAGGCAGAAAAGCGCGTTTTGATGATGCTCGCGAGTGGGAGCGCCAAGAGAACAACGCAGATAATCTGCAAGACCAAGAGCACGATAGCAAAGCCGCCCGCTTCACTGGCAAAGAACACGGTCTTGATAAGAAGTACGAGGGGCGCAACTGCCAACGTAATAGCACACACATTGTGAATAATCGGCAGATAACGGCCGATGATACCTTGGTATTCTGTTGCGACGCGCGCACTGTCGTAGTGCGTAACGAGAATGATCTTGCGACGCTTGTTGGTGTTCGTGATAGAAAGCGGATTGTATTTTGCAACAACATTTTGGCTCACGCCGCTACGCAGAAAACGCGAAAGGACGGGCTTGCCGAACACTTCACAGGCAAAAAGAGCAGCGGCAAGAAGCCCGATGATGAAACAAGGGATCGAAAGAACAGGGAAGATGATGGGCAAGAGCGCACAGACAAACGCGAGCCCAAAACAGATCGCCCGAACCGTGTTCCCGTTCGATGCACAAGAAACATCTTCAACGATGGTCGAAAACCCTGCACTCTTCTGTAGCTCATCGGCGATATATAACGCAGCCTGTTGTTCCTCTTCGGTTCCCGCAGGACGCGGCCCTATTTCCTGTGAAAGATGCGCGATATCGTCCATCATGTTCGTCATGAAATGCCCTCTCGTTTTCAAGGCGATGTCTGTGTTATGTGTCTTCTTCTCTACCCTGAAAAAGGTATTCAGATAGTTGGTTTTAGTATACGCCATTTGGCTATATAACCGACCATCGAACTTGAATCTGTTTAATTTGTAATCTGGGCGGTTTTTGTACTTGCTACGTACGGCGGCTTGAACTGGCATAACCTTTCAAGAAGGTCGTTTCTTTTCCCCTTTTTGTGCGCGATTGCGCTTCAGAACAGGGTGCGCAAACGACTGGGGCGTTTCTTTTGTGCTACGACTCTTGCGTTTCATTACCTAGATATTCGCGCAGGAAAGAGTCGTATCTTCCAACATCATTACGAAGCTGCGTTAATTGATTATCGAGATCCGCGCTTGCCTGAGCATAGGCATCAACGAGAGGCTGAGCGAACGTTTCGGGGAACTTTTGCGCCAGCTCGACCGAAGCACTATCGGCTTTATTGTAAAGATCATTGTTCTTTTCAGCTGTTTTGCGATCTTGGATCAGAATTGCTTCGTTCGAAAGGAGCCCGAAGTTGATCTCTTCAAGACGCTTCGCTAAGTAATCGCCGTAGAGAGAGAAATCTCCCTGAGGGAAGAGCTCTGCAGCCTCATTCAGCGCTGTCTGGGCATTTTGAAGCGTCGTCTGTGCTTCAGTAAGCCATTCGGTTGACTGCGCAACTGTCTCAGGGGATGTTTGTTGGACAGTAGTAGCAGCCTGAGCCAAGAGATACTGAGCATCGTCGATGCTCTTTTCAACAAGAGCAAGATCGTCCATGGCTTTCTTGGCATCAATATCCACTGCAAGCTTCTTGCTCGCAACATCAAGCATTGTTTCACGTGAAACAATCGTGTTGTAGGCACTTTGCGCCGCTTCCTTGTCGGTTGTAGAGCCCTCTATGGCCTCATCTGCGCGAACGGCATATTTTTTTGCATTTTCAAGTAACTCGAGCGCATGAGGGATCTGGCTTTGCAGCTGTTCTGCACGAGAGATCGTGTCGTCCGCAAATGGCTGCGCGAAGAATTCGTCGATAGCAACGAGCGTTTGATCGCTTTCTTCGATGTAGTCGCATGCCTGCTCGATAAGTTCTCGATTCGTGCGATTCTTTTCGTATTCCTGGTAGAGCCACATCCCAGCGAACGTCGCCAGCACCGCAATAACTAAAACCACCAGCAGTATGCTGATGAGGCGGCTGCGCGAACGTTGTTTTTGACGACGACTGATCTCCGCATAGGCTTCTGCACTAAACCCTGAAGCATTAGGAAGGAAGGGTGCCTCTTCGGTTTGCCTGCCAAAGCGCTTTTGTGCAGGTTGCGCATGTTTCCCTCGGGCTTTTCCTGATGGAGCATTTGTTGTTGTCTCACGTGAAACGCCTGATTCAGACGAAGTGTCGCGAGAAAGCGCATCTTTGAGCGCAGGGTTTTCTCCACTCCCAAGCGCCATAGAAGCACCAAAGCCCTCGTAGCTTCCTTTGTTCTTACGACGAAGACGTGCCCAGAAGCCCTTCTTTTCGGGGCCAGCAGAAGCAGAAGACTTCTTACCGAGCACATTGAATGAGATCTCGTTAGGCTTACCTTGCGAGAACTCGACAACATGAAGGTAGTCTTGATCGGTATTCTTATGCTTCGATTTCTTCAATGATCTCGTCCATCGTGAGCGAAACAATGTTTTTCGTTGGGAGCGAATTGAGGAATTTCTTCCCATAATGCTTTGTGACCAGGCGTTTGTCGGCTAGCACCACGATTCCTTTATCGCTTGAAGTGCGAATGAGACGCCCTACCGCCTGCTTGATCGCGATCACCGCCTGTGGCAAAGAGAAATGCGCCCAAGCACGAGAATCATGGAGTTCGCGCTCACAAGAGAGCGGGTCCGTAGGAAGCCCAAAGGGAAGCTTCGGTATCACCACCCCTTTAAGAGTGGCGCCAGGAGCATCAAAGCCTTCCCAAAAACTCTTCAAGGCAAAGAGACTTAGATGCTCGTCTTTCAGGAAATCATCGCGCAAGCCTTTGACGGATACTCCCCATTTCTGACACACCAAGCGCAATCCTGCGGCTTTGATCTGCGGATTCGCCAAGTCAAAGCATTCTTCCATCTCTTTTCGATTTGTGAAGAGCGTGAGCATCGAGCCTCCCTGAGCAAGATGCAAGCGCGTAAGGAACTCGGAAAGCGTAGAAAGATACGCGGGGTCTTGGGGCTCTGGCATGTCTGAGGGTAAATAGACGCGCATATTGGTATCGAAATCATAGGTCGATTCGATCTGAAGCGTCTCAGCCCGAGAAGCCTCGCCCTCGTTCAGGCCCATAGCCTGGACGAACGACTCGAATGAATTGCCCACCGAAAGCGTGGCAGACGTATAGACGACCGTATCGGTTTCAGAGTAAAACGCTTCGTTGAGATTTTGCCCTACGTTGAGAGGCTGTGCCACAAAGGCATCTTTCATCTGGTCTTTTGCACGATTCAAGCGAACCGAATACACCTGGTTCTCTTTATTGGTGAAAAAGATGACATCGAGCGACTCATACAGTTCACGCAGCTCAAGTGCAAGAAGCGCGATCTCACGCTGAGCACTCGAAGAATGATCGAGCTCTTCGAAATATGCCACCACATCACGGATCGCAGCAATGAGCTTCTCAAGTGTATTCTGCATAGCTTGCGCACATGATCGTACGCCCTGGAACACCGAGCTTTGGCGGATCTCTTCGTTGAGCCACAGATCGAGGTATTCATAGCGCTGGCGTTTGTTCGCCGTGTCGAAATACAGCAGATCCTTCACGCTCAAACAGTATTCTTCGGCAGCAATAGCAAATGCCACACCCGCATTGCGCGTCTTGGAGAGCATGGTTGAAAGGAGCGTCTTCGCTTCTTCGGCCACCTGTTCCCGTTCCGCACGAATGAGTGGATTATAACGAGAAGAATCCGAGGTCAGCGTACGGATCAAGCGCTTTACCGTCTCGGACGAAAGGCTGGTCGAAAATGCGCGGCGTGCCTCATCTTCGGCATTGTGAGCCTCATCCACGACCCAATAGCGGATCGGCGGGAGCAGGCCATGCTCGAAACGTGCGTCCCAAAACAGAAGGCTATGATTCGTTACCACGATATCGCAATGCTCTGCGCGGGCACGAGCTCCGTGAACAAAGCACGATTTCCCGAAGAAGGGGCATTTCCTGCGCAAACACTCCGTACTAGTAGAAGTGATGCGATAGCGCGGCAAGGCTTTGAAGTTGAGCTTGAGACCGTCGATATCGTCATAATCAGTCTGTTCGATGAAGGAAAGGAGCGTTGCAAGTGCTGGTGCTTGGTCGACCATTTGGTTGTTCACCAGGTATTGCTGTGACCCTTGAGCATCGATGCGCTCGATCTTGCGCAAACAGGGGTAATGCGTGAATCCTTTGAGCGACGCGTACGATATGCCAAGTGCCTGTTGCAACAAGGGCAGCTCTTTGTTCACCAGCTGATCGAGCAGGGTGTTCGTTTTCGTCGCAACGCCCGTGGGCACGTTGTTCGCTTTAGCAAGCAGGGCGAGCGGCAAAAGATATGCCATGGATTTCCCTACTCCAGTGCCTGCTTCGATCGCGGCATTCTCTCCCTTGCGGAGAGCCTGCTGGATAGAGAGCGCCATGAGTTTCTGCGGCTCGCGTGGTTCATAGTCTTCATACAGCTTGCCAATGATACCGTCTGGGTCGAACGCTTGCGCGATCTCCTTGTCTGGAACAAGAACGAAAGGTCGAGGTTCTTCTTCATTCTCTGAAGGATGCGATGATTGAGTACTCGCAGCATCTCCACTATGACCAGGCGTTTCGTTGTTGCTACGTTGTTGTTCATTGGAAATGTTTCCCGTGAAACATTCTGCTTGTTGCGCGTTTGGCGCTGAAGCGATCACCGCTGCAAAGACCGGCGCTTCTGCACGATCGAGCTCAGCTTCTTGATCAGCGCGAAACTCTGCCGCACCGAACAGATCGGCTTGTACCTCTGCAACCTGAGCCTTGCGCGACTTGAAGAGCGAATACGGTGCTGCCTCTGAGCTGGCAAGTTCCTTGAACACATACACCGAGTTCCAACGTTCCACATCAGCCATATCTGCAATGTGCGCTACAAGCGGCGCCGGCATATTCGCAACCGCCGCAAGCAAGACGCGATAGACCAAGCATGTTGCCGCAACATCGTCATCGGCACGATGAGTGGAGTCTGCACCACCGAAAGCGCGCACGAGGTCGAGCAAGCGATGAGAATTGAGGCGTGGTAATGCGATGCGCGCAAGATCGAGTGAGTCGATCCAGATGTTGTTCTTCAGCGTGGCCCCTGCTGCCCGTTTCGTAACGAATGTGCGGTCGAATCCAACGTTGTGCGCAACAACGAGCGAGTCCCCCACGAAATCGACAAGCCCAGCGAGTGCGGTGTCTGGATCGGGCGCATCGGCAACATCCTCTTCATGAATATTCGTGAGATGTGCCACTTCATCAGGTATTTCTTTACCTGGATTTACGAAGGTGACGTACCATTCGACGATCTCTCCATTGCACATGCGGGCAGCCGCGATCTGGATGAGCTCGTCATGGTTGAAGGAAAAGCCCGTGGTTTCCGTATCGAGCACTACTACATCTGCATCGAGCGCGCCGAAGGTATGCGTCTGGGCATATTCTTTCAGATGCGCATAACGCTCACGGATGCGTGCAGGAGTGTTTTCGAGAATATATGTTTTAAGCGATGACTCTGCAGTCTCATTTTGTTTTTCCATAGCGCTAAGACTATCATTTAACCAACGAATACGCGCTCACTATCAGACGACTCCTAGGAGAAAACATGTCAGATACCGGATACTATGGAAGCTATGCCGACTTCACATGCCCTGATCGTAAGGCTGCGCCTGCATTTATGAACTCCGATAACATCGTAGGCGATCCGTTTACCATCGAAATGGACTACAGCGGCAATAAGCGCCAAGCGTGGATCGTGAATCCTTTTGGCTTTCGCATGGGTGTTTTGAACGAGAAGACGGCAAAGCAGGTCGACCTTTGCAACGCAAAAGGCTGGAAAACGGTCGCGCTTCTTGCTTGTGTTGCCTTCAAGGAAGAACCCAAACCTGGTGAATATTGGGGCCAGGTAGCCATCATCTCCTATGATCCTGTGCATGAAGATGCGTTCTCTACCTTTGTGAAAACGATAGGCAACGAACTGGGAAAGGGCATTCGTCCTGCGCTTGACCTGGGGAATAGCGGCATCTCACGCGTGCTCGAAAGCAAGGGTGCTTGGGTGCCCACCGGGCGTGTCCCGCTCCCTAAGCTGAAAAAAGGTTCAGCGTTCATCAAGACCGAGCGCACCACCACCGATAAGCTGGTGAATCAAGCAAGGAAGACCCGTGTGGGATGCACGATCATAAGCTGGGCGATCGTGATCATCTTCGTGGTGGTCGTGATCTTCGCGATGAAGTCCTGCGGCATGTTCTAGCGCGCGTACGCGATCGCGTCTTCGATAAGCGCGATGCACAGCTGAGTGAAATCCATGCCGGCAACACGCGCCGCATCCGGCAAAAGCGAAGTTGGCGTCATGCCAGGGATCGTATTGGTCTCCAGTGCGTAGAAATTGCCTTCGCTATCGAGCAGCAGGTCAGTGCGTGAAACTCCGCTGCATTCCAGGCCTTTATGTGCGAGAAGAGCGATGTTCTGAGCTTTCTTGGTAAGTTCTTCGCTCAATGGAGCCGGACAGATGTGCTTCGAGCCACCTTCGGCGTACTTCGACTCGAAATCGTAGAATTCATTGATCGGGATGATTTGAATGACGGGAAGAACCTGTGGGTCCTCTGTTCCGAGCACGCCAACCGTGTATTCATCTCCTTGGATCATTGTTTCGACCAGCGCCTGGTCATCGATCTCAAAGACGTTCTTAAGAGCCGATTCGATCTCTTCACGACCATTGCAGAGGTATACGCCAAGCGCACTCCCTTCGGTTGCCGCTTTGATAACGCAAGAGCTGCCGAATTCTCGCTCGATGTCTTCTGCCGTCATCTGGTCGGGAGAATGGAGCAGAACCGCTCGAGGGGTAGGCACTCCTACCTGCTCATAGACGATCTTCGTTTTGGGCTTATCGATCGCAGTTGCGCTCGACCAAACACCAGGACCCGTGTAGGGGATACCAAGAATCTCGAGCATCCCTTGGATCGTACCGTCTTCACCAAGTTTTCCATGAAGTGCCAAAAATGCCACGTCGAAGTCCTCTGAAACAAGCGTGACCAGGTCTTCTTTCTTTGCAGGATCGATCTGCGTGACCGAGAACCCTGCATCTGAGAGCGCATCATAGACGGCGCTACCAGAAACCAGCGAGATTTCACGTTCGCCGCTCTTACCTCCAGAAATAAGCGCTACTGAAGTTTCCTGGGGAATTATCGTGGTATTCATGGAACCTGCTTTCGCTTAGGTAGGATGCCCCCTCATGAGGCTTGTTGTGAGTATAACAAACCTCACGTTCCCTACTGTCGAGGCGGTATAATTGCCTTACCGAGGGAAGCAAATCCCACAAAACTACGTGCATCACCTGAACAAGGAGCAGCATGTCTACCCCTATCAAAACGCTCTCGTTCGACCAGATCTACAACCTCTGCAACGAACTTGGCCAGCCACATTACCGCGCTGACCAGCTCATTTCCTGGCTGTTCGTCAAACAAGCAAACAACTATGATGAGATGTCGAACTTGCCAAAAGCCTTTCGAGCAACGCTTGCTGAAGACTATTCTCTCGTGCCTGCTCGCCTGATCGATCGCCAGGTTTCTTCAGATGGCACGCGAAAGTACTGCTTTGAACTGGCTGACGGAGCTCGCGTAGAAGCTGTTGGTATCCCTTCGATGCAAACCAATGCTTCAGGAGAACCCAGATCGCTTACTGTTTGCTTCTCAACGCAAGCAGGCTGTTCTATGCAGTGTCTGTTCTGCGCTACCGGCAGCGAAGGGTTCACGCGGAACCTCTCATCAGGGGAAATGATCGATCAAGTAGCCTTCATCCAAGAAGATTTCGGCTTGCGTGTTTCCCATGTGGTGTCCATGGGACAAGGTGAGCCCTTCCTGAATTACGATGCTACTCTTCAGGCGCTCGACTTTCTGAACAACAATAAAGGATTTGGCATTGGAGCGCGTCATATAACGATCTCCACCTGTGGCGTTATATCGGGAATCGAGCGATTGGGAAATGATCCTCACCAATACACCCTCGCTGTTTCGCTTCATTCTGCTGAACAAGTCATACGCGATATGCTCATGCCGCGTTGCAGTGCACAGCCCCTTCCTGAGCTTAAAACTGCACTCTGCGCATATCAAGCAGCCTCCGGACGTCGCGTGAGCCTGGAATATCTCATGATCAATGGGGTGAACGACACGGAAACTGCACTTGAAGCGCTCATCGCCTTCACCCGTGATCTTATGTGCCATGTGAACTTGATCCCGCTCAACGCGGTCGATCATTCACGTCTTAAGCCAAGCGCCCAAAATGTGATCGAACACTGGCAGAAGACCCTTTCATCCGCAGGAATAGAGACAACGGTGCGTAATTCACGCGGAGGCGACATCGATGGAGCATGTGGGCAGCTCAAGAACAAGCTTGCCCGATCTAATTAGGTCTGAGAAAAGGTTTTGGAACAGAAAAGGGAGGTAAGACCTCCCTTTTTCGTTTATCTGTGTTTCGCGATGCTTAATTCTTGTGTTCGCTGAGCACGGCAACGACGCGCTGTAGCTCGTCTTCGTCCTTGAATTGAATCTCTATCTTGTTCTTTCCCTGAACAGTTTTGACACGAACAGGAAGTTCCAGGATCTTCGACATGCTTCGCGCAGCTTTCTTGAAGCTCTGTGGAGTAGGAACGCGTGAAGAAGGAGTGCTTGCCGCTTTTTCGCGACCAGCGAGCAAACGAGCGATCGCTTCGGTCTCACGAACGCTCAGCTTCTCTTCCATGAGCTTGTTCGTGAGTGACTTCTTACCCTCGAGCGTAGGCACTGAAAGGATAGCGCGTGCGTGTCCTGCGGTGATCTTCTCTTCGAAGAGAAGCTGCTGAGCCTCCTCAGGAAGGTCGAGAAGGCGCAAGGCGTTGGCGATGGTCGATCGGCCCTTAGAAACGGTCTGAGCTACCTCAGACTGGGTCATACCTTTGCGCTCCATGAGACGTTTGTATCCATACGCTTCTTCGATAGGATTCAAATCGGAGCGCTGGATGTTCTCAACGAGCGCAGCCTCGAATGCTTCCGTGTCATCAGCGAGCCAGAAGCGAACGGGGATCGTTTCCATACCAAGGCTCCGGCATGCTTGCCAGCGACGCTCGCCCGCGATGATCTCATAACCATCGCCTGTCTTGCGAACAAGAATGGGCTGGAGCAAACCATGGCGCTTGATCGAGTTTGCAAGCTCTTCGATCTCTTCTGGTTTGAAATTCGTACGCGGCTGGTTGGGATTGGGATGAACTTGCGCGAGCAAGACCTCGCCCACCATGCCTTTCTCATCGTTTTTCACAGATTTCGCGGCAGGAGCCACAGGAGCCGATTTAAGCGGATTGTTTGCTTTAGACGAACTTGCACCCGTCTTCGGTAAGCTTTGAGCCTTAGACGGGCTCTCTGAAGGCTGATTTTTATCACCCTTCGGGCGAGCAGCAACAGGAGTTGCACGCTTGGAAGATGGGGCTTTTTTCACAGCAGAAGAATTTGCCACAGGACGAGCTGCACGCTCAACGACCTTAGCATGCTCGATCGCGTCTTCAGAGATATAGATATCTGCGGATGGTTTTGTTGTAGTCTCTTCAGTTTGCGTTTCTGGAGCAGACGGCTCTGTTACTGATAGAGTTACTTCCTTTTCAGTAGAAACAGCTTGTTTCGCTACCTTTTGCTTAGATTCTTCAGCTTCTGCAGATCTGTTCTCGTTCGAAGCATAAGATGATGCGTCATTGAAAAGTGCACCAAGACCTTTTCCTAAACCACTTTTCTGTTTAGCCACGTTGTATCACCTCTTGGGCAAGTTCGTTATAAGCTTCAGTGCCCTTGTTCTCAGGAGCATATTCGATAATGGGCTGACCATAACTAGGAGCCTCTGAAAGTTTGACTGTGCGCGGAATGAGCGTTTTGAAAACGGTATCGCCAAAGAATGAGCGCACTTCATCCACAACCTGTTTAGAAAGATTCGTGCGCGAATCATACATCGTAAGAACGATGCCATAGATATCCAAGCTTGGATTAAGAACACTTTTGACACGTTTCATCGAATCAAGAAGTTTTGTCACACCTTCAAGTGCGTAGAATTCACACTGAATGGGAATAAGGAGCTTATCGGCAGCAACCAAAGCATTGATCGTGAGTAAGCCAAGCGAAGGTGGGCAGTCGATAAGGATATAGTCATAACGACCACGCAAACTACCAAGAGCGTTCTTGAGACGATTCTCGCGCGCCATTTCGTTAACCAATTCAACTTCAGCTCCAGCAAGGCTGATCGTTGAAGGAAGAACATCTACTCCTTTACCCACGTTTGCAAGGATGACGTCCTCAACGGGTGTTTCGCCGAGAAGCACATTATAGACACATTGGCCGATATCGCGTTTATCGATACCATAGCCACTTGTCGCATTTCCCTGAGGATCAAGATCAACGAGCAATACTTCCTTGCCTGCAGCGCCAAGCGCAGCAGCAAGGTTCACCGCAGTCGTAGATTTACCTACGCCACCCTTTTGATTGATGATAGCTAGGATCTTCGTTTGTCCGATAATATGCGAAACTGGACCTTTTTCCCTGAACGGTACATATGAAGGACCTTCATCGAACTCTTCGTCGATCTCTTCGACTGCAACACTGCCTTGGCCTGCTGGCATAGCTGGCTCTTCATACGGCGAAGTTGAAACAGCTACATCACGCTCAATAACTTGAGCAGTTTCGTTGATCTCTTCGAAGTTTTGGTAGCCAGGATCGGCTGGTTGAGATGCTTTCGGTTCGTAAGGCGAAGTCGGTGCTGGTTTTGTATTGCGTTTAAGACTGTCAAGTAATCCCACGAACACTCCTTTCATGAAATATCACTGAGATTATACCGATAAACTGTTTCACGTGAAACAGCATATCGAGGAAATGTTGCGTGGTTATGCCTTATAGGGCCTTTTTTGTGCCATGCCTGGACGACGCGGTAATGAGACCATAGGTTCTCCAACCTTTTCATACACTAAAATAGTGCGATTCGTTCCATTATCTGAAAGCTGTGTCGTCCGCATCGAAACAAGTTTCATGCCCAGCTTCTCTTCAAGCCCGGCTGCTTGTTCTAATTCTTCAGCTTCAACAGCCGCTTTATAACAGATAAGTTGCCCGCCTAAAGAAAGCAGCGGAACTGCAAGTTCAAGCAAAGAAGGAAGAGAAGAGAGTGCGCGGACAGTAATAACTGCAAATGATTCAGGCATTTCAAGAGCAAGCTCTTCTGAACGTCCGGTATAGGTTGAAACTTGACCTTCCAGACCTAACTCTTCGATCATGCGATCAAGAGCAGTGGTCTTCTTCGCAACTGAATCGACCAGCATGATCGGTCGTCCTGATACGATCGCTAGAGGGATTCCAGGAAAGCCTCCTCCTGAACCAAGATCGGCAGCGCGCCCTGAAGGAGCGTCTTCGAACTCTTGCAGCCCTACCAAAGAGTCTTCAATGTGGAGTAACTGTCCTTGCTGCCAGTCAACAATACGGGTAAGGTTCGAGCGCTCATTCTCTTTTAAAACAAGCTCTAAATGAAGATCGAGCAACTTCCGCTGCTCGATCTGAAGTTCGGGTTGATGACCCATGATATTCCTTACTGTTTCACGTGAAACACTAAACAGGGGTAACAACTACGCGGCGCCCGTGACCTTCGCCTTCTGAGTGCGTCTCAACCTCAGGGTTATCACGCAACGTGATATGGATGATACGACGCTCATACGGTGTCATGGGGCGAAGTGCGATCTTCTTATCCTGAGAAACAGCGCGACGAGCAGCATTCTCTGCGATAGATTCAAGTTTTTGACGCTGGCGAGCCTTATATCCCTCAACATCGATCACAACAGGATAACGGAATCCTATCTTACGTGAAGTGATAACAGAGATGAGGAATTGGAGCGAATCGAGCGTGCGACCATGGCGGCCAATGAGCACCGCAAGATCATCACCAGTGATATCAAGGATCAGTTCGCCCTCATCACCTTCATATTCATCGATCGTAACTTGACCAACGTTAAAGTACTTCAGGATGTCTTTGAGAGCTGCAATGGCGGTGTCAGCAACAAGATCAAGTTCTTCATCGGTAAGAGCTTGCTTAGGAGCGTCTTCATCCTTCATCTGATCGATAGTCTGTTCTTCTTCTTGTTCAGCAAGAGCTTGCTCATCCTGCTCGAGTGATTGAAGCTCTTCACCTTCTAGAATTTCGTCAGTCATGATTCTCCTTAATATTCAAATCTCCCAAGATGGGAGGAGCCTATAAAAGAAACATGGACGATAGTTTCCTAACGTCCATGCTCGATCAGTTATTTTGCTTTCTTGGTTGGACGAGGTTTCTTAGCCTTACGCGTAACATCCACCTTAACCGGTTTGACCTCGGCTTCAAGCGCTTCACGCTCTCGATCCTTGCGACGAAGAATGCTGAGTGTGATCTGCTGCTGTGCGACTGCAAAAACTGAAGAAGTAGCCCAGAATAACAACACGCCTGCAGGGGAGCCCCAACCAATCCAGAGCATCATGAGCGTCATGATGACCATCATGAAGATCTGCTGGTTCTTCTGCGGGTTATTCGTTCCTTTTTGCTGAAGCAGGGTAGGAAGGAAGGTCGCACCTGCAAAGACAATAAGTAAGATTCCATAAGGAATGAACGGACCAACACCAACCGACCATGCGTTTGCTGGTGAAGCAACGAGGTTTGGCAGGATGTTGTAGAACGTATACTCAGAACCACCAGTACGCGTGTTCATGTCGTACAGTACTTGGAACAACGCGATGAAGATCGGCATCTGCAGGATCATCGGCAAACAGCCAGCAAGCGGATTAAAGCCTGATTCAGCATAAAGTTTCTGCATTTCCGCAGATTGACGCTGCTTATCATCAGCGTACTTCGTCTGAATCTCCTGCATGAGCGGGCTGAATTTCTGCATTTGGAACGTTGATTTAATCTGTTTCTGCATAAGCGGGAACAAGATCAAGCGGAAGATAAGAGTAACGATAACGATGGCAAGACCCCAGTCATGCACAAAGTTATAGAAGAACTCAATACATATGAATATTGCGTCCTTAAACGCGTCCCACATTATGTGTGTCCTCTCAGTTTCTATCTCCCAGTTTCAGTGAGAAAGTTTCGGGCACCGGATCGTATCCGTAATCGCCGCCTGGGTGACATCTTACTATTCTTCTTATGCTGAGATAAGAACCTTTTATAAAACCAAAGCGTTTGAGTGCAGTAATACTATATTCCGAGCAGGTTGGTACAAAGCGACATGACGGAGGTAGTATCGGTGAAAGGGTTAGACGATAAAACTTCACGCAAAGTACTGCAATGGTACAAGGAATCGACTTAAGAATTGTCAACAACTTCCGCATCGCACCCTACCTCGTAAGACCAAGTTTTTTCGGTCAAGCCTCTTGTTCGTTTCTTTGAGCCTCTTCTTTACGGAGCGATCTCACGATCTTCATGCCTTCGTTTTGCAACTTCTGGTAGGGAAGCTGTAAAATCCTACGTTTTGCAAGAAAGACGATGTCTAAACCTGAGATCGATCCGCCGAAATCAGCACAGAGTGCCCTCATCCGCCGTTTTGCGGCATTACGCCAAACTGCATTACCGTTCTTTTTCCCCGCTATAAAAGCAACACGACCAGAAGGGCCGTGTTGAGCATCAAGCACGATCAGCGTCATACCTGAGGTGTTATAGCGCTTTCCGTGCGTAAAGATAGAGGAAATTTCAGTAGAGGATTTTATCGTATTACGCACAAGTTCGGTAAAAGCCGCTGGTTAGACACACAGACGCTTACGACCCTTAGCGCGACGAGCGGAAAGAACCGCACGACCGCCTTTGGTAGACATACGAGCACGGAAACCATGCGTTTTTGCACGCTTGTGTTTATTGGGTTGATAGGTACGCTTCATTACCTGTCCTTTCAGATTACGTGTAGCCTAAAAATTGTAGAAATACTTAATCTGAAAGTCAATCTATAACCTCTATGAACGGCTGATAACATCATACTCAGCGGTTTCGATGATATGCCCCTTCATCGCCCAATGAAGTTGATTATAGAAATACCCCTCAGCAAGATCGAGATGGTTATCAAGCGCATAAACACGCAAGGTATAGGTATGATCAGCATCGGGTGGACGTGGACCAATATACGCTTGCGCAACCGTAAGATCGTTATCTATCTCTTCCATATTACTAAAATAGCTGTTGAAACCTTGTCTCCATTCAGGCTGAGGATTCTGGCTCGCATCTTCTGGAATGACTCCGATGTTCGGATCTATCTCACACATGAGCCAATGGATCCATGTGAACCCGCAAACAGGAGTTGAATCGTAGTCGATGAATGTAAGCGCGAGCGTTTGAGTCCCCTCAGGCACCTCTTCGATCGTAATAGGGAATGAACAGATCGCATGATCGTACTTACGATCAGCAGCTGGAGCGTATTTTCCATACTTATCAGGAAGAAAACCATTTTCTGTTGGAAGAGATATCTTCATATCGATCACCTTATCCCGTCGAAGGTCATACCTATGCCGTAACATATGAGACCATCATAAAGGAAGCAAAAAAGAAAGTTTTCAACAATACCATTTTGTATAAATGTTGATAATGTTGAAAAGTATTTGTTTGATATATAAATCAATGTTGATTTCTTCTCTTGTTTCATTTTGTCAAGCACTTTTCACCGAAATTTTGAGAAAACTTTTACAAGAATCTTTTGAGATGAATTTCAATAATAGGCTTTTGAACTGGTATTTTGTATAAATCACAACAATCGACAAAGCGCAAGGAAAAACTTTTCAATCAATGATATTCACCATCTGATCTACTGCTTTTCCACGCTCTATCTTTGCTTTTATTTCTCATGAAACATCACTGGAGAGCCAGAGTTTTCCATATTGTCTATCAAAATCTCTTCCTCCTACCATCATGTTTCAATTCGTTTTTCATGTTTTTACACATTTTCTTAATAAATTGTTGAAAAAGCTGAAAATACAAGATGAAAAGGGAGCAAAAATCAGAAATAGAATGAAAACTAACTTGAATCTTATCGATATTTACCTAAAGTGCCCTATATATTCCCTAAAACACGTATTATTATGTGAAAACTCGTGAAAATTTTGGAAAGGCTCAAGGAGCAGCCATTACCATGGATGAATCTCAAGATAGACCCATCAGTACGAACGGAGGAATCGATCCTTATGGTCCGTTCAACAGGTCAACATCTTCAGTAGCTCCAGAACGTGCTGCAGTTCCTCAGGCTGATCCATCTAACTTCAATTACGACTATATCGACACGATCGCCTGCGTGGCTATCTATGACACGCTCACGAGCACGCCTCAGATCATTCAGATCCCAGGTGGCCCAACACATCAATTCATTGAGAATATAGCTTCAACTACCTATAGAGAAGCACAACAACGAGGTGGCATGATCCCTTATACAGTCATTCGTGAAGTCACAGAAAACTTCATCCATGCTAATTTCAGTGAACCGGTCGTTTCTGTTTTCGATAAGGGCAACACCATCCGCTTTGCTGATCAAGGTCCAGGAATCCAAGATAAAGACCGTGCTCAAGAACCAGGATTCACTTCAGCAAGCGAACCGATGAAGAAGTATATTCGTGGTGTTGGATCTGGGCTTCCGTTAGTGAAAGAAGTGCTGAGCTTTTCTCATGGCACCATAAAGATCGAAGACAACATCGGGCAAGGCTCTGTGGTAACCATCTCTCTTTTGCGCGATCTGGATAATTCAGAACAGCCTCAAACAACTGAACTTCCTTCATTGACCGACAATGATAAAAAGGTATTACTTGCCCTTATGCCGCATAATCAACTTGGCGTCACCGATATCCACAATGAAACAGGTATGCCGAATGCAAGCATTCATGCATCCTTCAAAAAGCTTGAAGGAGCAGGCATTTTAGAAAAAATCGGCAAAAAAAGACAACTTACGAACGATGGAAGGCAAATCACGCTTTCGCTCTAAATTCCGATCTTCTCTTACTTTTCCACAATTACTTGCTAAGATAAAACCCCATCTTAGACATGTGGAAAAGAAAGGAAGGACATGGATATCCAAGAAGTTTGGGATAAGCTCATCTCAACTATCAAGAGCTATCCAGGTGTTAATCCTTCTCAGCTCGACGCTTTTTTCTCTCGCATTCAAATCCAGGCAGTTAGTCCTGGTTTTATCATGCTCACTTCGTGCACGGCATTCGTGAAAGAATGGGTAGAACGACACTATATGAAAGATATCCAGCGTGCGCTCGAAGATATCTATCATGTTGAATTCTTCGTTCAGATCGAGGTTAATACCACTGCTGAAGAAGCAGAAAGAGTAGGTGCGAACAGCACACAACAAACGACGAATCCTTCTCCCCAACAGCAGGTATCGAACGAGCCATCTCTCTCAGGAGTAAGTTCACAGCCAAGCACTCAAACCTTACCTTCGCATCAGCCGAGCGCTCCAGCCACTACGATCGAGAGCTCCTCTTCGCTGAATTCTTCGGTTTCGATTGATAATGCTTCAGCATCGATAGATGCTCCTTCCTCATCAGTTCCTCAGATACCTCCTGTTTCGCCTGACCAAACGAACGCGGATCAACGATCATCCTCAAGCGATCCATCAACTCGATTATTAACGTTCGATTCGTTCGTTATCGGAGATTCGAATCGCCTTGCTTATGCAATGGCTACTGAAGTTGCTGAACGACCAGGAACATCGAACCTCAATCCATTGTTCATCTATGGACGAAGCGGGGTGGGTAAGACTCACCTGATGTGCGCGATCAAGAATTACATTGATGAGCAATATCCTAACTTGAACGTACCCTATATCGACTCGAACGAATTAGCAGAACGTTATACCGAAGCTGCACGTGAGAAATCTGTCGACAAGTCTTCTTTCAAGAACTTTGACAATTTCCTCAAAAACGCTGATGTCTTGCTTGTCGATGATATCCAAAACCTCCAAAGCTCTCCTGGCACGCTTGGAATCTTGTTCCGTATCTTCAATGCAAACATCAACCAAGGAAAGCAATTCGTATTCAGTGCGGATCGCGCACCGAAGAATATCGATTTAGATGAGCGTTATACCTCTCGTTTCAATTCGGGTGCAACGATCGACATCCAACCAGCCGATCATGAAACGAAACGCGGCATCATCAAGAACTTCGTTCAGCAATATCAGCAGGACGAAGACTTCAATTTCGAACTTTCCGACGAGATCTTGGATTACGTGGTTGAGCACTCCGGTACGAATATTCGTGAACTGAAGAGCGCTATCACGAATGTGATGTATGCCGTAAAGATGAAAGGTGAGAACAGCGTTACCACGCAAGATGTGAAGGATATGCTGGCTAATCATTTCATCAATGAGACGGGTACGCGCTTCACGATAGAAACGATCCAAGCTGCTGTCGAAGACTTCTATAAGGTTTCACATGCTGATCTCGTAAGTAAGAGTCGAAGCCGATCGATCGCGCATCCGCGTCACGTTGCTGTCTATCTTGCTCGCGAGCTCGTGAATACTACCTATAAGGATATTGGTAAAGCGTTCAACCGCGATCATTCTACCATCATGCATTCATTCGATCTTATTGAAAAAGGCCTGAACGAAGACAGGAATCTACGTGAAGAGATCGAAGCGATCCGAGGAATGTTGCGCTCTAAAGAATACTAAGTGCACTTTCGTGACAGCGTTATCAGATCGTCCTTGTTAGAGATGGTCGAGATACCACTCACAGCACTATTTCTTCATATTTAGAAAAGTTTTTTAGTGCATAAGTGGTTGAAACGCTATGTCAAAACATGTCCGAAACTAGGAGGAAGGTAAGGATAAGTTTTTCGACTGTTTTTCCTTGTGGAAAACGAAAGCTTTTCTTAACAAGATATTCCTTCCTTCTTTTTCACGCTTCACCAGCAGAAAGCTTTGTTATGCACATTTCAACCATGCCTATTACTATTACTACTTAGATTTATTTATAAAAATGAATTAAATAAGAGAAGGCTTTTTCGTGGCGTAATTTTCGTTCGTGCGGAATGGAGAGAGCAAGCTATAATCAAGTCGTTCTCAGTTACTGATCTTGAATGATCGATGGTAACTTCTTGAACAGAAACCGTTATCAAGCGATGTTTGCCTGCCAGATTGTCTTCGATATTTGGTGGAACATTGCCAACTAGATAAGAATGTGAGTTCACTCTATGAAGGTAAGCGTTAATCAATCTGAATTATCTCGTGCTCTTGCTACTGTGGTCAAAGGATCTTCAAGCCGTTCAACGCTGTCGATTCTTTCAGGGATCTTGATCCAAGCACGTGATAGTGAGATTGTTCTCCAAACAACCGATCTTAAGCTTTCGATCAGAATCATTTTGCCCGCATTGGTAGAAGAAGCTGGTGATACGGTCGTTCCTGCAAAGCTGTTCAGCGATATTGTGAAGAACCTTCCCGATATGGCAGTGAGCATTTCGACCAATGATCAAACAGCAACGATCTTCTGCAATAACACCACGTATTCTCTCAAGACGCTGAATCCTCTTGATTTTCCTCTGTTTCCTGAGGTTGAAGCAGAACAGGAGATCTCATTTCCCTTTGATACCTTTGCTTCGATGGTGAAGAGCACAGCAAAGACGGTTTCGCGTGATGAGAGCCATCCCGTTCTTACAGGTGTCCTTATCACTCAAGCAGGAAACACGCTCAAGATGGTCGCTACCGATTCCTATCGTCTTGCAGTAGCTGAGGTTGAGCTCGATTCCGTACCTCCTCGTGAATTCGAGGCGGTAGTGACAGGCACGTTCTTGCAGGATATCATCGCTTTGCCCTCGAGTTCTGATCCGGTGACCCTTGCCTTCAATGACAATCAAATTGTCGTTACCTATCACAATGCAACCTTCATCAATCGCCGTATCGAAGGGGTTTTCCCGAACTACAAGCAGCTTCTCTCAACGGATTTCACGACGAAGATCAAGCTTTCTCGTACTGAACTTATGGATGCGATCCGCCGTGTTTCTCTGTTGAGCAACAAAGTTTCCCCTGTTCAAATATCGGTCGATGCTGAAGCAGGGGTGATCACGCTCATCTCAACTTCCCAAGATGTGGGAAATGCACAAGAATCACTTGTCTGTGATGTCGAAGGTGCATCGATCGATATTGCCTTCAATTATTCGTTCATGCTCGATGGACTCTCTTCTATCAAAACCGATGAGATATCTTTCAATCTGCTAGGCGAGATGAAGCCAGGTATTATTGAAGCGCTCGGAGAAGAGCAGTTCCTGTATCTCATCATGCCTGTACGCTTTTAAGACGTTTTACCTGCGGTGGTTCACTCACTAAGGGTATGAACAGGTACTATTCCGTTCATGGGA
Source organism: Eggerthella sp. CAG:298 (assembly GCA_000435675.1). GTDB lineage: Bacteria > Actinomycetota > Coriobacteriia > Coriobacteriales > Eggerthellaceae > Anaerotardibacter. The sequence goes on along the minus strand of FR895127.1, from coordinate 64,423 downwards.
TTGAAGATTCAACAGATTCATTATCGTAATTTTCGTAATTACAAAAATTACGAGCTTACCGATATCGGTGATGTTACGGTGTTCGTTGGACCGAATGCGATCGGAAAGACGAATCTGGTCGAAGGAATCCAACTCATAACTGCTTTCAATTCGTTTCGTAGCTCTAAAACAGAGTATCTCGTTCGCTTCGGAGAAGATTCTTCCTTTATTAGAGCGGTGCTCGGCGATGGAGTTCGTAAACTTGATATCGATTTCACCATTTATGAAGGAAAACGTTCGTTCTCATTGAATGGAAAACGAAAGCAGATCAAGAATTTGCGCGGTATCCTTCCTTCAGTAGTTTTTTCGCCGGATGATCTGAACTTCATCAAAGGGTCTCAAAGCATCAAGCGCGCTGAGATCGATAACCTTGGATCCCAACTCTCTGCTAACTACAACAATGTGCGTCACGACTACGAGCGCATCCTTAAGCAGAAGAATCGGTATCTCAAGGAAGATACGACGCACACGTTCCTCGAGAGTGTTAATGAAGTGCTCACTACGATCGGCTCTCAGTTCTATGTATTGCGCACTCGACTTGTTCAAGAGCTCATTCCTTATATCAAGACCTACTATGCGGAACTTTGCGTTGGTAAGGAAGAGGTTTCGATCGCGTATATTCCTTCATGGTTGAAATATGAGGACCCCTCGCTTCAAGAGCTTATGGAGTCTCAGTTTTCTCGAGATGAAGTGAAAGAGCAGCTTGATACCGTGATCGAACGAGGGTTCTCTCGCGAACATCAGCGAAGGCTTTCATTGTTCGGTCCCCATGCGGATCAGATCGTATTTCTTATCAACGGCAAAGATGCAAGTCATTTTGCGAGCCAAGGTCAGCAACGATCGCTCGTTTTGAGCTATAAGATGGCAGAAGTCGCACTTTTGCGCGATCGTTTGAATCAAACCCCGGTGCTCTTGCTCGATGATGTGATGTCAGAGCTTGATGAACAGCGCCGTAGTCAATTGATCAAGGTGATATCCCAGGATATTCAAACCTTCATCACCTCAACGAATCTTTCCTATTTCGATGATGAATTTCTCTCAAATGCTGAGATCATCGAACTAACTCAAGAAGGGGAGAGGTGATATGAAAAGACCGCAGACTCACGTTTCAAATTATATGAATACCTTCTTCAACCAGCTTCCCGATGAACAAAAGAAGCGAGCGCTCATCGATCGTAAGATCAAACAAGTGCATGCTCAATTTGCGGCTTGTGTTGATGAGTTCATCCTCGAACATATCAATTCGGTCTATATGACCAAAGAAGAGATCCCTGATTCTGGGGATGTTTCTCGTGAAACACATCAGATACTTACTGTCTACGTTGATAATTCCTTGGTAGCAGCAGAACTCAACGCGCAGCGGGAATTGATTATTCTTAAGTATCGCGAGCAATTCATCGTGAAGGTGGATAGATTCGATATTAAAATATCGCGCGGTGCCTATCGGGAGAATTATCCTTTCAAGAAGCCGCAATATCAAAAAAATTTACCCACCCCTCATAAGCTGACTGCAGAAGAAGAACAAGAAATAGAGACGTGTGTTTCTGGTATTGAAGATAAAGACATTCGCGAATCGTTTCGGCGTGTTCTAAAAGCGACTAAAGAACATCCCTTTAAAAATTAAGTATTTTCTCAAAAATATCGATATACCCGCTCATACGCGCTTACAACCTCTTGTGGATATATCATAAGTAGAGGTACATAAACCACCATATTTTGTGGTAGAATAAGCTGCTGTTCATAGGAGCGTTCTGTGCGCTTCTTCGTACCAATAAAACGCTGTTTAAAAAGGAGCAAGATTGGCTACAAAAGACTCTCACTATGATGGTTCCGACATTCAAATTCTTGAAGGCCTTGAGGCGGTTCGTAAGCGCCCTGGTATGTATATTGGTTCAACAGGCCCTCGTGGTCTTCATCATCTTGTGTATGAAGTTGTCGATAATGCGGTCGACGAAGCACTCGCTGGTTATTGCACCGATATCGTGGTGACCATACATGAAGATAATTCGATCACTGTTGATGACAATGGTCGCGGTATCCCTGTTGATAAGCATCCAAAAGAGAAAATTCCAACAGTTGAGGTTGTTCTTACGATCTTGCATGCTGGCGGTAAATTCGGCGGTGAGGGCTATAAGGTTTCCGGCGGTCTTCATGGCGTGGGCGTTTCGGTAGTGAATGCTCTTTCAACCAAGGTCGTTGTACAAGTTCGTCGTGATGGTACGGAATATGAGATCTCATTCGATCACGGCAAAACGAAAGAGAAGCTCCACAAGATCGGTTCAGCGAAGCACACTGGAACTACGGTCACGTTCTGGCCCGATCCTGAGATCTTCCAAGAGACTACGGTCTACGATTACAACACGTTAGCAGCGCGTTTCCGTGAGATGTCCTTCTTGAACAAGGGTCTTAAGATCACGCTCATCGATGAACGTACCTTGAATGAAGATGGTAAGCCCACTAAAGAAGTGTTCCAAGCGCTTGGCGGTTTGCAGGATTTTGTCAAATATATCAATACCGGTAAAGAAACGCTGAACAAGCCCATTTACTTTGAAGTGGAAAATGCTGATGGTATGGTAGAGATCGCTATGCAGTGGACCACCTCCTATTCAACGAATTCGGTGCTTTCTTTTGCGAACAACATTCATACGATCGATGGTGGCACGCATCTTGATGGTTTCAAGCAAGGCGTGACCCGTACGATCAATGATTATGCCCGCAATAAAGGCATCCTGAAGGATAAGGACGCAAACCTTTCTGGCGACGACACGCGCGAAGGTCTTGCAGCGGTCATCTCCGTGAAATTGCGCGACCCACAGTTTGAAGGTCAGACGAAGGGCAAGCTTGGTAATACCGAGATTCGCGGTCTTGTTCAAGGTGCGGTTACGCAGGGACTTGCTGAGTATCTTGAAGAAAACCCTGCTCCGGCGAAACGCATTATCAACAAGGCATCTCAAGCATTCAAAGCTCGTGAAGCTGCACGAAAAGCACGTGAGATGACTCGCCGCAAAGGCGTGCTCGATTCTTTCTCGCTTCCGGGCAAGCTCGCAGACTGCTCTTCGAAGAGCCCGGCAGATTCTGAGATTTTCATCGTCGAGGGCGATTCTGCAGGTGGTTCCGCGAAGATGGCGCGCGACCGAAAGTACCAGGCTATTATGCCTTTGCGTGGCAAGATCTTGAATGTCGAGCGCGCTGGTCTTAATCGTAGCCTCTCTTCAGACACGATCTCTTCGCTCATCACGGCGATCGGAACGAATATCGGCGCAGATTTCAATGCGGATAATGCACGTTATCATCGCATCATCATCATGACCGATGCTGACGTTGACGGCGCTCATATTCGTTGTTTGCTGCTTACGTTCTTCTATCGCTATATGCCTGAGCTCATTCAGCGTGGATATATCTATATCGCGCAGCCGCCGCTGTATGGTCTTAAGAAAAAAGGCGGTAAGAAGCTCGAATATATCTTCAACGATGATGCGCTTACGAAGCGTCTTGAAGAGATTCCCGAGAAGGATCGCGATAGCATTTCACTCCAGCGCTATAAAGGTCTGGGCGAGATGGATCCTGAACAACTATGGGAAACCACCATGGAACCGAAATCTCGCACCCTTCTGCAAGTGAGCATCGAGGATGCTGCTGAAGCAGAGCGTGTGGTGAGTGAATTGATGGGCGATCAGGTTGAACCGCGTAAGGAATTCATCCAGAAGCATGCGCACGATGTTCGCTTCCTCGATTTCTAAGAGCACAGCTCTTCACGAGATTCCATCCGTTTTATTCATTTAGTAAAAAATGCCCTGGTTAAGGAGCTTTTGTGGCTGATAACAACGAAACAGAGGTCGAAGAGACCCAATCAAATATCCTTTCTGCAGAACTGAGCAAGGAGATGCGCACATCGTTTCTTGAATACTCGATGAGCGTTATCGTTTCTCGTGCACTGCCTGATGTACGCGATGGCTTGAAGCCGGTTCATCGTCGTATCCTCTACGCGATGAATGAAAGTGGCATCACGCCGCGCCGTCCGCATGCTAAGTCTGCGCGTACTGTTGGTGACGTGATCGGTAAGTATCATCCGCATGGCGATATTGCAGTTTACGACACGATGGTTCGCTTGGCTCAGTGGTTCTCGATGCGCGTTCCCCTGGTCGATGGCCATGGAAACTTCGGCTCGATCGACGGCGATTCGGCTGCTGCTATGCGTTATACCGAAGCCCGCCTCGATAAACCAGCGATGGAACTGCTGCGCGACCTCGATAAAGAGACGGTTGATTTTCAGCCGAACTACGATGATTCGCTTGAAGAGCCTGTTGTTCTGCCGGCACGCTTCCCGAACCTGCTGGTCAATGGGTCTTCTGGTATCGCCGTTGGTATGGCGACGAACATCCCGCCGCATAACTTAGGCGAGACCATCGATGCTACCTGCATGATGCTCGACAATCCTGATGTGACCACTGAAGAGCTCATGACCGTACTTCCCGGACCGGATTTCCCAACGGGCGCGATCATCATGGGCCGCGAAGGTATCAAGGAAGCTTATGAAACAGGCCGTGGAAGCCTCACGATTCGTTCGAAATGCCGCATCGAAGAGGGGAAGAACGGCAAGAGCTCGATCGTGATCTCTGAGATTCCCTACCAGGTGAATCGTACGAATTTGCTCAAGAAGATCGCTGATCTGGTGCGCGATAAGAAGCTGCCAGAAGTTTCGGCTGTTCATGATGCTGCGGATCGTAGTGGTATCGATATCATCATCGACCTCAAGCAAAACGCGATTCCGCAGGTCGTGCTGAATAAACTTTATAAGCATACGCAGCTGCAGGTTGGCTTTGGTTGCAACATGCTCGCGTTGGTGAATGGCGTTCCCCGCACGCTTTCTCTAAAGGAAATGCTGCATTATTACATTCTTCATCAGGAAGAAGTCATCGAGCGCCGCACGCGCTATGATCTGGCGAAAGCCGAGGCACGCGCCCATATCTTAGAAGGTTTCGTCATCGCGCTTGACGATATCGATAAAGTAATCAACATCATCCGCTCTTCTGAAACGGATGTTGAGGCTAAAGAGCGCTTGATGGAAGCATTCAAGCTTTCAGAAAAACAAAGCGAAGCGATCCTTGAGATGCGCCTGCGCCGTTTGACCGGACTCGAGCGCGAGAAGATCGAAAATGAACTTGCTGAGCTGCGTGAATCGATCGCCTATTACAAGCAGCTCTTGAATGATACCGACATGGTCCATGGAGTCATCAAAGACGAATTGCTCGAGATTAAGAGCCGTTACTCCACGCCGCGCAAGACGAAGATCACGGGCGCAGTGAAAGAGCTCGATGTTGAGGATCTTATTGCTGAAGAAGAGGTTGCGGTTACTGTTACGAAGGCCGGCTACATCAAGCGTTTGCCTGTTTCGACGTATCGCCAGCAAAAACGCGGCGGCAAAGGCATGCAGGGCGTGAACCTGAAAGAAAGCGACTTCGTTGAGCATCTCTTCATCGCTTCAACGCACGACTATATCTTGTTCTTCTCGAACAAGGGCAAGGTCTACCGCCTGAAAGTGTACGAGATCCCTGAGGCTTCACGTCATGCGCGCGGTAATGCGATCGTGAATCTTTTGCCGTTCGAAAAGGACGAGAAGGTTTCAGCAGTCATCGCTACGAAAGACTTCCCTGAAGACGAATATCTCATGTTCGCAACTGCCGGCGGCATGGTGAAGAAGACCGCCATGAAGCTTTACGACCGTACTCGTCGTGATGGTTTGATCGCTATCAGCCTGAAAGATGGCGATGAGCTCATTTCTGTCCAGCGCGTTGCTACCGGCGAGAAGGTCATGATGGTCTCATCTGCTGGTAAGGCGATCCAATGGGATGAAGAAGAAGTGCGTGCGATGGGCCGCGACACGCAAGGTGTGCGTGGCATGAATGTTCAGGCTGATGCCAAAGTGTTAGGTATGGAGATCGTTCGCCCAGGGTCTGAACTGTTCGTGATCACCGAGCGCGGATATGGGAAGCGAACTTCGGTCGAGGACTACCCCATCCATCATCGCGGCGGCCAGGGTGTATTCACCATTACGATGACTGCGAAGAAAGGCCTGCTCGCAGCCATGAAGATCGTCGAAGAGAACGACGAGCTCATGATCATCACCGAGGAAGGCGTTGTGGTTCGTACGCCAGTCGAGGGCGTTTCGCAGCTTGGGCGTTCTACCCAGGGTGTTCATATCATGAACGTTGCCGACAAAGACAAGGTAACAGCGGTGGCGGTTACCGAAGGTACTTCATCGAAGAAATCGAGCAAGAAAGAGGTTTCAGAGAACCAGACTTCGTTGCTCGATGATTAAGGACTTTTGCAGAGAAGCATAGCAAGTGCCTCTTCGAAAATTCGCCGATCGCCTTGGTGCTGAAAGTTATGGAGCGCCAAGGCGATTGTGTCTTTTGCGCTACGACAAAATCACAGAGATGTGTCTTTTTGAGGTTCGCGCCCCTGCTTGAGGAAAAAACACCTAAGGTGAAGGTAGACCAAAAGCGCACGAGAATAAGAAGCACCTCATGGTTCGTTGCTATATACAGACACTTATCATCTCGCAGGCCGTTTCGCCTTCGGTGCTTGTGCTGCGCCCGTATAGCGATGAGCCTGTTCAAGATACGTGTCGTGTGCTTCCCATCTGGATCGGGCTTACCGAAGCAACGCAGATGGGGCTTGCCATTGAGAACATCCGTCTTCCGCGTCCTGTTACCCATGATGTATTTCTTGATGCACTCACGAACTTGAATACCTACGTTGATCATGTGCTCATAGCGGGTGTAAAGAACGAAACGTTCTTCGTGCGGCTCTATTTGCGCCACCACGGAGACCTGATCGACCTTGACGCGCGTCCAAGTGATGCGATCAATCTTGCGGTCCGTCAAAATGCGCCGATCTATATCGAAGAGGATGTGCTCGAAAAGGAATCGTACCCGTTCATCATCAAAAAGAACCATATTTTGAACGAGAATGATATCGAGCAGTTCCACACCTTTATCAAGACGATCGAGCCAGAAGACTTTGAAGAAGAGAAGGAATAAACTCCGCTCGCGTGTAAAATCTTCCATTTTTGAAAATAACTTGAAAAAAAGTGAGGGGTTTTATATATTAAATGGGCGCGATTTTCGGGCCCATAGCTCAGTTGGTTAGAGCGCACGCCTGATAAGCGTGAGGTCAGCAGTTCAAATCTGCTTGGGCCCACCATTTTTTGTGGATAAACACTCCACCGTGAGCCGAGTTAGCCGGTGGAGTGTTTATTATAAAAGTTCGAGGATCCAATAGATCCATCGCGTATGCAACGGAAGTTGCTATTTTTTTGGGGCATTAGCTCAGCTGGGAGAGCGCGGGCTTTGCAAGCCTGAGGTCAGGGGTTCGATCCCCCTATGCTCCACCATCATGAATACGACCATCCATTTGGGTGGTCGTTTTTTATTGGGAGACCTGCACGGATCGAACCCCGCGAGGGCACAACAGTCCAGTGGACTGTTGTGTGAGGGGGAGGCGAAAGCTCGGGTTAAGGGTCAAAAGAAGGACAATGGGCTACGTCCCCGTTGTCCCGTCAGAGGGTGGGGTCCGACGTAGGAAGCGCATCCGAAGACGTTCAGTGCTTTCTTGGTTCACTAAAACAAGAGCGGGTACGCTTCGCACCCGCTCCTTTGTTTTGCCTTTATGTTTGATAGTGGCAGAATCTAGTGATTGCTGAACGTATAGTTTTCCGGATGAGCTTTCACGTCTTCGCGCAGGTTCGGATTCATCTTGCGCGTTCCGCGATAGGCATCCTGGGTTTCCGTTGCCACTACTTGATTGCGATTCTCCATCTTGATCTGCGTATCGAAGCTATTGCCATCAACAGAGGACTGCATCGATTCTTTGGTCAAGCGTAGACCGAACGGTGAGGTGTTCTTCACCATCATCTCTGCAAGTTCGAGTGCGGTATCGAGCACATCTTCATCGGCAACCAGGCGATTTGCGAAGCCCCAGTCGTAGAGCTCTTCAGCACCGATGCGCCGCGCCGTCATGAGCACTTCGTTCGCGCGGGCAAATCCGATGATCTTCGGCAGGTAGAACGATCCCGACATATCGGTTCCGGTGAGGCCAATGTTCAAGTATCCTGCTTGCATCTTGAAGGATTCACCCAAAACACGCAGGTCGCAAGCACAAGATATGGAAAGGCCGCCACCAACTGCGTGACCCTTCAACGCTCCGATGATCGGTTGCGGACATGCACGCATGTTCACCACCTGATCAGAGCAGATCGTTTGCATGATGAAGAAATCGCGCTGGGTGCGTCCCATTTCCTCGGGCGGATCGAGTGCGAGGTCGTTCAAGTTGAAGCCTGCGCAGAACGATGAGCCTTCGCCGGTCAGCACGATCACGCGACAATCGGGATCCATGCGCACTTTGATAAGGAAGTCGTTGAATTCCGCCATTTGCTGGTAGGACATCGCATTCAAGTTGCCTGCATCGTTGAATGCGCAAATATAGATAGGACCCTTCTGCGTGATGACGATCTTCTCGTAATCGTCGTACGTGAAATCGGCCATGTGGTATTGATCTTGGTATACCGTCATGATTCCCCCTTCTCATAAAAACATTACAGGGAAAGCATAGCGTAAAATTCGCCGAATAATTTCTTGAGCGAACCTTTCACAGCCCAAATCTTTCCTTCATTCATGCGTAAAAGAGCACGGTACTATTATTGAAAGGCTTGTGCAGGAAGCTGAATCACGTGCAAGACCTTGCTATCGGCAAGACTATGTTGCGCGGTCAACTTAGCACCAAACATCATCGTCCAAACGATCGAGATAAGAGAAGGCTACCTAAAACTATGAGACAGGAAAACATCCGTAACGTTGCGATCATCGCTCATGTCGACCACGGCAAAACCACGCTCGTCGACCGCTTGCTCTATACTGCAGGCGTCTTTCGTGAGAACCAGGACGTTCAAGAGCGCGTGCTCGACTCGAATGATCAAGAGCGCGAACGCGGCATCACCATCTTGTCCAAGAATATCTCGATCTCCTATAAAGATGTGAAGATCAACGTCATCGACACGCCTGGCCACGCCGATTTCGGCGGCGAAGTCGAGCGCGTGCTCAATATGGCTGATGGTGCACTTCTGATCGTGGATGCTTTCGAAGGACCTATGCCTCAAACACGTTTTGTTCTGCGTCATGCACTCGAGCTGGGCTTGCGCATCGTGCTCGTTATCAATAAGATCGACCGTCCCGGTTCGCGCCCCGAAGAAGTGGTCGACGAAGTGTTCGACCTCATGGTTGAACTCGAGGCGAGCGATGAGCAGCTCGATTTCCCCATCATCTATGCTTCGGCGGTGAATGGCTATGCGCGTTATGAGCCGAATGACGATAACGACAACATGATCCCCCTGCTCGACACCATCTTGAAAGAAGTTCCCGCACCCGACTGCGATCCGGAAGGGCCCGTTGCGCTACAGCTTTGCACGATCGATCATTCGAGCTTCGTAGGTCGTATCGGGGTAGGGCGCTTGTTTTCGGGCACGATGTCGAAAAATGAGCAGGTGCTCGTGATCAAGAATGATGGGGCTCGATACAACACGGTGATCAAACAGGTATTCACCTTCGACGCGCTCGGAAAGAAAGAGGAGCAGCAAGTTTCCGCTGGCGATATCATCGCAGTAGTTGGTGTGGAAGATGCCGACATCGGGGATATGGTCACCAGCCGCGAGAACCCGATCGAACTCGATCCGATCGAAGTGGAAGAGCCAACCATGGCGGTCGTGTTCGAGGCTTCGACTTCTCCGCTCGTTGGCCGTGAGGGTGAGATCGTAGGTGCGCGACAGCTGAAGGAGCGTCTGTTCAAAGAAGCGGAGAGCAACATCTCTATGCGTATCCGTGAAACTGAGGACAAATCTGGTGTAGAAGTAGCTGGTCGTGGGCTTCTGCATCTGTCGGTCCTGATGGAAACGATGCGTCGTGAAGGCTTTGAATTTCAGGTTGGACGCCCGCGCGTGATCATCAAGAAGGACGACCAAGGCAATCTGCTCGAGCCCATCGAGGAAGCGACAGTCGATGTTCCAAGCGAATATGCGGGTAAGTGCATCGAGGTGTTCGGTACAGCAGGCGGCGAAATGACCGATATGTTCCAGCGCGGCGACCAGACGCATCTTGTGTTCAAGATACCCAGTCGTGGAACGATGGGTCTGCGCACGCGCTTGCTCAATGTTTCCCGTGGTGAAGCAACGATGTTCCATCACTTCAGCGAGTATGGAGCATATCGCGGTGAATTTGGCGGCCGCAAGAATGGTTCGATGATCGCGATGGCAACGGAAAAGTCGGTAGCCTATGCGCTCGATACACTCCAGCAGCGTGGCAGCCTATTCGTTGGCCCTGGTGAGGAATGCTATGAGGGTATGATCGTCGGCGAGTCTGCCAAAGAGGGCGACATGGTTGTGAATGTTGCAAAAGCTAAACAGCTGGGCAATCAACGTTCTTCGGGTGCTGATAAGGCGATCCAGCTTACCCCTCCGATCGAATTCACGCTCGAAGAAGCGCTTGAGTACATTGAAGATGACGAATTAGTTGAGATCACTCCTCAAAATATTCGCCTGCGCAAAAGAACGCTGTCTTCGGTGCAACGTAAGAAGGAGCAAAAGAATAAGTAAATTGGCATCTTTCCAGGTGTCGATATATGAAGAGCATATGAAAACAGTGCTCTTAAAATGGAGCATTTGTGCAGACAAACGCAAGAAAGTCGAGATGTGCAACAATCGTTTTGCGCACTCGCGCAGGGTATTTTACTGTGCATAACCATATATAAAATAAAGGAACGCTATGACGCTCAAAGCAACGTTTTTAAAAGTTTCAGCTTTTATTCTTGCCGTCATCTGTTGTTTGGTGCTTGCCGGCTGTAATTCGAAATACGGTTTTACTGGCGGAACGGCTGCAACAGTTAACGGAACACCTATCGAAGAAGATACCGTTACTAAATATATTGAAGACTTCCGCACGAGCTCGAACCTTACTGAAGAAGAAGCTTGGGCTAACTGGCTTAAAGAAAGTTCACAAGATCCTGCGTCGGTACGTAGCCAGGTAGTCGATTATTATGTGCAGCAGGAGCTTATTCGTCAGGCTGCTGATGAGAACGAAGTAGTGATCGAACAATCGCAGATCGATGAACAAGTCGATGCGATGAAGAAAAATTACAGTAACGATAAGGCTTGGCAAGATGCACTTGCTCAGTCTGGTGTCACGGAAGATCAATACCGTGATTCAATCAAAATCGGTCTTACCTCTCGGGCTCTTCAAGATAAGGTGATTACAGAAGTAGACACGAGCGACGATGCGGGATTACTTGAATTCATGAACCAATATAAAGACATGATCAATGGTTCAAAGCGTTCTTCTCACATCCTGTTTGCTGCGGACGATGCCGCAAAGGCTGAAGAGGTGGTTGGCATGCTCACTTCTGGCCAGATCGATTTTGCAACAGCGGCTCAGCAATACTCAACCGATACGGGTTCTGCTCGTAATGGCGGTGATGTAGGCTGGAATACGATCAACAATTATGTTGATGCCTACAATCAGGCTCTTGATAGTATAGAAGAGGGTCAAATCACCCTTACTGCAAGCGATTACGGTATTCATGTTATCCTCTGCACCGATGTTCTCAACATTGAAGGCAATCCGACTTCTCTTTCTGCCTATCCTTCAGAGATCGTTGACTACATGCGTAAAATTTACGGATCACAAAAGAAAGCCGAAGATTTCCAAGAGTGGCTTAATCACTACAAGGAAGAATCTGAGGTTGTTGTTAATGAAATGCCTGCCAATGTCCCCTATAACGTCGATCTGAGTAAATATGAAGGCAACAATTCTGACGAAAATTCAGATGGTAGCAACTCCGAAGGCGATTCGGGCGATAATAATCCTGGCAACCAGGAGGGTTCCGATAAGCCCGGTGAAGAAGGCTCTAACCTGAGCGCCATCGAAGGCGGAAACAAGAGCGAGTAATCAAAGTCGATCGATACCGACTAAAGCTACAGTAAGAGCGGAGGCATGGTCCCCGCTCTTTTGTTTTGGCAAAGTAGGCTTATCATGGAGAGCGATTGTGAAGAACAGGAGGTATGCAAGCATGACAGACGTGAAGAACGAAGCACCACTCATTCAACTTACTGATGCGATCGTGCGTCGGGACGGAAAGAATATCTTAGAGGTCGACTCCTTTGTATTGCACTCTGGTGAGAACATCGCCTTGCTCGGTCCTAATGGCGCAGGAAAGTCTACGTTCATTCGCCTTATCACGCGCGAGGATTTTCCGCTCTATCGCGACAACCCTCCCGTGCTCTTCCGCGGAAATGACCGCACCACTCTTCAAGAAACGAAGAAAGTGCTCGGTGTTGTTTCCTCGACGATGCAGGATCAGATCACGGTTCATCTTCCTGCGAAGGACATCGTTGCTGGCGGTCTTTTCGGCACGCTCGGTGTTCCTCAGATGTATCGCGTGACTCCTGAATCGCAACAACGGGTGATGGAGATATTGGAAATGCTTGGCGTGGCAGATCTTGCCGAGCGTGATATCAAGACGCTTTCGACCGGCCAGGCGCGCCGCATCCTTTTGGCTCGCGCACTCATCCATGATCCGGAAGTTCTTGTTTTTGATGAGCCGACGACTGGTCTTGATCCAGAAGGCATGTACTATGTAAGAAAGTCGATGCGCGATTTGGTTGAGCGAGGAAAGTCGATCATCTTAGTGACGCATTATCCCGAGGACATCATCCCCGAAATCGAGCGCGTTGTCATGATCAAAGAAGGTAAGCTCTTCGATGATGGCAAAAAGGAAGAGCTTCTTACGAGTGCGCGTATGTCGGAGTTGTTCAATGTGCCTTTGCGGATTATTGAGCAAGATGGCTATTTTTCCCTTGTGAGTGAATATTAAACTGGTATATAATCTATCATCGCACGTGCAAAACTTGTTTTACACGGAGAAGCTGGAGAGATGTCCGAGTCTGGCTTAAGGAGCACGATTGGAAATCGTGTATACGCCAAAAGCGTATCTGGGGTTCGAATCCCCATCTCTCCGCCAGTGAATCCCACGCCTTCTGGCGTGTTGCTAAGACACGGTAGCTCGAGTGGGTTAGTCCAAATCGAGCACCGAAGTCTTTACCAGAAGCGCTCGCGAGAGCGTTTTCTTTTGACAAACTCCGCGACGCATTTAGTTGTGAGAAGCGGAACTTGGAAGGGTGGCAGAGCGGCTGAATGCGGCGGTCTCGAAAACCGTTTTGCCTCTAATCGAGGTAACGAGGGTTCAAATCCCTCCCCTTCCGCCAGTTGATGCGGGCTCCCTTCGGGGAGCCTTTTTGTTTCTTGGGGGCATGGTTTTCTGCAACCATGAATCGATGTTCTTCAGCGGCGAATCGACGCTCGAACGCTTCTCCTGAGAGGCGGCTCTTCTTTCTCAGGGAGTACGTTCTGTAGCTCAGTTCACGTCTTGGCGTTCGGGTTAACGGGCATTCGAGCATCTCTTATTGTTGGTTTACTCGCTTGTGTCCCGTTCTGGATGTGGCTGTTATAGACACCAGAGAACCACGCTCTTCTTCGTTTTGTTAACGTATCGAAGAGGTTGTTGCGTAGCTTGAGTAACCTGCGTTGAAGCTTTCGCAGCGGTTATCTTGTGCGAACCAAAGGCTTACAGAAGTAGGAAGCGCCAAAAGGGTAGGGAGTGCCTTTGCTCTGGAAACTATGCCCTTAAACAGGCAGAACACACTTGTAGCACAGCGTGTTCACCGATGAAAACTCATGTGTGATCGTGTGAAACCAAAGCAGTGAACCATGAGAAAGAGAACACAATAAGAACCTGTAGAGAGAAAAGGATAGAATAGGTCATGTGGTACGGAAAAGCTCTAAATCAAAGCATACGTATACAGACAGCACACGGTAAGAATATGAACACAAGACAGTATTTCAAGGACAAAAGCTAACGCGGAGCTCTCTTGAGCAAAGGATCATCATCCTGCAAGAGTTCCGCTCCTTCTCTTGCAAATCACTCTGTTAATAACTTCGGGAAAAGGAGCTAGCACCAAAATCAGAGGTTGCTATCAAAGCACTTCACTTTCGGAATAGGATGCTAGCTATCATGATCTTTCGTTGTTGAAACTCTCGGAGACAATTCGATCGCCTTGAAAAACAGTGACGAAGATTTGATGCTGCGTACTCACTTTTTGCAAGGTCATACAACGGGCAAATCTGCGTGGAACAGATTTAAGGGGAGAACCATTGACGCGGGGACAGTGATCGAATGTGGATCGTTCTTGTCCCTGCGCTGTTGCACGACGATCGCGCACTTTTGAAATATCGGCTTTCAAGAACTGTGTCACGCATTTCGTTTCGAAAATCCTGTGAGACAAGACCTCGAGCGAACCGAGCGCCATTCAACAACTAAGAACGCTCCAAAAGAGCGAAGGACCGATCAACAACAGAAGGCGTTCCCGAGAAAGACGGCGAAGTATTTTGGAGTTTCAAAAACAAAGTGATCGAAACGAGCAAGGGTGCTCTTCTGAAAGTATTAAAATGATGGGCACCTGATACCTATGCTGTAAGAGAGACACGATGGCTGCACATCCGAAAAAACGAAAGACCAATGATGTGCTTTGCATCAAAATGTTCGGCTCGTTCTCGATCTCACAAATTCCGGCGAAGGCGATGCGCGATATAACGACAGCATCAGGCAATGCGTCCACCGCCGAAATCGCTCTTGCTCGCATCGACACGTTCACTTCGGTCGAATCAGTGGCAGAGATCACCGCGAGTCTTTCGGGGCGCGCCCATCGCCTTTGGCTTCTGGTGGCTTACCTTATCGTCAATCGTGATCATGGTGTTTCACCGCAAGAACTCATCGACCTTCTCTGGCCAGAAGTCACGAGCAACAATCCCGCATCCACTCTGCAGAACAATGTTTCACGTGCACGCGCGCTCTTCAGCGAAGCCAATTTCGATGACGCGCGCGATCTGATCAAGCATACCGACGGCCTTTATTATTGGGCTCCCGAACGTTCGACTCTTCTCGATACAGAGATCTTCGAGGCCAATGTGCGTCGCATCGGAGACTTTCTTTCTGCTGAAGATACTGAAGGAATCGATCTCGCTCTTGAAACTTGTAAGCTTTACACGGGCGATTTTCTAGACGATGCCACCGACATTACTTGGTGCGCGAATCTAGCAGTTTATTATCGCACGCTCTATAAACGTTTATGTAAGACAACCATCGTTGCCCTTATAGGAGCGGGACGATTAAAAGAAGCACAGGCTCTTTGTCTTCAGGTGTGCGTTCTCGATCCTGCCGCAGAAGAATTCAGTCTGTTGCTCATGCAAGCTTATCTTGCTGATGCCAACCCGACTGCCGCGCTCGAACAATACCAAACAATCGCCAGCTATCTTTCTCAAACTTACGATATTCAACCGAGTGCCGAGCTTGAGACTCAGCGAGAGATCGCTCTTCAAGAACTCTATGGGCAGAGCATGAACGAGCAAGGCATCCGCACGTTCCTTTTCGAAAGCAATGATGATGAAGGGGCATTCGCGTGTAGCAACGCTGTCTTTCGCGAGATCGCGCTTTTGCGTTTGCGCGAGATGGAGCGCAGCGGGGAAGACTCGCACATCATAGCGATCTCGTTCAGCAATCCTTCGACCAAAACGGCACGCCGCATCATCAACGCCAAACGGGTCGCGCAAGTACTTTCCGCGACGCTTCGTGCGAGCGATCCATTTACCAAAGTGGGATCGAATCAATTCTTGGTGTTGCTGCCCGGGGCGAGCGCCGAAAACGCACGCATGGTTTACGAACGCATCGTTGCGCGCTTCAAGGACAACTTTCCCCGTGCAGAACTTGCGTTCCGTTTCTCTATGATGAGCCTCGCTGCCCTTCGATAAGCTCCCGTGTGCACGTGCGAACATCGTAGCGGCGCAAAGCAGCAAATGTACTAGAATGAACGCATGAGAAAACAGGTCAATCTAAAAGAACACCTCGAAGAACAGATTTGCAGCATCGGTGCTGTTGTTGCAAGTGTTGTCGGGTTCATCGTTGTTCTGTATCTCATCACCATTATCGTGCGCGCGTTTTCGTCGGTGCTGGCTTAAGGGCGGACGCCAAGATGTGGACCCGATTTACCTTCGAAGACATTCGCATCATCGCTCATTATCTGGGGACGCTCACCTCGCTGTTCACAGTTGCCTTGCTCATTCCGCTCATCACCGCATTGGTGTTTCAGGAGTGGGAACCGGCAACCCGCTATTTCCTTGCCGCGGGCATCTCTCTTACCATCGGTTCGTTGCTGCGTATGGCCAAGGTCGATCCTGGCCGTCTTACCCGCCAACAAGCGATGGCGCTGACCGGCTTCGCATGGATGTTCCTCGCGTTCATCGCGTCGGTTCCGTTGGCGATGTCGGGCCACTTCGCGAGCTATCTCGATGCGCTCTTCGATAGCGTTTCTGGTCTCACTACCACAGGTGCCGCACTGATCATGGATCTTGAGCACCTTTCCTACGCAGATAACATGTGGCGTTTTATCATGCACTTCCTCGGTGGTATGGGTCTTATCGTTATCGCGCTTTCGCTCGGCCTTCTTTCTTCATCAACGTCGGGGTTGTATTCTTCGGAAGGTCGCAGCGAGCATGTGGTCCCCAATGTCATCACCACCACGCGCCTGATCAGTAAGATCTCGCTGGCGGTGATCGGTATAGCAACGGTCTTGCTCATGCTGTTCTGCTTCGTTGCAGGTATGGAACCGGTGCGTGCATTCTTCCATGGACTATGGATCTCCATCTCAGGCTTCATGACCGCAGGCTTCACGCCCACCAGCCAGTCCATCATGTATTACCATTCCTATTTCCTTGAGATCGCCTGTATGCTCTTGATGCTGCTCGGCATGATCAATTTCGGGTTGTTCGTTGCGGTGCTTCGTGGGAAGACTGATCTCTTCTTCAAGGATTTCGAGATTCGAACTGGATTCTTCTGGCTCGTGTTCATGTGCATCATCTTCATTGCGACCCTCTCCACTACGCCGCTCTTTTCCGATCTGCTTACGATGATCCGTCGTGGTGTATTCATGCTCATCTCTGCTTCAAGTACGACAGGCTTCTCGGTCGTGACGACCAACCAGGTTCTGACCGTATTCTCCTCGGGTGCGATCCTGATCCTGGCGATCCTGATGGCGGTTGGCGGTTCGAGCGGAAGTACTGCTGGTGGTATGAAGCTCTCGCGCATCGGTCTTACAGTGAAGTCGATCGTCTCTTCGATCAAGGAAGCCACTTCGCCTGATTCCGCCCGCGTGTCGGTGGTCTATCACCACATTGGCAAGCAGGTGCTCAATAATGAGATCGCACGAGCGGCCATGACGGTATCAACGCTTTTCGTGGTCACCTATGTTGTGGGCGCGCTCGTTGGCATCGCGCATGGGTATGATGCGACCGCATCGATCGCGGAAAGCGTGGCAATGGCTTCCAATGGTGGTTTGTCGTTCGGCATCACGACGCAAGGCATGCCGAAAACGCTCGAACTCATCTATATCCTTGAGATGTGGGCAGGTCGTCTTGAATTCATCACGCTCATTGCGCTCGTCGTCAAGATCGTTGCTTCGCTCTTACCCGTTCGCAAACCAAAACGAGATCGATAGGTGAAGCACGTGATACGGCGCAACACACAGAACGAAAAGAGAGCGAAGACCCTGTGCACTTCGGCGAAGGAGCGTGCTGTTGCACGCTGTGGGCAACAAGGATCTGCCCAGGTCTTTGGCGTGAAGCAACCTATCCTTTTGTTGGTAGCACTTGCGTGTTGTTTGGTGCTCTCGTTCGCAGTCGCTTTTCCGGCGTGGGCTGACGAAGAGGAATCTGCCACACAATCGGTCGACACGAACGGCAACATCGTCAACGTTAACCAAATGCCTGACAGTTCGTTTCTCTACAACACTGATATCGCCGATCTTGCTGGTGCCGAGTCTTTTCATGACACCCAAACCGTGCAAGTGACGGGTGAAGTGGTGGGCGACCATATCAACGATGAGCTCGATCCTGACCTCTGTTGGATCACGCTGCAGAGCACGAAAGCCGATGATTATTCGCTCGTTTCGGTCCTCATGACCAACGAGCAAGCAAAGCTCATCGAGAATTACGGCAACTACAACACAGACGGCACGATCCTTCAAGTGCGAGGCACCTTCTACTTGAGTTGCTCCGAACACCAGGGCCTTTCTGACATCCACGCAAAAGAAGTGACCGTGGTCAAGCAAGGATCGCCGCGCAAGCATCCAGTCAATGATGCGGTGCTTTGGACTTCCTGTTTGGCGGTCGGCCTTGGCGTGCTGAGCTTGTTCACCTACTCTTTCTTGCGCGAACGGAGAAAATAACCGGCATGCAACCAAACGGACGTGATAGGTACGAGGGGGCCGTGATCAAGCTCGATCGCGGCTATCCGCTCGTCTCGCTTTCCGATGGGCGAATGATCCGCTGCGAGCACGCTACCAGCTTGGTGAAGCGCAAGACCGATCGCGCCGTGATCGGGGATCGTGTGGAAGTCCATCTTCCCGCAGGGCACGAAAAGGGAATCATCGAGGCGATCTATCCGCGTACGACGAAGTTCGTGCGTAAAGATCCGACCGAACGAGCGCTGCCGCAAACGCTCGCATCCAATTTCGATCTAGTGCTCATCGCGCAACCAGCCGAAGAGGTGAATTTCAAGCGACTTGAACGCGAATTGGTGTTGGCTCATGAAACGGGCGCGACGGTGGCTGTCGTGTTGACCAAGGCGGATCTGATTGGCGAAAGCGCCGAAGTTCACGAAACGATCGACAA
The DNA here is from genome assembly GCA_000435675.1 of Eggerthella sp. CAG:298. Lineage (GTDB taxonomy): Bacteria > Actinomycetota > Coriobacteriia > Coriobacteriales > Eggerthellaceae > Anaerotardibacter. The sequence goes on along the minus strand of FR895127.1, from coordinate 45,560 downwards.
GGTGCGAAGCCTCGTAGGGCATGATGCGGTGTTCGTGGTGAGCCAGGACGATCCTGCTTCTATCGAGCAAGTGGGGAGCTTTATCGCAGAGGGCAACAAGACAGCGGTCTTGATCGGACGAAGCGGTGTTGGCAAATCGAGCTTGGTGAACTTGCTGGTGGGGCAAGACATTCAAGCCACCACGCCCGTGCGAGAATCGGATGGCAAGGGCAGGCACACTACTGTTTCACGTGAAATCATCGCACTTCCCAAAGGGGGCTTCGTGGTCGACATGCCAGGGGTCCGTGGCTTAGGACTGTGGGATGCGGAAGCGGGCATAAAGGCTGCCTTCAGTGAGATAGAAGACCTCGCGCAGCAGTGCAAGTTCCGTGATTGTTCGCACACGAAAGAACAAGGGTGCGCGGTGCGAGAGGCTGTTGAAGAAGGTTCGCTCTCACAAATGCGCCTCGATTCCTATTTGCGCCTGAAACAGGAAAACGACGAAGTAGCCGCAAAGCGCATTGAAGCTGCACGCATCCGCGAACGACGTGGTCATCCGCGTCATCGCAGTGCGAAATGAACAACGCGTCGATCCATTTTGGGCGTCTTGCATACGTCTCGCGTGTAGGTGATTCGTACGGCAAAGCGCTACATGCGCTACAATAGAGGCGCTACATTTGAAGGGGAGCTTCATGAACCCAGCGATCATCATCCCAACGTTTCATCAGGCTGCGGCCGATCGTGATAAATCTCTTGCCGAGAGCATTTACGATCATCCCACTCCGCTTGATGCGCCCGGCACGCTCGAGCGTTGCTTGGAGTCGCTGCAGAAAGTACAGGGCCTCGGCCAGATCATCATCACTGTTTCGCATAACGAAGCAGTTGAGAAGGTGAAGGGAATCGTCGATCACTTCCCCCAGATGCACACGCTCGTCATCAGCGAAAGCGAAGCTGCCATCGTTCAGCAACGTCTTGAGCAGTTGGGCTTTGGTGACACTGCCGACAAGATCGGAGTTCACGGATATTCGGCAGTGCGCAACCTTGGGTTGGTAATCTCGAACATCCTCGGTTTCGATTCCGTTGTTTTCCTCGATGACGATGAAGTGGTGGAAGACCCCGAGTTCTTGATAAAAGCTATGTATGGTTTGGGGAAACTTACCCGTCGTGAGATCCCTATTCTCGCGAAGTCGGGCTACTACCTGAATGCCAAAGGCAGCTTCTTATCCATGAGCCAGAACAAGTGGTACAACCACTATTGGCAGCAGGGTTCAGCGTTCAATAACTGGATCACCAAAGCCATGTCGGGTCCGCGCCTTTCGCGCTCGAATCATGTGTGCGGTGGTTGCTTGTCCCTTCACAAACAAGCCTATATGCGCGTACCGTTCGATCCGTGGATCCCGCGCGGCGAAGATCTTGATTACCTCATCAACCTGCGCATGTATGGTTCAGCCGTGTGGTTCGACAATCAGTGG
>FR895127.1:36051-44095 GCA_000435675.1 Eggerthella sp. CAG:298 | reverse complement strand
GTGTGGTTCGACAATCAGTGGTATCTGGTGCATCTTCCTCCGCAAGAGCGCCACGAAGGACACCGGTTCCGTAAGGATATCTTCCGTTGGATCTACGAATACTACAAGATCGAATTCAGTCAATCACAGATCGATCTGCTGCAGATCAAGCCTTCGTCGCTTGAGCCCTATCCAGGCCCCTTCCTTGAACGTGGGCTGGAAAAGCGCATCAAGAAAACCGCGCTTCTGCGTTCTTTGGCGCGTCCCGACCGCGCGGCGTATCGCAAGGCGGCGCATGTTGCTACCAACGAAGCGATCGAATATGCCCAAAAGTACTGCGACCGCTATTTCGAGTTCCAACGCATCTGGATGCAGATCATGGCGCAAACCGAAAACGATAAAGTGCTTCAGCAGGCACTTATCGAAGCGGCACTCGTGCGTGAAGCTGGTGGCGAGATCGAAGTATCGATCCCTAAGCCAAGCTTCGACGCGGGTAAAACAGGGGAGATTCACCTCAACCTTGCTGATGGTGAGTAGGCGCCCAGCGTGATAGAACAGTTTGCTTTTTCGATCGTAGTGGGACTGATCGTAGGAATCTTCTCGGGTCTTTTGGGTATTGGCGGCGGAACGCTCATGATCCCGCTCTTCCGTTTGGGGTTCGGGCTTTCGGCCATCGTCTCTACCGCAACCTCACTCTTCACGATCGTACCTACCTCTATTGCGGGTTGCATCACTCACCTGAAGAATAAAACGTGCATCGCAAAGATCGGCCTGATCGCTGGTGTTGCCGGTGCGTGTACTTCACCGCTTGGTGTGTTGGCCGCAACGAATTCACCCGATATCGCCATCATGGCTTGTGCCGCGATCATCATCGCGTATTCGGCTATCACGATGTTCCGCAAGGCGATCAAGATGCCCAAACGCACCGATTCGGACCTTTCGATGCGCGCAACGCTTCAGCGGTTTCGCATGGAGTTCGCCGACGAAACAGAAGAGATGCCTGATGGTCGGCAAGGCTCTGGTGAACGAACAGGGCAAGTTCAGGGTGCTCACGTAAGAGAAACCCAAGCCGCACCAGCAAGAACAACCGAGACGGCGATCGCCCATGAAGTTCAAAAGAGCGTGAATACTCTCGAAGCACCTATGACGGCCAAGCGGCTCCTTACCGGTGCTGCGATCGGACTCGTTGCGGGATTCGCCTCGGGGTATGTGGGCGTGGGCGGCGGTTTCCTCATGGTTCCGCTCTTCATCTCGCTGCTCGGCATCACGATGAAGAAGGCTTCAGGCACCAGCTTGATCGCGGTGGTGATCCTTGCGATTCCTGGCGTTATCACGCAAACCCTGCACGGGAACGTCGATTTTGTTGCCGGCATTGCGATGGCGATCGGCTCGATCCCAGGCGCTCTCATTGGAGCGTCGCTCATCCGTTATATTCCCGAGCGGAAAATGCGGTTTTTATTCGGGTTTTTCCTGCTGTTTGCCGCTATTATTCTAGTTATCAACGAACTGAACGTTTTCGGTGCATGAAGGGCGAACTATGAATTTCCCTCGTCATAATCTTTACGTGTTCCTCGAGATACTCGGTTTGTGCCTGGTGCTCATTTCTGGGTGCGTGCTTGGTTGGGCCATGTTCGGCGAAAAGAACTACGTGCTCATAGGAATCTCGGGATTGGTGTTCACCATCTTCTTGCTCATCACACTTACGCTCATGCTCGATCCCGACAAGATCCGCGCGCGCCAGTCGCTATCGGTGCTCGGTCTTGCTTCGAACTTGCTCGAGGGAATGCAGGGAGGCTTCAACTCCACCAGCGCTCAACATGCTTGCGAGATATTGCATCGCTCCTCTTCAGCTTCGGCCGTGGCGATCACGGATACCGAGAATATCCTTGGTTATTGCGGGACGGGGGAGGATAGCCTGCCCCACGGAATCAGCCCACTTCGCACGGAAGCAACCCGCGAATCGCTCAAAGACGGCAAAACGCGCGTGCTCAATTCGCCCGAAGAAGTAGGGCTTCCCACCAAAACGCGCGGTATCAAGGCGGCCATCATCGTGCCACTGAAGATCGGCAAGAGCATCGTGGGCACATTGAAGTTCTACTATCCATCGGCCTCGCGCATCACCGAAACGCAAGTTTCGATCGCTGAAGGTTTCGCGCAGCTCATCGCCACCCAGATCGCGGCGATGGAGCTCGAGGAGCAGAAGAAGCTCGCCACGAGCATGGAGCTCAAAGCGCTTCAAAGCCAGATCAATCCCCATTTCTTGTTCAACACCATCAACACCATGGCTTCGCTCACCCGCACGGATCCCGACAAGGCACGCATCCTTCTGCGTGAATTCGCGACCTTCTATCGCGGTGCGCTCGAAAATGCTTCCGATCTTATTCCGCTCGCGCGAGAAGTTGAGCAGACCGTGCGCTATCTTTCGCTGGAACAGGCGCGCTTCGGCGAAGATCGCTTGCGCGTGGATGTGGATATCAGCGACGAGGTCAAGGCACTCATGGTGCCAGCATTCATGATCCAGCCGTTGGTGGAGAACTCCATCAAGCATGCGTTCCCCGCTGAAGGCCAGTTGGTCATCTCGATCAGCGGCGAGATCCAAGCAGCGGATGTGTTCTTGTATGTTGCGGATAACGGACTTGGCATGACCGAAGAGGCACTCGAGAACATCATGGACCCCAGTTCTCAAACGGGGCTCGGCATTGCGGTGAAGAACGTGAACGATCGCATTCTGGGTTATTTTGGCGAAGAGTCCTTCATGAAGTACGCGAGCGAACTTGGCAAAGGTACGCGCGTGACGTTGTACTTGAAGGGCTGTGCCGAGAATCAGCCTTCGTAGGGTCTTTAGCTGCCCCTCCGATTTATCGCACGCTTCGCTGGTGAAGGCGTCATTTACCAGGGCCATTCGTATCATACTTTCCTGGCAGAAAGAGCAAATGTCTGTTTTGAATGGGCTTTGTTAATCAACGCTGCAGAATCATTCAGAATAGTCTATAATTGGTACGATTTTCTATAGGTTTTCAACAGAGGAGGTCGTGTTGCTAAAGGCGATTATTGTAGACGACGAAGCGCCAGCACGCTCCGAACTGCGTTTTCTTCTCGGAGAGCTCAATCAAGCTGAGGTTGTATCTGAAGCAGCAAGTGTCCGTGAGGCTATCGAGAAGCTCAAAGAATATCCGTGCGATGTCATGTTTCTCGACATCAACATGCCTGAAGCCACGGGTCTTCAATTGGCCGAAGCGCTCCAGCATCTGAAGTTCCCGCCCGCTGTCGTGTTCGTTACTGCCTACAGCGAGTTCGCACTTGATGCATTCAAGGTCAATGCTGTCGACTATCTGGTCAAGCCCGTCGAAACTGAGCGTTTGGCTCATGCGCTTGCCCGCGTGCGCGAACATGTGGTTCTGCATGCACGTGCTCAAAAAGCCGAACGTATTCCCGTCGAAAAGGGCGGCAAGAAGATCCTTATCAATATCGATCAGATCCGTTTTGTCATGGCGCGCGATGATTATGCCTATCTGCAGACCGACACCGATCGTTACTTCTCAACGGTCAGCTTGGCGCAGCTCGAAAAAACGCTCGATGGCCATGGCTTCTTCCGTGTTCATCGCGGCTACCTCGTTAACCTTTCGCTCGTGAAAGAGGTCGAGCCGCAATCAGGTGGCACGCTATTGCTCACGCTCGATGGCGTTGAAGAGAAGATCCCGGTTTCCCGCCGTCGTGTTTCTTCGCTCAAGAAAGCGCTGGGGTTATAGCGCAGCCGAAAAGCTCATAGGTTTTCAACTAGACACCAAACGCCCTCTTCTATAGAGGGCGTTTTGAGTTGGGCAAGACTTCCGCGAAAACGCATCAAAGACCTTGCGCGCGCATTCATCGGGGGGCTTGGCATACAAGCCTTCCCTGTCGATCCAATGAAAGAACGCGCTTTTCTTACAGAGCCGTATATCTTCTTTCATTCTTTTAGATTTTCAGAAGTGAACAGGTAAAATAATACTCCGTTGTTGGGCTCGTGAGCCGGCATTCGAATTTGGGCACGTACAAGGCACTACGTGCTATTTTGCTGTTCGAAATGAGAGGGGCGAACATGGCAAAGAAAATCATTCTCGATTGCGATCCAGGTCACGATGACGCGGTCGCGATCCTTTTAGCATTGGGAAATCCAGAGATCGAGATCGTGGGCATCACCACGGTCGGGGGGAATCAAAGCCTCGAGAAGGTCACCTATAATGCGCGTGCAATGCTCGAAGCAGCGCATGCTCATGATATTCCCGTATACGCAGGGTCCGATCGTCCGCTCGTGCGCGAGCAGGAAGTGGCTGAATCGATCCATGGTGAAACAGGGTTGGACGGCGTCGAATTGCCCGTACCCACCCGTCCGCTCGAAGACATGCATGCGGTGAACTTCATCGTGAAGACCATCATGGAGTCTGAACCAGGCACGATCACATTGGTCCCCACCGGGCCGTTGACGAATATCGCGCTGGCGTTGCGCATGGAACCGCGCATCGCAGAACGCGTGAGCGAAGTGGTGCTGATGGGCGGCGGTTTCCACGAGGGAAATTGGAGCGCGGTGGCTGAATTCAATATCATCGTCGATCCCGAAGCGGCTCATATCGTGTTCAATGCTCCCTGGAAACTGACCATGGTCGGGCTCGATCTTACGCATCAGGCACTTTGCACCCCTGAAGTGCAGCGCCGCATCGAAGCGATCGGCACGCCGCTTGCTGTTATCGTCAGCGGGCTCATGGACTTCTTCCGCAAGACCTATCAGGACAATCAAGACTTCGTTGATCCGCCTGTGCATGATCCGTGCACCGTGGCATATCTTATCGATCCTTCCGTGGTGCAAACCAGACGGTGCCCACTTGATGTGGAACTTCACGGAGAGCTCACGCTCGGCATGACCGTGGCAGACCTTCGTGGCCCAGAACCTTCCGAAGAAGAGTGCCATACGCAAGTTGCGACGAAGCTGGACTTCGATAAGTTCTGGAATTTGGTAATACAAGCGATCGAGAACATTGGATAAGAACATGACTGAAGCGAAAAAACCTCTCCTTGATGAAGGCGGCAAATCCATTGTCGCGGTAATGGCAGCGTTGTTGGTGGCTATCTTCGCGTTCCAACTCAATGCTTCGATGCTCTCCCCGGCGCTCGTTGCCATGCAGAACGAACTTTCTACCACGGCGGTCGAAATCGGCAACACACAAACGGTGTTCTTCACGGCAGCAGCGCTCTTCTCGTTGTTCCTTCCGCGTCTTGCCGACTTGAAGGGCCGCCGCAAAGTGCTGTGCGGCATGCTCTTGGTCACGGGCATCGGATGCGTGATCAGTGCGCTCGCGCCGAACGTCGAAGTGCTCATGATCGGCCGCGTTCTGCAGGGTGTTGCTGGCCCAGTAGTGCCGTTGTGCCTGATCATGCTTCACCAGCGTGTGACCGAAGACGCACGGTATGCTCGCTTGATGGCTATCCTCACGTCAGTGAATGGTGGTATCGCGGGCGTCGATGCGATCCTGGGTGGCTGGCTAGCTGGTAACTTCGGCTTCCGTTCGGTGTTCGTAGTGATGGCAGCGGTTGCGGCTCTTGCGGTCGTTCTCGTGTTCGCACTCACGCAGGAGAGCACCGCCGAAGAAACGCCCAAGATGGACTGGGCTGGCGTGGTCACGCTCGGCATCGCGTTCTTGGCGATCTATCTTGCTATCGATGAGATCGGCGCACTTGCTGAAGCGAATTGGGGATTGGTTGCCATTCTCGTTGTTATTGCGGTCGTGTTCTTCGTGATATTTTGGAACATCGAATCGCGCAAGAAGGACCCGATGGTAACTACTCACTATCTCAAACAGCGCAGGACCTGGGGTTTGTTGCTCACCACGCTCCTTACCATGACTGGCGTGTTCGCTATCATGAATGGTGTGGTGCCGGCGATCGCACAAGATCCTGCTATGGGCGTTGACATGAAACCCGACATGGTCTCGTTCGCAACGCTCACGCCCTATGCGCTGCTCGGCCTGTGCTTTGGCCCGGTCGCTGGCGTGCTTGCGAGCAAGTTCGGATATCGCAGCGTGCTGCGCGCAGGTCTTATCGTGAGCATCGCTGGCGTGCTCTTCGGTATATTCCTTTCGAACAACGCGAGCATTCCTTCGCTCGTCATCATCTCGGTGGTTTTGGGTATCGCGTATGCTGGTACAGCGAACATCATGCTGAACGGATTGGGAATCGTGCTTTCTCCCGAAGATAATCCCGGTTATCTTCCAGGCATGAATGCAGGTGCTTTCAACTTGGGAGCTGGCCTTTCGTTCGCGGTTCTCTATGCGGTCATGGATGCTTTTGCGATGAACGGGGCACAGATCGGCTATTCTGCAGCAATGATCGCGGCGGCCGTGTTGCTCGGTGCGGCATTGCTCGTTTCGCTCTTCATCCCGAAACCTTCCGATGCCGACAACAGCTAGGTGGTGTGATTCCATGAGCAAGGTGATCGTATTCGGCAGCTTGAATATGGATCTTTCTATCGAAAGTGACCATATGCCTCAACTTGGCGAGACCATCATGGGGCGCCGTTTCATCATAAACCCTGGTGGCAAAGGGGCGAATCAAGCCGTTGCGGCCGCGAAGCTGGGAGCGGACGTGGTGATGTTGGGCGCGGTGGGTCTCGATCCGTTCGGAGACCAGATGATCGCAACGCTCGTCGAACAAGGAGTGCGCTGCGATCTGATTGAGCGCGTGGATGCTCACCCAACGGGCGTTGCTGTTATCACGCGTGTTGCGGGAGACAACTTCATCACCATCGATCCCGGTGCCAACCTTTCCGGCGATCTAACCTACGTTGAACAGGTGCTCAAGGAAGAAGCCCAGGCAGGCGATGTATTCCTGTGCCAGCTCGAATGCGATTTCGATACAACGATGGATGCTATTAAGTCTGCGCACGAATGCGGAATGTACACCGTCTTGAATCCTGCTCCTGCGCGCGCCTTGCCAGAATGGGTGTATGAGCATATCGATCTGGTGGTGGTCAACGAAAGTGAATGCGAGATCCTTACCGGTATCTATCCGGTCACGCATGATGATCTCGTGAACGCCATGGATATATTGTGCGCTCGCGGAGTGGGTGCGGTGGCTATCACGCTCGGTGCACGCGGATCGATCGTGCGCGTTCGTGGCAAAGACTACGAAATGATCGCTCCATGTGTGAACGCGATCGATACTACGTGTGCAGGAGATACCTACATCGGTGCCCTTGTTGCGGGCTATTCGCGTGGTGCGTGTCTTGACGAAACGCTCGCCCTTGCCACGGAAGCATCCGCGCTGGCAACCACGCGCATCGGCGCCCAACAATCAATCCCGCTTCTCGTCGAAGTGGATGCGTCAGAGGTCTAAGGCAAAAAAGCATAGTATCTGCTCAAGAGCAACTATTCATCCACTTCGGTTCTCCTAGAAACGGTCGAGATGCTTCGGCCGCTTCTTTTATATCAACCCATCCAGTGGGGAGTTTGTTGCGCCACCGTGTACTTGGCTTATATCCGCAGACGAGAATGATAAACTTTAAAGATGTTTTGAATCGAGGATAGGATCGTTCTATGACCTGTAGTGCAACAAAACCCGTTATCGGTATCATCATGGGCTCCGAATCAGATATGCCCGTTATGGATGCCTGCATGAAACAGCTCGATGAATTTGGTGTGCCTTATGAGGTGAAGATCGCGAGCGCTCATCGTAAACCTGCCGAAGTGCATGAATGGGCCTCGACCGCCATCGATCGTGGCATTCGCGTGATCATCGCAGCTGCAGGTAAAGCAGCACATCTCGGTGGCGTCGTTGCTGCCTATACGCCTGCACCCGTTATCGCGGTCCCCATGAAGACGAGCGATCTGGGCGGCTTGGACTCGCTGCTCTCCATGGTGCAGATGCCAAGCGGCGTGCCTGTTGCGTGCGTGGCCATCAATGGCGCGAAGAATGCGGCTATTCTGGCTGTTCAGATGATGGGTACGGGCTGCGAAGGCGCGCGTCAGAAGATCATCGATCTCAAAGCAGAGATGGAAAAAGCCTAACGCGAACCGTTGATCCGCACGGAGCGCTT
>FR895127.1:0-36021 GCA_000435675.1 Eggerthella sp. CAG:298 | reverse complement strand
TCGGAGCCGTCACGTTCTTTTACCTGAATCAAGTGACAAGAAAACGAGGTAGTTGTGACCAAATCTTTTTTGATGGGTAATCAAGCATTTGCCCACGCTGCCCTTGAAGCTGGCGTGCGCGTATGCGCAGGATACCCCGGTACGCCGTCATCCGAGGTTATTGAGACCGTCGCGAAGTTGCGCGATGCAGGATCGGCCCATGACGTGTATGTCGAGTGGTCCACCAACGAGAAAGCCGCCCTTGAAATGTTGGCGGGGGCTGCACTGTGTGGAGCACGTACGCTCTTCACTGCCAAACAGGTTGGACTCAATGTGGCAAGCGACCCGCTCATGTCGCTCAACTATATTGGCGTTGAGGGCGGCACGGTGTTGCTCGTTGCTGACGACCCAGGCCCGATCTCTTCGCAAACCGAACAGGATACGCGTCGATTTGCCTCCTTTGCGAAGGTTCCCGTATTCGATCCAGCAACTTCTGAGCAAGGCTGTGCGATGATCGCGGCCGCATACGATCTTTCGGAAAAATACCACACGCCGGTGATCTTCCGTCCTTCCACGCGCATCTGTCACGCATCGACCTTCGTGGAAGTGGCTGATGAGACCCATGCGCGCAAACCAGAAGGCTTCGAGAACGATCCCAGCAAATGGGTCATCTTCCCGGGACGTTCGTATCGCGGTCACGGTGAGATCAACGAACGTTTGCCCAAGATCGCAGCCGATTTCAGTGCTTCTCCATTCAATCCGTGGCGCGAAGTCGCTGGCACCGATGAAGGCGCGAAGATCGGCATCATTGCAGGTGGCGTATCGTATTCCTACGCAGAAGAAGCGCTCGCTCAGATCGAAGAGCAAGTGGAAGCAACTGGTGCGCTTTCGCCGAGCTATCGTCTCATGCAGGTGGGCACTCCCTACCCCTTCCCCGAGGCGGCTGTGGCAAAATTCGCCGAAGGCCTCGATCGCATCATCGTGTTCGAAGAGCTCGATCATGTGATCGAAGACGAACTGCTCAAACTCTGCGGCAAGCTGCATGCGGGATTCGAGGTGCAGGGTAAGCTCACAGGCACCACTACCACGCGCGGCGAAAATACGGTCGATGCGATCCGTATGCAGATCCAGGAATTCTTCGGCCTCGATCTTCCTGTTGCCGCCGAGCGCACGGTTGAATTCAGCGATCCGATACCTGAGCGCCCCGCAGTCCTGTGCGCAGGATGCCCTCATCGCGGCGCGTTCTATGCCGTGAAGAAGGCGCTTGGTCGCAGGCGCGAAGCGGTGATGTGCGGCGATATCGGCTGCTACACGCTCGGCAATGCTGCACCGCTCAATGCGGTCGATACCTGTCTCGATATGGGCGCGGGCATAACGATGGCGCAAGGCTTCAATGTGATCGAGCCTGATAAGAAGGCCATCGCGTTCGTAGGCGATTCCACGTTCTTCGCTTCCGGGATGACCGGCGTGGCCAATGCGGTTTACAACAAGCATGACATCACCATCGTGGTGCTTGATAACGCGACCACCGCGATGACCGGCTCGCAGCCTCATCCGGGTACGGGCGCAACGCTCATGGGCGGATTCAGTGCGCCGATCTCGATACAAGAAGTGCTCAGTGCACTTGGCGTGAAGAAGATCACGAAGGCCAATCCGCTGTTCGCTGATAAAGCCATCGAAGCAGCGCGCGAAGCGATCGACTACGACGGTCCTTCGGCGGTCATCTACGAATCGCCCTGCACGAAGCTCACCAAAGCGAAGCCGCCTGTTTACTTCATCGCGAACGCGTGCGCAGGTTGTCGCAAGTGCGTCACTACCATCGGTTGTCCTGCGCTGGGGTGGAGCGAAGTTGGCCATTCGATCGTGATCAACCGTGCGATGTGCGTTGGGTGTGGTCTTTGCACGGACATCTGCGAATACGGTGCCATCACTTGCCCCACACGAAAACGAGTACGACCTGCATTGCCGCCGCGTTCGCAGCGTTTGCATGCGGAAGATGGATCGCTCAGTCGATTCCCCACGCCACAAGAGTTGGCTGAGATCGAAGGAGGTAGCGATGATTAACGTTTCTATCGCCGGAATCGGCGGACAGGGAAGCGTGCTCGCAGCCCGCATCTTGGCGCAAGCTGCAGAAGCGAAAGGCTGGCAGGTGCGCAGCGCGGAAACCATCGGCATGGCGCAACGCGGCGGGGACGTTATGTCTCACGTGCGTATGGGAAATGCAGGTGAAGAGGTCTTTTCTCCTCTTCCTGCGAAAGGAACCGTGGATGTCCTGATCGCGCTCGAACCAGGCGAAGCTGCCCGTGCGCTTCCGTATCTTAAAGAGAATGGCCTGCTCGTGGTTGCCTCAACGGGCATTCCGCCCGTGATGGCGAACTTCAAGCGACAGACCTACGACCCGCAGCACCTGATCGATGATATGCAGGCTGCAGGCGTGAAGATGGTCGTGGTCGACGATGCTGAGCTCGTGCATCGTTTAGGTGAACTGAAAGCGCTCAACGTGATGATGCTCGCCTATGCCATCATCGCAGTGAACAAGCGAGAGGATTGCATGGATAATGCGCTGCGCGGTGCGATCACGCTCGAAGATATCGAAGCGGCCATTCCACTGTGCGTGAAGCGCAAGCTCGTTTCCGTGAACGAAAAGGCGATCAAGGTAGTTCAACAAGTCGCGCGGGTGTAGCTGGTTCGCAAGTTGTCCGTTCGTTTTGCGAGATGGCTCTGCTTTGCAATAGTCGTGAAACATAACGGTGGGAGCATAGGGCTACAATATAAAAACGCTACCTATATATAGCGCATCATGTGCGCCGATCAACATAAGAAGGGTTGAGGATGGAACTCAAAGAAGAGCAGTTTGCAGTCTTAAAAGAGCAATTCAAAACATTGAAGGATCGTTCGCCGTTTTACGCGAAGAAGTTCGAGGGCATCGATCTTAGCGATGTGCAAACTCAGGCTGATTTCGAAGCGCTGCCGTTTTCGGAAAAGGCGGATCTGCGCGATGCGTATCCGTTGGGACTCGCCGCTGTTCCTGAGAGCGAGATCGTGCGCATCCATTCTTCGTCAGGTACAACAGGCACGCCGGTCATCATCCCTTACACCCAGCAAGACGTGATCGACTGGGCGGTCCAATTCGCACGGTGCTATGAGATGGCGGGCATCACGAAAGATGACCGCATCCAGATCACTCCTGGTTACGGATTGTGGACGGCGGGTATCGGCTTCCAGCTAGGTGCCGAACGCCTTGGTGCGATGGCGGTTCCCATGGGGCCGGGTAATACCGATAAGCAGATTCGTTTCATGAAGGACATGCAATCGACCGTTCTTTGCGCAACCAGCTCTTATGCGTTGCTCTTGGCCGAAGAGATCGCCAAGCGAGGCGTGCGTGACGAGCTGAATCTTAAGCGCGCGGTCATCGGATCCGAGCGTTGGGGTCACAAGATGCGTCAGCGTATCGCCAATGAACTGGGCGTGAAGATCTATGACATCTACGGCCTTACGGAAGTATACGGTCCCGGCATCGGTGTTTCGTGCGATTACGAATGCGGCATGCATGTTTGGGACGACTATTGCTACTTCGAGATCGTGGATCCCAAGACGGGCAAAGTGCTCCCTGATGGAGAGATCGGCGAGCTCGTTATCACCACGCTGCGCAAAGAAGGTGCTCCGCTCGTGCGTTATCGTACGCACGATCTTTCACGCATCATTCCTGGTGAGTGCGAATGTGGCTCGCCGTTCCCGCGCATCGATACGCTCATCGGGCGCACGGACGATATGGTGAAGGTGAAGGGCGTGAATATCTTCCCTGCCCAGATCGAAGAGATCATCAAGTTCACCGATGGCGCTTCTTCGGAATACCAGGTCATGATCGACCATCTTGAAGGCAAGGACATCATGACCGTGTTCTTCGAGACCGATGCCGGCGTTGAAGATCGTGAACAGATCGAGCGCAACATGGAGTCGATCTTCAAGGGCAAGTTGGGCATGACGCCGAATGCAAAGGCGGTGGCAATTGGCGAATTGCCTCGTTCCGAGAAGAAGACGCAGCGCATCTTCGATAATCGCTACTAATATATAAGGCGGTTCATTCGGATGCGTTTTGCTCACGGGCAAGCTGTATCCGATCTTGTACCGTCTGCGCCGATTCGACCACTTTTTGGGGGCGGCATTCAACTTGCCGCCCTATAAGCGCTCTGTTGTGGTAAAGTGCTGCCATGGTTTTTTCAGGAATGCATACCCAAAGCGCGGCGATCCGTGCCCAGCACTGGGCACAGGGTTCGAATGATGTTTGCGCGATCATGTCGGAGCACTTGGCACAGTGTTCCGAAAGCGATCGTGCGGTCATGTCCGAGCATCTTGCTCAGGGCTCGACCTGCATTCTCTGCACCCCACCTCTCTACTTTCACTATAGATAAGCACACGGATCTCGATCCGGTGCTTTTTTTATGCGCTCGATCGGGTCGTTGTTGTTCGTCTTGGTGTGCGAAGAGAGGAAACGCGCGGGTATACCGTCCTGAGAAAACTGACGTATTGGAAAACGAGTGAAAGAAGAGGAGCGCATGTTTCTCAAGATCTTGATCGTGGCGATCTTCGTCGCGGTCACTGTGGCAGTGGGCATTTTCGCCCGCAAACATTCCAACAGTGTCGATGGCTTCGTGCTTGGCGGACGTAATGTTGGTCCGTGGCTCTCAGCCTTTGCCTTTGGCACGAGCTATTTTTCCGCTGTTGTGTTCATCGGCTATGCTGGCCAGTTCGGCTGGAAGTACGGCATGTCGGTATTTTGGGTCGGTATCGGTAATGCGGTCATCGGTTCGCTTCTGGCGTGGTGGGTGCTCGGCCCGCGTACGCGTGAGATGACGCAGCGGCTCAAGGCTACGACCATGCCGGAATTCTTCGGCAAACGCTATAACTCTCGAGCATTGCGCATTGCCGCTGCGGCGATCATCTTCGTGTTCCTCATTCCGTATACCGCATCCGTCTACAACGGTCTTTCGCGTTTGTTCGGTATGGCTTTCGGGCTGCCGTATGAATGGTGCGTGATCGGCATGGCGGTGGTCACCTGTATCTATGTGGTGCTCGGTGGTTATGTGGCCTCGGTTTGGAACGACTTCATCCAGGGTACGATCATGCTCATCGGTATCATTGCTGTTATCTTCGCGGTGTTGAATGGCCAGGGCGGTATCGCAACTGCTATCGTGAATCTCTCGCAGATCCCGGCAGAGGGAAGCGCCATGGCAGGACCGTTCACTTCGATGTTCGGCCCCGACGCGCTCAACTTGCTTGGCGTTATCATCCTCACTTCGCTCGGCACGTGGGCGCTCCCGCAGATGGTCCAGAAGTTCTACGCCATCAAGACCGGTCCGGCCATCAAGCAGGGCGCCATCATCTCGACGATCTTCGCGCTCGTGGTTGCGGGTGGCTCGTATTTCTTGGGTGGTTTCGGCCGCTTGTTCGGTGGCGATATCGCCTATGCTGCCAATGGCACGCCTATCTACGACTCGATCGTGCCGACCATGCTCGCCGGGCTTCCCGACATTTTGCTTGGCATCGTGGTGGTGCTCGTTCTCTCCGCGTCCATGTCGACGCTTGCGGGCCTTGTGCTCACTTCGTCTTCAACGCTCACGCTCGACTTGATCAAGGGCAACATCGTGAAGAAGATGAGCGAGAAGAAGCAAGTGCGTTACATGCGCTTCTTCATCGTGGTGTTCGTGGCTATCTCTGCCGGCATCGCGCTGGTGCAGTACCATTCGACCATCGTTTTCATCGCTCAGTTGATGGGCTATTCGTGGGGTGCGCTTTCGGGCTCGTTCCTCGGTCCCTTCTTCTGGGGCTTGTTCTCCGGCCGCATTTCGAAGCCAGCAGTTTGGTGCAGCTTTGCGCTTGGTGTTGGCATGACCGTGACCAACATGATCTTCGGCTACATTGCATCGCCGATCAATTGCGGTGCGATCACGATGGTGCTCTCTCTTATCCTGGTGCCGATCGTGAGCTTCTTCACCAAGCCAGTACCGTTCGTGGTGAAGCCTCCTTCGACAGCGGGTGCTATCGACCGCGAATATGTCTACGGTCTTAAGGAACAGAAGATCATCGACGAGCAGCAGAAGCTTCGTGCTGCGCGTGCGACAGAAGGTTCGGTTCAGGAAGAATAAGTTAAAACAACAACCGAAATACTAAAAAAGCGCCTGGGAACTAGCCGGGCGCTTTTTTAGTAGCTTTGCAGGTGAAGAAGTGTTTTTCTGTGTGCACGTTCGCGAGGTCATAGGATTTTGCTAAGACGAGCATAGCTTCGAAGGGCGCAGCAAGGTGTGTTCTGCCTTCGTGCGCGCAACACGACTGCACACGCGAGACACCAATGCGCTAGCTTCGCTGTGTTCGCGCTCGAGCAAGTGCGGATTCTGTTGCGTCTGCGCTCAGCAATCAGCCAGCCGTGCGCTCAAGCAAGATACGCGCAAGCAATGCGATAGGCGGCTTGCTTGCAAAAGGAGCTAAAGAAGCTCGCGCTCTTCGGCGTTCGCCCATTCGTGATATTTACGCAGAAGCGCCATCGTGCGCGCGTTGGAAACAGCGGTCGAAAAGGGCATGAGGTCTTCAACGCTAAACGAGACGTTCCCATTCGCATCTTTGGGAAGGTTCATCTGTTCAATCACGTTCGCGAAGATACGTGCCATATCCTGATCGGTTGTTCGGTCTACCAGTTGTGCGAAATCATCGAAGTCTTTCATAAGTATTCCTTATCTTACTTATTACCTACAAAGTGTGACACGCGATCATACGCGATCGCGCGCAGGTTTATAATCAGTTTCATTCTAGCTCTCTCGCGTTTGGATCGAGCGCATGAAGCTGAAGTGTTGAACAACAGCCGAGCCTTTGAAAAGTGAAAGAGGAAAGTTCCGAATCGTATGGACGCATTTCTTACCGTAACCTTGATGACGTTGATCGCTGGCGTTGGTGGCACCGGTCTTGGTGGCATCCTTGGTGCGCTCGTTCGCACTGAATCCAACCGCATCGTCAGTCTCTTATTGAGTGCAACGAGCGGTGTGATGATCTCGATCGTCTGCTTCGAGCTGATGGTCGAAAGCCTTGAAGCGGCCCAGTCGGTTTTTTCGGATGGGGCGGTCTTTGTCGTATGCATCGCAGTCCTCGTGGGCATGGCGGTGGTATTCCTCTTGAATTGGTTGATCGATAAACGCACTGAGGGCGAGGTGCCTCACACTGCGAGCAGCTTGCATCCAAAGACCCATGACAACATCGATGAGCTGAGCCATATCGATCATTACAATCAACATCTGAAAGAGCATGCGCCCAAACGTGAACTTTGGGTTGCTGGTGTGGTCATCGCATGCGCCATCGCGCTCCACAACATTCCTGAAGGCATGTCCATTGGAGCGAGTTACAACATCGATACCGAAGGCGGAGTGAGCATGGCGCTCATCCTTGCGGTGCTCATCGGACTCCATAATATTCCCGAAGGCATGGCTGTTTCCGTTCCCTTGGTTGCTGGTGGGATGAAGCGCATCAAAGCGGCATTGCTCACGGCGGCTTCTGGTGTGCCCGTTGTTTTGGGTGCTTGGTTGGGCTACTGGATCGGCGACATCGGTGCGATAGGCCTTGCGGCTTCGCTCGGGTTTGCTTCTGGCGCGATGCTCTATGTGGTCTTCGGAGAGATCATTCCTCAGGCTGTGTTGATGTATCGTTCGAAGGTGCCAGCATTCTTCGTCATCATCGGTATGCTCATCGGTATGATCATCATCTACGTCTAAAGAGAAGGTTTCGCTCTTGCAAGATGGCGGGTTTTCGGCGCGTCGAATCAAGGGGATCTTACTGGTTTGCAAGGCGTGAAATAGCTCATTTTCATTGCCGCTCCCTGAGATGAACGGTTATTCAAGAAAAATTTTTTCGGCCTAAAAAGCCCGAATTTCGCGTGTGGAAAACTCAAAAAACGCGCCAAAATGTGGAAAACCCTTGCTAGCATGAACACGACGAAGTTGCTATACAGCCTTATCAAAAGGGCTTTTCAAGTACGTGCCACTATACAAGGAATACGCCATAACACGCGCGAGAAAAATGCTAGCAGGTGGGGTCGTAGCACAGCCATTTCGTCCAAATTCACGCCGAAATGCCCCAGATAAAATCGGCTACCCAAACGCTAACGAACACAAAATATTGTGGTTTTCTCCCATGCCAACTCCTAGATATACGCTACAATCGTGCTATAGAATTTGTAAGGTTCTACAGGGATGTATAGTTCATGGATTACATCCGCGAAGTCACTCTTAAGCGGTCGTGTTCTTTGTCCGCAAGGAAAATCACCAACATAACCGCGCAAGGAACCGTTAGGTGGGTTTGAGTTGAGCTCAAAAGTTAAGCAGGCGAACTTCCGTCTTCCGCTCGAATACATGGCTTTGATCGACGATTTCGCACGTCGCGAAGACATCACGAAAGCAACGGTCATCACCCGTGCGCTTGATTGTATGCAAGCTTCATACGACAGCGGTCATGGCGGAATGCCGGTCACGGGCGGCAGTAGTGCTGGCGGCGCTTCTGACGCCGAACTTGAAGACCTGCGCGCGAAACTTAAGAAAGCTGAAGAGCGTGCTACCGATGCGGAGCGTGCCCTCCAGTCCGCAGAAGATCGTTTGCGTGATGCTCAGCGTCAGCGCGACGAAGCGGAGAATCGCGCTCGCAATGCCCAGAGCGATCTTGCGACTGCTCAGGCTCAAAGCGCCCATGTTTCTTCCAATGATAGCCGTCGTACTGAAGCGGCCGAGGAAGAGGTCGAGCGTTTGCGTGCGCTCGTTGCCAAGCAGGCAGCCACGCTCGAGGAGAAGATCCGTGCGCTTGCAAGCAAAGAAGTGGGGTACGATGATCAGGCTCGTACCCTTGCCAACAAAGATGCAGAGATTTCATCACGCGATGCGATCATTGCTGATCGCGACAGACAGATTACTGACCTTCGCAGTCAACTAAGTGAAGCGCAAGCACGTGTTCAGTTGAGCAATGCGAACTCCATGTCGCTCTCTCCTGTTGCTTTTGACGCCTCGACCTTCACGGAAGAATCCCCCGTTGGTGCTATTTCGATGCTCAATATGCTCAATGGTGTTATGGCTGCATTTAAGCAGCAGGTTAAAGATGCTCGTATTTTGGGTGAGCAAGAAGGCCGCAAAGCTCAGCAACACGAATTCGAAGATGTTATCAACAAAGCGCGTAACGATGGTTATCGTGATGCGATGACGTACTTGGATGACCGCGCTACTACGGCGCGTGAATCTGGTGCGCGTGAAGAACGTGCGCGTATCGCGAACATGGGCTTCTTCGAGCGTCGTCGCTACCTCAACATCCACATTGCCTAAATCGACAGCAAGCTTCGAAGCGGGAATGCCGGGCACGTTTGCTTAAGGGTTCGGTGCTGTATCTCTCTAAGAAGCCAAATGCGCTATTTTGCTAATACCGTAACAGGAACGTCATGTTCTTCGGCAGGGATGAAAGCGACTTCCTGCTCGGAGAACGCAACGGCGATTTGGCGGCAGTCTTTGCCAAGCTGTGGCAGGTAGCGATCATAGTTCCCACCCCCGTATCCGAGTCTGTTGTGATGCGCATCGAACGCGACAAGGGGAATCACGATCATCGTCAGATCATTCGCTGGAACATAGGGAAAATTGCGCAATGCTTCATCATCGTGATGGTACTTGCGCAGGGGATGCGCGATGAAGGGAACCTCATCCTTCTCGTAAGCTTCAGGTGAAACCAGACGCATTTCCATGGTTTGCTGAGGAGCACCTTCAAGGCCCCACGCATCTTCTACGATGCAAGGAAAAGCAATTTGCGTCCCTTGCGCATAGGCGGCACGAATGAATTGGTCGAGCTGCACCTCTTCTTCAAACGCTGCATAGACCGCGATCGTGCAAGCCGGCGGATCGATGCCGATCGTTGCGCAGGTGATCGCAAGAGAGGTCTCAAGCTCATCGCAAATGGCAGAACTCTTATGAAGGCGATATGGCTTCGGCAAGGCAGCGCGCTCGGCAAGCACCTGGCGCCGAATCTGTTCGCGGGCTTCGGACGTTTCGCCCTCGCGCGTTCTTTCGGACTCTTCTTCGATCGAAACGGTTGGTTCAGGCGTTGCGTTCGCGTTCATGATCGCGGCTTTCTCGTTAGGCTACTGATCTTATTACTATAGTAAGGCTTTCGAGACTTCCCAGAATATCTCGAAAGGTTTTTGCCACAACAGAAACCTTCTCTGTTGCTCTGTGTACCTATTAGGCCAAGCCAAGAATCTGCAGGGCAAGGCAAACGATCGAGAGAATGCCCACGACCACGATCGTTGCGACAAGCAGCACGCGCGCGATCGGGCCGATGGTGTGTTCCTTCATCACATGCTTGTCAGTAGCGATGATGGCCATGAACACGAGCAGTACGGGCAGGATAACGCCGTTGACGAACTGCGCGGTCAGCATGATGCCCATCAGGTTAAGCCCTGGAACCAGGATGACCAATGCGGAACCCACGATCGTGAACGTGAAGATGCCTTTGAAGAGCGGCGCTTCCTTCCAGGTGAAGTTCACACCCGCTTCCCAGCCGAACGCTTCGCAGATGACGAACGAGGTGGTGAGGGGCAGTACACAGGCTGCGAGCAAACTTGCTGCAACGAGCCCGATGGCAAAGAGCGCTTCAGCATACGGGCCCGCAAAGGGGGCGAGCGCCATAGCGGCATCGGCGGCACTTTCGATCTCGATGCCTTGCGGGAAGAGCACTGCACCCGTGGTCACGATGATGAACCAGGCGATGATGCAGGCAACCACTGCGCCCGTGATCGCATCGATGCGCTGGAAGAAGAGATCCTTTACGGTCACGCCCTTCTCGACCACGTTGCTCTGTGCGAAGAACATCATCCAGGGAGCGATGGTGGTGCCGACCATGGCAACCGTGAGCGAAAGGAACGAGAAGTCGGAAGAGACTTCGGGGATAACGGTGTGCATGAGCGCAAGGTTCCAGTTTGGTTGCGCGATAATGGCTGCCACGATATAGGTAACGAAGACGAACGAGAGCACCATGAAAACGCGCTGCACACGTTTGAAGCTGCCACCTACGATAAGCCCCCAAACAGCAGCTGCGGCGATGGGGACCGATACCCAGCGCGGCACGCCGAACATCTCCATGCCAGAAGCGATGCCTGCGAATTCGGAGAACGTGGTCGCAACATTGCCGATGAGCAAGGCGAGCATGGCAAGCGAGGTAAGGCGAATGCCGAAGCGTTCACGAATGAGCGCCGCAAAGCCCTTGCCTGTTACCGCACCCATGCGCGTGGCGGTCGTTTGCACGACAACCAGAAGCAGGCACATGATCGGAATGATCCACAGGGTGAGGAAGCCAAACTTCGCGCCCACCGTGGAGTAGGTTGAGATACCGCCCGCATCATTGCCTGCCATGGCCGTAACGATCCCTGGGCCCATGGCCATGAGCACGAGCAATAGCTTCGAAGGCTTGCGCACTTCGGTGATCTCTTTGGCAAGCCCTGCTTCAGCATGCTCCTTGATGGAGGGATTGGGCTGGATGTTCTGCTCTTCTGCCATAGCCAGCTCTTATCCTGCAGCTCCGCCGAAGAAATGCAAAATGATAACGGTATAGGGAACGAGGAAGATCAAGAAGCACAAGAGCGCGACCACCACGGCAACCCAGGTGCGCTTGTTCGTGGTCTCCTCTGCACTGTCCTCGATGACCTCCATTGCGTCGTCGACCGTGACGATGCCGAGCATGCGCCCGTTCTCATCGACCACCGGCATGGCGATTAGGTCGTATTTCGAGATGTCTGCCGCAACATCTTCTTCGGTCTCTTCGGGGAAGGCAGTGATCACGTCGTCGAACATGATGTCCTTGAGCTGCGTATTCTTGGTGGCGAGCACGAGCGTGCGGAGCGAAAGCACGCCGATGAGCTTGTCGTATTCGTTGAGCACGTAAACGTAGCTGACCGTAGGGTGATCTTCATCGAGTGCGCGCAGTGCTTCGATGGTTTGGTCGA
Organism: Eggerthella sp. CAG:298; assembly: GCA_000435675.1. Taxonomy (GTDB): domain Bacteria; phylum Actinomycetota; class Coriobacteriia; order Coriobacteriales; family Eggerthellaceae; genus Anaerotardibacter. The sequence continues at coordinate 24,032 of FR895127.1, read as the reverse complement.
CGGTATCGTCGGCGCGCATCGCAACATACTGCGTGGTCATAAGGCCACCTGCAGTGTCTTCCTTATAACCGAGCAAGCGGCGAATGCCCGCGGCTTCTTCAACACCCATCAAGCGCAGCAAGGTTTCAGCTTTTTCGTAGGGAAGATCGCCTACGATGTCGGCTGCATCGTCGGGATCCATATCTTCGAGCAGGCGAGAAGCGCGCTTTTCGTCCAGATCGTCGATAACATCTGCCTGGTATTCGTCTTCCATCTCCGAGATCGCATCGCCCGCACGTGCATCATCGAGATGCTTGAACACGTTGGCACGCTGCTGAGGATCGAGCTGCTCGAGGATGTCGGCAACGTCGGCCGGATGAAGCTCATCAAGACGAGTGTGGGAGACGGAAAGCTGCACGTCGGAGAGGTTGCGGTCGAGCAGGTCCATGTAGTTCCACGCGATGATCTTCTCATCGAGCGGCTTGCGAAAGATCTTGCTCAGCTTGAGCGCTACGCGTTCGACCCAGGGAGCCAGCCCGCGCAGAATGCCACGAATGCCCACTTCGGCACCGAGCAGGCGCAGTTGCGAACCAGAAGTGGAAAGCTTGAGGTCGTTTACACGCACGACCTTCATGCCTTGCGTGTCGACGATCTGGCGGTCGAGTAGATCGCGCGCGAGCAAGACTTCATCGGGCTGAAGGTAACTGAAGCGGATGCCGGTCTTATCGACTTTGAGCTCGATGCCTTCATCGGTGACGTCTTTGACGTACTTGCGCCATGAGATCATGAAAGGCGTTTTGCCGGGACCCAAGAACGCAAGCGAGGTGATGCGCGGGAATACTTCGCCGGTTTGGATGGCAAGGTCTGAAATGGAGCCGATCTTTTCGCCATTGGCGTCGATGACGGGCTCGCCAAGCATTTGTGACAAATAGAGCATAGATCTCCTTTGGGCGGTTTGATCGGCGCGGTTTCATATGAACTCTGCGCAGCGGTTTGCAGCAGAAGATCAAGGAAACGGCCGTGCTTCAGGTGCGAGCGCTTTTCGAGCCCGCAAAGAAGCAGCAAACCTCTTTTCATCGCAGTTGTCTTTAGCCACCGCGACGAAGGAGATCCTCGAAGGGAGGTTAAAGACTAATTACTGTGAGGTTTCGATTTTCGAACCTTCACGTAACGTCCTTTCCTTAGGTAATAGTTGGCGCGAAAATGCCTAAACAGTTTTCGAGCTTTTTAATTTTACGCGAAACGTATCACACGGGGGAATAAAGTTTTTGAAAGGTTGATTACATCCTTAAAAGTGCCCCAAAAAAGTTCAATGAGCCAAAGGGGACGGCTCATTGAAAAGGAAGGGGTCTTCGTGAAGCCCGGTGGAACCCGGGCCACGAAGAATAATGGAACTCAAGGGTCACGAGCTCCGTGGAGAAGATGACCTGAAGGGGGGGATGATCATCTTCCAAAGGAAAAAGGGTGGCTTGGAGGGGGGATTAGCCACAAATGCATTATTAATCTTTCAATACCATATTGAAACCTTCACAAGGTGAACGGATTGTTTTGTAGGATGAACGTGTTTATCAGGGGTTATAGCGTAATCATTTGTGCTCTATCGCCGGGTGAACGGTAGGAAGTTGCGCCCTGTGCGCCCGTGATAGAATAGGAAACGAACACGTTGGTATCACAATCTTAGTGGTTAGCGGACAGGTTGTATAAGGCTAACTTCGGGCGAGGAAAACACAGCGTTATACAGCGTGGCCGCAATGAACAAGGGGGCATCGGTGGCAAAGCTCTATTCCTATACGGTTCCACTTGAGAGCGATCTGCTCAATACGTATTGTGTGTTGCAAAAAGGCTTCACCGATCAATTCGTTTACTATCGCAAGGATGTGCCGCAGCGCTATTTAGGGCTTGGTCGTTGCATTGCGATCGCGTCGCGTGAAGATCTTGATCATGTTCTGCAGGGCGAGGCTGCGGTGCCCACGGTCATGTTCTCATTCAATCGATTTGATGCGTCTAATCCCAAACCAGCCGATGAGATGATGCAGGCATTTCCGCGTTTACGCCTCATGATCCCTGAAGTGGTGCTGATCGAAAATGAGCAGGGTTGCTTTTTGCAAGTGAACAGCCTTGGCCCCGTGTACAAGGGAAGGGTCGAGCGTTTTCTTCGTCATGCAAGCAACGCGCCCACTCGCGAGCGACGCTCGATTCGCTATTCGGTAGTGCCCGATAGTTACGAGGCGTGGGATGAAGAAATGGAAGCTACGCTCTCTCTTATTAAAAAAGAGCGTGTGAAGAAGCTCGTGCCCTCACGACGTCAGGCGGTCGTGGCAACTGCTCCGTTCTCGTCAAAGGACGTGCTGCTGAATCTCATCGATGGCAAGGCGCAGGGAACGGTGTTCCTGTATCGCTATGGCGATGTATTTTTCTGTGGATGCACGCCAGAGTTGCTCGTGCGCAAGCAAGGTTGCCAAGTTGAGAGCATGTGTCTTGCAGGTACAGCAGCAATTGGATCGACACCTGAAGAGCGCGAGCAGTTCGCAACATTTCTTATGAATGATGAGAAGAATCGACGCGAGCATGATTACGTGGTGCGCTTCATCCGCGAAGTATTCGAGCGCAATTGCTACGATGTCGATATTCCAACAGAACCTACCATCCTGCCGCTCAAGCATGTTCAGCATCTCTATACACCTGCTCGCGCGTGCGTTATGGAGGGGGTTTCCCTCTTTTCTCTTATGGAGCAACTGCATCCTACGCCTGCACTTGCTGGCCAACCAGTGGGCGAAGCGCTCATGTCGCTTCGCGAGATAGAAAGTTACAACCGCGGCTTCTTCGGTGGTGCGGTCGGAGTGGTGGACGCTGAAGATAATGGCGAATTTTCCGTGGCTATCCGATCGGGCGTATTCGATGGTGAGGCTGGATGGATCTATGCGGGGTGCGGCGTGGTCGAAGGCAGCGATCCGCGCGAAGAATTCAACGAGATCGATATGAAATTCAAAACGATCCTGAGCGCCTTTCAAGGGGAGTAACATGGCGAACGAGATGATGAACAGTTCTATGCAGGATAACGAAGCCTGCACGAGCGAACACCCGCTACCGAGCGCTACTGATCTCTCTGTAGCGCTCGCTACCTATATAGGTGCGTTTTTCGATGAGCTTATCCGTGGTGGCGTGCGTGCTGTGGTCATAAGCCCTGGTTCGCGTTCGACTCCGCTTTCCATGATGGCCTATGCTTCAGATTTGGATGTGTACGTGGATGTGGATGAACGCGGTGCTGCTTTTTTCGCGTTGGGTCTGGCGAAGGCGACTGGGCAAGCGGTAGCGGTGATCTGCACCTCGGGTACGGCGGTGGCCAACTATTACCCGGCAGTGCTCGAAGCAGAGTCTTCGCGCGTCCCGTTGCTCGTTCTTTCGGGCGATCGTCCAGCGCGGTTGCAGCAGCTTGGCGCTCCCCAAACATGCGATCAGCTCAAGATCTTCGGCAGCCATGTGCGTCAGTTTTGGAACATGCCCGAACCGACTGGTGCGATCGAACAGGTGCGGTATGCACGTCAAGTCGCGCGTGAAGTGTTGGTGGCTCTTGCTCCCCAAACATTACTGAGCGCACCAGTGCATATCAACTTCCCGTTCGATGAGCCGCTTGTTCCTGCATATGATAGGGCAGGTGTGTTCGAACTTGAGCGCGCTGCTTCGCATGACGCGCTGCCGCTTTTGATCGAATCTTCATGCGCGCTCATGCCCGATCAGGCGGTGAAGCTGGAGCGCCTGTTCGAAGAAAAGCGGGTGATTGCACTTTGCGGAGAAGGCACGCTTGGTGTTTTCGATGCGCGTAGCTCTGCAAGCTGGGATACACGTGATGAGCATGTACGCACGCTTCTTTCATGGGCGCATCGCTTCGACATTCCGCTTTTGGCCGATCCGCTTTCGCAGCTGCGTAATTACGCCGATGCGGCGATCATCGACAACTACGACAACATCTTCGGGCGTGAGACTTGCCCCGGGTTCGATGTGGTCGTTCGGTTCGGGCGCTATCCTGTTTCGAAGCGCATATTCAAAACGCTTGAGACGAAGCCCCATATTCAGATCGTGGTCGATCCGCTCGAAACACGCGATTTCGATGCTGCCACCACCACGTTCGTGAAATGCGATCCGCTTGCGTTCGTTGCGAGCTTTGGTGAGGCAAGCGAAATGAGCGAAAAATCTTCTACGCCCAACATCGATCGATGGGCCGAAGCGAATGAAGCCGAAGCCTCACTTATTACGAGTGTTGAAGACGCGAGCTTTGTCTATACCTGCACGCGTGAGGGGTGCTTCAACCAAGAGATCGCTCTTGAGGGTGCGTATGTCCAAGCGCTCATCGAGCATGCTGCTCCCCGTTCGCTCATCTTCAGTGCCAACAGCATGGCCATTCGCGCGTTCGATACGTTTTACGTGAAACCTTCCACTCCGGTTGCGGGAGTTATTGAATTAGGGGCACCGCGCGCCCGCCGCGCCTGTGATGTAACGCTGCTCGCAAATCGTGGGCTCAACGGGATCGATGGCACGCTTTCCTCTGCGCTCGGTGCAGCGCAAGCGTATGACCAGACCTATTTTCTTACCGGAGATCTTACGCTGCTCCACGATCTCAACGCGTTTGCGCTCCAGCACGAACTAGAATTGCGCGCAGCATCCGGCAAACCGATGCCTTCGATCATCGTGATCCTTTTCAATAATGGCGGCGGCGGCATCTTCGATATGCTTCCTCAAAAATCGAGCGATCCCTATTTCGAACGTTTGTTCTTAACGCCTCAACAGGTCGATTTCGAAGCATGTGGAAAACTCTTCGGCGTGCTATACAAAAACGTATCTGGCCTCGATGATTTTCGTGCCACGCTTGATAGCTGGAGTGGGACAGGAGGGATACACCTGCTGGAGGTTGATTTCTCGCTCGAAGGTCTTGCTGGCCGATTCCGCCAGTTTCAGTGAGTGTACCACAAATTTGGCTTTGACCAGGCATTTTGCTAGCATCAGTTTTCCACTGAACACAGGATGAGAAAGCAAAGAAGAGCGAACATGATACATGATGATGTTGAAAACCGTACGTTTGACATCGATGGGGTCGGACGGGTCCATGCATGTGGAAAACTAGGAAATCCGCTGGTCATCCTCTTGCATGGCTTCATGCAAACAGGTGCTTCTTGGGCGCAGATCGCGCCGCAATTGGAAGGGTATCATGTCCTAGCGCCTGATCTCTTAGGACATGGAAAAACTCCGTTTTCACCCGGTGATGAGCTATCGCTCGAGGCGTATGTCGAACAGGTGAATACGCTTGTTGCTTGGGCAAGAAAGAACGATCTAACAGGGAGAACACAGTCCGTTTCGCTCGTGGGCTATTCCTTGGGTGGGCGCATCGCGGCACTCTATGCCTCTCGCTATCCCGAGAATGTCTCTGCACTTATATTGGAATCGGCGGGATTAGGCCCCAAAAATGATGATGCGCGTACGGCGCGTGCAGAAAAAACGGAGCGCATGATCGCTGAACTTGATCGTTCGATCGCTCTTGACCCAACACACCCGCTGGCTGCTTTTCTCGATTACTGGGAAGCGCTGCCCCTTTTTGCCACGCAAGCCGAGCTTCCAGAGGCAACGCGTTCGCGCGTTCGTGAAGAGCGTGCGGCGAATGACCCGCTGGCTTTGCGTGCGAATTTGAGCGATGCGGGCCAGCACAAGATGGACGATCTTCGTCCCGCATTGGCACACCTCAATAAGCCCTTACTTTATATAGTGGGTGAGCGCGATGTGGCTTATACTGAGATTGCACGAGATTTGATGCGTACCTGGGCGGATGAACACAAGGATTCTCTGCTTTGCGGTACGGGATTTTTGCAGATAGAGGTGATGCGTGACGTAGGTCACAATACTCATCTCGAAGCGCCCGATCAATTTGCACAAGTCGTACGTGCGTTTTTGATGCGTACGGCATAGAGCGGAGCGTTCTCTGCTGCGCAATGGGTGGGCTTGTTGCAAAGTGCACGTACGCAACAAAAGACGAGCAACGCTGATACAGCGAAGAAGCGCGAAAGAAAAGGAGAAGCGTCCATGAGCGAATTTGCCTGGCAACGTGGCAAAGAATACAAAGAGATCATCTACGAAACGCTTGACGGGATCGCGAAGATCACGATCAACCGTCCCGAGCGTCGCAATGCGTTCACGCCACTGACCGCCGTTGAACTCTACAATGCTTTCACCGAAGCGCGCGACGATGCCGCGATCGGCGTGGTGTTGCTCACGGGTGCGAACCATGGTGGGCGCCACGAAGATGAAGCGTTCTGCTCGGGCGGCGATCAAAAGAAGCGCGGCACCGGCGGATACGTGGGCGAAGACAACATCCCGCGTTTGAATATCTTGGACGTTCAGCGTCTCATTCGTGTGATCCCGAAGCCGGTCATCGCGATGGTGAATGGTTACTCCATCGGTGGTGGCAACGTGCTCAACATGCTCTGCGACCTAACGATCGCAGCTGATACTGCGAAGTTCGGCCAGACCGGTCCACGTGTAGGCAGCTTCGATGCTGGATACGGTGCAGGCTATCTGGCTGCCATCGTCGGGCAGAAGAAAGCGCGCGAGATCTGGTATCTCTGCCGCCAATACACCGCGCAAGAAGCACTCGACATGGGGCTTGTGAACAAGGTCGTTCCCTTTGACGAGCTTGAAGCCGAATGTGTTTCTTGGGCGCGTGAGATCTTGAAGCATTCGCCCACGGCATTGCGCTTCATGAAAGCATCTTTCAATGCAGCAACAGATGGACTCGCGGGCATTCAGCAGCTTGGCGGTGATGCTACGCTTCTGTACTACACCACCGAAGAAGCGATGGAAGGTCGTGATGCATTCAAGGAGCATCGTGATCCCGATTTCGGACAATTCCCGAAATTCCCGTGATGCTCGGTAAAAGCGTTTGGTGTTGTTGCCAGTAGTTCAAGCAGTTCGTTAGCGAGCTTGCGAATGGATTCTGTGCTCACCGCTGCGTTCGCCACCTTGAAGATAAACAAAAGAGACTTCACGATCGATAAAGGATAGAGCCATGATCATTAAGCTCGCACAACTTGCCCGAGAAAAAGGTTCGAAGGCGTTCTTCTACACGCAACTTGAATCGGGGTCGGAAGTCTTTTCGTATCGCCAAACACACCTTGCCGCTGCGGCGCTTGCACAGGAGCTCGAGAAAAAAGGCCTTGGCAAGGACGCGCGCTATATTGCATGCAACCTGTTCAACGGACCAGAATTCGTGTTCCTCTCCTTTGCCGTTGCCTATCTGGGGGCAACGCTTGCCGTTCTGAATCCGCGCTTATCCGATGAAGAGCGCTTACTGCGTAAGGTCGAGCTCGAAAACGCGTCGAACCAGAACAACATCGCGATCCTTACTGAAGAGCACATCCAGCGCATGATCATCGATTCGCTCGGCATCGGCATCATGGAGCTCGCGCATGAGCCTAACGGCCAGATTCCGGTGAATCCGCGCACGATGGAGATCCTCTCCTATGCGGAGAAGAAAGAACGCGAATTCGATCCCGACCATATCGGACTCATCATGTTCACCTCGGGTTCTTCTGGTACTCCGAAGGCAACACAGCTTTCTTGGCGTTCGCTCCATGGTGCAGCGGTGGCGGCGACCAAGGCGCTCTGCAAACCAGGTAAAGGCATCTGGCAGCTCGTTTTGCCCATGTGCCATATCGGCGGGTTTGAAGTCATGGTACGTTCGCTTGTAAACGAAAGCCCGTTCTTGCTCTACCTTCGTTACCAGCCATCGCGCCTGCTCAACGATGCCTTGAGCTTCAAGGTTACGCATATTTCCGTGGTCGACAAGATCTTGCAGGACTTGCTCGCCTACGACAACGACCGCATCATCGCGCAGTATAAATGCATCCTGCTGGGCGGTGCTGCGCTCAATAAGAAGACTATCAAGCAGGCGCTTCGCGCCCGAGCGAGCGTTTTCGCGAGCTACGGGATGACCGAGACATCCTCCATGATCGCTTGTGCGCCCATCACGCGTGGGTTCGATGGGGGCTTGCGCATGTTGCCAGGCTATCTTGTTCATATCGTTCAGCCCGACAAGCAAGGGGTCGGCCAACTTCAGGTGAAAGGCCCCGGGGTGTTCTCGGGTTATCTGAACGCCCGTGCTGCGATGAGCATGGATGGCTATTTCGTGACGGGCGATCGTGCTCGCATGGGGCGGGATGGCAAGCTCTACGTGTATGAGCGCGTGGAAGATCTCATCATTTCCGGTGGTGAGAACATCTATCCGGAAGAGATTCGCGAGGCGCTCTTGCGCATTCCCGGCGTGAAGGATGCCTATGTGTTCGGCACCGCAGATGAGCTGTGGGGCTATAGACCGGTGGCGTTCATCGAGGCCGACTATTCACCTGAAGCCATTGCGAAAGACTATAAGGAGCTGGGTCTCGATCCCGAAGAGACGGGTATCCGGCCTGCCTCTTGTCCGCAGGAATTCGCGCGCAATATTCACGAATACCTCGAGCCTCATATGTCGCATTTGCATCATCCGAAGCATATTCTCGTGCTCGAGCAGTTCCCGCAGACATCTGTGGGTAAAGTCGATCGCATCGCGCTCAAGCGTCTTTACGATAGGCGCATCGATATCAAGTCGGTCACGCTCTATCGCACGCGCCAGCCCTACAACACGCCCATCAAAACGCCGAAGCGCGAGATCGATACCCGCGAGTCGTTCTTCATCGAGCTCGAAGATTGGGCAGGGCGTACCGGTATCGGCGAGTGCGTTTCATTCACAACGAACTGGTATCTTCCCGAAACGCTCGGCGACGATTACGCGATCACCAAGGATGTTATTTCGAGCATCGTGATGAACGAACGTTATCTTCATCCGAGTGAAGTGAGCCGCTCGTTCGCCACCTTCCCAGCGCTTGCGAATTATCCGATGGCGAAGGCTGCGGTCGAATCGGCCGTGTGGGACCTGTACGGCAAAGTGGTCGGTGCGCCTTTGTGGGAGCTCATCGGTGGCGTGCGTGGCAAGCAGGTTCGTGGCGGAACCGTGATAGGCATCATGAGCACTGAAGACACGCTTGCTGAAGTTGATCGCGCAGTCGCCGCTGGATATGATCGCGTGAAGATCAAGATCACGCCAGATTCCTGTCTTGAGAAAGTGCGCGCGGTACGCGAGAAGCACCCCGACCTCATGATCTTCCTCGATGCGAATCAGTCGTTCACGGAAGAGACCATGGATATCCTCTATAAGCTCGACGCGCTCAATATCACGTGTCTTGAAGAGCCACTCGATCCGAACTATACGCCCACCTCTGGCTTGAAAGACCTGCTCGAGCGCCTTTCGCTGTTGCAGGATTCGATCAAGACGCCTATCTGTTTAGACGAGTCGGTCGTTTCTGCACGTGATATGCATCATGCGATGGAGATCGACAACTTGAGCGTGTATGCTATCAAGATCGCTAAGTTCGGTGGCATTCAACCTGCGCTCGATTTCTGCAATTGGGCGGCCGAGCATGGCAAGCAGATCTGGATGGCAGGGATGTTCGATACGGGTGTCTCAAAGCGCACGTATGCTGCGTTCGAGACGTTGCCCTACGTGAACTTGCCGGGCGATATCTCAGATGCGGGGCACTATTTCAAAGAGGACGTTGCGCTGCCGCCGGTTGCGCTCAAGAATGGAGCACTGACACTTAACGCACCAGGTCATGATGCAGGTATCGGCTGTGTGCTCGACAAGGAATATTTGAAGAAGATCACGATCGAAGAGATTCGTATCACTAAGTAGGTAGTATTAAGTAGGTTTCGCGGAAACTCCGCTGAAGGAAACGCGAGCTGGCTAGATAGATCGAAAGGTATCTGGCCTGCATGATGAAGGAGAGATTTATGAGAAAGAGAATCGCAGCGCTTCTCGCAACCTTTGCGCTCGCTTTCTGTTTGCCGATCTGCACGCCAGCGGCGTTCGCGGCAAGCGCATTCGATCAAGGCGGATCGAGCATGGCTGCTGCTGGTATTGAATCTGATGTTACCTACAATGCGGGCAATCTGTTCGCCGTTATGCATCCTGTTTCGAATACCGATATCGAGAACGATCTGTATTGGGTAGGTCAAACCCTTGATGCGAGTAAGGTCAACGTAGGTACTTCGGGCCATGGCAGCATCCTTGCTGCTGGTCAGAGCATTACGCTGAAGAATGTGAAGGTGGCTGACAGCGTGCGCGCTGCCGCTCAGGATATCATGATCGATCATGCGCAGATCTCGAACAATATAACGGTTGCCGCTCAGAACATTTCGCTCGGTAATGACGTGAAGGCAAATGGCGTCTATGCGTCTGCGCGAACCTTGTCTATTTCTGGCTCTTATCAGGGCGGATTGCTCGTCGGCGAAACGGTGAGCTTCGACGGTGCGGTCGAAGGGGATATGAACATTCAGGCACAACAGATCAACATTGGAAAGAATGCGCAGGTGAAGGGGCAGCTCGTTCTTCCTGAAGGCGTAACGGTCAATATCGCAGATGGTGCGCAAGTTCCGAACGTCACCTATAGCGCTCCTATCGAGACCAGCCAGCCAACTTTCTTTGATAACGCGCTTTCGATCCTCTATGCCTGCATGGCTCATGTTGTGCTCGTGGGGTTGTTCTTCGTTATCATTCGCAAGCAGCTCGTGAGCGCTTCGATCATGGCGCGCAAGCGTCTTGGCATGATGCTTTTGGCTGGTCTTGTGGTGTTCTTGGTGGCGCCGATCGCATGCTTGCTGCTCATCTTCCCGCTCATCACCATTCCTGTGGTGGTGCTCATGGTGCTTGTGATGCTGATCATTGCGCTGTTCTCGATTCCTTTCGCAGGTTCGGCGCTTGGCATGATGCTGTTCAAAGACCGCATGAATCCGGTGCTTGCAGCTGTTATCGGTACGCTTATCTTGACGATCTGCGCGTACCTACCGATCCTGTCCATCATTACCGTGATCTTCTGCATCGTATTCACCGCAGGCTATCTATGGATGAGCTATTGGGATATTCACAAGACGCGCAGGCAGGAGAGGATCGCGGCACAGCAGGCTGCGATGGCGGGTGAGGTTCCGCCGCCGCCCTTCAAGAATGCTTCATCAACAGAGGCTCCCGTTGATGTCCCTCCTGCACCAACTGGCAATCCGGTCTCGAATGTTCCTCCCGAGTCGTATGTTGCGCCGCCTGCTCCAGGTACTCCTGAAAGACCAGGGCCAGACGATCCTATTCAGCAGCAACCAGCGAATCCGAATCAGTCTGGATCGTCGCAAGATGCACAAAGCGTGGACGGGACGCAAGATTCAACGAAATAAGGTTGGACACTTCAGGGCAGGTTCAGAAATGGATCTGCCCTTTTCGTGCATGAATCGCTGAATGATACAGTCTCCGACGCATCGATGTTTATTCTTTTTACGTAAATTCAAGTACAAGATCCAATGCCTTCTTTGTGCGAGAAAGTAATTCCTCTATTCGTTTATTCCGTAGAAATAGTTCGGGGCGTTCCGAAGCTGTGGAAAATTCAAGAACGCTCATTATGTCATTTTGCTCTTCGAGGAGGTTGGCAAGATGCTCTTCAAGAATCACCGGGAGGTCAAACCCTTTTTCTGAGGCGATTTCCACAATACGTGAAAAAGGGATACCGAGTGATTGCAAGAGCCTGATCTGATCAAGGTTCTGCATATCTTCATCTGAATAAAGGCGATTATCGGCGGATCTGTGCGGAGCAACAACGCCTATTTGTTCGAGATGAAGAATCGAGCTTGAGGGAAAGCCAGAAAATGATGCCAATTGTTCAAGGGTATAGTTGTTCTTTTTCATGGAGACCACCCTTCTTTTTGTTTGGACAACTAGGGTGCAGAGCGAAATCTTTCACGGTTTTCATTATTCACAAGTGGTCTTCCTGCGAACATTACTAACTTAAAAGTGCCTTGTAGACCGGCTTATTAGGAGTATCCATACTTTTCAGAGACAAATACGCAGAGTCTTTTATCACTCTGTTCCATGGTATGAAAGGATGGGTTATGAAAATGACCAAGGAAGAATGGAAAGCGCTCAACGATCGCATCATGCTCACGCTTCGTTCAACGCAATATCCTGTTGCGATGAAATTCATCAAAACAGAAGAGGACTGGGAGAAGATTCCAAACATCAACTACTGCCAAAACAAAGCTTCGGTTTGCAAGACCATCGGCATGGCTGCTCATTTTCAGGAAACGTTCGGTCTTGATCGCGAGCATTTTTCTGGCCCATATTGTGCGATCAACAATGGCTGTATGCCTGTTGATGAAGAATGGCTTCAGGGAAGCATTCTCTATAAGAAGCCAACACCGTGGCATCATGACCAGGAAGATGCAAAGAAGCATATTGCTGAAAATGCAAAAGTCTTACCGGAAGAGCCTTACTTGGGTGTAGTCTGCTCTTCGCTTTCAAATTGTGATGTTGAAGAGCCTGATGTCATCGCGCTACGCCTTCCAACACAAGCAGCTTTCCATTTTTTAGCAGGCTATGTAGAGTCTGACTACCAGAAGCTCAACTTCACCTTTAGTGGGGAGTCAAATTGTTCCGACACCTGGATGGAAACCCTGAAGAACGGTAAGCCGGGTTTGTCTCTGGGCTGTCGCGGCGATCGCGCAACAGGCGGTCTGGAATTCGGAGAAGTCCAAGTAACTATGACCACAGAGCAGGTATTGAAGGCGCTCGATGGAGTGGATACGGTAACCGAGAACGGTATCAAATATCCCTATTTTCCCGTCTGTCTCTACAAGGAGAATTTCTAAGCTCAAAGCGTCGCAACTTTAATACGGCCTTTAGGCTCCAGTGCTCGAAAGAGTTAATGAGCAACAAGCGTGTCCGTGGTACGGAGGGACGACGCAACATGAAAATGTTTGCGTCGTCTCGTTTTTTGTCTGACCATTAGGATCTAAGCGATTGCTTCATTATAACTAACCGACCACGTTATGGTGTCTGTGTAAGCCTTATTGCTGTTTGCATCAGGAAAGCTTCGGATAGTGTAGACCAGCTTATTGTTCTCCATTGCAGCACGGGAAGAAGAAAGCTCAGCTTTCATATCGAAGTTACCGAATACGGATCCCCAATCATGCAACAACGAGATGATATTGCAGAGAGAACGGCCTTTTGGAGTTAGAGAATATTCGACATGGCGAATATTCTTGTTCTGCTCGTAAATAATTACGGTGCGATCGATGATCTCTTCATCTGTCAACGCTTTAAGTTGTTGACTAAGAACCTTATGAGAGATTTCGTTCGGAATGAGCCGTTTTAATTCAGCATAACGAATGCTGTTTTCCCTTGAGCTTAGACACCAAAGAATCGCCGCTTTCCATTTGCCATTGATAATGGACATCGTGTAATTCAAAGGAAGCGATGAATCAGCGTTCTTTGAGGTATTCATGATTTCACCAACCTTAGTGAGTAAGAACTTCACAATCAGTTGGCAAGTGCAACAATGCGGACATTCTAGTCTTTCTGTTGGAAAAATACAAGTTTTTTTGTTTTCAGCATTGTTCTTTCTGAGCGAAAGCTTTAGAAAACGCTGCTTCGAGAAACGCCCAAGAAATTTTTTTTAAATAGTTTTCTCAATAAAAATCAGATACTTCACATAGCTAAAGAAAAAACCAGTTCAAACCGAGAAATATTCGTAACAGATGCCGAAGATATGCTAGAAAATGAGCCTTTTGTTTCCTTTTCAAATCTCCTTTATGTGTTGTGAAACACCAACGGGAAGAAGGCTATCGAGCAAGAATGACAGCATCAGCAATGCAAGTGCAGCAATGCTCGAATCATCCGGGGAATAAGGAGAAGGAAATGAAAAACGGTCGATTCAATGAAAAGTATTTTCTGACTGACGATCAGATCATGCTTCGCGAAAGCGTACAAGAATTTGCTCAACAAGAATTAGCTCCTCGTGCACGTGAGCTCGATGCGTGGGATCATACCGATTATCCGTTCGATCTTATGTATCGTGCTGGTGAACTTGGGTATCTTGGTCTTTCCATTCCAGAGGAGTACGGCGGAACAGGAATGGATTCTATTTGCGAGATGATCATGATTGAAGAGATCGCACGTGTAAGTTCGGGTATGGCCTCAGCGATTGATGCTCATTCTGGATTGGCTCTTGCAGCATTTGTTGAGGGCGGTTCGGAAGAACAGAAGAAGAACTGGCTTGCTCCTGCTGCTCGTGGCGAAAAGATCGCAGCATTTGCCTTGACTGAACCTGGCTCTGGATCAGATTCTGGCGCAATGACCACTTCCGCAAAGCTTGAAGGTGATGAATGGGTCATCAACGGCACCAAACACTGGATCACCAACTTCAACGGATGCGACTTCTTTGTAGTTGCTGCTCGTACTGATCCTGAATCAAAAGGAGCGAAAGGTGTCAGTGTATTTTACGTTGATGCCAAGAACCCAGGCGTTTCTATTGGTGAGCCTGAGCATAAGACCGGCAATCGTGGTCCTGGTAGTGGTACCGTCTTCTTCACGAATTGCCGCATTCCAAAAGATTGCCTGATCGGCGAAGAAGGCGAAGGCTTCAAGATCTTGATGAAAGGCCTTGATGAAGGGCGTCTTGTTATTGCGGCTCTTTCTATTGGCATTGCTCAGGATAGCTATGATCGCGCTGTTCGATATGCGAACGAGCGCGAGCAGTTTGGCAAGCCGATCGGCAAGCAGCAGATCATTGGCGCTTACTTAGCTGACATGGCTAGTCAGATTGACCTGGCACGCACGATGCTCTATCACGTCTGCCGCATGAAAGATGCGGGTCTGGAGTATACCGCCGAAGCTGCTGCTATTAAGGTGTTTGCTTCTGAGATGTGCGTCCGTGTGACTGAAAAGGCTGTTCAGATCCATGGTGGTAATGGATACAGCGAAGAATATATTGTTGAGCGCAATTGGCGCGACTCTAAGCTCCAGACGATTGGCGAAGGAACCTCTGAGATCCTGAGGTGTATGGTGCTGGCCCGTCGTTGCCTCAACGAAGAATACTAAGCCCTCCCTTTTCTTCCTCGCCCAAGGAAGAAGGCATGAAATAGCTTCGCGTGCCTTCTTCCGGGTGAAGTCAAATATCTCTTGTCTGTCTTCTTAGACAGAATAACTCTCCTGCATTAAAGCAGGGCGGTGATTAGAAGTGAAGAGGTTCCCATGTTCGGTTGTGATAAACATAGAATCAATCTCGTTATTCCGGATTCTTCCATATGGCCCTCTTGTACTCTTTGGAGCCTCTTCACTCGTGCCGTAAAAGCATATCAAGATCGTGAGTTCCTTGTTTTTGAAGATGGAACGCGCCTTAGTTATCTTGATGTCTACCATGAGGCACTATCTTTCGCGGCATCTTTGCGTCACATGGGAATCAAAAAAGGTACACATGTAGCAGTTAAGCTCAAGAATAGCCCAGAAGCAGTAATCGTTGCATTGGCGATCCAGAGCTTAGGCGCAGTAAGGGTTCCCATGAATATCACATGGGGCCCAATGGAGATGAATTACGCTCTCTCTAAAACCGATGCTGAATACCTGATCTCTGACGTAGAAGAGTCTTTCATTAATCCAACAACACCACCTTCTCTAAAGACCGTAGTGGTAATAGGAGAAGAAGGAATGCAAGGATTTGAATTTCAAAAGCGTTTCAAGAATTGGAACGCATTCAAGGAATTCGTATCATGCGAGAATGCCGAGGGCGTAAATGTTTCAGACCTTGATTCTCTCGTTCAAGATGTTTCGTGCACAGAGGTTTCAGATATCTTTTTCACCTCTGGAAGTAGTGGGAACCCTAAAGGTGTTCCGCTCACTCATGATATGTTGCTTCGCAATGCTTATGCCGGGTGTGTAAATCGAAATTTCAATGATGGTCGACGCATCTATCTTCCTATACCGCAGTGCCATATCTATGCGTATGTTGAGGGGTTGCTCGCAGCTCTGTTTGTTGGTGGGACTTTGTTGATGACGCGCAACAATCTCAAACCAGAGGAAGCCTTAGATTATCTCATGAAGGAAGAGGCGCAAGACCTCATCATGGTTCCGAGTCAGGCAATCAAATACGTTGAGTACCTTCGGGACTCAACGATAAAACCAAGCTGCGTTCAAAGCATCTATTGTTCGGCATCCTCAACACCAAAATGGCTTTGGTCGGCTCTCCGCGAAACCTTTGGTATCGAAGATGTCATTACTGGCTACGGTATGACCGAGGTGAGCGGCGCAACGATGCAGACAAGATCGTTTGATTCTGACTCGACACTCATGCAATGCGTTGGAACTTATATGAACGCAGGCATTGCAGGAGATAAAACGCTTCAAGGTCGCTTGGTTGAATACAAGGTCGTTGACATAGAGACTAAGGAGACCCTGCCTCAGGGCGAGATTGGCGAGTTGTGGTGTCGTGGTCCTGTGGTCATGAAAGGATATTGCAATGACTCGGAAGTAAATAGTCGTGCATTCAGCGATGGTTGGCTTCGCACGGGTGATTTAGGCCGATTCGACGAGCGTGGCTATCTTGAGCTGTGTGGTCGCTTGGGT
The DNA here is from genome assembly GCA_000435675.1 of Eggerthella sp. CAG:298. Classification (GTDB taxonomy): domain Bacteria; phylum Actinomycetota; class Coriobacteriia; order Coriobacteriales; family Eggerthellaceae; genus Anaerotardibacter. The sequence continues at coordinate 7,540 of FR895127.1, read as the reverse complement.
GATTCATACAAGATAAATGGAGAGAACGTTTCTACACGATTCGTTGCATCGATCTTGGAAGAATGCCCCGGTGTTGAATGCGTAGAAATAGTAGGTGTGCCCAATGCTCGTTTAGGTGCTGTAGGAGCTGCGTTCGTTCAGCTTGAAGAAGATCATCCTCGTCGACGCGACGAATTCGAACAATTCTGCAAAAAGAACCTTGCTCGATATCAAGTACCGAAGTACTACTTCTATTTCAAAGACACCGATTGGCCGCGCACAGAGAGTGGCAAGGTCAAGAAAAAAGAGCTCGTTCTCTACGCATCTTTATGTGCGTGATAGCAAGATAGTCGACTCAGTATGATAAGGAGATGAGATTACCAAACAAAAAAACGAAGATAGATAGATGAGGTGGGGGCATGCTACAGCCAAGCGTAGAAATGGGCGGCGAATTCCTCGAATTCGAAGAGTTACTTGAAGAGCGATTTCCGACAAGGCGGATATGTTCGGCGCAGGAGATCGTATATGGGCATAGAGAACGTGATCTTCATGTTCATTACTACATAAAGAGAGGAAATATCGATAGCTACATTCTGCATGAAAACGGGGGAGCGGTTAACCTTTCTCGACGTGGGAGAGGAGCCATATTCCCGCTGTATTTCTCGTGGAATAACACGTCCGTTGAAATGACGGTAGAAAGTGTTGCTGTGGAAGAGTGTTCGTTTTTAGTCATGCCAAAGCGAGAACTTCACAATCTCATGCTAGAGGTTCCTGAGCTTGCTATAGCAATGATCGATGCTCACGCAAAATTCAGCACGTTTCTCGATTACAGCTTAGCAAGTCAGCTGTTCGATCCTTTGAGCGTACGAATTTGCAATTCACTTCATCTTCTTCTAAAAGACAACGGACAAGTGCAGATGACGCATGAGAAATTAGCCCAGTCACTCAACGCCTCGCGGGCAAATGTGACAAGAGTTTTGAACGATCTGAAGAAGTTGGGTGTTATTGACATAAAGCGTGGAAGCATCTTCCTCCTCAAACCAGATGAACTGCTTGATCGTTGTTCGTATATCGTGCGTGGGCATTAATGGAATCTTTTACAGGTTTTGCTTAAAACCTAGGTATCAGTTAGGAGTAAATGGAAAAAATGGATTGGCGAGAAAAATACCGAGACAAGATCACTAGTGCGCAGGAGGCGGTATCGCACGTGCGCTCGGGAGATAAGATCATTTTTGGCGACTGGATCGCCGAACCAACAGCATTGGTAGATGCCCTTACTGCGCGAGCGCCTGAACTTGAGCATGTTGAGATCATTCATGGTATCAGTCCTGGGGATCTGGCATATCTAGATCCGGCTTTGTCGAACTCCTTCCATCATACGGCTGTGTTCTTGGACAAGCGTACAGCAGCTGCCTATAAGGAAGGTCGTGTGGATTACATCGGCGGAACCAACTTCCATCGTTGGCCTGAAATGTTCGAGGTTAGTCCTGAGCTAAACCCTCATTGGGCATTCATCATGCTCGCAGAGCCTGATGAGAATGGCATGTGCGGTTTCGGATATGACTGCTCTTTCACGTATCCAGCTGCGGCCACTGCAGAAAAGGTAATCGCGCTGATAAACCCTGATATGCCGAATATCGGAGGACAGAAGATCAGCCTTGATGAGTTGGATTATATCGTTGAGCAGCCTTCGAAGATTCATACGATTGCTCAGGCAGAAGTGACTCCAGAGATTCAAACTATTGCAGACTATGTTGCTGAGCTGGTGCAAGATGGTGCAACATTGCAGTTTGGTATTGGCGCGTTGCCTGATGCTATCGCGAAGAATCTTACCGATAAAAAGCATCTGGGCGTGCATTCAGAAACGCTTACAACAGCACTCATGGACTTGGTCAAGGTTGGAGCTCTCGACAACTCAATGAAGACGCTTAACCCAGGGGTATGCGTTGGCGCACAAGCAGCGGGCACGCAGGAATTCTATGATTTTATCAGCGATAACCCTATGTTTGAGCTGTATCCCGTTGATTACGTGAACAATCCTGCCATCATCGGGCAGAACTACCGTCAGACATCAGTTAACTCCTGTTTGGAAGTTGACCTGAAAGGACAGGTGAACTCTGAGACGGTAAATGGTCGTCAAGTTACTGGCATTGGCGGACAGCTTGATCACGTTCGCGGTGCACAGCTTTCCGAAGGCGGTCTTTCTGTGATCGCTCTGACTTCAACAGCAAAGGGTGGAACGATCTCCAAGATTGTACCCTATTTTGCTCCAGGCAATATCACCTCGGTTTCTCGCTACGATGTGCAATACATCGTAACTGAAAATGGAGTAGCTAATTTACGCTTCAAGACCGAGCGCGAGAGAGCGAAGCTACTGATCTCTATCGCACATCCAGATTTCCGTGATCAGTTGACCTTCGAAGCAAAAAAGCTCGGGGTGCTCTAAGACGTCAAGGTGAAAGCTCTTATTTAACGCAGTTAAGAAAGAGCTGCTTTGTTCAATAAAAAAGAAATCGTAAAACCATAACGAAAGGAAACAAAAATGGAACGCGCATACCTTTATCTGAGTGAATTCAACCTGGGAGACACCTACACAACTCTTTCTAAAACAGTGACCGAAACAGACGTAGCACTTTTTGCGGGCATTAGTGGGGATATGAATCCGATCCATACCGATCAAGTTTATGCCGAATCGCTTCCGTTTGGTATGCGTATCGCCCATGGTCTTCTAGGTGCTTCCATTGCTACTGGTCTTTGGGGTCGTATGGGACTCGTTGATGGGTCGACTATCGCCGCACTGAACACCGCGTGGAAATTCATCGGTGCAATCAAGATTGGCGATACTATCCATTGTGAAGTAACGGTTGCAGGAATCAGCAGGTCTTCTTCGAAACCCGATCGCGGCATCATCACGCTTGAATACAAGATCTTGAACCAGAATGGCGATCTCTGTCAGACCGGCGAGATGTCTTCAATGATGTGGTGGGAAGAGCCGGCGAATAACGCATAGTCAAAAAACAAAAGATCAAAACGGTGAGAGTTTAAGGTTTATCAGCCGCTTTGTGTGAAATCCAAACACTTGTCGTTTGGAGAAAGAGAGAGACTTATGGGGAACTACGACATGCTTTTGTCGCCGATCGAGATCACGCCTCATTTCACGCTGAAAAACAGGATAGTGAAAGCAGGCCAATCGACGTTTCGTTGGAACGATGATGGCACGGCAGACGGAAGTCAGGCAATCGATCTTTATGAGAGCATTGCTGCAGGCGGTGCTGCGGCGATCATTATCGGCGGTGTTATGTGGGACGATATGCCAGGCAAATACTGCAATGCTTGGGATGACCGCTTCATTTCAGGATTGACCGAACTATGCGAGCGCGTCCATGCGCACGATGCGAAGATCATCGGTCAACTTCATCATGGCGGTCCTTCTGCTGCAGTTCTTGGAGAAGGAAGGCCATTTTCGTCCTCGACGCTTGAAGAGGATGAACTGCCTATTCCTTTGCCAGAAGGTCGTGCAACGCGCGGCCTTTCCAAAGAAGAGATACAGCAAAAGAAACGTCTTATCGTAGATGCTGCAGTGCGCATGCATAAAGCAGGCTTCGATGGTGTTGAGGTTCATGCGGCGCATGGCTATCTGCTCAATAGTTTCTTAAGCCCCCTTTGGAATAAGCGTGATGATGAATATGGTCCGCAAACTGCTGAAAATCGTACGCGAATCTTGGCAGAGGTATTTCAGATGATCCGCGAAGAATGCGGAGAGGATTTCCTGATTGGGACGCGCATCAATGGAATAGAATTTTCTCCCTTAGTTCCTGGTGCGATCGCTCCCGAGCTTGCTGTAGAGAACGCAAAGGCTCTCGAGAAAGCGGGCTATCAATACATTAGTGTCTCTGGGTACGGATACGGGCCCCTTCCTTTTAGATTTGTTCCGGACTATTTTCCTTATCCTGACCCAGAGCCGCACATGGTTCCTTATATGAAGGATTACTATGGCTTAGGCCTTTGGATGCCGGCTACGAAGATGGTCAAACAGGCTGTTAGTGTGCCTGTTATCGGCTGCGGTCGCATGGACGAGAACAAGGGCGAACAAGTTATCGAGGAAGGCTACTGCGATATTGTTGCGTTTGGCCGTTACCTTTGGGCGGATCCTGAGTTTGCCAACAAACTCAAAGAGGGTCGCATCGATGAGATTCGCCGATGCACGCGCTGTGGCAGCTGCCAAGACCCTCTTACCGATCCTCGCATTTGCCGTGTGAACGCAGCGCTTGGTCGAGAAAAAGAATTAGAGATCAAGCCTGCCGCCAAGAAGAAGACCGTTATGGTTATTGGTGGTGGACCTGCTGGAATGGAAGCAGCCATCGTTGCTGACAAACGCGGTCACGACGTTACGCTCTACGAGAAAAATGGTGAACTGGGAGGCCGTATCAAGCTTGCATCGATGATCAAGGGGAACAAGGTCGAAGACGTTATGCCTATCTATGATTATTTGACCACGATGATGAACAAATCAAAGGTGAAGGTAAAGCTGAAGACGGAAGTGACGAAAGACCTTATCGAAAAAGAGCGTCCAGATGTGGTCGTTATCGCTGATAGCTCACCGTATTTCATTCCGACTGTACCAGGCATCAATGGTTCTAATGTTTATACCGTGCCAGGTATGTCAAAACTCGCTAAGTTGCCTCTGAAGATATTTGGTCCGCAAACGCTCAATAAGCTTACCGAGAGTTTCTTCCCGGTGGGAAAGAAGATCGTTGTAGTAGGTGCTGGTGCAGAAGGCGTGCAATGTTCAACCTTCCTCGCTCATCGCGGCAAGGAAGTAACGCTGCTGGCTGAAGGCGAAGATGTAGGTGGTTTGGTTCCTGTTCCTTACAAAGTACGGTTGGAGCCTTGGTTCCGTGAACACGGAGTCGAGGTGGTTCGTAATGCGACGCTCGAACAGATAAACAAGAAATCAGTACAATATCGCACTCCTGATGGAGAGAAGACAGTGGACTGTGACAGCGTGATGATCATGCTTCCAGAACGCTATGATGAAACATTCTACGAGTCGATCAAATCTTTGGTGCCTGAAGTTTATCAGGCTGGTTCAACGCTTGGTGGCGAGAATTCATTCCTCAAGCATGCGATTTTGGACGGCAGAGAAGTAGGTTGTAAGATTTAGAGGTAGAGAACCATGGAAAGAAGTTGTCAATTTGCTCGATTGTTTGAGCCAGCCAAGATAGGAAATCTTGAGCTAAAGAATCGCCTTATAACTACAGCCATGGTTACTTTGCTCAATGATGGTGATTGGCTTCCAAGTGAACGCTTGACCCAGTATTTCGAGCGTAAAGCCCGAGGTGGATGGGGCTTAATCATCACAGAAGATTATTCAATTTGTCCCGAAGCCAAGACTTTCGAAAAGATGCTCGGACTTTGGTCTGATGATCAGATCGGTCCGAATGCTCGCATGGTTGAAAGGGTTCATGCTGCAGGGGGAAAGATTTGCGCTCAGATCTTCCACCCAGGCCGGCAAACCACACAATCTCTTGCAGGAAGCACACCTGTTGCCCCTTCAGCGATCCGTGAACCGTCTATGCGCGATACCCCTCGGGCGCTTAAGGTTGAGGAGATCAAGGAGATTATCGATCTGTTCGCTCACGCTGCTTTGCGTGCTCAAAAAGCTGGCTTTGATATGGTAGAGATCCATGGCGCGCACGGGTATCTGGTATCCGAGTTCTTCTCGCCCTACGCAAACAAGCGCCTTGATCAATATGGAGGCTCGATCACTAATCGAGCGCGCTTTGCCCTCGAGGTGGTTGAAGCGATACGTGAAAAGGTGGGAAAAGACTTTCCGATCTCTTTTCGAATGAACGTGACCGACGGAGTCGAGGGTGGTGTTACGGTCGAAGATGCTATTGTTCTTGCGAAATTGCTCGAACAACAGGGTGTTGATCTGATCAACTGTTCTCAAGGGATGTATGTGAGTCGAGAGGTTATCATGCCTCCTACAGCGGTTCCTCCTGCAAAGTACGCGAAGAACGCAGCACGGATCAAACGTGCGGTGAGCATTCCTGTTACAGCAGTCGGGCGTATTATCGACCCCAATATGGCAGAGGCCCTTCTTGAGACTGACCAGGCTGATTTCATAGCTATGGGTAGAGGATGTTTAGCTGATCCGTCTTTTCCCAAAAAAGCACAGACAGGCAATGTGGAGTGGATTATTCAATGTATTGGGTGTTGCCAGGGATGCACAGGCCAGATTAACACAGGGAATCACGTGAGCTGCATGCTGAACCCTCTTACGGGTTTTGAAAGCGAGTATGATCTTCAACCTACTGAAGAACGCAAAAAAGTCATGGTTGTTGGAGGCGGCATAGCGGGTTGCGAAGCTGCAATTGCTGCTGCTCGCAAAGGGCATGATGTTGTATTGTGCGAAAAGAGCGATTCGCTTGGTGGGCAATGGTTACAAGCGAGTATTGCCCTTGGGAAAGAGGGCTTTTCGTCCTTTGGCGCATGGCAATCAAACGAGTTGCGGGAATTGGGGGTTGAAGTGCGTCTTGAGACGGATGTAACTTCTGATTACATCGTGCAGGAAGATCCCGATGCAGTAATCGTCGCAACAGGAAGCTATTCATGGTGTCCTCCTATTCCAGGGCTTGATGAAGCATCGAACATCATCGATGCGCGCGAGCTTCTGACCAAAGGCGATTGCCCTACGGGGAAGATCGCTGTTTTAGGCGGAGGTTTGGTAGGTGCGGAGACGGCCCTTTATCTTGCTGAGCATGGCTGCCAGGTTGAGATCTTCGAACTGCTCGATGAAATAGCTGCTGAGGCAATAGCTGCTCCACGAAAGCTGTTGTTGGAGTCTTTGCGCCAGCGGAATGTTGCGATGCATGTATCAAGCAAGGTGCTTCAAGTTGGAGAAGACTTTTTGGTCGTGAAGCACAATGAAGAACAGATGCTCTTCAATGGGTTTGATCATGTTGTTACTGCCCTAGGGGCTAGACGCAATGAAGAATTAGATGATCTGGAGAGTGCCTATACGGGAGAGATCGTTTTTGCCGGCGATGCGAAGCAGGCGAAGAACGCCCTAGGTAATATCCGTGAAGGGTTCGAAGCCGGTCTTGCTGTCTAACAGATGGGGAATGAACCGGTCTACGCAGGCGCAGTGAGAACACTATCTTTCTTTCTGATCGGGGCTTTTTGTTAGCCCCGATCTTTTTGTCTTTGCTTCGAAGTAGAGGGAGCTAACTTAAAGGTTCGATATGTATCTCGCCATCTTAATGCTCGACAATGAACAGCGATGATAGGGTTCGTATCCGATGTTCGAACTTCGTTCAAAGGGGGCAGCAATGAACAGGACAAAGGTATCACGAAGAGGGCTTTTCTTCCTAGGGGCTATTGCTGTTGTTGGCGTGATGAAGCTGATCATCACTGGCCAATTCTTATAAGCGACTCCTTCTTGTCATGGGATAACGCACTTACCTATGAGTGCGTTATGGTGTGCGCGCTCTTGCGTCTTGATAATAGAACCAAATTGGAAAGCAGTGGCGCAAAATAGCCGAGATTCGAAGAGCAC
>FR895126.1 GCA_000435675.1 Eggerthella sp. CAG:298 | reverse complement strand
TCGCGCCCGGTTACGATCGTGTCGGAATCCTTCGCAGCCAGAACCTTCTGCTTGTAGGCCTCATGGATGCCGCATTCATGCGCAGTGAGGAAGCGCGTGCCGATCTGCACCGCTTCAGCGCCAAGTGCGAACGCCGCCACCAAGCCGCGTCCATCTGCCACACCGCCAGCCGCGATGACCGGGATCGAAACCGCATCGCACACGGCAGGCGTGAGCGCCATCGTGGTAAGTTCGCCGATGTGACCGCCTGCTTCACAGCCTTCTGCGATGACCGCATCAGCTCCGCAGCGTTCCATGCGCTTCGCGAGCGCCGAAGAAGCCACGACCGGCACCACTTTCGCACCGGCTTCCTTCCACCAATCGATGTAGTTGCCAGGATTGCCTGCGCCTGTCGTGATAACAGGAACGCGCAGTTCGGCGAGGAGTTCCGCAAGCTGCGGCGCCTCAGGGTTCATGAGCATGATGTTCACGCCGAAGGGCTTATCGGTGAGCGTGCGCGCAAGTTCGACCTGCTCACGCACCCAGGAAAGCGGCGCAGAACCACAGGCGATGATGCCAAGCCCGCCCGCGTTACTCACGGCTGCTGCTAAGCGCGCATCGGCGATCCACGCCATAGCTCCTTGGATGATCGGCTGCTCGATGCCGAGCAGCTCGGTTACACGTGTCTTCATAGAGTCTGTTCCGTACGCCTAGAGCTCTTCGATATAGGTGACCAGCTGGCCGATGGTCTCGATGCCTTCTGGCTCGCCGAAATCGATGTCGAGCTCTTCTTCGAGGCTGCAGATGAGCTCAGCCATGTCGAGCGAATCGATGCCGAGACCTTCGAGCGTTGCATCAACGGTGACCGTTTCCGGCTCGATGTCGAGGTTTTCGTTGAGTACTTTTTGAATCGTGTCGAGAGTTGCCATGGAACTATCCTTTCTGTTCTTCCTTTTCGGCTTCGTTATCGAAAAAGGCTTTCACCTTTCCAACTGCTTTTACGAACACCCCTTCTTCTTCCGGGGTAAGATCGGCAAGAGCGCTTTCCACCATCTTCTTGTGAAAAGCATCGTGAGCGCGCATGGCCTTGCGCCCTTTTGCGGTAAGCGCAACGAGCACTTGCCGGCGGTCTTTTTCGCTCCGCTCGCGCTTCACATAGCTGCGCTTCTCAAGCTTGTTGATCATGACCGTGAGCGTTGCAAGCGTGATGCCCAAACGGTTCGCGATGACCTTCATAGGATTGGCCTCATGAAGACCAACCGCGCAGATCGTGTGCAATTCTGCGATCGAAAGCCCTTCGGTAAGGCGATTGTTGAGCGAACGCTCCTCGATGCGCAAGATCGAATTGAACGTGCTCGAGAGAAGCTCGTCGAGCGTTTTCAGCTCTTCTTTGGTGAGTGCGTTTTCCATAGTGATCATTCCTTATGAGGGAAGAGCGAATCAGGGATCACGCCCATGCCGAGCGCCCCCATGCCAAGATGCGTCGAAACGGTCGCACCACACGAACAGGTGCCGCAATCGATATAATCGATCCCCGCTTGTTCAAGAGCGCGCTTGAGCTTCTCAACACCTTTTTCGTTACGGGTGTGGCAGAACCTCACGCGTTGGATGCCTTCTTCTTCGGTGATCGCTTTGAGCTTTTCGACATACTTCTTGATAACGCCGTTCATGCCCTTTGCCTTATCGAACGCCTTGAGCACACCGCGCTCGTCGAACGACATCATCGGTTTGATGTCGAGCAACGTTGCCGCGTCGACCTCTTCAGCAGAAAGACGACCACCCGCGAGCAAGTTGTCGAGCGTGCCGCACGCGATGAAGAAGCGGGTATGGGCGCGCGCGTCCTTGATCGCTTGTGCGCACTCCTGCGCGCTTGCTCCCGCATCGCGCATCTCGCACGCGAACAGGGCAAGCAGACCTTGGCCCGAACAGGCATTGAACGAATCGATGACCTCGACCGGCACCTCGACCTGGTTTGCAGCTAAATTGGATGATTCGCTCGTTCCCGAAAGCACCGCAGCGATATGGATCGCGATGATCTCATCAGCGCCCTCGGAGGCGAGCGCGTTGTAGATATCCATGAATTCGGAAGGTGAAGGCTGTGAGGATTTCGGCAATGTATCAGAAGCGATCATCTTGTCATAGAACTCTTCGGAGGAGATCTCGGCTTGATCCTTGAACGTTTCTCCACCTACCTCGACGCTCAGTGGCACCGAAGTGATGCCGAAGCGTGCGCACTCTTCCTCGCTCAGGTCTGCTACTGAATCGACCACGATCGCAAAGCTCATACTCATCCTTACTGTTGAACGAACGTCTAATTTTGATCAATACTCTTTGCTCCACAAGAGCTATTGACCCCTCGCAAAACAAAAAGACGGCAGGAGCGCATGCTCTCGCCGTCTTTCACTCTATGGAATTTTAATTAGATTGTCAAACTATTTGATAGTCTAACTACTTCTTCAGAAGCTTGAAGATACCGAATACCGCCGCTGCGATACCGATGAGCGCGAGCGGATTGGCCGCAAGTTTGCGACACGGGCACGCAGAAACGTTCTCGACCGTGATGGTTGAAGGTACCTGAGTGGCGCTCTTTTCACCCTGAGCTGTTGCGAACTGTTTATCCGCAGCCTCCTTTGGTGCAGCGGCAGGTGCCTTCGCGGGCTTCGGCGCAGGAGCGGGTGCCTGAGGACAACCGGGCTTCTTAGCGGGCTGCGTGGAAGGCGCGCCGCACTTCGGACAAGCTGGTGCATAGAGCGAATAACGTGCACCGCATTTTTCACAGATCTGTTCAACCATAAAGATCCCCCTCATTCAGTTCAAACGCAGAAAAACGTGTAGGAACATGGTATCACTCATCGTGTGTTAGGAGTGTTAGGGGTCGGGTAATTCGACACATCTGAGATGTGTCGAATTACCCGACCCCTAACACGCGACCCGACGTTAAGCACTCTTGTGCGCAAGACCATCTGTCTTTTGCAGGACATAGCAGAAATGGATCTTAGGGTTGCGCGCAAAATCTTCAGGGATGGTCTTCGCGGTAATGTCGCGCACCGTGAACCCCTGTTCGACAAGCGCGGCTTCATCGAGCTTGAATGAGCGCAGATTCCCCGAAAAGATGATGATGCCACCTGGGCGCAAGAGCTTCGACACATCACGCAAGAGATAGAAGTGATCGCGCTGGATATCCCACGTGAGCTTGCCCATCGCTTTGGAGTTCGAGAAGGTGGGCGGGTCGACGAAGATAAGGTCGTAGCGACGAATGCGACCGCCCTTCGCCTGGCGCGGATCCTTTTCCGCACGTACCCACGCGCGCACGTCTTCCTTGATGAAACGATACGCAGACCCCGTAAAGCCATTGCGCACCATATTGCGCTTCGCCCAATCGAGATACGTCTGGGAAAGGTCGACCGTACTCACGCTCTTCGCTCCCCCAGCTGCGGCATACACGCTCGCGCTTCCCGTGTACGCGAAGAGGTTGAGCACGTCCTTGCCCTTCGCCTGCGTGGCAATGAAACGGCGCGTTATGCGGTGATCGAGGAACAATCCCACATCGAGATAGCTTGCCAGATCGAGCTCGAAGGTAAGCCCCGATTCCTGCGTGAGCACCGGCTTAGGAAGCGTTCGACCGCGCGCATATTGCCCGCCACCCTTCGCTTGCTTGCGCACGCGCGTAAACACCTGATCGCGCGGTATCTCGAGCACGGCTGTGGCAATGCGCACCGCATCTTCGAAGCGTCGATATGCCTTATGGGGATCGATCGATTTTGGCGCTTGATACTCCGAGATGAGCAGGTAGGGCACATCGAAGGTACGCTCTATGTGTGTGGTGCGTACCTCCTCGCTTGCGAGGAACAGATCGATCGCGACCGCATAATCAGGAAGATCGGCATCGTAGAGGCGGAACGCGAACACCTGATTCTGCTCTGCCCACTTCCTGCGCGCTTTCGCATTCTTGCGCAGGCGTGCCGCGAATTGGTCGGGATGATCGGAAAGCACGGGCACCACCACGTCCCTACCCGAAAGCGAAACGAGCGAGAGCGTCTTGCGCTCTGCCTGACCAAGCTGATAGGTGCGCACGGTGGTCTCGAGCGCACCGTTGTACACGGCGCTTTCCGTGAAGGGTGTGGCACCAATATAATCATCGAAATGGATATCGGGCGTGATGACCGTGAGCGTCCAAGCATCGGGAAGCGCATCGAGGCCTTTTTGGAGTGCACCGTAGAAGACATCCAGATCGCGCGCCATCAAGCGCACGCCATAGGGAGGGTTTCCCACCACGCAACCTTGCGTGGCCTGTGCCACTCCGAAGCCCTCAAGCGTCGCTTCCATATCCGCGCAATTCGCGACCGCAAGATCGATGAAGCCCGCCAAGCCTACCCGCCCTGCTTGAGCACGAGCGATCTCGATAGCACGCGGATCGATATCGCTTCCCACGATGCGTGGCATACGGGCAAGGCCTGCTTCAAGACGCGCATCCGCTTCAGCGAGCAGGCGCGCGAACACTTCAGGATCGAACTGCCGCCAACCCGAAAAACCCCAATAATCGCGCAGGATACCCGGTGCCATATCGGCTGCCATCATGGCGCCTTCGATAACGAGCGTGCCACCACCACAGAACGGATCGATAAGAACGCAATCCTGCGGCTCGAGCGTGCCCGCCCTTAAGCCCTCGACCACGCGGGCCCACGGACTCATCAGCAGCACTCCTGCCGCCAGGGCTTCCTTGAGCGGCGCTTGGACGTTCTCCCCTTCTTGGCGATACCCGCGCTTGTGGAGCGGCTCGCCTGCAAGATCTATCGCGACCGTAGCCTTCTTCGCATGGATCGACACGTTGATCTGCACATCCGGGCGGTGCTTCGAAACCTCGGGGCGCTTGCCGATTTGCGCGCGCAGTTCATCGCAGATCGCATCCTTCACGCGCATGGCGGAAAACTGGGTGTTGCGCAGCTCCCGATTCGTCCCGTGCGCAGAGACCGCGATCGTAGCATCGGGGCTGATATGCTCCTGCCAGGAAATCGCGCGAGTCTGTTCGTAGAGCTCATCAGCACTCGCACATCCGATGCGTGCAAGCACGAGCAGCACACGCGAAGCGCTGCGAAGCCACAAGCAGGCGCGCAGCGCATCTTCGATGGTGCCGAAAAAGGCAACGCCCCCTTTAAGGGGGCGAATGCGCTTGATACCTTGGCTCTTCAGTTCTTCAGAAACGACCCGCTCGAAACCAGCTGGGCAGACCGCATAAAACTCGAGTGAGGCGTCCATTAATCTTCCAGATAATCCTTGAGCTTCTGGGAGCGAGAAGGATGGCGCAGTTTGGCGAGCGTCTTGCTCTCGATCTGGCGGATGCGCTCACGCGTGACGCCGAATTCACGGCCCACTTCTTCGAGCGTGCGCGGATGGCCGTCTTCAAGACCGAAACGCAGCGTAATGACCTTGCGTTCGCGCTCTGCCAAGCCCTCGAGCGTTTTCGCGAGCTGCTCTTGGAGCATGGAGAAGCTTGCTGCATCGGGCGGAACGACCGCAGCGTCGTCTTCGATGAAGTCGCCCAGCTGCGAGTCTTCCTCTTCGCCGATAGGCGTTTCAAGGCTGACCGGTTCCTGCGAGATCTTCTGGATCTCACGAACGCGCTCGGGCGTGAGGCCCATCTCTTCAGCGATCTCTTCGGGGGTTGGTTCGCGACCGAGCGATTGCAGGAGCTGGCGCTGAATGCGCACGAGCTTGTTGATCGTCTCGACCATATGAACGGGAATACGGATGGTGCGCGCCTGGTCTGCGATAGCACGGGTGATGGCCTGGCGGATCCACCAGGTAGCATACGTGGAGAACTTGAAGCCCTTCGTATAGTCGAACTTCTCGACCGCGCGGATCAGACCGAGGTTGCCTTCCTGGATAAGGTCCAGAAACAGCATGCCACGACCCACATAGCGCTTCGCGATGGAGACCACCAAGCGTAAGTTCGCTTCGATGAGCTGCTGCTTTGCATCCAGACCTACCTGCTCGATACGGGAAAGGCGCCTGCGTTCGCGACGCTCGAGCGGCACACCGCCCTCTTCTTCCGACGCATCGAGCTGTGCCATAGCCTCGACACCCGCCTCGATCTTCATGGCGAGGTCGACCTCTTCGGCCGCCGTGAGCAGCGAGACCTTGCCGATCTCCTTGAGGTACATGCGCACCGGATCGCCCGTGAGCATAGCGACGGAATTGTCGGAGTTGTATTTGCGCGTGCGCGCCGTCTTGGTCTTGGATGAGACACGAGGAACCGTGATCTCGGCGGCAGCCTTCAGCTCTTCTTGGGGAATGCCCTCAAGAAGCTCGTCGTCTGAAAGGCTCGCATCCGCTTCGACGGAATCATCTTCAGTTGTCTTGTCTGGTTTAGAAAGATCAGGCTCGATAGAATCGTCTTCTAACAAGTCTTCTTCGAGTTCCTCTTCGAGGATTTCTTCGGCCGCTACTTGCGCAGCTGCCTTTTTGGTTTCTTCAGTTGTCTTGCTTTCGACCTGCTCTTTAGCAACTTTTTCTTGTTTCTTCTTGCTGCTCGTCGTCTTTTTCGTGGCAGCCTTTTTCGTTGTTGCTTTCTTGGCGGGCGCTTTGGCTTTTTTAGTCTCTTTCTTCGAAGATTCTACTTCTTCTGTTTCCAAAGTAGTTTTCTTACTAGCTTTTGAAGAGGTTTTAGCCACACTTGATCCTCTCGTTACCGTTGAGTCTAACTGTGTGCTTTATAGCGCATCGAACTATTATATAAAAGTTCTCCCCCGCTCAAAAGGGGGTATTTTTGAAACCTTCGAACTTTTTTACCAAGGGATAAGGACATACCCCACGAAGGCACAAAGGAACGCGAAGAGCGCACCGGCGATCACATCGCGGGGAAAATGAACGCCCCCGATCACGCGTATCACACCGAACGCGCAGCTGCATACCACGAGCGCGATGCCCACCCACACGTTCCAAACGCACCACGAACAGGCGATCATCATGAGCGAGAACGTATGCCGACTAGGGAACGAATGCCCCATCGTGTCCTTTTCGATGAGCGGATCGATCGCGAGCACCTCGTAGGGACGCGGAGCATCGTAGTAACGACGGAATACGCTCAGTGCCGTAAAGCCGATAGCTGGCACCACAACGAAGCGCACGAACGCTACCCAATCTCCCGCAAGAGCAACGAGCACCAGCAGGAGCGGATACGCGATATACCCAACAAGCGTGAGCGCACGATTTGCCAAGCGCAGCCATAACAGGGCGTTGCTATTCTCGCGAAACGTACGCGAGATCCTCTCGTATGCTTGTTCATCCACGCAAAGATTCCTGTCTCGTTGCCGGGCGAAGTGAAAGAATCGTTACGCCCCTATGACCTTTTTGTCACCCCTGCCATTTTATGCCAAGGGATACGCTATGCTAGTAGGTAAGATACGAAAGGGGCTCGTAGGGCGCCCTTGAACTCCCTCGAAAGAAAAGGATCGATGCATCATGTCAGCAGTTGCAGGTTGGTATCCAGACCCTGAAGGTGACACCTCGCGCCTCCGCTATTGGGACGGCACCCAGTGGACCGATAACTATACCCCCATCCCCACCGCATCTCCTGCGGAAGACCCGCAGGTTGCACAGGCCGCAGCCTATACCGCACAGCCTACCCCTGCCGCACCGGTCACCTCAGACACCTCCTATCAGGTGTTCGATTCTGAGCAGATCTACCCCATGACCAGCCAAGACCGCGTGCTGCGCCTGATCGCTTTCATCCTGAACATCATCTCCTGCGTAGGGTGGGCGTGGCTCATCATCCCGCTCGCTTGGATGATTCCGATGACGGTCATCAGCTGGGGCATCTACAAGGGTACGCGCGCCAACACCGTTGCGTTCGGCGTGTGTACGCTCATCTTCGTCGATCTGATATCGGGTATCTTGCTGCTCATCTCGCACAAGGACACGCCCCAGGCTTAACAGACAAACAGCTATCTTCACTTGACTGAAAAGGTTCTCTACATCGAAGGCATCCCGGTGAAGCTCACGCGAAAGCGCATGAAGTCAGTGCGCCTACGAGTGAAATCTCCGAGCGGAGAC
>FR895125.1:2920-22627 GCA_000435675.1 Eggerthella sp. CAG:298 | reverse complement strand
AGCGAGGTGACTCTTCGCCGACTAAATTCATTTAATAAAACCCGAGCGAAGCAGCGACGCACGAAAGAACCTGCAAGATGCAGGTTCTTGAGCAGGGAAGCGGGGAACCTCGTGTCTCGCGCTCTCCGCTGGTCGAACTAAAAAAGGTGTCGAACGACCGGGTAGTTTGTCACCTAGTACACGTAGCGATCGGTGTAGTTGTTGCCGTCGCCCACGGTGTTCCCCGCGCCATTGGCGGCGAACGTGAGATCGACGCGTGTCCAGTCGCGCGGATTCACGGTGAATGAGACCGTCTTCCAACTTCCATCGATCCAGACCATGTTCCAAGCGTGATAGACCCCATCAGGTGAAACGTAGCCAGTAACGATTTTGCAGGGGATGCCTTGACTGCGCAGCATAGCGGCAGCAAGCGATGCATAATCGAAGCAGATTCCCTTCTGCGTCTGCAGCGTTTCATCTGGGTTGGGTATGTAGCCCGATTTGCCGCTCAGCTGCTCAGCTTTCGCATTGTCGTAGACCACGTTGTGCTCGATCCAGCTGTAGATGAGCCGCAATGCATCACCCTCGTTCTTTGCATCGCGAGTGAGCTCCTGCGCTTTAGCGACTACAGCACTTGAGGCATCATAGTTGCAGAAAATATTCGGCACCAAATAAGGAGCTTGTTCGCTATCAAGTTGAGCATTCACGCCTGTGGAATAGAGCTCGACATAGCGTGATCCGCTGGTGTTCTGCATGACGGCGATCGTGTAAGTACCGCTTCCCATGTCGAGTGGCACGATAATGGGTGTGCCATCAGAGGGCATATCGTAGTGCATCGATTGCCCATCTTTTGTTACTTGGAGCTTGAGACGGCTTGACGAGGTTGCCGCTGCTCCCACATAGCCCTTAGAAGCCGATGAAGTGTCGATCGAAGCACTGTTAGAGCCTGTTGCTGCGGCAGTGTTGAAGGAAGAGAGTTCGATTTCAGCAGGAGCAGTGAAGGGATCCCCGCTTGTGTCATCAGAAGAGCCATCGGAGGCTTGGGCGCTTTCTCCACAGGCGCTCAAAGCGAGCACGCAGATAAGACATGCGAGAATGAATCCCATGATGCTGGTGAATCGTATGTTGCGCTCTTCCGTCACGTTTCATCCTTTATGCTGTTTCGCACAGCGACCAGTATCGAAAAAGCAATCGACCTGCCCAAAAAGAACTTATGGTTGGTTGATATATTATACCGAGCGAAACCACAAAGAGAAAGCAGGAGAACCTCTGATGCGTCAGGCATCAAAAAAAAGAGCATCATATTGCGCTCAAAACAAGAGAAACAATGGTTCATAAGGCAATTTGATACCATTCGCGCTACAATAGAGCAATGCGCTCATCGGGGTTGCTGATCGTGGTGAAGGCGCTTCAGATGCGAGGAAGCGCCTCGACGGGCAAGGGCTATTCGTCATGATGGAATAGGAGCACACACCATGGCACAGCGTTTAGCGGACAGTGCTGCAGTCAGTGTTTTTTGCGACAGTGTTGCACTCATGTTATCGGTCGGTATTCAGACCGATGAAGCAGTTCATATGCTGTCTGAAGATATGGGTGATACTTCGTTCGGTAAAACCTGCAATAAGATCTACCGAAGCTTGATCGCGGGTAAAAGCCTTGCGCAATCCATGAAAGACACAGGAGCGTTCCCGCGCTATGCGACCGATATGGTTGAGGTAGGTGAGCGTTCTGGTCATCTCGAAGATGTTCTGCGCAGCTTGAGCGTCTATTACAACGAGGAATCGCGTCTGTTTGCCAAGATTTCGTCGAGTATTGGCTACCCAACGGCATTGCTCTGCATCATGAGTGCCATCTTGCTCTTTGCCGTTCTGATCATTTTGCCAGTCTTCATTGGTGTTTATGAGCGTTTGTCTGGTTCACTTACGGCGGGTTCGTTCAGTGAAGTGAGCGTCGCGATCGGTATAGGCTGGGTTGCTCTCATCGTTACGCTCGTTCTTGCGCTCGTATTTCTTGTGGCTACTATCATGTCCCATTCGCCCGGTGGCAGACAGTCGCTCATGAATCTGTTCGAGAAATTACCTCTTACGAAGAATGCTATGTACGAGCTTGCGCTCTCTCGTTTCGTATCAGCGCTTGCGATCTACATCGCATCAGGCCTCAATACTGACGAGGCGATGGGGGCTTCACTTTCCACTATCACGCATGAGCGCTTGCACGAAAACGTTGCTTCTGCTCACAAGCTTATGCTCGACAGTGAGAATCCGCGCAGTATCGTTCAGGCGATCAGCGAGGTTGAACTGTTCGACCCTGTCTATGTGCGCATGCTCACCGTTGCTTCACGTTCAGGTAGCCTAGATGATATTCTCATTCAGCTTTCTTCGCTCTTCTTCAATGAATCGGTGTCGGATATCGACGAGATCATCGACAGCGTCGAGCCGATCATGGCAGCGTTCCTTACGGTTGCTGTTGGTGCAACGCTTATTTCGGTCATGTTGCCGCTTATCGGTGTCATGGGATCGATAAGTTAGCGTCGATCGATAACGAGTAGGGATCGAAGCGTGTATACGGAAAGAACACCTGAGCAGCAAAAAACACGACGCAACCGCTTTATTGCGCTTGCGGTGTTCGTCTGCGCATTGCTTGTTGCATTGGGTATTCTGCTCAACCTGATCTTTGCCAGCGCGAAAGATCAGGGAGCTGCTTCTATTCGTTCAACCATCCTCGATGCTGCTATGCAATGTGCGGCTATCGAAGGATCGTTCCCTACCAATCTGGCTTATTTGGAAGACAACTACGACCTACGCGTTAATCATGACGATTATGTCATCATCTATGAAGTGCTTGCGAGCAACACGGTTCCCAGTGTGGTGGTGATGCCGCGATGAAACATAATCGGAAGCAAAAACCTGTTACTCTGCCGCATCTTTCCGGCATGTCAAGGAATGCGCGCAAGATTGCCTTCGATGAGTTGGATGCGAACGCGCATACTGTTTTCACCCCTTCTGCTATCCGCACGCACAAAAGCCCTATTTCCACTACGACGAACAAGTTCTTCGCAGTGGTTTTATTCGGACTGTTCATAGTCATGCTATTGCTTGCGTTCCTTGTGGGCATCAATGTATACAAAACGCTCGATACGATGGCGCAAGCAGAGCGCACCGAGCGTCTTGATCAAGCGTTCTTGGCCAATATCATCCATGCTAACGACGTGGCCGACGCGGTTGAGGTTGGCGAAGGCCCGGAAGGTAAAGCACTCGTGTTGCGTGAGACGCTCGACGGGACAACTAGCTATGAAACGCGCATCTATGCCTACCGGGGCAAGATTGTGGAAGAATATGTTCTGGCTGAAAATGCGTATATGCCTGAAAAAGCTATCGCGATCTTCGATTCGGATACCTTCGATTTCTCATACGATAACGGACTGATCACGATCACCACCGACGATGGAACTGCTGCTATTGCACTGCGCAGTAAGGAAGGGGAGCGCTCATGAAGCCGTTATTCCGTTCCCCTAAAGACCAGCAGACACACAGTCGTTCGGGCATCGCATTCATCGTTGAGATGCTGATTCTTTTGATCTTGGTCGCGGGATGTCTTTCAGTTCTTATTCAGGCATTCGCTTTTGCTCATCAGCAAGGTGAAGAGAATAGTGCTACGGTAAAAGCAGTACATCTTGCTTCGAGTACAGCAGAACGCTTCAGTGCCGATCCTAATTCGATTCCCGAAGTTGAGATTATCAGCGATTTTGCAGTTTATACGACGGTGAAAAGCGAGCAACAAACCGCGGGAACGTTGTATACCGCAATGATCGAGGTATACCGTTTCGACGACCGAGATGCCGGAGCTGGTTCACGACCTTATTATGGTTTAGAGACTGCGCGCTACGTGAAAGCAGGTGAGATGTGATGGCCAAACAAGGTTCAGTACGCATCGGCCCCGTGAGCATTCTCGTGCTTATTATCATCCTGTGCTTGGCGGTCATGGCGGTACTTACGCTTATTACCTCAGAGGCAGAAGAGTCCATTACGGTACGTCAGGAAGAATCAACCACGGCATTCTATGCGAACGAAGCAGAAGCACAGGAATACCTAGCGCGTTTGGATGGATTGCTTGCTCGTGCGAACAGTGCGCATGCTAATGTGCTATCTGCTATCGAAGTGTCAGATGCGCCGGACGGATACACCTATGAAGATGGCGTGCTGAGCATTTCATTCGTACAGGAGAACGGGCGAAGGCTTGATATTGAACTTTCGATACCTTCAACAGCAGGCTATGAAATAATGTCTTGGAGAGCATCAACGGAATGGAACGAGGAAGATCCCGATAAGATCTTCTGGTCGGCTCCTAAGGAATAAAGAAACGCATTAAAACGATCGATGAGTATCGCGAAGGGATAGGTTTAGTTATGAAGATTCGGGAATTGCTGCAAGAGATGGTGGACCAGAATGCATCCGACATTTTCATCGTTGCTGGCTTGCCGCTCACATATCAGGTTGAGGGCAGGCAGGGGCGCTGGGATGCACCGCTCATGCCAGCCGATACGAGCGAGGTCGTATATGCCATCTACGGTCTTGCGGGGCGCGATATCAATCCGTTCCTCAATTCGTTCAACCATGATGATGATTATTCTTTCGCGGTGCCTGGCTTAGGGCGTTTCCGCGTGAACGTTTTCCGTCAGCGTGGTTCGCTCTCGGCGATCATTCGTATTATTCCGTTCGCGCTTCCTACTGCTGAGCAGTACCATATCCCTGAAGAGGTTATGGCATGTGCCGAATTTGAGAAAGGTCTCGTGCTCGTTACTGGTCCGGCAGGTGCAGGTAAATCGACCACGCTCGCGTGCATGATTGATCGTCTTAATCACGAACGAAGCGGTCACATCATCACAATGGAAGACCCTATCGAGTTCGTTCATCGCCACGACAAATGCATCGTTACTCAGCGTGAAATCCCTACCGATGTAGCTACCTATTCGGAAGCACTCCGCTCTGCGATGCGCGAATCTCCTGATATCGTGCTCTTAGGCGAGATGCGCGACTACGACACGATCGGCACAGCGGTTACGGCAGCCGAGATGGCTCAGCTTATCTTCTCGACGTTGCACACCACGGGCGGCGCGAACACGATCGACCGTATCCTCGACGCTTTCCCCGCGAATCAGCAGCGCCAGATCCGCATGCAGCTTTCGATGGTCTTGCAGGCAGTGGTAAGCCAACAGCTCGTGCCTGCGCTTGATGGCACCGAAGTTCCTGCTTTCGAGGTTATGCGCGTGAATCCTGCGATCCGTAATCTTATTCGCGAAGAGAAGACCCATCAGATCGATAGCGTTATCGCAGCTAATCGTCAAGCCGGCATGCGCACGATGGATCAAAGCCTGTTCGATCTGGTAAAAGAAGGAACGATCGCGAAAGACATCGCACTCAAATACAGCATTCATCAAGAAGCGCTCGAGAAGCGCTTTGCGGCAGAGGGCATCTAGGTCTTCCCGATCCTGCTCCTACAACAAAAGGGCGTGCGAACTGCGCGCCCTTTTTTTAAGAAGAGTATCTGAAAGAGGACGCTCAGCGCAATTTTCGCTTAGCGGAACATCGCGATAGCGTCGGCAACCTGCTTGTAGGCATTCTCTACGGTAGGTAAGAGCTCTTTGGCCCGTGCGGTGTCGCTGGCGCGCAATGCCTCAGTAACTTCGCTCGCGCGGTCGGAAAGATCGATGAATCCCATGTCGCGTGCCGTTCCTTTAAGGGTGTGCGCAGCGCGGAAGGCTTCATCCCAGTTTTCTGCTGCCATGTTATCGATAAGAGTCGCATAACTTGCGTCGTCAGCGAACATTGTGACGAACTTAGCGATGCGTTCATTGGTGCGCAAGCGCCCGATAACGCCGGCGTAATCGCCCCCTGCGATTTGATAGAGCGTTTCTACGACTTCACTTGGTACTTGATTAGCCATGGTTATCTCGATTCCTTTGGTGTTACGTTATGGATGTAGATGGGTGTATGGCTGTTCGGCAACTCGAAAGGTGCATCAAGCCAGGTGGTGTCTCCGTTATTCTGCATGATCTTGCCGATGACCCCTACAGGGATCGGCTTTTCTTCTTGTGACCAGACGGTTTTAGTGATGATGATGCAATCATAAGCTTCGCCGTTGCTGGTTACCGTGCAATCAAGCCTGACAAGGGGTTCTTGAGGAGTTGTTTCGGCGATAGCTTTGCTGAGCAGCTCGACAAGATCGTTGCTGATCAGGTTTGCAAGCGCTTCGGTGTGCAAGGGGTCCTTGATCTGAGCTGAGGTGCCAAGACGTTTCGCGGCCCAGACGGGAATATGAAGCAAGTCGAGCGATTTGTTGTAGTCGAATTGCAGTTGGCGTGATATCTCAGTAAGGAAATGATTCTTTTCACGTTCGTTTTCCAGCTGGTCAAGTGCGTATTCGGTTACATCAAGTGTTTCAGCATCCTGAATAGCAGGCGCGATAGATTTAAGTTCTTCGTAGCTGTTGAAAGCTCTATTTGGATGTGCGAGCCCTTGACGAATCGCTTCTTGAGCCTCCACTAAACATTCCAGAAGAAGCGGATTGAACGCGCCGCATTCGCCGTTGAGGATCATCTGAATGGCTTTTTCGTGGCTGAATGCCGGTTTGTACACGCTCTGAGGTGAGTGCGTCATAGACATCGGCCAAGGAGACGATCTGAGCAGAAAGAGGAATCTCATCACCCTTAAGTCCATCGGGGTATCCACGGCCATCATAGCGCTCGTGGTGCCAGCGCGTGATCTCGCGCGAGACCTTAACGAGTGGCTCATCTTGAAATCCAAGATCGGAAAGCATTTGGTAGCCGATGACCGTGTGCTGTTTCATGGCCTCAAATTCTTCGTCGGTCAGCTTTCCTGGCTTGTTCAAGACCTCTTCGGGGATGGAGATCTTGCCGATATCGTGGAGTGCTGATGCTTTCACGATGAGATCACGCTCAGCATAAGGAAGGTAGTATTTGTCATCCTTCTTGCTTATCTGATTCAACAGTATCTCGGTGAGCGTGCCGATGTTCATGACATGCATACCACTCTCGCCATTGCGGAATTCAACGATGTGGCTCAAGATCGTAATCATCAAGCTGCCATTGCGCTCTTTTTCGAAGATCTCATTGGCGACCATATTCGTAAGCTTGCGCTGTTTAGCGTAGAGCTTGATGGTGTTGCTCACCCTTCGGATGACAATGAGCTCATCGAAAGGTCGATTGATGAAATCGGTAACGCCAAGACTGTAGGCGCGCTCGACGAATTCAGGGGAACTCTCGGTCGAGATGGAGACTACGGGAAGGAACTGGATCCAACGATTTTCATTCATGGCTTCCAGGACGCCAAAACCATCGACCTTCGGCATGACCATATCCAAGACAACGATCGATATTTCGGAGGCATGTTGTTGCAAGATGGCGATAGCCTGTTCACCATCTTCTGCTTCGATGATGTTGTAGGTATCCGCAAGGATATCGGAAAGCAGCATTCGATTCATCGCTGAGTCATCAACGATGAGAATGGTTTCTCTATTTTCATCATGTGTTGCTATGATGCGTCCTTTGGTCGAAATCGTTGCCCAAATAAGCACATTATAAGGGGTAATCAGCTCCATTTGTATACTGCGAAGAAAAAACCTTAGCTGCTTCGCCGAAGCATGAGCGGGCACCGTGCAGAGCCTCTAAACTCACCGTTTCCGTATGCTCAGTGGTGCGTGAATTTAAAATCGGAGATAATGAATCAGCGAACATAAGCAGTAGCTCAAAAGGATGGTTCCATGGCTGAATACATAGAAGGAAAACGCGCGGTACTCGAAGCGTTCAAGACCAACGTTCCTGCAACGTGTCTCTATGTCGCTGAAGGCAGTCATGGTGATAAAAACGTGAGTGAGCTGGTGAAACGCGCTCACAAGATGGGGCTTTCGGTCAAGCAGGTCAAGCGTGATCAGCTCGATAAACGCTCTGAGCGCGGTTCGCATCAGGGCGTGATGCTCGAGACGAAGCCGTTCGAATACTGCTCTGCACAGGCGCTCATCAATGGGGCGCTTGCGCATGCGGAGCAGAACAACGGCAATGCGCTCATCGTGGTGCTCGACCATATTACGGATGCGGGCAATCTTGGGGCCATCGCGCGTTCTGCTGAAGTGGTTGGCGCGAGTGGTGTGGTGATCCCCAACAAACGAAGCGCCCATGTGAATGCCGCAACGTACAAGAGCTCGGCAGGAGCGATCGCTCATCTTCCGATCGCGCAGGTGGCTAACATCGCCCAGTTCATCGATCGCTTGAAGAAGAGCGGATTTTGGGTTGCTGGCGCGAGCGAAAAGGCTCCGCAATGCATCTGGGATGCGCCGATGGCAGGCAAGCTCGCGCTCGTTATGGGCAACGAAGGAACGGGCCTTGCGCGTCTTACGCAAGAGCAGTGCGATTTCCTCGTGAGCCTTCCTCAGGCAGGCAACATCGCCTCGCTCAACGTTGCGCAGGCGGCCACCGCTTGCATGTACGAATGGATGCGCCAGGCACGCGTTCAATCGCAAAACTGATCGGCTCTTCAGAACTTAAGGAGAAAAAGACGCTCTTCGATGCCTGATAAGCGAACGAAAATACTCATCGTCGATGGTTATAACGTACTGCGCAGCGGTTCGCGCTATCGCTCGATGCGCCATGCGCCCGACTACACGTTCGAGAAATACAACCAAGTGCGTGAAGCGCTCATCAGCGATGTCGCAGCGTTCGCGGGAAGCGAATACCGCTCGGTCACGGTAGTGTTCGATGGAGGCGACAATCCCGAATCGGCGGGGAAAACGCAGCGGATCGGCGTGGTGAAGGTGGTCTTCTCGCCCTATGGCTCGAGTGCGGACAAAGTGATCGAGAAGCTTGCTCATGATGCGCGTGAGAAGAACTTCGAGGTGCTCGTGGTCACGAGCGATGCGACGATCCAGGATACCGTGTTCGGCGGCATGGTCACGCGCATGAGTGCTAACGGATTCAGCAATGAGATCGACGACTTGCACGACGAAGCGAAGGTCGAAGGGCACGCGCGCACGAAGCGCAAGGCGACCGTGGCGGATCGCCTTGATCGTTCGGTCCTGGAAAAGCTCGAAGAGATGCGCGATCGGCTCTAGGCGACCACCTATGAGTGATTCGCTGCGAACGATGACATGCCGCGAATAACTTTCGATCTATCCTCGCTCTGTTGCTTGAACAGCCCGGTTTTTTCATGCACTCGCTTTTGCAGCGCTCTATATAAGAAGTAAAGAAATCATAAGAAACAAAAAATGCAGAGGGAGTCGAGCGACCCCCTCTGCAACAGATCACGTATGTTGAGCGGCTCTATCCCGCAAGCACGTCAAGCGAGGTCGCGCCACAAACCGATCCATCGGCAATAGCAGCTTCGATCTGCTCATCGGTATACCCAAGATCCTTCATGACCTCGACCGTCGCGCTGCCGAGCATGCCCGTTGGCGCGTAATCAGGCACAGGCTGCGATTCGAACTGGATCGGAACTGTAGGGATGTTACGCTCGGACTCAGGGTATTTGATCTTTACCAGGTAATCGTTGTCCCAGACGTTTTGGTCTTCGTATACATCGAGCGGTGTCTGGCAAAGCTCGATAGGAATGCCGGCATTTTTGAAGAGCGTAAGCGCTTCGGTGCAGGTCATCTTAGCGAGCGCATCATCCATCACGCCCACCACTTCGGCGTTCAACCCCGCCTCGTTCATCTTCACGCAGTTGATGTACTTTGGATCATCAACGAGATCATCGCGCCCGATCAGCTTCATGATCTTGTTGTAATCGCGGTCATACTCAGGATCGCACATGGCAACGTACTTGCCATCACCGGTCATATACACATTGTTGAAGGGGCAGATGACCTCAAGACGGCTCTTCGGATACGGGTTGCCATATTGCGCCGAGATCATGCCCGTCATGAGCGTGAAAACGCCTGCGTGTTGGAGCGCGCACGTAACGTAATCGCCCTCGCCAGTGGTAGCGCGTCCGACGATGGCAGCGCAGATGCCCGCAGCCAAGAACATGGAAGCCTGCAGGTCGCCATAGCCATTGGTGGGGATCATGGGAGAATCGCCCCTGTTGACCGTGGTACCGAACACGCCACCGCGTGCCATGTAACAGGTCACGTCGAAACCAGGGTCGTCCTTTTCTGCACCACGTTTGCCATACCCAAGCCCATGACCCATGATCAACCGTGGATATTTAGCGTGCAGCGTCTCCCAATCAAGACCGAGCTTCTTCAAGGATTTGGTGCGCGTATTGGTGATGAAGACATCGGCCTTAGCCAAGAGCTTATCCATCACTTCCGCGCCCGTCTCGCTCTTCAGATTGAGTGAGATGAACCGCTTGTTCAGATTGACCATGTCGAATGCAAGATTCTCTTCATCTGACATGGGCATATTGAACACAGCGGCCTGCGTCACGCGACATGGATCGCCTTTTGCTGCTTCGACCTTGATCACCTCGGCGCCCCATTCGCCAAGGATGCGTCCGGTCGCAGGTGTGGCCATATAGGTTGTCAGATCGACAACCTTGATTCCCTCGAGTGGTTTCATCGTAATCCCCCTTCGTCCTCAGATCGCGACTCCCATCGCGCTGAGTACCTAAGAATGTCTCTCTTTCCAGTATAGCCACCTCGTATGTATGCCGGGATTACACCTTGTTTACGAAACCTTCCGGAGGGCGCGCAAAACGACTTTTGCTTCAGAGGGGGCTTGCGGTGTCCGCTCACGAATTGCCGCTATACAAGCGTGCGTTCTTCTCCTACAATACAAAGGCTGTTTTTATTACACATGCGTGGTGGACTTGCGCTCGCTAGTGGCCCAATAGGTTGCGAGGGCAGGGAAGAAGCCAGGCAGAGGATCAACGAATGGAGAAACATGGCAAAGATCAATCTTAAAGCCCTGCTCGATGCAGGCATGCACTTCGGTCATCAGACCCGTCGCTGGAACCCCAAGATGAAGCCCTACATCTTCGGCAGCCGTGGTGACATCTATATCATCGACCTCAAGCAATCCCTCTACGGCCTGGATGCTGCTTATAGTGAAGTCAAGCGCATCGCTGAGAAGGGCGGTACCATCCTCTTCGTCGGCACGAAGAAGCAGGCTCAGGAATCCATCGCTGAAGCGGCAAATCGTTGCGGTATGCCGTACGTCAACTCCCGTTGGCTCGGTGGTATGCTCACCAACTTCGTCACCATCCGCTCACGTGTTCAGCGCATGGAAGAGCTCGAAGCTATGGAGGCTGATGGTCGCATGGAGCAGCTCCCTAAGAAGGAGCAGATCCTGTTGAAGAAGGAGCTCGCTAAGCTCCAGACTAACCTCAACGGCATTCGCAACATGAAGCGCATCCCCGATGCGATCTTCGTGGTCGATACCAACCGCGAGCAGATCGCCATCCACGAGGCTCGTCGTCTGAGCATCCCTATCATCGGCACGCTCGATACCAACTGCGATCCCGATGATGTGGACTTCGGTATCCCCGCTAACGATGACGCGATCCGTTCTGTTCGCCTGCTGTGCGATTTCATCGCTGATGCGGTCATCGCTGGTACGGGTGCAGAGGTCACGGTCGAGGAAATGGCAGCGCCTTCCGAGGCTGCAGCTGTTGCAGAAGAGCCGATCGCTCCTAACGAGGAACTTCACGAAAACGCAGAGGAAATGCCTCGCTAATCGTCTACGATCCAACGTTTGTCCGGGGCAGGTTTAAGTTTCTTAGCCTGCCCTTTTTAAAAGAAAGGAAATAGCTATGGCACAAGTTAGCGCCGCTATGGTAAAAGAACTCCGCGAAATGACCGGTGCAGGCATGATGGAATGCAAGAAGGCACTCGTCGAAGCTGATGGCGACATGGATAAGGCAGTCGACGTTCTGCGTACGGCAGGTCTTGCTTCCGTTGCTAAGAAGGCTGGTCGCGCTACGAACGAAGGCGCAGTGGTTGCGCTCGTTTCCGACGATGCGCATGCAGGCGCGCTCGTTGAGCTTAACTGCGAGACCGACTTCGTCGGTATGAACGAGAAGTTCCGTGCATATGCGGAAAAGATCGCGAAGGCTGTTCTCGAGAACGCTCCAGCCGATCTTGATGCGCTGCGCGCAAGCGAGATCGAGGGCGAGACCGTAGAGGCAGTTGTCACCGATGCGATCCACACGCTTGGCGAGAACATCCAGCTTGCCCGTTTTGCCTATTCGCTCCAGCCTGAAGGCGCTGTTGCTAGCTACGTTCATGGCGTTGGCAAGATCGGCGTGCTCGTTGACTTCAAGCTCGGCGATGCAAGCTTCGCAACCAACGATGCGTTCAAGACCTATGGCCGCGATATCGCAATGCAGGTCGCAGCAGCTTCTCCGGTCGCAGCAACTCGCGAAGCGGTCGATCCGGCCGTTGTTGCTCACGAGATGGAGATCTACAAGGCACAGGCTGCTGAGTCCGGCAAGCCCGAGAACATCCAGGAGAAGATCGCTACCGGTCGTCTTGAGAAGTTCTACAAGGAAAACGTTCTGACCGAGCAGGCTTACGTGAAGGACCCCGATAAGTCCGTTGCTGACTACACCGCAGAAGTGGCTAAGGAGCTCGGCACCACTATCGAGATCGTTGACTTCACCCGTTTCGTTCTCGGCGAATAATCGCGCCACATACTCATTCGAACCCTTCGTTCGCACCCGCAATGCTGGGCGAGCGGAGGGTTCTTTGTCATAATAAGACTGTCCGCAATCAAGATTGGAAAGCTACGATGGCAGAAGAAATAATCGTCACTCACGGTTGCACTCATCTTTCCGGCACTGTTCGCGTGAGCGGTGCGAAGAACTCTGCTTTGAAGCTCATTGCGGCAGCGCTTTTGGGGCAGGGGAAATCTGTCCTGCATAACGTTCCCAATATTTCCGATATCGACATCATGATCGAGGTTCTCGAAAGCCTCGGTGCTAGCGTTGAGCGTACCGGCCATACGATCGCGATCGATACTGCAAACGCAACTGGCTTTGAAACTCCCTATGAGCTGGTCTCGAAAATGCGTGCGAGCATTTCTATCTTAGGTCCGCTCATTGGGCGTTTTGGCAAGGCGCGCGTCGCAATGCCCGGCGGCTGCAAGATCGGTGCGCGCAAGATCGACATGCATCTTTCCGTGCTCGAAGCACTGGGTGTGAATTTCGTGAACGATCATGGTTACCTTTATGCCTCGAGCCCTAATGGGCTTCATGCAGCGAAGGTGTTCCTCGATTTTCCCAGCGTGGGTGCTACGGAAAACATGCTTATGGCTTCTGTCACTACTGAAGGCACGACCGTTATCGATAACGCCGCGCGCGAACCCGAGATCGTCGATCTTGCGAATATGCTCAATGAAATGGGCGCATGCGTGCAGGGAGCGGGTACTTCCACGATCGTCGTGCATGGGGTCGCGCTCAGCGATATGCATCCCTGCGAGCATTGGGTCGTGGGCGATCGCATTGAAGCGGGCACCTATCTCACTGCAGGCGCTCTTTTAGGCGGTCCGATCACGGTCGAAGGCATCGACCCAGAATTCTTGCGCACGGTCCTTATGAAGTTCGAAGAGATGGGCGCAAACGTTTCAACCACCGAAGATTCGATCACGGTCTCGCGCACGGAACCGCTCCGTCCGACCGACATCCAAACCTTGCCTCATCCTGGGTTTCCCACCGACATGCAAGCGCAATTCTCGGTGCTGGCTGCGTTCGCTGATGGCTGTTCGGTGGTTTCTGAGAACATCTTCGAAAACCGCTTCATGTTCGCTGCCGAGCTCAATCGTATGGGCTCGGATATTCGCCTTGATGGACATCATGCGCTCATCCATGGCGTTCCGGGTTTGCAAGGCGCACCCGTTTCTTCGCCTGACTTGCGCGGTGGTGCAGCGCTCGTGATCGCTGGTCTTGCGGCAGAAGGCGAAACGCGCATCTACGATATCCACCATATCGATCGTGGATACGAAGACTACGTGGGTAAATTGCGCTCGCTGGGCGCTCATATCGAGCGCGTCGTCGTGTAGCAGAGCTATAATGAAACCGCGCCTGCGCGCACCAAAAAGGTAAATCAAAGAAGCGTCGCAAGCAATACTGTCGCGCGGCGTATGATGAGGAGTCTATGCCAACCAAACGCAGTTCATCTCGATCTTCGCGCTCAGCAAGAAAGGCCGGGAAGCACTGGTCTTCTTCAGTGATCGGAAATCATGCTACTCCTCAGCATTCATCGCGCAAGCCTCATCTGCGCAATAAGGCTACGGGTTCAGCAACGCGCCGCCAAGCACGCAGCTCTGCTTCCTCAACAAGACGGCGAAACACCTCGTTTTCCAAACAGACTGCCGAGATCAACCAGATGCAGGTCGAAACACGCTCGGTCGATCAGCGTACTACGCAGCATCGGGCGAGCAAATCGCGCGCGGAAGAGTTCATGAAGCGCCGCCGTCGCAACAATATCATCATTGCACTCGTAGCTATTTGCGTGGTCGCGTTCCTTATCTTCAATATCGCTTCCTGTGCTTTCAAGTCGTTCGCCTCCGCTACTATGGCACTCAATAACGAGGACGTGAAGAAAGAGCTCGTCGTTGCTAAGGAGAACGAGCCCTATTATATTTTGCTCGCGGGGCTTTCTAACTACGACCAATCAAGCGAGGCGGCAAGCTATCTTGCGGTGCTGCGCATCGATGAGCAGAATAAGAGTTTCTCGCTCATGAACATTCCTAGCAACATCATGTGTACCTACGATCAGGGTACCCAGGATCTCTTGCGCAATGCTCCGCGTTATGGCGGAGAGGCCGAACTGGTGCGCAAGGCAAAGGAGCAAACCGGTATCGATTTTGCGCACTATCTGCGCATTACTGAAGAGGGGCTCAAAACGCTCGTCGATGATATCGGGGGCGTTCAAGTGAACGTCGAGTATCGTCTTGACGATCCGCGCGTCGGTCATGTGGTCATTCCGCCAGGGGAGCAGACCCTCAGCGGGGAGCAGGCCGTGGCGTTCGTGAGCGCAACCAACTACCAAGGTGGTCGCACGCAGCGAACGGCCAACCAGATGGAATTCTTCTTCGATCTTATCAATAAGATGACCTCGTCAGAGGGTATTGGCTGGATCAACGATTCAGACGTAATCTCCAATGCGATCAAGACCGACCTGTCCTATGACACGCTCTCTGCACTTGCAGCTATGTATGGGCAAGGGGCTTCGTTCTATACTGCGCTAATGCCGGGTTCTCAATATACGGTGAACAATGTGGTCTGTTTCAGCCCCAATAGCAAAGCGTGGGAGCAGATGCGCGGGCGTTTCATGAATGGCGAAGATGTCAATACGAGCATCGACACGTCGGGCATCGATAAGAGCAAGCTTTCGATCGTGGTGTACAACGGCACGGGCAGTGATGGCTTCGCAGCGCAAGCGGCGCAGATTCTTCAGTCGAAGGGCTATACCGTTCAGGAGACGGGCAATGCGGATTCTGCGGTCTACACTGAAACGCTCGTGATCTATAAGGACACAGAAGACGAAGCGGCCGCTGAGGCGATCGTTGCCGATCTCGGGGTCGGTCGTGCGGTGTATGCGAGCGTCTACTACAACCTGAAGACCGATATCCAGGTCGTGGTGGGAAGCGATTGGAAGCCGGTCAGGTAGTGTTCGATCCGATCGAATACCTCACTTCGCCACGCTGGCAAACTATGAGCTTGGGACTCGAGCGCACGCATGCGCTTTTGGCTGGACTCGGCGATCCTCAGAAGCGGCTTCGTTTCATTCATGTGGCAGGAACGAACGGCAAAGGATCGACGTGCGCGTTCCTTGCTTCAGTGTTCGAGCAAGCGGGATATCGGGTCGGGCTCTTCACGAGCCCAGCGGTCTATTCGTTCGAAGAGCGCATTCGGGTGAATGGGCAACCTATCGCCTATGACGAACTTGCGAGCGTGACCGAAGCAGTGAAGCGCCTTGCCGAAACGCTCGAAGAGCACCCTACCGAATTCGAGCTTTTAACGGGTGTTGCGTTCACGCATTTCGTGCGTTCGCACTGCGATGTGGTGGTCGTGGAGGTTGGCATGGGCGGCCGCCTCGATTCAACGAACGTTATCGAGACCCCCGAAGTAGCGGTCATCACGCCCATCTCGTTCGACCATTGCACATTCTTGGGAGACACGCTTGCAAAGATAGCGGGTGAAAAAGCAGGCATCATCAAGCCCGGTGCACCTGTTGTTTGCGCGCCTCAAGCGCCTGAAGCTGAGGCGGTCATTCGTCAGGTCGCGCATGAGCGCGCATGCCCGTTCGTGCAGGTCGATCTTGCTCAGGAGCAGGGAAGCGAGGAGTGTTTCTCTTATCGGGAGCGGCACGATCTTGCGCTTGGAGTGCGCGGTGTGTTTCAGCTAGAGAACGCCGCGACTGCCCTCGATGCGCTCGATGTGCTCAAGCAGCGCGGCTGGACGATCCCAGAAGAAGCGATCCGCGCAGGTCTGCGGCGCGCGCATTGGCCAGGGCGCTTCGAGGCGGTGAGCGCAGAGCCGCTCATCATCTTCGACGGGGGGCATAATCTTTCTGGCATCAGCGCGCTTTCTGCATCGCTCGAACATGTCTATCCAGAGCACTATCGCATCATCATCTCTGGCGTGCTCGCCGATAAGGACTACCAGGACATGGCAGAAGTGCTGGTCGATATGGCCGATGAGATCATCACGGTCACTCCCGATAATGCGCGGGCGCTAGCTGCGAAGGACTATGCCGAAGCCTTGCGCCGCACGCATGAGCCCAGGCGTGTGCACATCATGGTGGAGGCACCGAGCATCTCGGCGGGTGTGGAAGAGGCGCTCAAACGCTATGACGGAGCTCGTCGCGCGCACGTAGCGCCGCTTATCTGCGTGTGCGGGAGCCTCTATCTTCTCGGAAGTGTTATGGAAGTTTTGCGGCAGGATGGCGTGGTTTTGTAGCGCGCTGGTAATTCAGGTATACTTTCAACCGTTGCACTTTGTGCAAGTGATGAATATCTCGAATGGGCTTGGGCGGCGCCAAGTTCCGAACCTGGTCAGGTCCGGGAGGAAGCAGCCATAAGGGACCGCTGACGAGCGCCCTTGCCTATTCGGGATATTTGTTTTTCAAGCGTGCGTTTTGAGTACGCAGCGAAAGAAAAGGATATTCATTTGGGCATCATCGATTTCTTCGTCGGACTATTGAGCGATCCGCGTGCATTCATCGCAGGTTGGATCATCTCGCTCGGGCCAGTGTTAGTCTACAGTCCACTTTTCTTAATCGTGTTCGTTGAGACGGGTTTGGTCTTCTTCCCCTTCTTGCCAGGCGATTCGCTCTTATTCGCTGCGGGCGTCTTTTCAGCTGACGGGGGAGGGCTCAATATCTTCGCCACGCTCGTTGTCTTCTATGCGGCGGCTATTCTGGGCAATACCTCGAACTACTGGATCGCGCGCTTCTTCGGCGCACGCATCATCGATTCGGGCAAGGTGAAGGCACTCACGCATGAACGCATGGAAAAGCTCGATTACTTCTTCCAGAAATACGGTGGGCTTACGATCGTCATCACGCGCTTCATGCCGTTCTTCCGTACGTTCGCGCCCTTTATCGCGGGCATGGGTCATATGAACTTCTCGAAGTTCACGCTCTTCAATGTTATCGGCGGCGTTTCTTGGGTGAGCCTGTTCGTTTTGGTGGGCTACTTCTTTGGTGGTGTACCCTTTGTTCAAGAGCACTTCGAGGTCATCGTATTGGGCATCGTTGCCGTTTCGGTGGCTCCCGCTTTCATCGCTGCGATCAAGACCGCACTGTCTTCGCGCAAAGCTAAGAAGTAGAAAGCCTAGGTGATTTCATGGCAGAAGCACTGTATCGGAAATATCGTCCGAGCACCTTTGAAGATGTGGTCGGACAGGAGCATATCGAACGAACGCTCAAGAACGCCCTCGAGCAGGAAAAGGTATCGCATGCCTATCTCTTCTGTGGGCCACGCGGCACGGGCAAGACCACCATGGCGCGTATCTTGGCGAAGGCATTGCTCTGCGAGAAGGCTCCTACGATCGATCCGGATGGCACGTGTGAAGAGTGCTTAGCGATCGCAGCGGGCACTCACCCCGATGTCTACGAGCTCGACGCAGCGAGCCGCACGGGCGTGGAGAACGTGCGCGAGGAGATCATCAATCGCGTTCATTATGCGCCTACGCATGGCTCATACAAGATATACATCATCGACGAAGTCCACATGCTCTCAACTGCAGCGTTCAATGCGCTTCTGAAGACGCTCGAAGAGCCGCCGAGCCATGTGGTGTTCATCCTCTGTACTACCGACCCGCAAAAGGTGCCCGATACCATCCATTCGCGCTGTCAGCGGTTCGACTTCCATCGTTTGAGCGTGGATGAGATCACTGCGCGTCTTGGTGCGGTGTGCGTCCAAGAAGGGGTGGAGTTCGAGCCTGAAGCGCTCGAGCTCATTTCCCATCAAGCTGAAGGTGGTATGCGTAACGCGCTTACTTCTCTCGAGCAGCTCGCGGCCTTTGGTGAAGGCCACGTTACGCTCGATGGCGCGCATCGTATCCTTGGGTCGCTCGACAACGAAGGCCTTACCGAGATCGTTCAGGCACTCGGCAAACATGATGCCGGTGCTTGCTTCACCTGGGTCTCTCACTATGTGGAAACGGGTGCAGATATCGCGCAGTTTGTTCAAGAGCTTGCCGAACATATGCGCAATCTCTACCTCATGAGCCTGACCGATGCCGACGTGGAGATCTCCGCGAGCACTTCTGCGCGCGAAGTTATGGAATCCGAACTCGAGCTGTTCGGCACTGAACGTTTGAGTCGTGCGCTTTCGGTATTGGGCGACCTCATGAAAGAGCTGCGCGCCACCACGAATTCGCGTCTCGCATTCGAGATCGCGCTCACGCGCCTGTTGCGCCCCGAGTCCGATCTTACGTTAGAGTCGCTTTCCGAGCGTATCGAAGAGCTTGAGATGAAGCTGCTCTCAACGCCTTCGTTCGCTTATGCGCAGGGTGGACCAGCAGCCCCTGTCGCTGCTGGCGCGATGCAGACGCCGGCTCCTGTGCAGAGCATGCAGCAACCCTCAGCACCTCAACCAGCAGTAGCGCAGGTGCAGCCTGCACCGCAGCAAGCCTACACCCCGGTCCAAGCGCCCACGCCCTCTGTGCCTGTTCCGCGACCGGCCCCTGCACCTCAGCCCATGCCCACGCCGCGGCCCGCACCTGCACCGCAACCGATTCCTTCGCCGCAGCCTACCCCTGCACCGCAACCAACGCCGGCTCAGGCTCAAGCTCAGGCGGCTACGAGCTCACCGGCATCGAATGTGCCTCCTGCTTCTGTCGACCTTACGAACGCTGCGGCCCTTCAGCGCATGTGGCATGCGGTCACTTCAGCACTTCGAAAGTCGAATCCTGCGCGTGGCGTTCTGTTCATGGGTGCGAAGATCGAGGCCGATCCTCAAAACCACGGTGTGAAGATCGTCTTCTCGCCCGATTCGAGCTTCGCCTATGCTGCAGCTCAGAAAAAAGAGGTGAAGGACGTTCTTGCGCAGAGCTTCATCGAGGTGACGGGCGGCTCGGTGCCGTTCCAGCTACTCATGGGGCAAGGAGGATCCGCTCCTTCTGCTGGTTCGAACTATCAAGGCACGGTGAATCAGAGCGCCTCTACATCGGCAGCTTATGCGCCGCAAGCGCCTCAGCCTCAAGCTGCTGAGGTCCCTCAAGCAGTCCCTCAGGCATCTCAGAACGCTCCAGTGTCAGTGCCGACTTCAAC
>FR895125.1:0-2825 GCA_000435675.1 Eggerthella sp. CAG:298 | reverse complement strand
GCCGTCAGCATCAGCGCCCGCTTCGAGCGCCCAGCCTGTCCCTGCTCAGCCAGCAGCAGCTTTCCAAGCTGAACCGGCGGTTTCAGGAATGATAGGGCGCTACGAAGATGAGTCACCGTTCGTGGACAGCGATGCTGATTTCGCTCCTGCTGCTCCTCAAGCAGCCCCCGTGCAGCAGTCTCCGCAGTTCGCTCAACCGGTTCAAGCGTCTCAACCCGCCCAGCCCTCGCAGCAGCCAGCGGTCGCTCCAGAGCCTCGATCCCAGTCGGCAGCGTTCTCGCAGGGGTCTCAGCCGAATGAAGGAGCGCCCGTTGCGCCAGCGTCGAGCGAAACGCACCAGGAAGCTGGTCAAAACGCTCAAGCGGTTCAGCCTGAACAGCCTCGTTCAGAGCCTCAAGCGAGCGAAGGGCTTTCAGAGGCTGACCAAACCAGACAGATCCTCACCGCGGCATTCGGTGAGGATTTGCGGATAACCACTGAGAATTGATAACGTATAATCGAGCAAAACAAGAAACGAGACGAGGAGTTCAACTCTATGGATATGAAACAGATGATGCGCCAAGCTCAGAAGATGCAGAAAGAGCTCAATAAAGCTCAGGAAGAAATCGCCACGATGAGCTTCGAGGCAACTGCAGGCGGTGGCATGGTCACGGCTGTTGCATCGGGTGACATGGCTATCACCTCGCTTACCATCGATCCGGATGCGGTCGATCCTGAAGATGCCGAAATGCTGCAAGACATGGTCGTGGCTGCGGTGAACGAAGCGCTTCGCGGCGTTTCTGAGCTCAGCAACCAGCGCATGAGCGCGGTCACGGGTGGCATGAACATCCCGAGGCTCATGTAGCAACTCGTGTACGCTGCTTCTGCAATACAGAATCTACTCGATGAACTCGAGCGCCTTCCTGGCATCGGTCCGAAGTCGGCTCAACGCATCGCCTACTGGATCTTGAACAATCCCAAGGCCGATGCGATGCGGCTTGCCGACGCGATCAAGGAAGTGAAGGACACGGTGCATTTTTGCTCCCAGTGCTTCAACTATGCCCAAGGCGATCTTTGTGAGATCTGTGCATCGCCCAAACGTGATGCCACGTGCATTTGCGTGGTCTCTGAACCGCGCGACATTCCGCCCATTGAGCGCACGGGAACGTTTTCTGGGCACTATCATGTGCTGGGAGGAGCGCTTTCGCCCTTGGAAGGGATCGGCCCTGATGAACTTCATGTGGCCGAGCTCATGGCGCGTCTTTCAAACCCCGCTATCACCGAAGTCATCCTTGCAACCAATCCCAACGTCGAAGGCGAAACGACGGCGAGCTACCTCGCGCGTCTCATAAAGCCGACAGGTGTTACGGTCAGCCGTCTTGCAAGTGGGTTGCCAGTAGGAGGCGACCTCGAGTTCGCTGATGAGGTAACGCTCGGGCGCGCTATCGAGTCGCGTCGTATTCTCTAGATAAGAAAAGGCTCACCAGTCGAGCCTTTTCAGAGAATCCTAAGGTGCATAGCCATAATTATGCTGCAATTTAATCTCTTATGATGCTGTGTTTAATCGAACATGGCATTAAGCAGAACTCGACCCCATCAAACTATTTGATAAGGTTATCGCGATCTTTGAGTTACTATGCTTGGCTTAAGATGGAAGTATTTCATCTGCTTCTTAACCTCGAAAAGTAGATCAGATACTTGATGAGCACTAATTAGCTGCGACCAAGAGAGATATCGAGGTTGAAGTGTGTTCGATCCTTGAGGTAACAATCGATCGCCTTCGCAGCCTTTTCAACTCTTTTCGTAAAGTACGAATGTCTTCATCTTGTTTGAAGAATGGCGTATCAGCATCAAAGGTAACGAAGGTGAGCCATAGTAACGATCGATTGGATATCCCTCTTTATCATGATTGTATTATACCAGGTCAGATGCTATAAACGTACGGTCAAGAAGGCATGATTAAGTATTGCAACAACTGAAAAGTTGCTTTATGGAAACTCCTATTCTTCGTGGGATATCGCTATCTTTTCAGGACGCGCTTGATTGATTTGAGAATCGTGTTTGAGTTTTTGGATTAGACTGGAATAGAGAATTGTTTCGTATGTGAACGATGCGTGAAAGGATCCTGCATGAGTGGTGTCTATACAACCGATAACAGCTGGATGGAAGAAGTCGATTTTTCTGACGAGGAGCAGCGTTGCAAAGCGCTCGATGCGCGCGATGCGGAGTCGTTCAATGGAATGCTCGGGATTCGTTTTGCCGAACAGAGCCCCGATAGAACCGTTGCCGAACTCGATATCCACCCCCGCCTCTTCCAACCGTTCGGGTTTCTTCATGGAGGCGTGACGCTCGCGCTCGTCGAGGCGGCTGCTAGTCGCGCGGTAGATATGCGTGCCGACTATGAAAAAGAGCGTCCTTTCGGCGTTCATATTGAAATCGATCACAAGAAGCCGGGCAGGCAAGGGGTGTTGCGTGCGATCGCGACATTCGATCATCAGGAAAAGAACAAGCAGATCTGGAATATCGAAGTGCGCGATGAAGACGACGATATCGTCTCTGATGGTATTTTCGTTACCAAGATCGTCTCACTCGAGCGACTCGCTCAAAAGCAAGCTGAGCGCGAAGGAAATAAGTGAAGATGCTTGAGTAGACTCGCCCGGGAGGGTGCAAGTATTTTTCTCAAAATCTTTCCTTCTGTGAAGGTTTTGTGCGTCGGTAAACGGCAGTTTTTGCTTGAGCCAATTCCCTCTTTTCCTGGGGTTTTATGATTTAGAAAAAAAATTCAACCATTCGCCCAAACTTTCTCAAAATACTTCTTGACGCACCCCCTACCCGCGAGGATAATA
>FR895124.1:16427-74778 GCA_000435675.1 Eggerthella sp. CAG:298 | reverse complement strand
GACCCTTATGTTGAAGAGTATGTCTGCGAAAAGCTCGGCCTCACGCCCGACCCGCTTTCAACGCAGGTGCTCGCGCGCGATCGTCACGCTCAGGTCATGTCGGCGCTCGCGGTTACCGCTTCTACGCTCGAATCGATCGCGATGCAGGTTCGCCTGCTTCAGCAATCCGACGTAATTGAAGCGGAAGAGCCTTTCACCAAGGGCCAGAAAGGTTCTTCGGCCATGCCGCACAAGCGCAACCCTATCACTGCCGAGCGCGTTTGCGGATTGGCGCGTGTGGTGAAGGCGAACGCTCAAGTTGCCTATGACGATGTGGCGCTTTGGTATGAACGCGACATCTCGCATTCGGGTGCGGAGCGCGTCGCACTGGCCGATAGCTTCATCGCGCTCGATTACATGTTCTCCAAGATGCAGTGGATGCTCGATGGATTGCAGACCTATCCTGCGAAGATGGAGCACAACCTTTGGCGTACGAAGGGCCTTATCTTCTCGTCGAAGGTGCTGCTCGCCCTCGTGGATACAGGCATTTCGCGTGAAGATGCTTATGTGATCGTGCAGCGTAATGCCATGAAAGTTTGGGAAGACATCCAGAATGCGGTTGATGGGCCTAGCTATCGCGAGCGTCTTGAGGCCGATCCCGATGCGCATCTCTCCAAAGAGGTGCTCGACGAGATCTTCGATCCATGGGATTTCTTGACGCGCAAAGACATCGTCTTCGAACGCCTCGAAGAGCTGACGTTCTAGGCGCTTGGTGC
Organism: Eggerthella sp. CAG:298; assembly: GCA_000435675.1. Classification (GTDB taxonomy): domain Bacteria; phylum Actinomycetota; class Coriobacteriia; order Coriobacteriales; family Eggerthellaceae; genus Anaerotardibacter. The sequence continues at coordinate 74,023 of FR895124.1, read as the reverse complement.
ACCATAAAAGGGCACTTTCCAAAACGCCCCGTTTCGCTGTTCAAAGAGCTGGCAAATGCCAGCTCTTTTCATGCGCTCACTCCTGTGACGGTTTTATTGAATTGATTTTTGCAACACAGAGGGTTTTGAAAAGTACCCTTCTTTATGGCGCACCAAGCTCCAGAGATCACCGCTAGCTTTTCACGGCTTAAAACTACGATATCTTTGCGCATCTTTTGAATAATATAACGGGGCGTTTTGAGCACCCCTCCCGTCTACGCTGCGTTCGATATGCAAGAGAATGCTCGCTGGCACGTCTGCGCTGCGCTATATACGAGTAGTTTGTCGAGAGCCTTGTTGCATTTAAGCGCTGAAGGCATCGCCAGGCTCTTTCGCCTTAGGCGTAAAGATGCGCATGAGTGCGTGATCGTGCTCTCCTTCAACGGTTGTGGTGATCTGGCTGAGCCCCACGATCGTTTTGCACGTACCTGCTGAAACAAGGTATTCCCCATAGGTGTCGGTGTTGTTGGGGATGTCGATCATGAAGAATGTCCGGCTGGCGAAATGGGCACCACAGATTGCACGCGCCGACTTCACCACAAACCAATCCCCGTTCCAAGCAGGCGTGGCAGAGGGCGTGCGACCGAAGCGGAACCACGGCAGATCGCTATAGTGGTAAGGCGTGACGGGCGCCATAGGCGTGTAGGTGCCCAAGTTCGAGATACCATCGCCATAGTTATAAATGTTATCGAGCGCGAACGCGAAGCCGCTCTTGCCATATCCCAGATTGCATGGAGTCATGCGCTGGGGCAGGACGAGCTCATCGGCTACGGAAAAATCAGATGCGTTCACTTTCGTGAGTTGGTAGTAAAGAGTCGAGGTATTCATGCGCGGAGCACATACCACCCCTTCGGGCACGCTCACGATCCTGCAAGCAAAGGCATGGAGCGATTCGAGCACGGTCTCATAGCTGCTCTGCCCGAAATGGAGTGCGCGCAATTCGGCTTTTTCCTTGGCAAATTCGCCATTAGGATCGGGTATGACCTGCCAAAATGCAGAATTGTCGCATGCAGCGATGGAAGGGGTGACCCAATTGGCATCACCCTCATCGACGAGCAGGATATTCGAGAGTGTAGCGTTTTCGAGCTGCGCGGTGTAAATGCGCCAGGTGTTCTCGAAGATGTTGCACTCGGTCCATATGAGCCCTTCGGTACTGCAACGCACATCGTAGATATCGAATCCCTCGTCGAAGCCCTGCGGTTTCTTCATGATCTCTGCTAGGCTTGCCGATCCAAAATAGTAGAGACGGATGGTGTTGAGTGGATGTGAGCTTTCGGTCGGGCACAAGCAGGCTGCGACGGTGTTATTGTCTGCCCAAACAAGACTGCCGAAAGGCAGGTTCTGGGATGCCGAAAGCCTCCAGTAGTCGTCATAGGGCACTTCGGAGAAATCAGCCAACTCGGTAACGGCATCTTGAGGGACCGAAAGGCTCTCGACCGACGTATTGGTTGAGAAGGCGCTCGAAGCTGCGCTGCTGATTCCTCCTACTGCCGCAATGCCGCCAATAACTCCGGCTCCGATGAGCAGGTTACGGCGAGTGAGCAGCACCTCGGGAGAGAAACGCCCTTCAGGGGTTGCATGTGCGCTGCCGCGTGCCTGTGCTGGACGAGAAAACGCCCCTTTCTTGCGCGTAGTGGGACGCACGCGGGTGAAAGAAGAGGTGCTTCCTGGCGCATGAGCGCTTTTTGCCGCCCGACCATTTCGCTTGGTGGGGCGCGCTTTGGTGGTAGGAGTTTTGTTGCTGCGTTTTTGCGGCACGATGCGCTCTTTCATACCTGGATTTGTGTCAATGCGCCCCTGTTCGCTCAACAAGCTAAACAGGAAAAGACGCAGGGCTATTGTGACATTTGAGTGTCAATACATCGAGAGAAGATGCTAATTGCTACAATAAACCCAAATACAGAGTAACGCACACGCAGCGCTTATTCTCTTTGCGTTGCGGGTTTTTGAGCGTTTCCTTCAGATAAGGAGCACAATATGAGCAACGATACACGTCGCATTCTTCTCGTCGAAGATGAAAAGGCCATCCGTGATGCGGTCGCGGCTTATCTTCAGCGTGAGAACTATCAGGTGGTCGCTGTGGCTGATGGCCAAGAGGCACTTGAAGAATTCTCGCGTCACCATTTCGATCTGGTCATCTTAGATCTCATGCTTCCGCGCGTTCCGGGCGAGCGCGTTTGCCGCGTTATTCGCGATAATTCCGATACACCCATCATCATGCTCACGGCAAAAGGTGAAGTGGAGGATCGCATCATCGGTCTCGAACTTGGTGCCGATGACTATCTGGTAAAGCCCTTCAGTCCGCGTGAGCTTGTTGCGCGCGTGCGCGCACTCTTGCGCCGCGTGCATTCTGAGGCTGAGCCGCAGCGTGAAGTGCTTGAGTTCGGTGAACTTACGATCGATATCTCTGGTCATAAGATTTTGGTGAACGATGAGGTCATCGATCTCACAGCGAGCGAATTCAAGTTACTCACCACGCTTTGCCGTTATCCAGGACGCGTCTATTCACGTATGGAGCTTGTGGAAAAGGTACTCGGCTACGACTTCGAAGGATACGAGCGCACCATCGATTCTCATGTGAAGAACTTGCGTGCTAAGATTGGCGACAATCCGCGTAACCCCAAGTGGCTGCATACGGTTCATGGTGTGGGTTATCGTTTCGAAGATCCCACGAAAGCGAACCAATAAACCACTGCGCATTTGGCGCAATGGGTAACGTAGAGCACCATGGTCGAAGAGAACGTCGAATACGACGAATCCGGCGAGGCAAAGCAGAAGAAGGGCGTTTCCTTTACGGCGCGCATTACGCTTTCGTTCGCAGCCATTGCCCTTATGACTGCACTCGTTGCGGTAGGCATGCTCTCGTTCGTATGGGAACAATATTTCCAAAGCTATACACGCGAAAATATGGAGAACCTGGCCGAATCGGTGGCAGGGTCGATCGCCCAAAGCTTTGAAACTACACCTAATGACTGGTATAGTGGCGCACTCGCCGCAGCTAATTCTGCTGCTGCACTCTACGATACGGTCAGTATTCAGATCGTTTCCGCCGATGGGTCGGTGGTGTACAACAGTGGTGCGCATGCTAATTTCATTAGCCCTTCGCTACCTGAAAACGAGCGTAATACTGCTTCTGCACCGATCGTAGTCGACGGCGAACAAGCAGGTACGGTGTTCGTGCGAGTGTTTGGTTCCCAAACACTTCTCACGCAAGCCGATCAAGATTTCCGCAACAAATCCTATCAGGCGATGATCTTTGCTTCGCTTTTCTCGGTATTAGTGGCTATTCTTGCTGGATTCATTCTGGCACGTTTGCTTTCGCGTCCGATCAATTCCATCACGAATGCAGCACGCGCTCTTAAGGAAGGCAACTATTCAGCACGCACACACATGGTGGGCGATGATGAAATTGCGCGTTTGGGCAAGACCTTCGATCAGATGGCCGATTCGGTTGAGGCGAACCGCGACATGGAGCGTCGTCTGGTCACTGATGTCGCGCATGAACTTCGTACGCCGCTCATGGCTATCCAATCCACGGTTGAAGCTATGATCGACGGTGTATTCGTTGCTGATGAAGAGCGTCTTGAGACGCTCAATTCTGAAGTGAGGCGCTTGAGCCGCTTGGTCGACGCGCTTCTGAAGCTCTCGCGTTTGGAGAACCGTGCAAATCCGGTTGAATTCTCAAAGGTCGATCTGGTCGAGATGGTCGACACAGTGGTTGCAACCCACCAGACGTATGTTGAAGAATCTGGTCTCGAATTTACGTATCATCACGATCCATATGTATATGTTTATGGTAATGCTGACATGTTGCGCCAAGCCACGGCGAATCTTATTTCGAATGCTGTACGTTATACCCCTGAAGGGGGTTCGATTCGCGTGTCAGTCACGCAGGGCGAACTCATGGGCACGATCGTCGTGCAAGATACCGGTATCGGCTTCACCGACGAAGAGGCGAAGAACGTCTTCTCACGTTTCTGGCGTGCTGATGCAGGTCGTACGCGGGAATCGGGAGGCTTGGGCATCGGCCTTTCAGTCGTAAAAGAGATTGCCGATCGCCATGGCGGATGGGTGCGCGCAGAAGGTAAGCCCAACGAAGGTGCACGTTTCACTATCTATATTCCGCTTTACAATCGCACCATGCAGATGCGCAAAGGCAAATCCAAGCGCCTCGGAAATTAGCCAAGCTAAAAGCGCAGGCGGCACGCCGCACGGTCAGGCCTTGTGTGGCATTCGCGAAAAAACCCTCTACAAAAATGCGGAAAATCGTACCTGTACTCCCGAAGGCGGGCGAAATGTTCCATAATAGAGACTTACTGAAAATTGCGTTTTGCCGTACAGGTTCTTCTTGGTACGGCACTCAGAAAGGATCGACATGCAAGGAATCGATATCAAGCCCGATGCTCAGGGTAAAGTGCGCGATCTCTACGATCTGGGCGACAAACTCCTGCTCGTTGCGACCGATCGCATTTCTGCATTCGACTATATCCTCAAAGACGATATCCCCTATAAAGGTCAGGTGCTCACGCAGCTTTCCTGCTTCTGGTTCGAGCTGCTTGCCGATGTGGTGGAAAACCATCTCATCTCGGCAGATGTGGCCGACCTGCCCGAAAAGTTCAAGCCTTATGCCGATTATCTGGCAGGCCGTTTCATGCTCGTGCGCAAGGCTGAGATGTTCCCGGTCGAGTGTATCGTGCGTGGGTATCTTACCGGTTCAGGCCTTAAGGACTACGAGAAGACGGGTGCAGTTTGCGGCATCGAGCTTCCTGCAGGGCTCGTGAATTCTTCGCGCCTGCTTGAGCCTATCTTCACGCCTTCCACGAAGGCAGAGATCGGTGATCACGACGAGAACATCAGCTTCGACAAGACGGCTGAGCTCATCGGTCTTGAAGATGCCAACGCTATCAAGGATCTCACGCTTGCGATCTATGACCGTGCTGCCGAGCATGCACGCGAGCGCGGCATCATCATCGCCGATACAAAACTGGAGTTCGGCAAGGTGGATGGCACGATCATCCTAGGCGACGAAGTGCTAACGCCCGATTCATCGCGCTTCTGGGCGGTCGACACTTATATCGAGGGCACTGAGCAGCCGAGCTTCGACAAGCAGTTCGTGCGCAATTGGCTCAATGCCAACTGGGATCGCAGTGGCGAGCCACCGCATCTGCCCGAAGATGTGATCAAAGCCACCAGCGAAAAGTACATTCAGGCTTACGAGAAGATCACGGGAAAGACCTTCGTAGCCCAGTAATCTATCATCTGGCGCCGAACAAGGCGCCTATTCCCATCAGGAACCCGATCACTCATCCGATCGAGCAACACCAAAAGGAGAACATCTTTCCATGTCACAGCGCAATCCTCTGAACGACCGCTACCAACAGCGCGAAGGCGGCAAAACGCGCAAGTCAGCCGCTTCCGCCAAACCAGCAACGAAAGCCGCGTCTTCGGTCTATATCGCCGATCCGAACGCAAAGCCGAAGAAGAGCTTCTTCGATCGCTTCAAGGGCAAGCAAGAGCCAGAGAAGAAGTCGAGCAAATCCAGCGCACAAGCCGCTGAGGCAACCGAGCAGCCCAAGAAGAAGGGCGGCAAGTGGACCCTCAACGACATGGAAGGGTCCGAGGCTATGGAATCCATGGAAGGCCTTTCGGAGGAGACCAAGAAAGCTGCCCGCGCGAAGTACCTCAATCCTGGTACGAGCGAATACAAGAGATGGCGCATGCTCTGGTGGATCGTCATCATCTGCGGTATCTGCTCGCTCATTCCGCCGGTCATGCTGCCTGAATACTTCATCGACAACGGGGATCTCTCCCTCATCTTCTTCGGTCTGGGCTATGCCTTCCTGATCGCCGCCGTTGCGATCGATGCGATCAAGATCCGTCCGCTGCGTAAGGCTGCACGCGGTGGCAGCATCAAGGGCGACCGCTCGAAAGAAGCAACGGCCGCACGCAAGCAAGCGAAGAAGGAAGCGATCGCAAAAGAGGAAGCGAAAGCTGCTAAAAAAGCTGCTCGAAAGCGTTAATCTAACTTATGCGATTCGTTTCATGGAATGTGAACGGCCTGCGGGCCGTCATGAAAAAAGGCTTCCCTGCGGTGTTCGACGAGCTGAACGCCGATGTGTTCGCGCTCCAGGAGACCAAGCTGCAGGAAGGGCAGATCGATCTTGACCTGCCGGGATATACGCAGTCCTGGAGTTATGCCGAACGCAAGGGCTATTCAGGCACGGCGGTCTTTTCTAAAGAAGTTCCTCTCCAGGTCATTCATGAGGTAGGCGTGCCCGAGCTCGATACGGAAGGCCGCGTGGTCATCTGTGAATTCGAGCACCTGTGGTTCGTGAATGTCTATACTCCGAACTCTCAAAACGAACTAGCGCGTATCGATCATCGCATGCACTGGGACGATGTCTTTCGCGAGGTATGCCAAGGTCTTGAGCAGGGTATCCTGCCGGATGGCTCGAAGGGCAACGCGAAACCAGTGGTGCTGTGCGGCGATTTCAATGTGGCTCATGAGCCGATCGATCTGAAGAACCCGCGCACCAACGTGGGCAACCCTGGCTTTTCGGACGAAGAACGTGCGAAATTCACGGCGCTTTTGGAAGCTGGGTTCGTCGATACCTTCCGTAGTTTGCACCCCACCACCGAAGGAGCCTATACCTGGTGGAGCTATCGTTTCAATGCGCGTGCCAACAACGCAGGGTGGCGCATCGACTACTTTCTGGTGAGCCAGGCGCTTGAGCAGCGTGTGGTCTTGTCGTGCATTTGGCCCGAGATCATGGGAAGCGATCATTGTCCGATCTCGCTTGAGTTGGACACCGAAGGCTGGGAGTAGCAAGGGATCTCACGCATGATAGAGCGGCGCAAAGCATAAGAGCAAAGCCGAGTCGTTGCTCGAATGGCATATAGGAATACGAAAAGGCAGGCAACGAAACGCGTTGTCGGCATGAGGATAAGAGGAATCACATAATGGCAATGGATATGGACAAGATCGAAGAAGGCGTCAAGCTCATTCTTGAGGGTATTGGCGAAGACCCGCAGCGCGAAGGCTTGCAGAAAACCCCCGAGAGGGTAGCGCGCATGTATGCGGAGTGTTTCGCAGGACTTGAGGAAGACCCTGCGGTTCATTTCGAGACCACCTTCGATGAGCATTCTCAGGAGCTTATTCTCTTGCGTGACATCCCGTTCTTCTCCATGTGCGAACATCATCTGGCACCGTTCTACGGCACGGCCAACATCGCCTACATCCCTGCCGCCGATGGTCGCATTTGCGGGCTTTCCAAGCTCGCGCGTTTGGTGGAGGTCTTCGCGCGCCGTCCTCAGGTGCAGGAGCGCCTTACCTCGCAGATCGCTGATACGCTCATGCGCGAACTCGCGCCGCAAGGGGTCGTGGTCGTCATCAAGGCCGAGCATATGTGCATGAATATGCGTGGCGTGAAGAAGCCAGGTTCGAAAACGGTCACGCGTGCGGTGCGTGGGCTCTTCGAGCAGGATGCAACGGCACGCGCCGATGCGCTTGCGCTCATGGGCGAGTAGGGGTGCGTAACTTCTGCGAATAAGAAGACGCATGCACGTGGAGGCGTGTTCATGCGCTACTATAGCGGTAACACAAAAGACAGCAACACAAAGGTTGCCTGTCTTGATCGAAAGGATGCGCAATGCGCTGTGTAGTCTCTGTTTTGGGTAAGGACCGCTCCGGCATCGTAGCGGGCGTTTCGAGGGTGCTCGCTGAAAAAGGTGCGAACATCGACGATATCAGCCAGACGATTCTCGACGAGATCTTCTCGATGACCATGCTTGTCACACTCGATCCGGCTGTGGCTGATTTTAATGCCGTGCAGACCGCGCTCGACAGTCTCGCCGAAGAGCTGGGCGTTCAGATCATCATACAGCGTGAAGATCTCTTCCAGTTCATGTACAAGATCTAAGTCATTCTCAAGTATTCAACGTGCTGGCCGCTGCTATGCGGCTGGTAGAACTTCGTAGGAGGAACCATGCAAGAGGTCATCGTCAATGTTCTCTTTATCGCTGTTCTCGTCGTGCTCGCAGGTACGCTGTTCTTCGATGTGAGGAAGAAGCGCAATCGCATGAAGACAGCCGAGCGTGAAGGCGTCGAACTTGCTGCTGATCTGAATAGCAAGCTGCCAGAGGGCTACGTGGTCTTGAAGGATCTCTATATCCTCACGAAGCTGGGTCGTTCGCGCATCGATTACGTCATCGTTTCTCCCCAGGGAATCTTCGCGCTCGAATATCGCGAGCTCTATGTCTACATCAACGCCGACGAAGAAGGCAGCCGCTGGACATTCGCACCCGGCATCAAGGGTAAGCCGTTCACGAGTCCGCTCTATCAGTCGAAAGTTCATCTCCACTGCATCAAGGAGCTCATCGGCGACAAGCCCGGTCTTAAGTGCTATCCCATGGTCGCGTTCCCTACGGTTGCCGAGATCAAGCTCAAGAACCCAAGCGACGAATGCTTCGTTGGCTTGGTCCCTGAGGTCATTCCCTTCATCGAGAAGTGGCAAGGCGAGCCGTGCTTGAGTGCCGAAGAGGTGGCAGCGATCGTTGAACTGCTGAAGCTCAACAGCGAAAAAGTCCACGAAATGGAAAAGCCTGAGCCTGCAAAAGAGATCCCTGAAGAATACAAAGCCTTCATCCCTGCCGACTTCCGCGATCCTGAAGAGGATGACGACGAGGATGAAGACTACGAAGATGAGGACGAGGCACCCGAAGAAGATCGCTTGCCCGAAGCGCAAGAGGCTCAGGAAGAAGCAGAGGGTGCGGCGGCTTCTGATAGCGCCCAAGCCCAAGCTTCCTCTGCGGATGTCGATTCCGACACGCAACAGAAGTAGTGTGCAAGAAAGCCATGGCTACATCTGAACTCAACCCTAATGAAATGGGCATCTCGCATGCCCCCGAAGCTGCGCGATCGTTCGGTGAGTTCGTCGACACGATCGCAGCATTGCGTCGCCCAGATGGATGCCCGTGGGATCGCGAGCAAACGCATGCCTCCATCGCTTCGAATATGCTCGAAGAAGCCTATGAAGCGGTCGATACGATCGAAGCGAACGATACCGAGCACCTCTGCGAAGAGCTGGGCGATGTGCTGTTGCAGGTAGTCTTGCAAAGTCAGATCGCAGCCGACGGGGGCGAGTTCACTATCGATGATGTGTGCCGCGCGGTCAACGCGAAGATCATCCGTCGTCATCCGCATGTGTTCGGCGAAGCGCAGGCGGGTGATGCGAACAGCGTGCTCGATATTTGGGATAAGATCAAGCTCTCCGAACGCGCGCAGGCTGCGCAGGATGCCGCTACATCGAGTGAGGCGAAGGGGCAAAAGCCCGAAAGCATCCTTGCGAGCGTGCCAGTTTCATTTCCTGCGCTCATGCAAGCACAGAAGATCTCACGCAAGGCAGTTGCCGCTGGTTTTGAGTGGGATTCGGTGGCGCACGTGTGGGAAAAGGTCCATGAGGAAGCACGAGAGTTGCAAGAAGCCTATGCACGCGCGCCAAAGTCGGAGAACGGCAAGATGCTCAAGAACACGCCTGAGTTTCATGAGGCCGAACTTGAGATGGGTGATGTGCTCTTCTCGCTCGTGAATGTGGCGCGCAAGATGGGAATCGATGCCGAAGGTGCCCTGCGGGCAACATGCACGAAGTTCCGCAATCGCTGGGAAGCCATGGAAGATGAAGCATTCGATCAAGGCCTTCAGCTCGAAGAGCTTCCTATGGAGAAGATGCAGGCACTTTGGGATAAGGCGAAGGCAGCCGAATAAGTCGCTGCGCAGTAAGCCCAGAGGTTCGCTGAAGGCCAACGACAAGGGCAGCACCCTAAACAGAAGTTTTTACCTCTCCCGTTTTTGGTGGTTGACACTACGTTGCTCTATTGAGAAAATAACCAATGCTGCAAAGCTTACTGCTTGCAACGAGATGCGCCCTTACCTCAGCTGGATAGAGGGACTGACTACGAATCAGTACGTCGGGGGTTCGAATCCCTCAGGGCGCACCACTTTTGAACTTGCAAAAACCCTGCTCATGCGGGGTTTTCTTTTTTTAAGTACCAGCTCGTTCTAGGTGCGAATGGCGATGAATCTACCGAAGAGGGGTATCAGAGCCAGCTAAGAGCGAAAAACAATACGACAGAGAATAACAATAGAGCATAGAAATGTGCTCTGTGCACACTGTCCTTAGCGATGCTTACTACCCGAACTTATATCACAACAAAAGCAGATCGCATCAATCAGAGCAGTTGCGATTTCATTAGCATGCTCAGCATCAAGACCAGAAACATTCATCACATAGGTTGGTTGCAGTAATGAGTTCTCTTGGCTATGCGTAGTAAAAGATAGACGCGGACAAAGGCATTCTTCTACTATTGGCGAAAAGCGATATTCGTCAAGTTTTATCAACTTGATGCCGCGTTCAAGGCTGGCGTTCTCAAACGGTGTTGCCGAGCGGGCCCCTGCGGGCAAATCGACTTCCATCAAGAAATGTAATCCACTACCGACTCCTTTGAAACGCACGTGGTTTCCTGCTTCGCTTGCCATGATCTTTGCGACCAAGGAGTCTTGTAGCCGTCGATACGCAGTTCGTTGGCGGTTCACATGACGCTCGTAGTCGCCAGAAGTGATGAAGCGTGCAAGCTCAAGCTGTTCGAGTGCTCCGACCATGCAAGCACGTGCCACGAAGCGTTCGTTGAAAACAGAGAGCAGCTGCGGCGGCAACACCATATACGCAATGCGAAATACACTCCCCAAGCTGCGGGTGAAAGTGTTCATATAGATCACCGATCCCTGAGTGTCCTGCATGAAGAGCGGAGGGATCGGTCGTCCACGCATGCGAAATTCGCTATCGTAATCATCTTCGATGATATAGCGCTTCAAAGGGCGGTCTTTAACATCTTGCCTCTCTGCGTTGCGAAAAGCGTCTTGCTTGCTTGCTTCGCGAGCCCAATCGAGCAATTCATGGCGTCTCACCGCACTCATCACGCTCCCGGTGGGAAATTGATGAGCAGGAGAACAATGGGCAATGCTCGCCCTACTTGCTCTAAGCGTCGCAACATCAAGCCCGCTTTCATCGACAGGGATGCCAACAACGTGCGCTCCACTCAGTTCGTAATGGGTGCGCAACGCAGGGTAGCCAGGGTTCTCTACCGCAAAGGTACGCTCACGTCCAAGAAGCTGCACTAACACCCCGTAAAGGTCCTGCGCCCCAGCTCCGATGATGATCTGCTCAGACGAAGCCTCCAACCCGCGAAAGTGAGCCAAATGCTGAGCGATCGCAGCGCGCAATTCTTCTGACCCACGGTTGTCGTGTGCAGTTCGAAGAAGCAGACCTTTCGAAGCCTCGCTGAGCGTGCGCCTGACCGTTTTCGCCCAAATATGAAAAGGGAATTGGTCGCCTGATCGGTCGTTTCCTGAGAAGTCGGCGAGCAAAGGTGTTGCTTGAATCGAAGGAACGGAAGGAATACTTGATAGGACTGGATCGATCTGCTTGGTGGCCGCTTCGGCATTCAGCTGATGCTCGATTTGTTCGCTACCTGCGCTCATGTCGTGCGCTTGAACAGAAGGAAGCTCGTTCACGAAATACCCGCGTCGTTCTTTTGCTTCAATATAGCCCTCGGCAGCAAGTTGACGGTATGCGCTTTCGACCGTGATGACGCTGATTCCGAGGTGTTGGGCAAGCGTCCGCTTCGAAGGGAGCTTGCTGCCCGCATCAAGACGGGCCAGTTCGATATCTGAGCGAATCGCCTGGTAGAGCTGTTCGTAGAGGCTACGGGAATTCTTCGCATCAAGTTCGTACGTTAGCATAGCTCGCTCATTCTCTCTTGTTCGCAGGCATTCTCAAAGAAACTGGTCTTAATAAAAACATCGATTTTGGTCATTTCGATATGACCATTACCACTTTACCATGGCAGAGACAACGAAGACGCCTCGCAGCTTAAAGAGGATATGAAGAGAAGAAAAGGAGTTCAACCATGAGCGTTGATCAAAAGGACGGCACCTGCTCTTGCGAGAGCACGCAGGAACGTGCCAAGTTGAATAAGCAGCTTGCGCAGATGCTGAAAGGTGGCGTGATCATGGACGTCACGACACCAGAGCAGGCGCGGATCGCTGAAGAAGCGGGCGCTTGCGCAGTTATGGCGCTCGAGCGTATCCCAGCCGATATCAGACTTGCCGGTGGCGTTTCGCGTATGAGCGATCCGAAGATGATCAAGGGCATCCAGGAAGCGGTGAGCATTCCGGTCATGGCGAAATGCCGCATCGGACATTTCGCGGAAGCGCAGATCCTCCAAGCGATCGACATCGACTACATCGACGAATCGGAAGTGCTCTCGCCAGCAGATGATACCTATCATATCGATAAAACGCAGTTCAGCGCTCCCTTCGTATGCGGCGCACGCGATCTGGGAGAGGCGCTTCGTCGCATTGCCGAAGGTGCCGCAATGATCCGCACGAAGGGCGAACCCGGCACGGGCGATGTGGTCCAGGCGGTGCGCCACATGCGCAAGATGAACGCGGAGATCCGTCGTGTTGCCGCGATGCGAGGCGACGAACTGTTCGAAGCGGCGAAACAGCTTGAGGTTCCCCTGGGCTTGCTACGCCAGGTGCACGACACCGGTCGCCTGCCTGTGGTCAACTTCGCCGCGGGTGGTATCGCAACGCCAGCTGACGCATCACTCATGATGCAGCTGGGCGCTGAAGGCGTGTTCGTTGGTTCGGGTATCTTTAAGTCGGGCAACCCTGCGAAGCGTGCAGCAGCTATCGTACGTAGCGTTGCGAATTACCAGGATGCAGAGCTCATCGCCGCGCTTTCTGAGGATCTTGGCGAAGCGATGGTGGGTGTGAACGAAGACGAGATCGCCCTCATCATGGAAGAGCGCGGCAAATGAGTGCAGAACCAAAGGGCGTCCCGCGGCAGAATGCGAGGATAGGTGTGCTTGCCGTTCAGGGTGATTTCGCCGAACATGCCGCCAGGTTGCGTGCACTCGGCTGCGAGACCATCGAGCTTCGTTGTGCAGCTGATCTTGATACCGCGCTCGATGCGATCGTGCTGCCTGGCGGCGAATCAACGGTGCAAGCGGCGCTGCTCGAAGAGTTCGCTATGGCAGGCCCGATCAAGCGCATGATCGAAACGGGTACGCCGGTGCTCGCTACGTGCGCGGGCCTGATCCTTCTTGCACGTGAGGTCGAGCATGCCAACGGCAGGAGCGATTCTCGCGCCCCCTTTGAACGTGCGGGTTGGGCCCAGGGCGCAATCGGCACGTTGCCCGTCCAGGTGAGACGCAACGCCTATGGCCGGCAGCTGGCAAGCTTCCATGCAGAAGCCCCGCTTCGTTCTAACAAGGAAGGCGGAGATGTGGCACTCAACATCCCGCTCACGTTCATTCGCGCCCCCCAGATCGTGGCAACTGGCGAAGGGGTGGAGACCTTGGTGAGTGTGGACGAAGTGCCGGTAGCGGTGCGCTTCGGCAATCAGATCGGCATAACGTTTCATCCTGAACTTGATGAGGACAACACGCTCTACCAGCTCTTTCTTGGTTTGATCGATGCGCATGCTTAAGTTCTTTCGGGAGCACCAGCGAGAAGATGGTGCTCTCGGATAGTCTGCATGGGGGCGTGCGGGGATTGCAAAAGGCAGCGGACTCAGACGACAAGAGTTCATCGCGCATAACAAATTTCTGCTGCGCAACCTATCCCATGATACTATTTTGCCTGGTATTGAACCCAGGGAGGCCTCATGCAGTACAGCTACAACATCATCGTTGATTCTCCGTGCGAGATCACGGCCGATTTTGCCAAAGCGAACCAGCTCAAGGTCCTCCATTTCACCTATACCGAAGGCAACGGAGACGAAGGCTTGTGCGGAGTCGACGACCTGTTCGTTTCACGTACTGCTCACGAATTCTATGAGGCGATGCGCAACGGCGCAGCTCCGCAAACGAGCCAGCCTTCCCAGCATGAGTTCGAGAGCGCGTTTCGCGAAGCCATCGAGTCGGGCATTCCGACGGTCTATCTTGCCTTCGATTCGGGTATTTCGGGCTGCTACGAAGGTGCTTGCATGGCACTCGATCGTTTGAAGGACGAATACGGTGCGGAGAACGTTACAGTGCATATCGTCGACACGAAGCTTCCCGCCACGCCGCTCAACATGCTTGTGTGGGAGGCAGTTCGCCAGCGCGAAAAGGGAATGCCGCTCGAGCAGATGATAGCGTGGGCAACCGAAGCTCATAACTATATGCATATTCATTTCATGGTGGATGACCTGAAGGCGCTCGCGCGAGGGGGTCGCATTCCCTCAGGCGTTGCCGTGGTAGGAACGAAGCTCGACATTAAGCCAATGCTCACGGTCTCTCTCGATGGCAAGCTTGAGTTGAATGGCATTGCGCATGGTCGCAAGAAGGGCATCCGCCGCATGGCCGAGAATTATCTTTCTATGCATGATCCTCAAGTTGCAGTGTGCTCTATCGGTAACGCCGATTGCTATGAAGATGTTGAGAAGCTCGAAAAGGTCATCAACAAGCATTCAGAGACGCCAACGTTCTTCTTGGAGTCTTCGTGTGGTCCTACTATCGGCTGTCACGTGGGACCAGGCTTCTTATCGTGCTGCTTCTGGGGCGCTGATCGCCGCAAGGAGGCATCACCAGCGAAGTATTTGAGCGACAGCATACAGCTAGGCGTCTAAGCAACGTCTAGGCATCTCGTTACCCGTCGGTCGGGCTAGCCACGCGTTGCAAGGAAGCTTCCTTCGCCGCGCGTCGCAAAGGAATGCCTCTGCTAATAGGGGTGCCCCGCCTTATTCGCTCGGTCTATTCTTCACGACCAAGCCTCCTATGAACAGGAGGATGAGAGCTAATCCGCCAACCAGCGAAGGCCAAGGTGAGAGGCTCAACCCTGCAACAAGATATCCAACCAAGCAAATGCCTGCCACCAAACTCGCATAGGGCAGCTGCGTGGTAACGTGCGCCAGATGATTGCAGCTTGCGCCGGCAGATGAGAGGATCGTCGTGTCCGAAATGGGCGAGATGTGATCGCCATAGACCGCGCCAGCAAGCGTTGCGCCGATCGTGAGCAGGTAAAGCGGGCTTTCGGGCGTGAACACGCCGATCACGATCGGGATCATAAGAGCGATCGTTCCCCAAGAAGTACCCATGGCGAACCCGATGAATGCTGAAGCGATGAAGATCACCACAGGGAGGAACTGCAGCGCGAAGCCAGCGGAATCGAGCAAGCCGGCGATGAAGGTGCCGGTGCCGAGCATGTAACGGCAGCAACCTCCTAACGACCAGGCAAGCACCAAGATCATGATAGCTTCGACCATCGAGCGAACGCCTTCCGATGCGCCGGTGATGAAGCTTGAGAGGTTCAGCAGCTTGCGCGGCAGATAGAGCAGCGCTGCAACCACCAAGGCAACCATCGAACCGATGCACAGTCCCATGATGGGGTTTTCACCCATGGCGGTTGTAAAATCGATGCCCTGGAAGAAGCCGCCCGCATACATCATGCCCAGGGTCGAGAAGATGATGAGCACGAGGATCGGCACGACCAGGTCGTAGACGCGCCCGTTGCGCGCGATGTGAAGTTGGTCGTAGGCATCCAGTGCTTCGCCCGCCATATCCTGGAGGCGCACGTTGTCTTCGAGCGTCTCATCGATATCTTCGCGAACCGCGCTCGAACTGGGTGCGAGCGATTCTTCGGCAGCATGCTTGATGCCTTTGCGCGGCTGCTTGAAGCGCGTCTCGAAGGCTTGTTGTGCGCGCTTCATCGGACCGAAATCGCGTCCGCAAGCGCACAGCGCGAACACGAATACGATGGTGAGCAGCGCGTAGAAGTTGTAGGGGATCGAGGCGACGAAGGTGTTGAAGCCGTCTTCACCCAAATAGCCGCCAACCGCTACGGCCCACGACGAAACGGGCACGATGATACAGATGGGAGCCGCAGTCGAATCGATGATCCATGCCAGCTTCTCGCGGCAGATCTTGAAGCGGTCGGTCACGGGGCGCATCACGCTACCCACGGTAAGGCAGTTGAAGTAGTCGTCCACGAAGATGATCACGCCTAGAAGTGCAGTGGCAATAGAGGCAACGCGCGGATTCTTGATGCGCTTCACGGCCCATTTCGCATACGCGATCGATCCGCCCGCCTTCGTGATGAGCATCGTGAGTGCGCCTAAGAGCGCCAAGAACAAGATAAGGCCAGCATTTGCTGATATCTGCTCGATGAAAATGTTCGGCAGCAGGCACAGTCCGTCGATCGTTTGTTCAAGACCTACGCCAGCCAGACTGAATTGGTAGATGAGCAGCCCAGAAACGATGCCGATGAGGAGCGAAGAATAGACTTCTTTCGTGATGAGTGCAAGCGCGAGCGCGAGAAGTGGCGGAACGAGCGACCACGCACCGGTGTCGAGTAAAACGAACCCTTCCATGTTGGTGATTCCGATCTACTAGTCGAAGGTCACGCCGGGCGCATACAAGAAGCGCGGCTCGATGATGTTCTTACGGATGTAGTGCAGCGTTTCGACCTCGCCATGTTCTGCCAAATGCTCGAGCAAGACGAGCAAGAATGCGGCCGAATCGGGATGGATCTCGATGTTGCCCGAGGAAAGTTCGCGCTTGTAGTATTCGAGCGGCGAAGCATCGGTGTAGTGCTCCTTTTCGTACACCTTCGAAGCGGCGATGCGATCGCAGAGCATCTCGACCATGTAGCGGGTGGGAATCGGGCAGCCATACAGCGTGCCATCTCCACCTTCGATCACGTCGAGCCAGTATTCGTAGTGATGCTTGTTGCGCCCTTTGTGGTGGATCCATCCGCGCGAAAAGCCCTTGTCGTGGCGTTCAGCGGCATTGGGAGAGCGGTTGCCCTGATAGTAATTGATGCCCACCAAGAATTCATCGGGCGAGAACTTCGATAGATCGTGAACAAGCCCCTGCCAAGGAATGCCGCAGCGCGCACAGGCCTCGAAAACGAGCCATTTGTGCTGCGATACCGTGCCAAGATGATGCCAGGCGTTCGTGAGATATTGCCCGAACGTTCGCGGACGCGGGTTGGTCCTGGCATTCGGGTCTGCCCATGCGGGGCGCCAGCTACCAGGGGCTGCGTCGCATTTTGGACCCGTTGTCGCAGCTGTGGGCACGGAGGCGTTTGAGTCGTTCGCAGGTGTGCTTACGCTTGTTCCGCTGCCTGCAGAATGCGCGGCGTGATCTTTGGCATTCTGCGCCGCTGAAGGTTCTTGAGGTATGTTTGCTTCAGACATGAGCCGTCCCTGTCGTCTGGTTAGATTGCGTTCTATATACAGAAGATTCGCTTTTCGCGCTACAATACAACTTTACGGTTGAAAGGAAGCGTGTATGAGCGAAGACAAAAGCAGTGCTCTCTATGATGATATTGTAACGGTTAATTCCGTCGATCCGGCCCTCTATGACATGTATCCTGTCAAACGAGGTTTGCGTAACAACGATGGATCGGGCGTGATCGCGGGCATCACGAACATCTCGAACGTTCATGGCTACATGATGAACGAAGGCGACAAGGTCCCCGTCGAAGGCAAACTCACGTTCCGTGGCTACGATATCTACGATCTGCTCAGCGACACTTCTCCCAGCAAGCGCTATGGTTTCGAAGAGGTCGCTTACCTGCTCATGCTCGGCAAACTTCCTACGCAAGACGAGCTCGACCATTTCGTGGCCGCCATTGATGCAGAACGCGAACTACCCGATGGCTTCACGGCTGCGCGCATCATGCGCCATCCTGCAGCGGACCTGATGATCATGCTGTCGCGTTCGATCATCTCGCTCTATGCAGACGACCCCAATGCCGAGGATCGCTCCATCGAGCACGAGATCAAAACGGCTATTTCGCTCATCTCTCGTCTGCAGCGCATCATGGTGCTCTCTTACCATGCGAAGCAGGCGTATTTCCACGGCGATTCGATGATCATGCATCGTTTCGTTCCAGGTCAGAGCTCTTCGGAGACCATCCTTTCCATGCTGCGCCCTGATCGCGCGTTCACGCCTGAAGAGGCGCGCATGCTCGACATCATGATGTGCCTGCACGCAGAGCATGGTGGCGGCAATAACTCCACGTTCACCTGCCGCGTGCTCTCTTCTGCCGATACCGATCCGTATTCGGCTTACGCTGGCGCGGTCGGATCGCTCAAAGGCTCGAAGCACGGCGGTGCGAACCATCAAGTGCTCGGCATGCAAGCGGAGATTAAGGAGAACGTTAAGAACTGGGAAGACGACGATGAAGTCGCTGCCTATATTGCGAAGATCGTGAACAAGGAAGCCTACGACAAGACCGGCCTTATCTATGGCATGGGTCATGCGGTCTACACGCTTTCCGACCCGCGTGCCATCATCTGCAAGGATTTCGCGACGCGCCTTGCCGAAGGTACCGAATACGAGCCTGAGCTCAATCTGCTGAAGTCGATCGAGCGCCTGGCACCCGAGGTCATCTTGCAGGAAAAGGGCACGAACAAGGACATGTGCGCGAACGTGGACATGTATTCGGGCTTCGTTTATTCCATGATGGGCATCCCGGCCGATCTCATCACGCCGCTCTTCGCTTGCTCGCGTATGGCGGGTTGGGCTGCGCACCGCATGGAAGAGATCCTCACCGGCAAGCGCATCATTCGCCCGGCATACAAGACCGCGGTCAAAGAGCAGGATTACGTACCCATCGAGCAGCGCTAGCAGAAAGGTGTCGAACGACCAGGTAGTTTGTCACCTTCGGGAAATGACCGCTGACCGCCGCATTTGAACGATAATATGGAGAAGTTGCGCCGTTTGAAAGAGCGGCGCTTCTCTTTTTTCTCAAGAGTAATAAGGTAAAGAATTGTTGTTTATTCAACATTCTTCTTGTAGTGAATAGCGCTGCAGCTTGGAAAGGACGGAGCTGACCGTCCTTTTTTCACGGATGAAATTCGGGGTCAGGAGACGAAAAGCTCCTCGCTCGCTCAAGTATCGTACGCATCTTTTTTTGGAAAGGATCTGTCTGTATGGGTCTTACACGCAAGCAGATTTCAACAGTGGCCGTCCTGCTCATCGGTACCTTCGTGGTCGTGCTCAATCAAACGCTGCTCTCGCCAGCGCTTGCTTCTATCATGCGCGATCTTTCTATCGATGCGCCCACCGTGCAGTGGGTCATGTCCATCTATTCACTCGTTGAAGCGGTGGTCATTCCGCTCTCGGCGTTTTTGATCGGACGCTTCAGCACGCGTCAGCTCTTCATCACGGGTCTGATCATCTTCACGGCAGGCAGTCTGCTCTGCGCATTCTCGCCCGGGTTTATCTTCCTGCTGCTCGGTCGCGTGTGCCAGGCTATCGCAGCGGGAGTCTTCATGCCCATGATCTTCACGGTGCTCCTGCTCATCTTCCCGCGTGAGAAGCGCGGAAGCGCGATGGGTCTGGTCTCGCTTGTGATCGGTTTCGCGCCGGCAGTCGGCCCGACGCTCTCTGGCGTGCTCGTGGATAGCATCGGCTGGAGGATGCTCTTTGTGGTCATCACGGTGGTAGGCGTTCTGTTGGTCCTTTCAGCGGTGAAATTCCTCGAGAACTATGGCGATTTCGAGCGTACTTCTTTCGACAAATTGTCGGTTCTGCTCTCAACGGTCGGTTTGGTGTGCTTGCTCTACGGGCTTTCCACCTTCTCTTCTACTACGAATCCCGCTATGACCGCAGGCTTCATCGTGGTTGGCCTGGTGGTCATCGCCATCTTCGTGCGCAGGCAGCTCAAGCTTGAGAACCCGCTCTTGAAGGTCACGGTCTTGAAGACGCGCAATTACCGCATCGCCATCATCGTTGCCATCATCAACTTCGGTGTATTGATCGGCCTCGGCACTATCCTGCCGCTCTATCTGCAGACCCTGCGTGGCTTCTCGGCGCTCGAGACAGGCCTCACGCTTCTGCCCGGTGCGCTGATCGGCGCCTTCGTCGGCTACTTCGCAGGCCGTCTGTTCGACCGTTGGGGCGTGCGCAAGTGCGTGGTGCCCGGCGTTACCATCTTCTTCGTGGGCACGCTCGGCTTCCTCATCTTCGATATGAACACCGATCTGCTGGTCATCTGTGCCATCTACACGGTGGTCGCGCTTGGCATCCAGTTCCTCACCACGCCGATGAACACGTGGGGCATCAATTCGCTCGACAACAGTGTCATCCAGCATGCGAATGCGGTAACGAACACCTTGAACCAGGTCTCGGCTGCGTTCATGACGGCGCTCATCGTGTCCATCTCAGCGCTCGGTTCGACCATCGCGCCGAATGCTGATCCCACCATGCAGCTCTATGAGGGCGATCATCTGGCGTTCGTGGCAACGGCTGTTCTGGCTGCTATCGCGTTCATCATCGTCATGTTCTTCGTACGTGACAAGCGCAAGCGCGACACGCACATTGCACCAAGGTCCATGCAGCAGTTCAGCCCGAGTGAGAATACCGACGAGATCCCGGTCTCTCGCGCGATGAACCCCGAGCCTTACTTCGTTACGAGCACCGCAACCATTCGCGAGGTCGCGCAGATCATGGTCGACAATAAAGCGAGCGGCGTTCCGATCGTGGACCACAACAAGATGGTGGTTGGCTTCATCTCCGATGGCGACATCATGAAGTACATCGGTCGCAACGATGGCATCCTCGATTCGACCTACATGCTCTATCAGGTTCCCGATCCGCAAACGTTCCCGCAACGCATTAGCAAGCTCATCGACATGAACGTTATGCAGATCGCTACGAAGAACGTGATCGCGGTGAAGAGCGATTCGTCGCTTGAAGATGCGTGTCACTTGCTCTCCGAAAAGCGCATCAAGAAGGTGCCGGTAGTCGAGGAGGGCGAACTGGTCGGTTCGCTTTCGCGCGCAGATGTCATTCGCGGTACCATGGCCAATATCGTCACCATCAAAGCGATGGCGGAAAAGGACGATGCGAAGAAGCCGCAGCTTGCGTAATGCAGGCTTGTGGTCGACCTCCGCTTTTATTATCGAGATTCTGCGAGATTATTCACTAGTATAGATATGACCTATAGTATTGAATCGATCTTGCACGCTGAAGAGAGGAGGTGCCATGATCATGCCAGAGCTTACGGAGCAAGCCAGCTCTGAAGAGTCCTTGCCTGAAACAGGCATGATCGGCGCTTCCGATCTTTTTCCGGTGAGTACCACCGCCAACGAAGAATCGGATCGCCCGCTCGTTATCGCGCTCTATTCTTCGGTCGGCTCGGGCCATCGTAGCGCGGCGGCTTCTACTGCTGAAGCGTTTGCGCGCTTACGCGGCAACCATCCGCTCGTTCCTGAAGACGCCGATATCGAACTGCTCGACATCCTCGACTTTGGGTATATGAAGTTCGATGGCGAGAAAACGACCACGCTCTTCACGGGTCCGACGCGCTATATCTACGACATAACGTGGCATTATGTTCTGACCGGACGCCTTTTGTGGGGCGGCGGCAGCATCTGGTCCTATTTCATGTATTCCGCCTTCACCCGCTATGTCGCGAAGCGCAAACCGATCGCTATCGTGAGCACGCACATCGTTGCGGCAAATGCGGCAGTGGCCGCGCGCATGATCACCAAGCTCGACTTCCCTGTGGTTTGCGTGCCGACCGACTATGGCGTGGAGGGGTTGTGGCCGCATCGTTTCAGCGATCTGTTCTGCGTTGCCGATGAGCTTATGAAAGAAGAGCTCTATCCGCGTAAGGTGAAGCCGGAGGATATCAAGGTCACGGGCATTCCTGTTAAGCCGAGCTTCAATCAGGAGTACGATCGCACTGCCGTTCTTGAAAAATATGGGCTACCCGTGGATAAGAAAATCGTGCTCGTTATTGCGGGCGCGCGTTTGCGCCAGCCCTATGTGCTCTTTCGCGAGCTCATGGATGAGATCATCGAAGACCTTGCTGCGTTCGATGATATGCATTTCGTTTTTTTGACCGGAAGCGACGAAGAATATGCTGATCAGGTGCGCAAACACTGCAGCGATTGCGGCGTTCCGAATGTTTCTGTCTATAACTACGTTGAGAAGATCGCCGAACTGATGAATGCAGCCGACTTGGCCATTGCTAAATCGGGCGGTTTGGCGGTTACCGAATGTCTCTGTTCGCGCTTGCCGCTCATCATCGTGGGGCGCTCATTCGGTCAAGAAGATGCGAACACCACTACCGTTACTCGCGCGGGAGCGGCTTATCAAGTGCTTACTTCACCTGAGTTGCTGGAGAAGTTGCGCGAGATCCAGAAAGACCCTGCGATGCTCGATCGCATGATAGAGGGCGGGGCGGAGCTGCGCAAGCCCGATTCGGCGCGCAATGTTGCGCTGGCCACGCTCGAGAAGGTGGGCAATACCGCTCCTATCAAGAACCGCTTCTTTTGGCTCTACTGGGGCAAGAAACCCCTGCGCACCCGCTAAGGTGACAAACTACCCGGGCAAGTTCAGACGATCATTGCACCTTCTTGGCAAAAAGGTGTCGAACGACCGGGTAGTTTGTCACCTGCGGAAGCTCATCCCGGCTGATCTCAAGGTGACCGAAGATTCCTCAGAAGATGCTGGTAAGATGGAAACATCGATTCAACCAACGAAGAAGCATGCGGAGGGAGCTTTGATGGAAGCCTACAAAGAAGAGTTCATTGAGTTCATGGTCGAGAGCGATGTGCTCAAGTTCGGCGAATTCACGCTGAAGAGCGGAAGGCAGTCTCCCTTCTTCATGAATGCGGGCGCCTACGTTACGGGCGATCAGCTGCACCGTTTGGGAATCTACTACGCACAAGCTATCGAGCAGAACTTCGGGCTCGATTTCGATGTGGTGTTCGGACCGGCGTACAAGGGCATTCCGCTTTCCGTGGTCACTGCTATGGCGTTGAACGAGCTGTATGGCAAAGAGGTGCGTTACTGCTCCAACCGTAAAGAGGTAAAGGACCATGGCGACACGGGCATCTTGCTCGGCAGTGATCTGCATGATGGTGATCGTGTGCTCATGGTGGAGGATGTGACCACTTCAGGCAAATCGATCGAAGAGACCTATCCCATCATCAAGGCGCAGGCCGATGTGGAAGTGGTGGGCCTCATGGTTTCGCTCAATCGCCAGGAAGTAGGCAAAGAAGGCAAGAAATGCGCGCTCGATGAGGTTTCGGAGCGCTATGGGTTTCCCACGGCTGCTATCGTAACCATGGAAGAGGTGACCGAATGCCTGTACAACAAGGAAGTGCAGGGCAAGATCATCATCGACGATGCGCTCAAAGCAGCCATCGATTCCTACTACGCCCAGTACGGCGCCAAAGCCTAGACTTTTCTGGTGGCGAACGACCGGGGTTTGTCCTCTTAGTCGGGGCGGCCGATGCCTCCCATGTTCTCGAAGCGCGCTTGCAGCACTTCGTTGGGATAATAGGTATCGAAGGCAGTTTCGATGGGGGTGGTGGCCTCCACGCCGTGGCAGCGCGCATCGGCACGCAGCATCACAGCCACGGTCATAACGATATCGACCATGAGGAACGCGAAGAGAGCCCAAGTCACGATACGATAGGCAAGACCCTCCGTATTCACCTTTGCAAAGATCTTCTTAACGAAGGGGTAGCCTAGGCGCACCCACACAAGCCCGAGTATTCCCCAAATGACCATGTGGAAGATGTCGGTGCGGCCGTTGAAGTTACCAGGCGCTTCAAGGTAGCTCCAGGCAACGATGCCCCAAAACTCCTCCATTGCCCAACTCGCCAAATACTCCACGGCGCCACCCACCACAGCAGCAATGCAGAAGATGCTGAAGTTCGAATGGAACTTGGCACCATCGAGCCTGAGCGCGAAGACGGTAAGAAGGAACGCCCCTGTTCCGTAGATGGGGGAGAACGGCCCCCACAAAAGCCCTGCACGGCTTTCGACATCGCCGTTGAAGGCGATATAGTGCTGTAGGGTCTCGCCCGCAAGCCCAAGCAAGGACATTGCAGCAAAAACCCAGGTGAGCATCAGCAATTTTGACGTGAAGGTTTGCGGCTTCCCAGGCGCTTCAGCGATCGCGTTCGTCTTTGCTGGTGCTTCAGTCGCGGTCATCAGCGCCACTCCGCAATGGCATATTGACGAGGGGCTTTCGCGATGAGCAGCGTATCCGATGCGTGAACGATCGTCGAATCTCCCTGAGAAGCGCCAGACTTCACTACCGCTGTGGTCGATCCTTCATCTGGAGAATCTACTGCCAACTCGACGCCAGCATCGCCTTCGCCCTCAGCAGGCGCTTCGACTACTTCGACATTATCCCAGGTGGCGCTCGAAGCATCGAGAGAGTGGCGTGCCTTCAAAAGCGAAGCGAACAAAGCCGAGAGATTCGCTTCAGCAGTAGGGGAATCGGGTCTGCTCGTGAAAGCAACCACCAGATAAGTGTTATCGCCATCAACTACGATGCCTGCATCGTTAACAGCATCTTCTCTGCCGCTTTCTGAAACGCACCAGCCTGCTTTGTTATATACGGTTGCGTTATCCATCCCGGCTTCAACGGCGCCGTTACGCAAGAAGGAGGTTTCGGTGCGTTCGAACAGCCCTTTAAGCCAGGTGGCGGTGTCGCTGCCCGAGTTTAGGTAATCCCAGATGTGCGTCCAGAGCGTTGCGGAATCGCGTACGGAATAGGAGGGGAAGGTGGCCATGTAGTTAGCGGGGTCGATCCCCATCTCAGAAAGCCAATTGTTGTGGTCCGAGCCGTCGTAGCTGTGCTTGAGCGAACGATAGGAATTATTGTCTGACCATACGATCGCGTCTTCGATACGGTTACTCACAGCAGATTTATTAAGCGTTCCGCCGTCGATATATTCTTCGCAGAGGAACGCGCTTATGGGTGCTTTATAGGTGCTTGCCCCATAGATGCGTGTGTCGATGTTGTAGCAGAACCCGCTACCCGTGTTCAGATTCATGATCAAAAAGCCCACGTCTTCGTTATCGGCTTCGAGCCATGAAAGGTCTTCAGTGATGGAGCGATTCTCATCTTCCGAAAGGCTGGCATACATCTGGTTGCCGCTTTCGACGAGTGAAAACGAGGTAATGGTATCGGGTTGGACTGCGATGTGCCTATAGTCGGTCTCGTCAGGCGTGTAAGTGATCTCGGGCGGCTGCTCTTCTGCAGGCTCTTCGGAATCGGGTGCGAACGTGCAAGCATGCCCGGTGAAGACGAGCGCAACTAACACGATCAAGATCGCAACCACTACTGCTAACAAGATGAACTGCACGCGTGGTGGCAGGTTCAGGCGAATCCAGGTGATGAGGCTGCTCAAAGAGCGCATGAGCAGGGCACCAAGCCAAAGCAAGAATCGCCCAAGAGCTTTCAGGGCGATCCAAAGATAATGGCCGAGGAAGCGCACAGCAGCCACCAGCTTTTCAAAAAATGTCGACATATCGTAGATTTTACTAATACCAAGACAAAACGGAGAAATGAAAAGATCGAAGCTCTAAAATAAACAGACAAGAGGTGCATGCTTCCCGATCATTAGTTACGTTTTGATGTATATTCAATGGTTAAGCAAAACAGCACAGACGATTAAGGGAAAATCATAGAGAGCCTATTAAGGAGTAGTAAGCCTCAATGGTGTTTGTTGTCAGTATACTTTTAGTCGCGTTCTTCCTATTGATGAATGCGTTCTTCGTTGTTGCTGAATTCTCGCTCGTGCGTGTCAGGAAATCGCAGATCGATATTCTCGTTGAAGAAGGCGCACGCGGCGCAAAGCGCGCAAAAGAGATATCAGAGAATGTTAACGCCTATCTTTCTGCCTGCCAGCTGGGCATCACGCTTGCTTCTCTGGCTATTGGTTGGTTGGGCGAACCTGCCGTTTCGAGCGTGATCCATGAGCCGCTTGCTGCGCTGGGGCTGCCCGATGCAGCGGTTTCTGCGATCGCGGTTGCCATCGGCTTCATCATTATCACGGCGCTGCACGTTATCCTTGGTGAACTGGTGCCGAAATCCATGGCTATCTTGAACACCGAACGCTATGCGCTCTTCTCGGCAACACCGCTTTATTGGTTCTATCGCATCACGTATCCCATCATGTGGCTCTTCAACTCCACCACCAATGGCATCATGCGCTTGACCGGCCACGATACCGCCAGCGAACATCAGGCGTATACCGAAGAAGAGATCAAGATCCTGCTCGAGGAAAGTGCAGAGAGCGGCGAGCTTGCTACCGATCAGTTCGAGATCCTCGATAATGTCTTCGATCTTGATGATAAGGACGCAAAAGCCATCATGACCCCGCGTACCGACATGATCGCGATTGATATCGACGACGATCTGGAAGAGATCCTCGAGATCATGGGTGCGAACAAATTCACGCGCTATCCGGTCTACAAGGACAACACCGATAACATCATCGGCTTCATACACATCAAGGATGCGTATCGCTTGCCGCCTGATTCGACCAAAGACGACCTGGTCATTCGCGACATCAATCCGGTTCCTGAAAGCTTGGCGCTCGACAAGCTCATGCAGATGATGCAGGACAAGCACACCAAGATCGCCGTGGTGGTCGACGAACATGGCGGCACGTCGGGCATCGTTACGATGAGCGATGTGATCGGTCAGATCATCGGCAGCGTTGAAGACGAATACCTCCACGACGATCAGGACGAGATCCTGAAGGTGAGCGAGAACAACTATCTGGTCGATGGCTCGCTTCCGGTCGATCAATTCGTCGAATTCCTCGGCTTCGAGCCAGTGCCTATCTACGACTATGAGACCGTCGGAGGACTCATGCTCGACTTGATCGACAAGATCCCTGCCGAAGGCGATTCGATCGAGATCCATCACGATAAACGTACGATCACCTTCACGGCTAAGACCATGGATGCGCTGCGTATCGATAAGATCGGTGTCGAATTCAAACTAGATTCCGAAGAAGAACCAACGGAGTAACCCCTCATGGCGAATACGACCACAACGAAGGTCAACCGCCTGGGATTAACGCACAGACAGACGGTCATGATCGTGCTGCTTTTAGTGGGCACGTTCGTGACAGTGCTCAACCAAACAGTGGTAGCGCCAGCGCTGCCTTCCATCATGGTCGACATGAGCATCAATGCCGCCACAGGTCAGTGGCTCACCACCGGCTTCACGCTCGTGAACGCCATCATGGTTCCCGTGACCGCGTTTCTGATCGATCGCTTTCCTATCCGCAATCTCTTCCTGTTCTCGATGTCGATCTTCGCGATCGGCTCGCTTCTCGCTGCTTGGGGGCCGAATTTCCCGGTATTGCTCTCTGGTCGTATCGTTCAGGCGGTGGGCGCGGGTGTTCTCATGCCCATGGTCATGAGCGTGCTCATGCTCACGTTCCCGATCGAGCGCCGCGGCTTCGCGATGGGGCTCTTCGGCATCGTGATGGCCTTCGGCCCGGCTATTGGCCCCACGGCTGCTGGTGTGGTCATCGATGCTGCCGATTGGCACATCATGTTCTATGTGGTAACCGCCTTTGCGGCGATCGTGGCGCTCGTTACGCCCTTCACCATGGATCGCGTCCCCGCAAAGCATGCGCATGCCAGGCTCGATGTCCCTTCGGTGGTGCTCTCTACGCTCGGCTTCGGCTCGCTGCTCTATAGCTTCTCCATCATCGGCAATGGCGGTTTTGGCATCGAATTCTTCGTCTCGCTCATTGTCGGCCTCGTGGTGATCGTGCTGTTCTTCCGCCGTCAGCTTTCGATGGAACACCCCATGTTGCGCGTGCGGGTGCTTGCCAACAAGACCTTCTTGATGGGCACGATCATCGGTATGGTCGTGCAGGCGGCGCTCCTTTCCGTGGGTATCTTGCTGCCTATCTATCTGCAATCGTTGCTTGGCTATTCTGCCACCGAATCTGGTCTCGTACTCTTACCCGGTGCGCTCATCATGGGCATCATGGGCCCGATCGCAGGGCGCTGGTTCGACCGCCACGGGCCGCGCGTGCTCGCTGTTACCGGCACGCTCATGCTCACGATCGGCACGGTCATGCTCGCCTTCCTAGGACCTGAAGTGAGCCTCGTCTATGTGGCGGTTGTCATGGCTATCCGTCTTTTCGGCATAGCGCTCATCAACATGACCATCACCACCTGGGCGATGAACGCGCTGCCTAACGACCTGATCAATCATGGCACCTCGGTGAACAACACCTTCCGCCAGATCGCGGGCTCGCTGGGAACCGCTATCCTCACCTCGGTGTTCGCGATGGTGTCGGTCTCGCTCATGGCAACCGAATCCACGACGCTTGCCGGCGTGCACGGCGTGGATGCTGCATTCGGGGTTTCTGCGGTGCTCTGCGCTATCGGATTCATCCTTGTGCTCATCTTCGTGAAGAACGGCGATGCGGAAACGAAGGTCGACCTGGATAAGCAGGAGAAGCAGAGCGTGCTCGCATCGATCATGAAGACCGATGTGTTCACGGTGCCCGAAAGCTCTTCGGTGCTCGATGTGATGCGTGTGCTCGTCGAACGCAAGATCAGCGCGGCACCGGTCGTGGACAGTGAAGGACGTGCGGTCGGGTTCGTTTCCGATGGCGACATCATGCGCTTCCTTTCCAAGCGCAGCCATCTCTACACCGACCCGATCGTCATGATCATGCAGGCTTCGAACGACAACGACACCTTCGATGAGAAGCTTGCCGCGCTCATGCGCATGAACGTGATGGACGTGGCAACGAAAGGCGTGGTGGGAATCAACCTTTCTGCTACGCTTCCCGAAGTTTGCCGCGTGCTCGGCGATAATCATTTGAAGAAGGTGCCCGTGCTCGACAAGGGCAAGATCGTGGGTGTGGTGAATCGCAGCGACATAACGCTCTATTCGATGCGCACGTACTTGAAGGCGCAGCACGATCTGTAGAGCACCTGGTCTAAAGGGAATCATAAGGAATCATAGGGAACATCAAGAAGGGGAAATGATGAAAGATCTAGAGATGGTGAGCATCGAAGAAGGACGCGAGATCGTTCTTAAGAACATTCATCCGCTTGAAGTTGAGCAGGTGAGTCTTATTGATGCGGTAGGGCGCGTGGCTGCCGAAGACCTCACCAGTGATATCGATATCACGCCGTTCGCCCATGCAGCCATGGATGGCTTCGCGCTCAAAGCAGCACAGATCGAAGGCGCGACAGCAGACGCTCCTGTGAAGCTGAAGGTCGTTGCGGAAATCCCCGCTGGTTCCACCTATGAAGGCGATCTGGCACATGATGAATGCGTGCGCATCATGACCGGCGCTCCCGTGCCCTCCTGCACCGATTCGGTCGTCAAATACGAGCTGGTCGATTACGAAGGAAGCGATGGCCGTGCGGGATCTTGCGTTGCGTTCACAGAGCCTACGGCGCTGCGCAGCAATGTCCGCGAAGCGGGCGAAGAGATCGCGCGTGGCGAAGTGGCGATCCAGGCCGGCGAAGTGATTCGCGCGGCAGGGGTCGGCTTCATCGCAAGCTGTGGCATCATGGAGGTTCCGGTCTATCGTCGCCCCAAGGTGGCCATCATCTCGATCGGCAGTGAACTGGTCGAGCCTACGGTCGTGCCGGGTCCTGGGCAGATTCGCGATGGCAATGCTTATGCGCTGGCTGCTTGTGCGAAAGAAGCTGGCGGTATTCCCACTATTTTCCCGATCGGCGAAGACGACTTCATCGCGATCCGCGATGCTGTGGAAACCGCGCTCATGAATCATGATTTCGTGGTTACCTCGGGCGGTGCATCGAATGGCGATTACGACTTCATCAAAGACGTGATCGAGCAGATGGGTGCGCTTGAGATGACGCTCGTGAACATGCGCCCCGGCAAAGCTCAGGCCTTCGGTTTCGTGGAGGGCGTTCCGGTCTTCGGCCTTTCGGGCAATCCAGCAGCAGCTTACTGCGGCTTCGAGATGTTCATTCGTCCAGCGCTGCGCAAGATGCAGGGCTTCACTACCTTCGAGCGCCCACGTGTGAAGGCAACGCTCGCGAAGGATCGCAAGAAGAAGGATGGGCGTGTGCTGCTCTTACGCGCTACGCTTACACATGATGAAGAAGGCAAGCTCGTAGTCGTGCCTGCTAAGAACCAGAATTCAGGCCTGTTCGGCACGCTTCAACGAGGAAATTGCCTGGCGGTGCTGCCAGCAGGGGTGCCAGAGGGCAAGCGCATTGCAGCGGGCACCGAAGTCGAGTGCATCTTGCTCGACGTTGAGGAAGGGAGCGTTATCTCATGAAGTTCGCAATAATCACTTGTTCAGATACGCGTACGCTTGAGACCGATACGGCGGGCAACGTGCTCGAAGAGCTTATCGCCGAAAAAGGATGGACGTGCGTTTCGCATGTCGTAACGACCGATGAACGCTCGCTCATTGCGCAAGCGATCGTGACAGCGTGCGGTCGTTTCGAAGCTGATATCGTCATCACTTGTGGTGGCACGGGGCTTTCTCCGCGTGATGTCACACCAGAGGCCACCGAAGATGTATGCGACCGTCCGGTTCCCGGCATTGCCGAAGGCATGCGCGCTTATAGCATGAAGTTCACCAACCGTGCGATGCTCTCACGTGCGATGTGCATGCAGCGTGGTAAGACGCTTGTGATCAATTTCCCGGGAAGCGAAAAAGCGGTGCGCGAGAACTGGGAGGCCGTGAACGAGGTACTCGAGCATGCGCTCGCGATGATGGACGGACAAGGGCACTAATACCGACTAAAAGCTATTCAGACAAACCAAAGTGTCGGTTCTCCCCTAATATATTGACATATATAAATATATCAATATTATTGAAATACGTTATATTGATGATTATAAATATATAGGGGAAATATGGACGCTGTTGGATCGTTCTTAATGGATCAACTTCTTAAGATGCAGTGGCTCTCGGATCTGATTGCGATGTTCATCGATGCGATCGGTCTTGATGCTTCGTCTCAATGGGGTGGAACCCTTCATTTTTTCATCTATGACACCATAAAGATCGTTATTTTGCTTTGTGTGATGATTTTCATCATCAGCTATATTCAGAGCTACTTTCCACCCGAACGAAGTAAGCGTATTCTCGGGCATTTCAAAGGATTTAGCGGCAACGTGGTGGGGGCACTGCTTGGAACGGTAACACCCTTCTGCGCCTGTTCGTCCATTCCATTATTCATTGCTTTTACGCGTGCAGGTTTGCCCCTTGGCGTCACTTTTTCTTTTCTCATATCTTCTCCCATGGTAGACATTGCCTCAATCGTTCTCATCATGAGCATCTTTGGACCGCATGTTGCTTTTATCTATACAGTCGTTGGCCTCATCATTGCGGTTGTGGGAGGTTCGATCATTCAGAATTTGAAGATGTCGGATCAGGTTGCTGACTTTGTGCGGGGCGAATCGCTCGATGCGGTACAGGTGCAAAGCCTGAAGAAAAAGCAACGTATATCCTATGCTCTTGGGCAAACTGGTGAGACTTTCCGCAAAGTGTTTCCGTTCATTCTTATTGGCGTATCGATAGGCGCGCTTATTCACAATTGGATTCCGCAAGAAATCATCGAGGCAATTCTTGGTGATGGCAACCCGTTTGCAGTCGTGCTTGCCACGCTCGTTGGCGCACCGATCTATGCTGATATCTTTGGGACCATTCCTATTGCAGAAGCGTTGTTTGAGAAGGGTGTCGGCCTTGGCACCATACTCGCTTTTATGATGAGCGTTACCGTACTGTCGATTCCATCGCTCACCATGCTTTCACGCGTGGTCAAGCCGAAGTTGCTTGCTACATTCATTGGTCTTTGTCTCGTCGGAATGATCATAAGCGGCTATGTGTTCAACTGGCTACAGCCCCTGTTCGCGTGAAGGAGACTGCCATGTGCAGATGTAAGAGGAGGTACAGGTGCAGGTCGGTGTGAGCCTGCCAGCCTCGCAAACGGTAACTGACAAATTGATTCGCGAGGTCTCGGTCGGCGGATGTTCGAGCTCCAAGCTCCTTCCTGTCAGCCCCGATGGCCTCCAAGGAGATGGAAATGTTCGATAGCTTATTCACCGTGGAGAACCTGCTTAACGTCCTAGGCACGTTCGTCTACCTGTTTGGAGAGCTGTTCCTGCTCTTCGTCGCCATAAGCTTCTTCGTAGCCCTGCTGCAAGTGTGGGTGTCCAAGGACCGCATCAAGCGCATACTTTCGCGTCCACACAAGGTGACCAACGCGATTCTGGGCGCTGCGCTCGGCGCGGTAACGCCGTTCTGCTCGTGCTCCACCATCCCCGTCTTGGTGGGCCTCTTCAAGAGCGGCGCGCCCTTCTCAGGAGCTATCTCGTTCCTGATGACCTCCCCGATACTTAACCCCGCGATAATCGCGCTCCTGCTCGTGTTCTTCGGTCCCGTGCCAACGGCGGTCTACGCCGTCATTACCTTCGCGTTCGCGGTATGCGCGGGGCTCGTGCTCGACGCGATCGGGTTCTCGCGCTACATCAAGAACGTTGCCGTTAAGGGTGGATGCTGCGGGGGCGACGAGGCAACATGGGAGAACTTGAAGGGAACGTTCTGGCAGAAGCAAGCGCAGGCCTGCAAGTACGCCCTTACGGATGCCGTTGGGCTGTTCAAGGGTGTCTTCGGCTGGCTGCTCCTCGGCGCAGGCATCGGGGCGTTCATCTACGGGTTCGTGCCGACCGAGCTTCTTGAGGGATTCGCGGGCGCGGACAACCTCTGGGCCATCCCGCTCGCCGCAGTGATCGGCATACCCATGTACATCCGTGTGGAGACGATGATCCCGATTGCGGGCATCCTCATGGAGAAGGGCGTGTCCTCGGGCATCGTCATCGCGCTCATACTGAGCGGTGCCGGGTGCTCCATCCCCGAGGTCTCGCTTCTGAACAGTATATTCAAGAAGCCGATGGTGGTGACGTTCGTACTGTGCATCCTGCTCGTTGCCATAGGCACCGGCTTCGCATTCACGCTCATTATGCCGTGATGTCATGCGGGCAAAACAAAGACAGGAGACCCTTAAGAGAAAGGATATAGAAATGGGACTTTTCGGAAAGATATTCGGCAAGGAAGAAAAGAAGGAGAGCTGCTGCTGCGAGATGGAGATCGTGGAGCTGCCCGAGGGCGATATCGCTGCGCCGTGCGACTGCGGGGACGCCTGCGATGCGCCTGGGGCGGAATCTATCACGCTCACGGTGCTGGGCCCGGGATGCAAGCGCTGCCACCAGCTCCACGAGAACGCCCAGGCTGCTGCTTCGAAGGCAGACGGTTCGGTGGGCGTCGAATACGTCACAGACCCAGCCGCGATAGCTGAGGCAGGAGTCATGTCCACGCCTGCGCTTCTCTCGTGAACGGGAAAATCGTCTCGCAGGGAAAGGTGCTCAAAGTTGATGAGGTCGAAAAGCTGCTTTGTTGCACTACAGAGTAAGTAAGTTTCTTGACCGAGCATCATTCGTAAGAGAATATAGAGAAATATCGAACTATGTGAGGATAGAGGTTTAGCGATGACTTCAAAGGATGCCGCGCAGGTATTCAAGATTCTTGGAGATGAAAATCGATTGCGCATCGTTATGCTCATTGCTAAGCAAGAAGAGATATGCGCTTGTAACTTGCTCGACACTCTTAACATAGCGCAGCCAACATTGTCTCATCACATGAAGCTCCTGAGTAGTTGCGGTTTGGTCAAATCAAGAAAAGACGGTCGATGGATGCACTATTCTTTGAATCATGACTTGTTCAAGCACCTTGAATCTTTTCTTGGAGAGCTAGCCTGATAAGAATGAGTATAAAGAGCGCCCGGCGGGTATTCAGTTTTTATTGAAGCAACCGATCTATAGCGCTTATCAGATGTATTCCTTCGTTCTTCCAGCTTCACAATTCATTGAGAAATTCAGCAAATAGTTTAAAAGCTATCAATAAGATGGAATCTTTTATCAAGAAGTGAATTCGTTTCAGAGGTCTTATTCTTAAGAGCGGAAGGACCCACCGCTACGAGCGGTGCCAAACACCGCTCTTGCCGCCTTCTTTGTGCACGAGGCGCACTTCGCCGATCTCCATGCCGCGATCGATCGCCTTGCACATGTCATAGATGGTAAGGCAGGCAACCGAAGCGGCCGTGAGCGCTTCCATCTCAACGCCAGTCTTTCCTACCAGCGAAGCCTGCGCTACCACATGGATGCCGCAAGGGTGCGGTCCGCTTGCGTGGCTCGCCTGCTTTTCGGTCGCGGGTGCATCATCTCCCCAGATGGGAAGCAGATCGATAGTAACATTAGTGAGCATGACCGGATGGCAGAGCGGGATGAGCTCGCTCGTCTTCTTCGCTGCCATGATGCCAGCGATGCGCGCAGTCGCGATAACGTCGCCTTTTTTCGCGCGGTGAGAAAGCACGGTGGCGAGCGTTCCAGCCTGCATGGTGATGAAGCCCTCAGCAATGGCAATGCGTTTGGTCTCGGCTTTTTCGGACACATCGACCATGTGGGCATTGCCCTGTTCAGTTAAGTGATTCAGCTTCAATTCGTCTGCCATCGGTTCCTCTTCGACGTGCGTTCGTATCGTTCGCGTCTATTCTAGCGCTTAGCCACCCACTTGGACCATTTCGCGTACGGTGCCGGTTCGCGCAGCGTGGCTTTCGGGCTTTTGCTTCATGGCTTGCCAGAACAACGCTTCAACATCTTCTATGGTGCCTTCGCGAAGCGCCGCCCTTACATCGAGCTCTTCATCGGAAAAAAGGCACAGGCGCAGTTTCCCATCTGCGGTAAGGCGCAAGCGATTGCAAGAAGCACAAAAATGGTCGGACACCGAAGTGATGAACCCGATCGTTCCGCTTGAGTCGGGAAGCTTCCAGTAACGCGCAGGCCCCCAGCCAGCGGGCGCAAGTGCGCGCTGGTCTGCATTGTCGAGCGGATAGGGAGCACCCAGACCAGCCTCAATGCAGCTTGTAGTGAGCGCCTCGATCAGCTCGGGCAAGGGAATGACCTCGCTCTCATCCCAGTGAGCAACCTCGGAAGAACAGGTCGAACCAAGCGGCATGTATTCGATGAAGCGCACATGGAGCGGGAGCTCTTTCGTGAGGCGCGCGAACGCAGCCAGATCTTGGTTCATGCTACGGATGACCACGGTATTGATCTTCACCGGATCGAAGCCAGCATCGAGTGCCGCATGGATGCCCGCAAGTGCATCGTCCAAGTTTCCACAGCGGGTGAGCGTGCGATAAGTGGTGGGGTTGAGCGAATCGAGCGAGATGTTCACGCGAGAAAGCCCTGCTGCCTTCAACTCGCTTGCGAAGCGTGGCAGGAGAACACCATTGGTGGTGATCGCCACATCTTCGATGCCCTGGACATTCTTGCAAGCGCCGATCAGGTCCTGCGCTCCTTTACGCACGAGCGGCTCGCCGCCCGTGAAGCGCAAGTGCTTGATGCCGCAACGTGCAGCCACTTCCACCACACGCACGATCTCTTCGAAGGAGAGGATCTCATCATGTTCGCGGGTTTCAACGCCTGCTTCGGGCATGCAGTATACGCAGCGCAAATTACACCGGTCGGTGAGCGAGATGCGCAGGTAATCTATGTTGCGTCCAAAGCGATCTTTCATAGGACTAGCAGGGTGTTTCGGCTTCCCTTTGCGCAAGGTGACTAATGGGTCACCACATAGAGCGCTTCAGGAGGGAAGGTGAGAAACACGCAGTCTCCTCTCTCAGGCAGAGCGTTATCGGCGGTAATGTGCTTGTCGATATTCCATCGTACATGACTTTTGAGGAATGCTTGCTCGGTATTTTCTGGCGGTGCTGGGGTGCGCACTTTGCTATCCTGCGTGCTCTGCAGGTGAAGAGCCGTGGGAAGCTGAGTTCCCTTCTCGTCGACGAACGCAGCCATGACGGCACGCTCGAAACGCGAATCGCTCACACGGTCGCAGCGCATCCTGAACACATTGGGCTGCGCGTTCGATGCCGCGGCACCTTCACGCGCCTGCTTGATGTGGTAGGCGCGCACGCCAAGCCAGGCTACGTCATGAGGGACCACGCGCTTCGTTTCCATCTCCACGCCCCATTCAGGTAGGTATACGCGATGATCGCTCACATAGCGTGCCGGGGTGGTGTTCTTGCAACCCGAAAGCCGGATCGCTGCCAAGCTTCGCGGTTCGTGCACGAGCTCATCCTTGGGCGCTATCTCATCGATCGTGCCATCGCTCACCACCGCAATGCGATCGCAGAAACGGAACGCCTCATCGATATCGTGCGAAACATAGAGGATGGTTCCTTCATAGGTGGCGAACAGATCGAGCAAGCTCTGTTCAAGCTCGCTCTTCAAGTGCGCATCGAGAGCAGAGAACGGTTCGTCGAGCATGAGGATCGCGGGCTGGGCGGCGAGCATGCGCGCGAGCGCCACGCGTTGCTGCTGACCACCGGAAAGCTGCAGGGGGTAGCGCTTCTCCAGCCCGCGAAGCCCGAAGCGCGTGAGTTGACGCTCGATGAGCGCATCACCGTTTCGCTTGAGCACCTCGCGCGGAATGCCCGCTGCGATATTCGCCTTCACGGTAAGGTTCGGGAAGAGCTGGTAATTCTGGAACAGCAGCGCGCTCTTGCGTTCCTGCGCAGAAAGATTCACGGATGCCTTCTTGCCAGGAGCCTTGTCGAAATACGTCTTGCCATTCACGACGATCTTACCTGCATCAGGCGTTTCAACACCGGCGATGCAGCGCAGTGTGAGCGACTTGCCACACCCAGAGGCGCCCAAGAAGCCGAGCGTTTCGTGCGCCGCTTCAAAGGCAACTTCCAGATCGAAGGTGCCGTAGTGCTTCTCGATGTCGACCACCAGACTCACAGTTCCACCTCCTTACGACGATACTTCGTCGTGCGCTTGCTCCAGAGGTTGATCGCGAAGATCACCGCGAAGGAGATGATGATCACCACGATCGTCCAGAAGAACGCCGCCTCGATATTGCCACCCATCCATTCGAAGTAGATGGCGATGGGGATGGTGCGCGTGATACCTGCATAGTTGCCCGCCAGAAAGAGCGTTGCGCCGAACTCACCGAGCGCGCGTGCGAAGGCGAGCATGGTGCCGGCAGCCACGGAAGACCAGGCAAGCGGCAGCATGAGTCGGAAGAAGATGCGTCCTTCGCTCCAGCCGAGCGTGCGGGCAGCATCGAGCATATCGGCATCGATCGACTCGAAGGCGCCGCGTGCCGAGCGATACATGAGCGGGAAGGCCACGACCACCGCTGCGATAACGGTCGCCTGCCAGCTGAAGACGAGCGGGAACCCGATCTGGTCGAACCATGCGCCAACGGGGGTGTTGCGTCCCAAGAACATGAGCAACAGGAAGCCACAGACCGTGGGTGGTAGCACCATCGGGATCGTGAAGATCGCGTCCATGATGCTTTGGGTGCGCGGCTTCAAGCGCAGCGTCCACCAAGCAGCGAGCAACCCCAAGATGAAGATGAAGATGATAGCGGTGCCCGTGGTCTTGAGCGTGACCAGAAGGGGCGACCAGTCGAGGGTCTGGAAGAAGCTGCCAAGTTGTTCGAAGGCCGAAGGAGCCGCCGCGATGGCCACCGCATCGCTCGCCTGTAGGTTGGCGTAATCGACATGCGCGAGGCGCAGGTTCGCATCGGTAGCAAGGGGGCTTTCTTCACCCATCACATCTGCGCCCGTGTCGGTTTGGACGGAGGTGTAGAAATAGCCTGGTTTATATTCCTGGGAAAAGCCGATCGTAAGGCCGTGCGTGGTGAAGGCCTGCTTGCTCGTGAACAGCCATTCCGCATCGTTCTTCACAACGGAATTACCTTGGGCATCATAGGAATCGAGCGCACTGAATAGGAGCTTGAGGCTGGCCTGGGTCTGTTCGTTTGCAAGGTCGAGCCCGTTCTGTTTTGCGAGCGCCTCAGGAACGTAGACCACCACCACACCCGACAAGTCAACCAAGCAAAGAGAATCGGCAGGCGCGTCCATCAAGTAGCAATAGCCCTGGTACGTGCCTTCGATCGGGCGGTTCGAGCCTTTCTCGACACGGGAGAAATCCGAGAGTGCGAAATCGACGTCGGAAGTGCGCGCTGAACTTCCTTCAGAAGATACTTCAACATCCTGGAAAGCCGTGCTCGCATTGGCATCTTGCGCCTGTGCCGAACCGCCTGTTTGAGCCGATTCAGCAGGTGCACCATAGGCAAACGTAGGCATGCTCCCGCATAGCGAGAACGCGCCGAAAAGAAGGCTCGTACCCAAGATGAGCGCGAGCCAAAAGGTGTTCTGTTTGCCGACAGAATTCATGATCAAGCGAGTTCAAATCCCCATTTTTGCCAGATCTTCTGAGCCTCAGGGCTTTCCTGGCACCAGGTGAGGAACGCAGCTGCAGCCTCAGCGTGCGCTGAATCCTTCAGCACGGCAGCAGGGTAGACGATGGGCTGATGGGTATCAGCTGGCAGGGTGCAAACGGTCTTCACGCCACCGTAGCGCATAACATCGGAACTGTAGACGAAGCCCAGATCGACTTCACCAGACTGAGCATACGAGCAGACCGAACCGACCTTATCGGCTTCGGTGACCTTTCCCTTGATCGGGCCGGTGATCTCGCCATCGGTGCCGCTTTCGTTAGTGTAGCAACCAACGGTGTAGAGCGCCTGCTTGGCATAGGTGCCTGCAGGAACGTTCTTATCGCCTACGGAAATGGTGTAGCTGCCATCGCAGGCCTGCGCCAGATCGAGCTCATCGATGTCGGAGTCTTCAGCGGTCACGATAACGAGGTCGTTCGCGAAGAGATCGAAGGGTTTATCTTCGCCGATCTTGCCGTCTTCGACCACTTTATCCATGTTCTTCTTGTTCGCTGAGATAAAGATGTCAGGTGCGCCACCTGCCTCGATCTTCTGCACGAGCGTGCCGGATGCTTCATACTGCGAATCTTTGAAGGTTACGTTCGGATTCTCTTTGGTGTAGGCTTCCTGCGCTTCGTTCATCGCGTCGGTGAGCGAATTCGCTGCATAGATCTCGAGCTCGACCTTTTCTTGCGAGTTCGAGCTGCTGCAGCCTGCAAGCAGGCAAGCAGCCAAGAGGCTCACGATGATCGCAAGGAACGCGAGCGCTTTCTTCGCGTGTGGTTTGGTCTGTTCCATCTTCATCCTTCCCGGTGCTTCCCGATTTTAATTATTCTCGATTGAGAATATATTCTCGAATAAGAATAATAGATCAACTTGGCGCGAAGAGAGCTCTCTTCGTTTTACAATATGGTTACAACCAGATTGGAGCACGCATGGATCCCCGCGATTTCGAAGTCGAGGTCAAACTCATCATCAAAGCCAAGAACACCGAAGAACACACTCCGGCGCTGGGGAAAGGTATCGTGAGCCTGTGCAAGCTCGTAGATGAAACGGGGTCGCTCAACAAGGCGGCAGCAGAGATGGGGATGGCGTACTCCAAGGCATGGAGCATTTTGAAGCATGCCGAAGAATCGTTCGGCATCCAGCTGTTGAGGCGCAAAGGAAACAAGGGTTCCGAGCTCACGCCTGAAGCACGCCGCTTGATCGCCATCTACGAAGAACTGCAAAAGCAACTCGACGAACAAGCTGCCAGCCTGCTAGACGAATTGCTCAGGTGACGAATGACCGGGTAGTTTGTCATCTTTTGATGAGGGTGTGTGGTTCGAATGCGAAGAGGTCGCACGCGCAGATTCCACGCTGGATTTCGAGCGCATCATGCGGGCAGACATCTAAGCAAAGGTTGCACGCCATGCAATCGTTCGCGCGAAAGCTCAGCTCGCCCTTCGGTGCGATGTCTCGGTTCAGCATGACGAAGGAATTGACTGGCTCATTCGCCACACCGCTTAACGCGCCCGTCGGGCAGAACGTCATGCAAATACCACACAGGTCACAAGCGGTCTCATCTACCGTTACTTCGCCAAAGAGTCGCGTAGGAAGCTCAGCATCCTCCTTTTCAGGTAAGATCTGATCGGCCCATTCGGGATCAAAGCGGTAGAGCTCGTTGAGCACGCGTTCATTGCGCACCGCTTCGATGTGCTTCAAGATGCCCTTGTCGGCAAAAAGACGTTGAGCGAGCGTTCGTTTCTGATCCTGTGCCGTCGTGCTCACGTAGAAGGTGCCCACCGCTGCTTCGGCGATAGAGTCGGTCGTGCGTTCGATGAAGTGATCGAAGAGCCCACGCCGCGATAGTTCGGGCGAAGTGTTGGTAGTGGCGCTTTCTGCATCGTTGGGGGTCACCAGCGACCAGGCGGCAGGAAGAGCTCGGGCGGCAGGAAGTGGGCGCTCGGGTGTTGCAGCAGCCAAAAATGCGCCAAGGAAGCGCGTTGCTTGTTCGCCAAGCGTTGCGATCAGTTCGCCCTGCGCATTCGGGCAACAGGCGCAGTCTCCGCTTTCGTAGCGAACTTCAACGTTCGAGCAGGCTGCAGAGATGAGCGCTGCTTCATCAAGCGCCGCAAGGCAGCTGAGCGTGAGCGAGCACTCAGCTTCATGCTCGGTCTTGGCCTTCGGAGGATCGATCTCGTCAGGCGAGGCCTTTACGCGAAGACCAGCTTCACTGTGGGCACGCTCTTCAAGTGCAGCCTCTTGGTTGCGCAGATATTCGCAGCTTATCGTGAGCGTGCCGCAGGGCTTTTCGGTGCGAAGGCTGTCTGCGCTGCTCGGGTCCGTGTCGTCTTGTAGGGCATCCGCCTGTTCGGCGATACTCTCGATCGCAGCCCGAACAAGCTCGGGAACATCTTCGACAAGCTGCAGTGCGCTCGTTGGACAAACGCTTGCACAGGCGCCGCAGCCCGTGCAGAGGTGATTGTCGATAGCAAGCAACCCATCATCGTCGCGCGCGATCGCTTCGTGCGCACAAACCTGAAAGCACGCCATGCAGCTCGCATGACGATGGCGCACACGCACACAGGCTGCCTGGTCGATTTCGACAGACTTCTTTCCTAGCTTGGAAAACGCTTCTGCGGCATCGAGGAGAGAGGGCATGTTCACTTCCAGATCGTTCAGGCTTCGCTTTTGCAGCATGCCAGGCAAAGGCATGCAACATGATGCTCGTTATTGTAAAACAAACGCATGTAATGCCCCACTTCAGCGAAGTAAAGCATTTTATTCTCAAAATAGAATAATGAATGGCGTTTCTGTGGGTAAATGGTTACTGCGTATGCGGAAGTTTATCGAGGAACAACACTAGAATTAAAGATGTCCCTTTCTATGCATGAGAGGGTGGAGCGTAACCACAAATGCGAAGCATCATGCGTGCTCACAGCTGTGGTTAACGCTTCAGAAGAGAAGGGTTGAGTGGCATGCCTTTGGGGAAGGGCGTTCTGCTCGCAACAAGGGAAGAAAGGGGAGAGCTATGTCTGATATGCTTCCGGCCGTTTCACGTCGTACGTTCGTGAAGGCCACCGGAGCTTTGGGCGCATTAGCTGCAGCAGGCGGAACCATGGCGGCATCACAAGCCGTATTCAGCAACGTTGAACCTGCGCATGCCGACACGCCGGAAAAGCTCGTTTGGAGCCAATGTAACGTCAACTGCGGTGGACGCTGCATTTTCCACTGGCATACCAAAGACGGCAAGATCCAATACATGACCACCGACGATATCGGAAACGATGATTTCCAAGCACGCGCCTGCTTGCGCGGTCGCGTCATGCGTCAGTGGGTGAACAATCCGGATCGCCTCCAGTACCCGATGAAGCGCGTAGGCGCTCGCGGTGAAGGAAAGTTCGAGCGCATCAGCTGGGACGAAGCGATCCAGACCATTGCCGACAAGATTCGCTACACCATCGACACCTACGGAAACGATTCCATCTATGTGAACTATGCAACGGGCATGTACTCAGCAACCGGTCGTTCGGTCGAGCGTTTGCTCAACTGCGTGGGTGGCTACTTGCCCATGTATGGCGATTATTCAACGGGCATGCACCAATATGTGATGCCGTTCATGTATGGCATCGGGGTATCACCTTACGAGAACATCTCTGCTTCATCGGTCGATCAGGCGCAAAACGCCGACCTGGTCTTGATGTTCGGCAATTCCCCCGCCGACAACCGCATGGGCGGCGCGAATGTGGTTTGGGACTACAACACGGTGCGTGAAGCAGGACCCGAGATCATCCACATCGATTATCGTCTGAACGAAACTGCGGCAGGCTATCCATCTGAATGGCTGCCGATTCGTACGGGCACCGACGCGGCGCTCGTTGCGGGCATCGCGCACGAACTCATCACAAACGATTGGGTCGATCTCGACTTCTTGCACAAGTATTGCGTGGGCTACGACGAAGAGACGATGCCGGCTTCTGCAAAGGGCCAGAACAAGTCCTATCACGATTACATCATGGGTCTCGGCTACGACAAGGTCGAAAAGACCCCTGAATGGGCTGCAGAGATCACGCTTGTTCCCGCGGAGAAGATCCGCGAACTTGCTGCCAAGATCCACGACGCAAAAGCGGTCTTCGTGGTTCAGGGTTGGGGCCTTCAGCGCCACTCCAACGGCGAATCGGCAACGCGTGCGGTCTGCATGCTCGCTCTGCTCACCGGCAACCTCGGCAAGCCGGGCACGAACTCTGGCATGCGCGAAGCAGAACCTCCGGGAGCTCCGGTTGGCAGTCTGCCCGCATCAGACGAAGACCCGAATGGCGCTCCGATGAACATGGTGAACGCCAAGATCAGCTGCTATTCATGGCTCAAGTGCATCGACGAGGGCAAAGACTTCCAGAAGGAACTCGATGCAACTGATGAGATCGCACTGTTCATGGGCGCTCAGAATCCTGAGATGGCTGAAGCTGCGGCCAAGATCGAGAAGCCGAAGAATGGCATCAAGATGCTCTGGAACTATGCGGGCAACTGCATCTCCAACCAGCATGGCGACATCAACAAGGTCTACGAGGTGCTCTCCGATGAGAGCAAGTGCGAGTTCATCGTGGGTTGCGATACGTTCATGACTGACTCCGCGAAATACTGCGACATCTTGCTTCCCGACGCCATGCGCGCCGAGCAGCTCAACATGTCCACCAACGGCTACTCCGAGTACTACTGGGGTGTTACCGTGGGTGGTCCGGCGCAGGAGCCGCCGTTCGAGTGCCGTCCGATCTACGACGTTCACGCCGACATCGCTGAAAAGCTCGGCGTGCGTGATAAGTTCACGCTCGGTAAGACCCAGGACGAATGGATCGAAGAGCTCTACAAGGCAGGCGCTGCGGCAGACCCCGAGCTTCCCAGCTGGGAAGGCATCCTTGAGCAGGGTGTTTACAAGCGTAAGCTTCCTACCGCTATCGCCTTTGAAGAGAACGTCAAGGACCCCGTGGGTCATCCCTGGAACACGCCTTCGGGCAAGATCGAGATCTACTCCGAAGCGCTCGCTAAGATCGCAGAGGATCGCGAGTTGGAAGGCCGCCTTACGGAAGGTCAGGTGATCTCGCCTATTCCGATCTTCGATCCGGGCGTGGAAGGTTATGGTGCCGTTACCGACGAATACCCGCTCTACATGTCGGGTTGGCACGACAAGGCGCGTACCCACTCTTCGTTCGGTTCGCTCGAAGTACTCAAGGATTACAACCGTCATCGCCTGTGGATCAATCCACTCGATGCCGATCCGCGTGGCATTCACGACGGCGACAAGGTGCGCGTGAAGAGCCCGGCAGGTGAAGTTGAGATCGAAGCGCACGTCACGAGCCGTATCGTGCCGAGCGTCGTTGCTATGCCACAGGGCTTCTGGCACGATGCTGACATGAAGGGCAACAAGCTCGACAAGGGTGGCTGCATCAATACGCTTACCACCTATGTGCCTTCACCCTTGGCTCATGGCAATGGCCCTTCCAATTCCATCATCGCTGAAGTTACTAAGGCTTAGGGAGGTGCATCATGGTTCAGTATGGTTTTTATTATGACAACTCCCGTTGCACGGGATGTAAAACGTGCGTGATGGCCTGTAAAGACTACAAAGACAGCGCGCTCGATGTTGCCTACCGCAAGGTGTACGACCTTGAAGGCGGCACCTGGGAAAAGCAAGCAGACGATATCTACACCACCGATTGCTTGTT
The DNA here is from genome assembly GCA_000435675.1 of Eggerthella sp. CAG:298. GTDB lineage: Bacteria > Actinomycetota > Coriobacteriia > Coriobacteriales > Eggerthellaceae > Anaerotardibacter. The sequence continues at coordinate 30,150 of FR895124.1, read as the reverse complement.
CTATCACCTTTCCATGGCGTGTAATCATTGCGATGATCCCGCCTGCGTGAGCGTTTGCCCCACCACGGCAATGCACAAGGAAGGCAAGCGTGGCTTGGTGCTCGTAGATGAGACCAAGTGCGTTGGCTGCGGCTATTGCGTCATGGCATGCCCTTACAACGCGCCTAAGGTCAGTCGCGAGCTTGGCTACTCGGTCAAATGCAATGGGTGTGAAGAGCGCCTCAATCAAGGTTTGCAGCCGATATGCGTCATGTCGTGTCCGTTGCGTGCGCTCGACTTTGGTCCGATCGACGAGCTACGCAAGAAGTATGGCGACACGGCAGAGATCCATCCGATGCCTTCGGCGTCTTACACGCACCCCAACATCACGATAAAGCCTTCGCCAGCAGCGCTCGATCCTGCGGCATCGAAGGCGCATGTTGCTAATCCTAAGGAGGTGCAGTAAGCATGGAACTCGCAGTACATGAATTCCCACTCACTTTTTTCACAACGCTAGCGCCTCTCGGTGCGGGTGCGTTCTTCATGCTCGCGCTTTCGTTCTGCTTCGCAGATTTTTCGAAAGACCAGCTCAAGAAGATCGATCGTTTGACCATCATTCCGCTCTTGGTGGCATTGGTGGGCCTTATCGCATCGTTCTTCCATTTGGCGAACCCGGGGCATGCGCTCAATATCGCGAGCACGGTCGGCTCAACGCCACTTGCTAATGAGATCACCGCATTTGGTATCTTCATGATCGTGGCGGCAGTGTACTGGATTGTCGCACTTGCTGGCGGCTTGAAGAACAACAGCGCCCGCAAGGGCTTTGCGCTAGTGGCAGGCATCCTTGGCCTTATCGCCGCGCTCTTCATCGGGCTTGCGTATGCGATTCCCACCATTCCTACGTGGAATAATTTCTGGACGCCGCTTTCGATCATCGGCTTCACGTTCTTCGGCGGCACGTTGCTCGGCCTGCTCATCACCACGCTGGCAGGCGCAGGTGATGCGTCTGTGAAGGGCAAAGCAGGTTCGATCCACTTCGCTATCTTCACGGTAGGCGCGGTGCTGAGCTTGGTAAGTGTGATCGCGCTGTGGATCATCGGTTCGACCGCATCCAACCTGGTGCTTCCTGTTGGTGAACTCGCCGGTAGTATGATCTGGGCATTCGTGCTCTTTATCATCCTTACGGTCATCGGCTACGGCATCGGTTTCGCCGCTATCAAGATCTCACCGCTTACGGTCTTCGTGATCGTCGGTGTCGTTTTGATTGCGGTTGCGATCTTCCTCGCACGCATGTGCTTCTACGCCTTGCAGATCGGCGTAGGATTGTAGGGAACCTCACCCAAGGAAAAAGGGCTTGGCCGCATGCGGTTGAGCCCTTTCTTTGTATCGGGCACAATAGGGACGGCCAGCGTATGCTGCGTTTGATGAAGCCAGGAGGCATGATGGATAAACTTGACGATAAATCGCGGGCGGAGATCGTGTTCGTGGGGTCGACCTTGGGCCCGCTTTTTCTGCATGATCCCGAACATGACGCGCAGGTTGTTGCGACCGGTCTTGAAGCGCTTGCATCGCTCGATGTTGAAGCAGCTGCGAAGGATTGGCCCTTCGTTTCCGCCGAAGATGCCGAACGCGCGCTTGCGCTCATGCATGAAGGCCTTGCGGAAGGCACGAAGAGTGATGCGCTCGTGTGGGAATACCGTCGTTTGTTCGTGGGTCCGCTGGCGAAGCCGGCACCGCCCTGGGGTTCGGTCTACACCGACAAGGATATGGTCGTGTTCGGTGCTTCCACCATGCAGCTGCGCGACTGGATGCGAAGAAATGGCATCGCGATCGAAAAAGGCGAGAGCGATGAGCCAGAGGATCATATCGGCACGATGCTCGTGTTGCTTGCCTGGCTCGCTGAAGAGCGCCCTGAACTCGTGGACGAATTCTTGCGCGACCATCTCTTGACCTGGTCCTCTCATTTTCTTGAGCAGCTCGAAGAGGCTGCTGAACAGCCCTTCTACGAAGGACTCGCAAACCTTACCCGCAAAAGCCTTGAAGGCTTGCAAGAAGAGCGCGAACTCGAGGTGGCCTATCCGCGCTTCTATCGCTAAGAAGGCCACATACCGTTTGCGCCCCTACGTGCTCTGAGTGCAAAAAGCCGACGAGGTTGCCTCGCCGGCTTTTCTTTTTGCGGGATGTGGGTATCGCGTTGGAATAGGGTTCCTGCGCGCAGCTTAAGCGGTTTGACCTTCAGCGCGGGCAAGATCTTCAGGCGTGTTCACATTAAGGAAACAGTTTGCGTAGCAGAGAGGTTCGTTTTCTGCGTCGATGAAGCGAACATTCAGCGTATCGATCATATTTCTCATGCGTACTTTCTTTCGATCCCAACAAGCTTGGGCGGCCTCAAGACAACGTTCGCGCTCATAGACTGCGCAGAACGGCTCGATTCCTTGGGGGCTCATGGGCACTACGGCATCGAAGGGCATGAAAAGATCAGCGCGCTGCGACTGCTCGAGCAACTCTGCCTCATATTCGATCAGGTCCACCGAGACATTTACCAGATCACAAGCAATCACAGCAACGAGCGGATTGCTGGCTGCCTCAAGAGCAGTGATGAATCCGGGTAGCGCTCCACGTTTGTCGTATTTGTCAGGAACAAGTCGTAGTCCTGGGTAACGCACCTGTAGATAAGTGAGTTCTTCGGGTTCGTTAGTGGTTACGATCAGTTCACTCGCTAAAGGTGCAAGTCTACCGATCATGTGCTCGATGAGCGGTCTGCCGTGGAAGGGCACAAGCGCCTTCGATTGGCGCATGCGTCTTGACTCGCCGCCGCTCTGAATGACCACAGAATAGAGCGGCTTCGCATAGGTATCGATAAGCCAGGTGGATATCTGTGAGATATCGTAGAAATTGAACACAGGCAAATTTGCAGTAAGCGCTCCAGCTGCTACTTCAGCCATATCGGTTACTACTGCAGCGGGAAGTGCGCCTTCAGCATCATTTGTTGTTTTGCCGTTTAAGATGTATTCGTTGATACGCGCAATAAGTGCGGGAGCCGCCTCAACATCGCGAGGATTGTCAGAGCGGAGAAGTTCTACAGCGGGCAGTCCTGAGCGTTTGAACCCTTCGATCACGACTAGATTCGACGCAGGTAGCATTCCGATCGCACGCACGCATTGCTCATAGGCATCCGTCGTTTTTTGCGTAGGCGTGCGAAGTAGAGCTTCGATGTTGGTCAGGTCTTTTTCGGACTCAGAATCGGATGGTATAAGATCTTCTACGACCGCAAAGCGTTTCGCGCTACTGATAGCGGTAGCAACGGCACCTGCTGCATGATGGCGATAAGAATCCTTGCCAGGGATATCGATCTCGAAATCATCATGACTATGATGTTTGATCGAGGACACGGAAATGCCGCGCGCAGTAAGCTCCGAAATAAGTGCTTCAACGAGCGTGGTCTTACCAGAGTTCTTGCGCCCGATGAAGGCGATGCAGTTATCGAGGCGAGTGTTTCTCATGCGCGTTCTTTTCTGTAGAAGTGGTTAGCGTAGCTAACGGCTAATTGTAGCGCAACTTCCCCTGCACACGGTTGCATGTCCCGCGCCTGTCTGCATCGCTGCGCGCTAAGCGTAGAGTTCACGTTCCTCCACCAGCTGCGACTTGATGTGTCCGACGAGCTTCTCGAGCGCAGAGATCGCATGCGGACGAATATCAGCTCCAATCAGTACGTACATGAGCGATTCACCCACTTCAACGCGTCCTTCGTTGAGCCACGCTTGCACGTAATATACGCCTTCCCAACTAAGTGCTTCTTTGAGCGCCGCTTCAAGCCCTGCTTTGTCATAGGAAAAGTCCACGGCGACCACGCGCGCATCGCGCTCAGGTGCCTCGGCAGGACGCGCAGCTTCTGCGCGAACAGCATGACGTGGGGTGGCGCGCACGATGCCGTTGTGAATCAAGAACATCCCAATATTAGGTGCCTGCTCGCTTTCTTTGGCCTGCGCAAGCCAAGCGTTCATATCGGGTTCTTCGATCGCCATAGTTCCTCCTTGTTTATTCGTAGCATATTCATTCGTCTCATCATGGTAGCGCGCGGTGGCGGTAGAAGCGCCAGGCAGCTATTTTGTCGCTTAGGTGTAACGCGCCGCTCTGCCCCGTGCTCCGCACGAGCATAAAGCGCCCTTGAACCACTTCGCTCAGCGTGTATGAAACGCTTTCGATTATGATAGGGAAAGCGCGTAAACGAAGGCAGGCAGAAGGAAGCCTCCAGCGCACGAACATGAAGAGAGGATTCTCCTATGACGGTAGTTTTGCAACCATCGCTTTCCCATTACGATTATCTTATCGTGGGGGCTGGCCTCACGAGTGCCGTGTTCGCGCATGAGGCGAAAGCTGCCGGAAAGACCTGCTTGGTCATCGATCGCCGCGATCGTATCGGCGGCAATATCTACACCGAAGAGATCGATGGTATCAACGTGCATAAATATGGCGCGCACATCTTCCACACGTCGCTCAAGCCAGTGTGGGAATACGTGAATCAATTCGCCGAGTTCAACAACTACATCAATTCGCCGGTCGCCGTCTACAAGGACGAACTCTACAACATGCCCTTCAACATGAACACCTTCTCGAAGATGTGGGGCATTCGTACGCCCGATGAAGCGCGCGAGAAGATCGAGCAGCAGAAGGCTGCTGAAGGGATCACCGATCCGCAGAACCTCGAAGAACAAGCGCTCTCGCTCGTCGGCCGCGATATCTTCGAGAAGCTTGTGAAGGGCTATACCGAAAAGCAGTGGGGTCGTGATTGCAAGGACCTACCCGCATCGATCATCACGCGCCTGCCAGTGCGTTTCACTTACGACAACAATTATTTCAACGACCGCTTCCAGGGCATTCCCATGGGCGGCTACACGGCTATGGTCGAGAAGATGTTCGGCGATACGGAGATTCTGCTGAACACAGAATTCCGCACGTTCATCGAAGAGCATCCTGGCATTGCCGATCGCATCATCTACTGCGGCCCGATCGATGAATATTTCGATTACAAGCTGGGCAATCTTGAGTATCGCTCGCTGCGTTTCGAGACTGAATCGGTCGATTCCGCGAACTGGCAGGGCAATGCGGTGGTGAACTATACCGAACGCGAGATTCCCTTCACGCGCATCATCGAGCACAAGCATTTCGAATTTGGCGATCAGCCAACCTCCATCATCACACGCGAATATCCCGCCACCTGGGAGCCGGGCGATGAGCCCTACTATCCCATCAACGACGAGCGCAACACCGCGCTCTACGAGCAGTATCGCGAACTTGCCGAGAGCGAAGGCAACGTGGTGTTCGCGGGCCGCTTAGGTGGCTACAAGTACTACGACATGGACAAGGCTATCGACGCCGCATTCGACCTGGTCAAAGACGAACTCGGCATAGACCTTAGGTAGCGATATCGGCGAAGTTCAGCGGGATCGCTTCTGCGAGCGCATCCACGCTCGTATCGATCTGGCAGCCGAGCCGCCCTCCTGAGAAGACGATGCGCTCGTGCTCTCGTGCCGATTGATCGATCGTGGTCGCGAAGAGCTTCTTCATCCCCAAGGGGCTGCACCCACCGTGGATGTAGCCAGTAAGGGGAAGAAGCTCCTTCGAGGGGATCATGTGAACCGACTTCTCGCCAACACAAGCAGCAGCCTTCTTCAAATCGAGCTCTTCAGCAACCGGTACCATGAAGACATAATGGGTGCCTGATTTTCCCACAGTAACGAGCGTCTTGAACACGCGAGCAACTTCAAGACCCAGATGATCAGCAACTTCAACACCGCTCATCGCTTCAGCGCAATCCCAGATATGCGTATCGTATGCGGCACCGATCCGATCGAGCTCGCGCATCGCATTCGTTTTCTTTTCGTGCTTCTTAGCCATGGGCAGACTCTACTTTGCTAGCGCTTGTGCACCTGTTGGTTCGTGCTGCGCCGCGCGTGGCCTGATTGGTGCGGGTGATCTGCGCCTCCACGACGTGCTCCACTATCGTGTGTAGCGCCGTTGCGACCGTCAGCAAGATCGTTACGCGCGTTCGTGTGAGCCGCCGAGCGTTCGGATAAATCTTGATCCGCAGCAGCACCTCTGCGTGTCTTCGAACGCGGATTGTAGTGATGCAGCAGTACCGGCTGAAGAAGCTTGAGCTTGAATACGATGAAGCCAGTAACAACAGCCAAGATAACGAAGACGACATAGCGCGGGGGCCCGTCGATAGCGCTCACCACGATCGCGCCTGCCGAAAGTAGAGCGGTCCAGCCCCACATGATATAGACGGTTGCCTTCTGCGAATAGCCCGCTTGCAAGAGGCGATGGTGAATATGCCCGCGATCAGCCGAGTCGATCGGTTGATGCGCGCGTTTACGGCGAATGATAGCGATGGCCGTGTCCAAAATAGGCACACCAGCTGCGATGATGGGTACCAACAGGGAAACGAAGAACGCTGAACGAGCAACTGCCATAAGGGAAACGATGCCGAGCGCGAAGCCCAAGAGCAGCGCGCCAGAATCTCCCATGAATATGCTCGCTGGGTGGATGTTCGACTTCAAGAAGCCAATGCACGCACCCACGATCACGAAGCTTGCCAGTGCAGCGCCAGGGCGCCAAGTGAGCACCGCCAGAATGCCGATAGTGGCTGCCGTGATGGCGGTAATGCCCGCTGCAAGTCCATCAAGACCATCGATGAGGTTGATGATGTTCGCGAAGGCAACCAGATAGAAGACGGTAAGGGGATACGATAGCCACCCAAACTCAAAGTAGCCGTCGCTGATGAAATTGTGAATGCTCGAGAAGAGCAATCCTGAAAAGGCCACGACGCAAGCAGCAACGATCTGACCGAGCAACTTAGCCTTCGGTTTCAGATTGTAAATATCATCGACGATACCCACGCCGAACATGATGAGGATGCCAACCGCAACGCCGATCCAGTTGACCTTATTGCCGAGCCCTCCTTGCAGAGGGGTGGTCCAACCCCAGAAGTGCGCACCTACGAGCGCGAGCGCGAGAGCAGCAACCATGCCGCCGAAGATAGCAACACCACCCATACGGGGAATAGGCTGCATGTTCACACGGCGCGCGCTAGGATAGTCGATCGCATCGAGCGCAATAGCCAAACGACGCGCAAGTGGCGTGAGTGCAATGGTAACGCCGAGCGCAACCGCAAAGAGAATGATGCATTCGATCCAATTCAAGTTGGAGAAACGCTCCTTGTTCGCGTATCGATAGTCGAGGGCGCGAATTCAGCGCTTAAAAAAGACACGATCCGCAACCAACTATTATAAATCTTCGACAGATAAGCCATCCTGCTATAATGAATCTTCGCGGACTCCGTGCTGAAAACAGGTGTGAACAACAGCATATGGGCGCGCGGGGAGTTTATGAATATAGCACACGAACAGAATCTTTCTCCTGAAGCTCAAGGCGCTCTGCCTGGCGAACAGGTCGCTATCAGCATCATCATCCCTGTATACAACGTTGTTGCGTGGTTGACACGTGCGGTCGACTCGCTCACCGCTCAAACCTTTTCCGATTTCGAGATCTTGTTGGTGGACGACGGCAGCACCGATGGCTCATCCGAACTTGCCGATAAACTGGCCTTATCCGATGGTCGCATTCGGGTCATCCATCAGAGCAACGCCGGGGCTGCTGCAGCGCGCAATACCGCCATCGAAGTGGCGCGCGGAGAATTCCTCTACTTCATGGACGGCGATGACTGGTGCGAACCGGACATGCTCGCGCGCATGCATGCCGTTGCGCATGAAAACGAGCTTGACCTGCTGGTGACCGGGTTCTTCATCGATACCTATTACAGCGCCGAGAAGTTTTACCGTGAAGCGCGCAATGCTCCTGATCGTATCTTTGCCTCGCAAGAGGAGTTCCGGGAGCATGCTCATGAACTCTTTGATGCGCAATTGCTCTATGCTCCCTGGAACAAGCTCTACCGCCGTAGTTACTTGAACGAGAAGAACATTCGTTTCCCTGAAACGTTCTGGGACGATCTCCCGTTCAATCTCGATGTGGTGCGCGACATCGAACGAGTGGGCACTCTAGACGGGCACTTCTACCATTTTCTGCGTGCGCGCGCCGAAAGCGAGAACACGCGCTACCGTGCTGATATGTATGAGAAGCGCGAAGAAGAGCATCGTTGGCTACAGGAGCTCTACGCGGCATGGGGCATCGATTCCCCTGCTATTCAGGAGTTTCTTGCGCGTCGCTATGCCGAGCGCTTAGTGGGCTGCGTGGAGAACATCACCAACAAGAATTGCACGCTCACTGCGCGCGAGAAGCGTGCCGAGATAGCCCGCATGATCTCGACCCCACAAGCGAAGGATGCGCTTGCGAAAGCGGTGCCGGGAAGCTTCATGATGAAGGTGCTCTACGTGCCGTATCGAGCGCAGAATGCAACGCTTACCTTGTGGGAAAGCCGCTTCATCTCCTTCGTGAAGCAGCATTCGACCAATCTCTTCGCCCGTCTGAAGGCGAACCGCTAAACGTTATTTATTTCACAGTAAGGACCGGGGTAGTGGTAGCGCGGATCACGCCATAGCTCACGCTGCCGAGCAGACCGCGAATCGCCCCAAGGCCGCGCCTCCCCATCACGATAAGATCGCAGCTATGATCGGAAGCATAGTCGATGATGCCATCGACCGCAGAAGGATGCGCGATCACTTCGTAGGTAACTTGGCTGGGATCGAGTTCAGAAAGCGCATCGCCGATGGTGTTCACCATTTCGGCATGGATCTCAAGGAGCGTGTCATCGAAAAGTTCCGAATAGGTCTTCTGTGTTACGTAGGAAGGGCTCACGACCGCCGCTGGATCGGAAGCGGCAACTTCAGGGAAGATGTTGATGGGCACTACGTTCACTACATGCACCTGCGTGTCGTGGCCTTTGGCAATCCCGCATGCCGCGTTGAGCGCGCTTTGGGCGTGATCGGATCCATCGAAGGGAACGATGATGCAGTGGTAAGCCATGATAACTCCTCAAACGAATAAGCACATGAATGCGGCGAATGTGTTCGCCTTGTTTCATTATAGGGAATGCGCAGAGTGGTTGGCCTGCGAATCGCGGTGCTTTTGCCATATTGTGAAGATCGCCCAAAAGAGCAATGCGCCGAGCAGGGCAGCGATGGTGTCCACGAGCCAATCGGTGGGATCGCACGTGCGAGCAGGGACGAAGATCTGGTGGAATTCATCGCTCACTCCGTAGAGGCTTGCGATGATCGTGGAGAATACGCACGCCTTAGGCAGGGCGAAGCGTAAGCGCAGGGCGTTCATGAGCGCGAGCCCCAGCAGAAAGAACTCGGCGAAATGCCCCACGGGCGACACATCGACTGGATGGCCAAAGAGTGTGCTTGCTGTAGAGCGGAGGGCTTCGAGTAGAAAACTGATGATGCCAGAATCATGATCGAGCGCATCACCTGTTTTGGCACTCATACAAAAGATGAGAATTGCAACTACCGCAACGAATACCCAGCTCAATACCGTGAATTTTGTAGAAGGGGCACGCTTCATCACTTGCCTCGCTTTGAAGAGGAAGAGCCTACGCGTTCGTTCGCAAGAGGCCTGTCCGAAGAAGACGCGTCGCTTTCGAACTCGTAGACAGCTGCCGTAGTTGAGGGTGTGCGTTCAGGGAAGAACACTTCAAGCATGTGGGCATCGCGTTTCACATAGAAGAAGAGCGAGCCCGCAACCATGAACACGAGTGAAACGATGAGCGCGAAGATAACAGCATCGAATTCGCTGAAGATGTTCACCTCGAAGATGCCGAGAAGAAAATAGGTGGCAAGACCCGCCGCGAGACCAGCAACAGCCCCTACTTTATTCGCACGATGCCAGAACAATCCCAGCACCAAGATCCAGCAGCTGGCTACCTCGATGCCGCCGAACACGTACATACTCATGCGCCAGATGAGGTCGGGCGGCGTGAGAGCAACGATGAGCGCAACGACCGAGAGCAGGATCGAAGATGCCTGCGAAACGAAACGGACGCGATCGTGCTCGGGGGCTTTGCGCTGGCGAAGCGCAGAATTAGCGTAGATGCCCTGGATAATATTGACAGAAGAGCTGATCAGGAGGGTGGAAACGGTCGAGATCGCGGCAGCAATAGGACCGAGGATGATGATATCCACCGCCCAGGAGGGGAATGCTTGGGCGAGCATGAGCGGAATCACGTCATCGATGGTACCGCCATGTTCGTTTAACAGATCAGGGAAAACACCATATGAGAGCGCGCCAAGCGCAGTGAGTCCCACCAGCAAAAGCCCAACGATGAGGGTGCCGATCCAGAGCGCATGACGAAGGCTTTTTGTGTTTTTGTAGCTTAAACAACGAACTGCTACCTGGGGCATCGTGAATACAAGTAGTCCCAAGATGAGCCATTGCGTAACGAAGAGGCCAATAGGCATTTGCCCGCCCGCAAAGATATCGAACATCTCGGGCTTTTGCACGGCGATGGTTTGCATGATGTTCTCATATCCGCCGCCAGCATTCATGATGCCGAACCCCAGGAACAAGGCACTTACAATCATGACGATGCTGCAGATGGTATCGGCGATCGCTACACCACGAAAACCTCCGATGACGGTATAGATGGCAGTGGTTGCGGTGATAAGGATGAGACCAACGCTGTATTCATAGTCTGTTACTGCTACGAATATCTTTGCGGCTCCGACGAGCTGCGCAACGATAAGTGCAGTGAAGAAGACTACAAGCGAACAGGAAAGGATGAGTGTAAGAATGTTCGAGCGAAAACGCGCATTGATGATGTCGATAATAGAGACAGCATGGATGCGGCGTGCGATGAGTGCGAGCTTCTTGCCCACCACGCCGAAGAGCAAGATAAGAGAAACGACTTGCGCCCCCGCCAAATAGACCCATCCAAAGCCGTATTCCCAAGCTTGACCAGGCATACCTACGAAGGTAGTGATGGAGCCGAAGGTAGCGATCGTGGTCATAACGAGCACGATCGGACCGAGTCTACGACCGGCCACGAAGTATTCTCGTTCGAAGTTTTCTTCCGGCGTGTGTTTCCTAATAAGGAAGGCAACGATAAGGCAAACGAAAAGGAAGACAAGAAGAGGGATCAGCGTTAACGAGGTCATCGCGCCTCTTTTTCGTTGCGGCGCTCGTCCGAGCGATGTGGGGTATTGCTGATGGGTTTTCGTGAGGTGACCGAGGTCTTCTCGATGGTCTTGATAAGATCCTGATCGATCGTCATAGGGGTAACCTGCACAGGGGTTTCATCGCTGATCTGGTATTTTCTACCAAAGTCGTCTTCGTCGAGCGGGCAGTCTTCGATGACCTTCGTTGCCAGGATGACGCTTACGATCATCGCTACGATCCAGGTGCCTAAGCAGCCCATCACGATCCACAATGGCGTGGAGAATATCTCGATATCGACGCCGTATAAGCCGAAGCCGAAGAGAAGCCAGCATACGATCACGATAGCAACGCCGACAAGCGTGACCTTCGCTTCTTTGTTCGCTTGGCTCATGCGTTCACGATAGAGCATGGATGCAGCTTTCATTGGTAGGAGCGTCTGTCGAAAGCGATGCGCTTCTGCACGCAAGACACACTCATTTCAAGACGTTCCTAGGATGATCAGGAGTGTCCAGTGTAAGGTTTTGTAACGGTTTGAAAGCAATAAGCGGAATTTTGTAATGATTCCGTAGCTTTCTCTACAAAAAGCCCATTGAACAGGAATAATAGTTGCATCTTCTTGAGGATGCCAAGGCCGTTGAGCCTGCTCAATACCCTATTGAACAGGCATGTTTTCAATGCGCTAAGATAAAGGGAAAGAAATGGGCATAGGGAGATATGATGACCGACACACCTACCAAGGCACCAAGAGAGCACGTGAGTGCTCAGGTTGTCATTCCGGTCGTTATCATCATCTTGGGTTCGGCTCTGGGTAACCTTTCCCAAACTGCGATGAACGCGATGTTCGGCGGCATCGCGGCAGATTTCAAGGTCGACATGGCACTCGGTCAGTGGGTCACCACGCTCTACATGCTCGTGATCGGCATTACGGTTCCCGTGGTCACCTATCTCATGCGGCGCTTCGCGCTCAAAAGGCTCACCATCTTCTCTCTTTGCCTTTTTGCCTTCGGCTGCATCGTTGATGTGTTCGCGCCGTCGTTTGTCTTGCTGCTGGTAGGGCGCGCTCTTCAGGCGGTTTCTGCGGGCATTCTCATGCCGATGATGATGAGTATCATCATGACCTCATTTCCGCCGAACAAGCGCGCAACGGTCATGGGTGTTGCCGGCATCGCCATGGGCTTCGCGCCAAACATTGGTCCGACCATAGGCGGCTACCTCGTCACAGCTTCAGGCTGGCGCAGCTTGTTCGTTATCCTTGCCATCTGCATGATCGTGCTCATTATCTGCGCATGCGTCTTCATCGTGCGATCACCGCGCATCAAGCGCACAGCTTCACTCGATGTGGTTTCAGTCATTCTTTCAGCACTTGGATTCGGCTTCTTGTTGCTCGGCTTTTCGAACGCTTCAGATGCAGGTGCAGCACTGCTATCGATCTGGGTGCCGATTCTTATTGGCGTTATTGCGCTCGTTGCCTTCATCAGGCGACAAAAGCGCATCGACGATCCGCTCATCAACATGGATATATTCACGTCGAAGCAGTTCGTAGTGGGATTCTGGGCGTCGAACTTCCTCTATGCGAGCTTCATGGGCATCACGCTCATCGTGCCGTTGTTCATCGAGAACATATGGGGCGGAACGGCGCTTGAAGCAGGATTGGTGCTGCTGCCGGGTACCATCGCAGCGCTCTTCATCAATCCGCTTGCTGGCTATCTTACTGATCGCTTTCATGCGCGTCCGATCATCGTGTTCTTTGGAGCTTGCCTTGCGCTTGGCTCGGTGGCGATGGCGTTCATGGACGCCTCGACACCGTTTTGGCTTATCTTGCTGCTGCAAGGAATTCGCGCGTGCGGCGTATCGGGCTTGGTGAGCCCGCTTACTTCGTGGAGCATGGAAGAGCTTGCGCCTAACAGGATGACCGACGCATCATCGTTTTCTACGGCGGTGCGCCAAGCGGTCGCTTCAATGGGAACAGCGCTCATGGTGTTCTCGATCACGCTGGGCACTCAGGCGTTTGGCTCGCTTCTGTTCGGCTTCCAGCTGGCGCTCGGTCTTTCGGGTGTGTTTGCGCTTGCCCTGTTCGTTATCGCGCTCGTGCGTGTGCGTTAACTAAGGGCGAACGCACGCAACAACTCGCACCCGCAACGCCTGCGCAACAGGAAGATCATGCCTTCTCAAGGATTGCTGCGATCGCCTCTTTGTCCACCTGCGGCAGCGGAATGAATTCTTCAGGCTTTTGCGAGAGCGGAATGAGCTGCTTTTGCAGCCAGAGAATGTCATACCAGCGACCGAACTTGTGCCCGCAGTTCGGGATGTGCGCACACTGAACGTAGCCTCTTCGTTCGTGGAAGATGCGGCTCGTGGAAGGGCACGTTTCGTCGGCAGGTTCGGTATAGGTGACGCAAGCGTTCGCGTTGTATACATTTTGAAGGCGCAGGATTTCTTCAAGTGCGCCGTAGAGCCTGGTTCCCAGACCGTGGCCTTTTGCTTCGGGCGCAAGATAGACCGAAGTTTCGATCGAATGAAGGTAGGCTTTGCGCGGCCTGAATGCCGAAGCATAGGAGTAGCCGATAACTGCGAAAGTTTCGTCATCACAGGTCTCAACTCGAGAAGTAGTGGACGCAGTGTTGGCATCGGT
>FR895124.1:0-16370 GCA_000435675.1 Eggerthella sp. CAG:298 | reverse complement strand
CGCTCTTCCAAGATGGTGGCGATCTTCTGCTCCATTTCTTCGACGGTGGGCGGTTCGAGATCGAAGGTGGTTGCGGTATCGCGCACATAGGGAGCATAGATAGCACAAACCGCCGCCGCATCAGCTGGGCAGGCCAGTCGAATTCTCGTTTCCCGCGCGGTGTTCCGTGCTATAGTAGTCATGCTTTAACGCTCCATAGTGCTAAAGTGGCATATCTGATGGGCGCATCGTGCGACCCTTCAGATATAAGTGTAGAAAATCTATAGCAAAGAGGTAAATATGAGCAAAGCGGTAAACATGAAAAAGCTATTACTGTGTTTTTTCGCAGCAGTGTTTGCGATCTGCCTGTCGGCCGGTCTCATGACAGGTTGCTCGTCCAACGAATCTAAGTCTTCGAGCGAAGCTCCGGAGTACTTGGGTGAAGACGGCAAGTTCGTGGTTGGTTTCGACGAGACCTTCAAGCCCTTCGGCTATAAGGATGATAACGGCGAATACACTGGCTTCGACCTGGAGCTTGCCAAGGCTGTTGCTGAAAAGAACGGCTGGGAGATCGAGCTTACCCCCATCGATTGGGACACCAAGGATGCTCAGATCGATTCTGGTACGATCGACGTCATCTGGAATGGTTTCACTATCGAGGGCCGTGAGGACACCTATGAGTTCACCGATCCGTACTACCTGAACGACCAGGTTATTCTCGTTCGTGAAGGTTCCGACATCAAGGGTCTTTCCGATCTTGCGGGCAAGACGGTAGTTGCACAGGTCAACTCACCTGCTTACGACAACCTCGCTGAAGGTGGCGATTACTACGACACCATCGGTTCTACGCTCGGTGCGCTCGAAACTGCTCCTGAATATCAGACCGCGCTTATGCAGCTCGAAAGTGGCGCATGCGATGCGGTTGCGATCGACTATCCTACCGCACAGTCTCTGATCGCAGGTAAAGATGGCTACGTCATCCTCGACGAAGTGGTTTCTTCTGAGAACTATGGCGTTGGTGCAAAGAAGGGCAACACTGAACTGATCGAGAAGATCCAGTCCGCGCTCATCGAGCTCTACAACGATGGCACGGTTGAAGAGATCGTCTCTCACTATCCTGAAGAGATCTCTATCGACAAGTGGGTGCTCAAATAATCTTGCGCCCCTAGTGGCGGCACGCTGAATGTAAAGCCCTGGATGCCCCGATGCTCCTCGTAGCGAGACCATCGAAGTTCCAGGGCTTTTCTCTTTGCTCTTTGTTTTAACGGTCCGTTTTCGATAAGGTTCGCATATGGAATTCACCACAATGCTTGGAATGCTGGGCGAGGGTTTCCTTGTCACGCTGCAGCTCTTCTTCGTTACGCTGATCGGCGCACTTCCGCTTGGCGTGCTCGTGGCGCTGGGGCGCATGAGTCGTTTTCGCCCGATCTCGTATCTGTTCCGTCTCTACATCTCGATCATGCGCGGTACGCCGCTCATGCTGCAACTCATGTTCATCTTCTTTGCGCCGTATTACATCTTCGGCGTGCAGCTTTCGATGGATTGGAAGTTCGGTGCTTGCGCGGTCGCTTTCATCATGAACTATTCGGCCTATTTCGCCGAGATCTACCGCAGTGGTATCCAGTCCATTCCGCGTGGCCAGTATGAAGCTGCCGAGATCTTGGGTTACAGCAAGGCGCAAACGTTCTTGCGCATCATCTTCCCGCAGGTTTTCAAACGTATCGTGCCGGCGCTCGGCAATGAGGTGATCGTGCTCGTCAAAGATACGTCGCTGGCGTTCACGATCGGTGTAGCGGAGATGTTCACTACGGCGCGTGCTATCGTTTCAGCGCAAGGTACGCTCACGGCTTTCGTGGTGGCAGCGTTGTTCTATTGGGTGTTCACCTTCGTGGTCGAGTTCGCTATCTCGCGCATCGAAAAGCGCCTGGCCTACTATCACGATTAAGCGAAAAGGGGACATGGTATGACTGACACGAATCAAGCAACCCTGCAGACAACGGAACCGACGAACGAGCAGGAAAAAGCGGTGCTTTCCGTTGAGAGCCTCGAGAAGAGCTTCGGCGATGCGATGGTGCTCAAGGATATTTCTTTTGAGGTGCACCCTGGTGAAGTGGTCTCGATCATCGGGCCTTCTGGTTCAGGAAAGTCTACGCTTCTGCGTTGTTGCACCTTACTCGAGACGTTCGAGTCGGGCGCGCTGCGCTATGGTGATCTAACGGTTGCGGAAAACAACGCATCTGGCAAAACGGTCTATAGTGGCAAGGATGTTGCCAAGGAAGCACGCAAACGCTTCGGTCTCGTGTTCCAGAATTTCAATCTCTTCCCGCACTATTCGGCGCTGCGCAATGTGATGGAAGCGCCCGTTATCGTCGAGGGGAAGGATAAGGCGGAGACTGAAAAGCTTGCCCGTGCGCTTTTGAAGCAGATGGGTCTTGAAGGCCGTGAGGATGCGTATCCGTGCGAGCTTTCTGGCGGCCAGCAGCAGCGCGTGGCTATCGCACGCGCCCTTTGCCTTCAGCCTGATATCCTCTTCTTCGACGAGCCCACTTCTGCGCTCGACCCCGAGCTCACGCAAGAGGTGTTGAAGGTCATCCGAGCGCTTGCCGAAGAGCATATGACCATGGTGATCGTGACGCACGAGATGGCATTCGCGCGCGATGTGTCCGACAAGATCATCTTCATGGACAAGGGCGTGATCGTCGAAGAGGGCACGCCCGATCAAGTGATCAATCACCCGCAGCACAACCGCACCAAGGCCTTCCTCTCCCGCTACGAATCCGACGCTGTGACTGACTAACATTCCCACTTTGCCAGCCACAGAGAGGAAATAGAAAACGACCCGGGTGATCCGGGTCGTTTTGATTCTAAGTAAGGTACGTTCGCGAGCGCTTATGCCTGGTGCTTGAGCAGGCCGTAGCCGCCATTCGAACGACGATAGAGAATGTGCACTGCGCTGGTGTCGCGATCGATATAGGCGAAGAAGTCGTGACCCAGAAGATCGATCTCGATGAGCGCTTCTTCTTCCGTGAGCGGCAGGAGCTCCAGCTCCTTCACGCGTACGATCTCTTCGTCCTCACCGGAAAGCTCCTGCATGAGCGCATCATAGTCGACATCGGTCGCCTGCTTGTTGACCGGCTCGGCGTTCAGGCGCTTGTTGAGCACGCGCGTCTTATATTTGCGCAGCTGGCGAAGTACTTTAGCAGCTGCAACGTCGATGGCAGCGAAGAGGCTCTCTTCGTTCTCTTCGACGCGAATGATATGACCCTTAGCGTGCATGGTAACTTCGCAGGTGCACGGGGTGGGGTTCGCGGGGTTCTTTTCAACTTGCAGAACGACTTCTGCGGAAAGCGGTGCGATGTCCATCGCTTTCATCGAATTGCCGATCTTTTCTTCCGCATAATCGCGCAGAGCGTCGGAGACGTTCATGCGACGACCGGTGACGGTGATATCCATAGTCATTTTCCCTTCGTTACTAAAGAGCGCACGTTCAGATGCACTTTTACAACTAGCTAGTCTAACGCATCTTTTAAGGCTTGTGTAAACGATTATTGAAACCCAACCGAAAAGTTGACAGGTTGTTAGGTGGTTTACAATTGTGTGCACGGTAAATGAAAGAAGGACAAGATGGCAACCGATAAAGCTTCAGCACAGAACTCAGATGCGGCAGAGAAGCAGCAAACCGGTGCCTCTGTTCGGGAAAACGCCGATACATCGCTAGCTGGCGAAGAAGGCGCACATACCGCGGGAGCTGCGTGTGCCGTGGAGAACTCCCAAGGAAATAAGACCCCATTCATCTCGGAAGTTTCCGGGCATCATCGTCGTTATTTGAAGTTGCTTGAATTCACGCACTCCACAACCAAAGCGGCTGGTTTTATGCTACTTGGTGCCATTCTCTCTCTTATTGTGGCGAATTCGCCTGCGTATGGCTCTTTCTTGGAATTTTGGCATACCGAGATAACGCTAGGGTTCGGCAGTGCGAACACTTCGATGTCGCTTGCGCACATCATCAACGACATCTTCATGTGCTTGTTCTTCTTGCTGGTGGGCCTCGAGATCAAATACGAGATGACCGTCGGCGAACTCACGAACATTCGCCAGGCTATCCTGCCGGTGGGAGCTGCCATCGGTGGCGTTGCGGTGCCGATCATCTTCTATGTGGCATTCAACCAAGGAAGCCCTGAAACGTTGGGTGGTTGGGGCGTCCCGACAGCGACTGATATCGCGTTCGCGCTCGGCATCTTAGCGCTGCTCGGGTCGCGCGTACCGGCGGGCGTGCGCGTGTTCCTCTCCACGCTTGCGGTAGCCGATGACATCATCGCGATCGTGGTCATCGCGGTCTTCTATGGACATGCTCCTTCGGTGCTGTGGCTTTTGGCTGCGCTCGTGGTGCTGGGCGCACTCACCGCGCTCAATCGCTTGCACTTCTATTCGCTCTGGCCCTATGTTCTGTTGGGCGTGGTGCTTTGGTATTGCGTGTTCATGTCGGGCGTACATGCTACCATCGCCGGCGTGCTGCTCGCCTTCACGATCCCCTCGGGCTCGCGCGTTGATCTGCTCTCTTTCGGGCGTTGGTCGAACAAACAGCTCAAAGAGATACGCGCGAACTTCCAGCCCGATGCTCCTGTGCTTGGCCAGTCCGACTATCTGAAAGAGGTTTCGCACCTTGCGCGCGTGGCGAAAGAAGTGGTGCCACCTGCAACGCGCTTGGAGCGCATGCTCTACCCTTGGGTCTATTTCGCGGTCTTGCCGCTGTTCGCTCTGACGAACGCTGATGTGGCGCTGGGCGGAACGAGCTTTGGTGCCATCGTGGCCGATCCGGTGTTCCTAGGCGTTTTTGCTGGCCTTATCTTGGGCAAGCCCATCGGTATCTTCCTCTTCAGTTTCTTGATCGTGAAGCTTAAGATCTCTTCGCTTCCTAATAATGTGATCTGGGCGCACATCTTTGGTGCAGCGTTGCTTGGTGGTGTCGGTTTTACCATGGCTATCTTCGTGGCAAATCTCGCATATGCCGATCCTGGTCAGATTTTGGTGGCGAAGGTTGCGATCCTGTCTGCTTCGCTTCTTGTGGGTATCATCGGGTTTCTCTTCCTGCTCTTCCAGGCGAATATCGCAATGCGCAAAGGTGTCACCTATGAAGAGCCCATCCTTGATAACGCGAACCTGCAGGCCCATGCCGCCCATGAGGTGAAACGCCGCAAGCATGATAAGCACGAGGAAGCTTCGGCGGGCGAAAGCGGGCAAAAAGCTTCTGTGCGCACCGTGTCTCCCCATAGGGCAGTGCCAACGGATGAGGACAGGCAGGCAGCTTCGTCTCGCAAAGATGCGTGAGGCATGAGCAAGCTGAAGGATCACGCTTGTTGGTATCGGGCGATTCGGAGCGGCGTCATTTCTCGCAAGATGCGATCGCTTTTGTTGCGCGCATTGCTCTTCTACATAGAGAAAGCGCACATTCTTCACAATTGCGTATATATGCGCGCAATAAGGCGTTGAGCATGGGATTTAGCGGCTTCACTTGTGCATGGTAAAGCGTGTGAAGGGCAGTTTATCAGGGCTTAAAGGTCTGAAGCTCTGTATAAATGCGCTGTTTTCTGTTAGTATCAACTACAGCTTACGCTGAGACACGAACCCTATGCCACTATTGGGAGGTTTTCAAACAGTATGAAGCATACAAATGTAGCACCGAAGCGTACGCTGCTCATTGCATTTATGGCGGTCGTTCTGGCCGTGGGGCTCACTTTGCCCGTTTCACTTGCATCCGCAGTGCCTTCCTCTTCTTCTAAACAGGCTGAGGCACAAGCAGCGCTCGACAAACTCAATGATATGCAGGCAACGCTCGATGCCGCTTCGAACAACTATTACGAAGTGGAAGAAGAGCGCAGTGCTGCTGAAGCAAAGGTTCAAGAAGCCGAAGCTCAGATCCAAGAGGAAACTGAGAAGATCAAGGGCTATCAGGAAGAGCTGGGAACGCGTGCGCGCAGCATGTATCGTACCGGTGGCAATACCTTCCTCGATGTTATCTTGGGCGCTTCCACCTTCGAAGAGTTCGCTACGAACTGGAACATGCTTAACACCATGAACGAAAATGATGCCGAGCTTGTTGCTAAGACCAAGGAGTCACGCGAAAAGGTAGAAGCTGCTAAGGTTGAATATGAACAGCAAGAGCAGGTAGCTGCGCAGAAGGCGAGCGAAGCCAAGGCTATTAAAGATGAAGCCGAAGCTACCACTGCACAGATGCAGGAAACCTACGATAATCTGAATGCTGAAGTTCAAGAGCTCATGCGCCAGGAAGAAGAAGCGCGCAGTGCTGCTAACGCAGCAGCGGCTCAGGAAGCTATTGCTAACAACAATGGCGGTGGCTCTCATAATGGCAATTCTGGAAACAGCTCAAAGCCAACGAACGATTCAAAGCCTCAAACGATAACGGGCAACGTTGTTGTTGATCGTGCATATGCTCAATTGGGTAAGCCATATAAGTGGGGAGCAGCTGGTCCGAATAGCTTTGACTGTTCTGGTCTGGTGGGATACTGCCTTACGGGTAAAATGGGTAACCACTGGTGCACCACGGGCACTATCCAAGGGTGGACGCGCGTGAGCAATCCACAGCCAGGCGATATCTGCATCAACGACCATCATACTGGTATTTACATTGGTGGCGGCCAGATGATTCACGCTCCGCAAACGGGCGACGTGGTTAAGGTCAGCGGCGTTCATAAAGGCATGTGGTATGTCCGCTATTAAGTTGCTGTACTAAAATACGAAGCAAATCGAGAAACAGCCCGCAAGGGCTGTTTCTTTTTGTGACTGGCGGCGCGGCAGTTTCACTCAGATGGATTCTTTGTACGTGAGCGATTTGCTTTATTGCCGTGCACTACTAGGCTGTGATACCATAGGCAACGCCGTTTACGGCACATCATATGTCGGGATGTGGCGCAGTTTGGTAGCGCGCTTCGTTCGGGACGAAGAAGTCGCAGGTTCAAATCCTGTCATCCCGACCAGAAATTCAAACGAGCCCTACGGGGCTCGTTTTATTTATGAGGGATGACATGCGCGAAGCAGGTGCAGGCTGCACTCCACCCCCACCTAACATGAACCGCTTAAAGGGATTGTACGAGCGCCACATGTGTTTTTTGATACAATTTCAGCGCGTATCACTAGGGTAGTTCATACCTTGGTTCATACTGAATAAACCGCGCTTCACCCTGTGTCGCGCTCAACGTACGTGCAATCCCTGCGGAGGTGCATACAACATGAAGATCGGACCTTTCGGCATCGTCGAGATTATCATCATCTTGGTGGTCATCCTTATCATCTTCGGCCCCAAGAATCTTCCCAAGCTCGGAACCGCTATCGGTAAGACGGTCAAGAACTTGCGCGAAGGCCTCGGCGGCGGCAAGAAGAAGAAAGAAGCCGAAGAGGCTGCCAAGCAGGCTGAAGGCAAAGAGCCTGAAGAGTTAGAAGTAGTAGACAAGCCTGAGCCGGGTCAGAAGAAGGCCGATGTTGCTGCAGCCGAAGCAGAAGCCGAACAGAACACCACCACTTCCGATGCTGTTTTCGAAGAGACCGAACCGGAAAAGGACAAGGCTGAATAAACACTTACGAGAAACGCGCCAGATCAAGCGCGTTTCTTCTGCGCGGGCGCGAAGCTCGCATGAAACGACCGAACGAACGAATACAAGGGGAGTTCCATGGAAAAGGACTACATCTTAACCCAAGAAGGCAAAGCAAAGCTCGAAGAAGAGCTGCATTACCTCGAGACTGAAAAGCGCGCCGAGATCGGTGAGCGCATCCGTGTAGCCCGCGAATTCGGCGACATCTCGGAAAACTCCGAATATGATGACGCCAAGAACGAGCAGGCCATGATGGAAGGCCGCATCGCTGAGATCACCCGCATCTTGGGCGAAGCTACCGTGGTCGATGCTCCTACCAAATCTTCCAAGGTGCACATCGGCAGCAAGGTCACGGTCGACATGGGCGGCAACGAGCGTGTCTTTACCATCGTTGGCGCGGCAGAGAGCGATTCTACTGCTGGCAAGATCTCCAACGAGTCTCCCGTTGGTGCAGCGCTCCTCGGTACCAAGAAGGGCGACGAGATCGACCTGCAAGGCCCTACCGGTCGTGATATCCATATCAAGGTCTTGAAGATCGAGCAGTAAGCGTGCATACCTGCTGCGCGTCAGGCGAGCTTCAACTACCATAAGAAACAGCTGTAATCGAGACGCTGGTACCCTTCGTACCAGCGTTTTTCCTAGAAATTGAAAGGCGATCGATGAGCGAGAACACCACTCAAAACGCAACACCTGAAACACCCGAAGACGATCCGATCCTGGTGCGCCATGCCAAGCGCGAGGCGCTTATCGCGGCGGGCGAGAACCCTTACGGTCATGCGTTTACCTATTCGCATCACATCGTCAACCTCGACGAGAAATACGCTGGTCTTGAAGATGGCGAGAACACCGAAGACCGCGTAGAGGTGGCTGGTCGCGTGATGGCTAAGCGCGATCAGGGCAAGATCATCTTCATGGAGCTGCGCGATTCGACCGGCTCTATCCAGCTGTTCTGTCGCATCAATGCGCTGGGCGAAGAAGCCTTCGTGGCTATGAAGGATCTGGATGTGGGCGATTGGATCGGCGTGTCCGGCCTTATGATGCGTACGCGTCGTGGCCAGCTTTCCGTGGCGGTCGATTCCTACGAGCTGCTCTCGAAATCGCTGCGCCCCCTGCCGGAAAAGTTCCACGGCTTGGCCGACAAGGAACTGCGCTATCGTCAGCGGTATGTCGACCTGATCGTGAACCCCGAGGTGCACGAGACCTTCGTGAAGCGCTCGAAGATCATCTCGGCTATCCGCCACTACATGGAAGAGCAGGGTTTCTACGAGGTCGAAACGCCCTTCCTGCATTCGATCATGGGCGGCGCGAACGCGAAGCCCTTCACCACGCATTTCAACGCGCTCGATCGCGATTACTTCCTGCGTATTGCAACTGAGCTTCCTCTGAAGCGCTTGCTCGTAGGCGGCTTCGAGAAGGTCTTCGAGATCGGCCGCCAGTTCCGCAACGAAGGCATGGACCCGTATCACAACCCCGAGTTCACCACGATGGAAGCCTACCAGGCTTTCTCCGACCTTGAGGGCATGATGGAGCTCACGCAAGGCTTCGTGCAAGCAGCAGCTATGGCGGCTTGCGGTACGCTCGATGTGGAATATCAGGGCACGACCATCCATCTTGGTGGTGAATGGAGACGTGCGAGCATGGTCGAGCTCGTGAATGAGGTCACGGGCGAGAACGTTAGCTTTGCCATGACGCACGAGGAAGCTGCCACGGTGGCAGACAAGCACGGTGTTCACGTTGAAGAAGGTTGGGGCACAGGCAAGATCATCGCCGAGCTCTTCGAGGAATGCGTCGAAGAGACGCTCATTCAGCCTATCTTCGTCACCGACCATCCGATCGAGGTTTCGCCGCTCGCAAAAAGGAAAATTGGTGAAGATGAAGTAGCTGACCGCTTTGAACTGTTTATTTCCGGCCATGAATATGCTAATGCTTTTAATGAACTAAATGATCCCGTTGATCAAGCGGAGCGATTCCGGGCGCAGCTTGCTGCTAAGGACATGGGCGACGATGAGGCAATGGGATTCGACGATGACTACGTGCGCGCTTTGGAATACGGAATGCCTCCCGCTGGCGGTGTGGGCATTGGAATAGATCGCCTTACCATGCTTCTTACGAATTCAGCAACGATCCGCGATGTATTACTGTTTCCCCATATGCGCGACGAAGCCAAGTAACAAAAGGAGGTGGCGCGTAAATGTCGTTCGACAAGTTCACTGACAAGGCGCGCAAAGTGCTGGTTTTGGCGCAGGAGGAAGCCCGCGGGCTTCATCAGCCCTACGTTGGCACTGAGCACGTGCTCTTGGCTTTGCTCAAAGAAGAAGATGGTCTGGCAGCTCAGGCCCTGGAGCGCCTGGGGGTGCATTACGAGGCCACGGTGGCGGCCATCCGTCGTATCGTTACGATCGATGAATCTACCGATGTGTCCGGGCATTTGAGCTTCACGCCACGCGTTAAGCGGGTGTTGGAGAATTCTCTGCGTGAGGCCATGCAGATGGGGCAAAGCTATATTTCCACTGAGCATCTTCTGCTCGGTATCATCCGCGAAAACGAAGGCACCGCAATAGAGGTGCTCGAGCGCATGGGCGTTTCAGGGGATGACCTGCGTGCGGCACTCAACGATCTGGTGGGGCAGTCTTCGGTCTTCGCCGGCCAGCAATTCGATCCGCAGGCATCCTCTTCGGATAGCGTGCTGAAGGAATTCAGTGTCGATCTTACGAAGAAGGCGGCCGATGGGAAGCTCGACCCGGTTATCGGGCGTGCGGGCGAGATCGAGCGCATGATGCAGATCCTGTGCCGTCGCCAGAAGAACAACCCGCTGCTCTTGGGTGAGCCGGGTGTGGGCAAAACGGCGGTGGTCGAAGGACTTGCGCAGCTCATCGTAGCTGATCAGGTACCTGATATCTTGCGCAATAGGCGTTTGGTCACGCTGGATGTTTCAGCGCTCGTTGCTGGTTCAAAGTATCGCGGCGAATTCGAGGAGCGCTTGAAGAAGTGCATCAAGGAAGTCGAGCAGGCAGACGATATCATCCTGTTCATCGACGAGCTCCACACCATTATCGGTGCGGGTGCAGCTGAAGGTTCGATGGATGCGGCTGCCATCCTGAAGCCGCCCCTGTCGCGCGGCGAGATCCAGATCATCGGCGCTACCACGCTCGATGAATACCGCAAGCATTTGGAAAAGGATTCAGCGCTCGAGCGCAGGTTCCAAACGCTCGTTATTAAAGAGCCTAATGAAGAGCAGGCCGTTCGTATCATGGAAGGCTTGCGCGATAAGTATGAAGAGCATCATCACGTGCACTTCTCTGATGAGGCGCTCCAGGCGGCAGTTTCGCTTTCCGATCGCTATATCCAAGATCGCTTCTTGCCCGATAAGGCCATCGACGTGATCGATGAAGCGGGCGCGCGCATGCGCATTCGCAACATGGTACTGCCCGACGAGATCCAGGAGCTTGATGATAAGCTTCGTGCGTTGCGTGCGGAAAAGGATGCCGCTATCGCCGATCAGGATTTCGAGCGTGCCGCCGAAGTTCGCGATCGCGAGGCAAAGGTGCGCGAAGAACGCAAGAAGGCTCAGGTAGAGTGGGAAGACAAGACGGAGAAGATCGTCAACGAAATCGGTGTGGAAGATATCGCTGATGTGGTTTCGATGACCACCGGTGTGCCCGTTTCCAACCTCACTGAAGCCGAGACGGAGAAGCTTCTGCGCATGGAATCCGTGCTGCATGAGCGCGTGATCGGCCAGGAAGAGGCGGTAACGGCGCTTTCGAAGGCTATTCGCCGCAGCCGTTCTGGGCTCAAGGATCCGAAGCGCCCGGCAGGTTCGTTCATTTTCCTTGGCCCTTCAGGTGTGGGCAAGACCGAGCTCTCGAAAACGCTTGCAGAGTTCCTGTTCAATTCGCAGGATGCACTCATTTCCTTCGACATGTCGGAATACATGGAGAAGCATACGGTGTCGCGCCTGATCGGTTCGCCTCCGGGGTACGTGGGCTATGACGAGGGTGGCCAGCTTACCACCGCAGTGCGTCAGCGCCCGTATTCGGTCGTGCTCTTCGACGAGATCGAGAAAGCGCATCCTGATGTCTTCAACATCTTGCTCCAGATCTTGGAGGAAGGTCGCTTGACCGATGCGCAAGGGCGCATGGTCGACTTCCGCAACACGGTCATCATCATGACCTCGAATGTGGGCGCACGTGAGATCACCACCACGGCACCGCTCGGATTCTCTTCCAGCGGAGCAACCGGTCTCAACGATGATGAGATCAAGACTCGCGTCATGAGCGAGGTCAAGCGCTTGTTCCGTCCTGAGTTCTTGAACCGTATCGATGAGATCATCGTGTTCAAGTCGCTCACGGAAGACGAGATCGTCGAGATCGTGAACCTCATGGTGGCCGATCTTCGCGATCGTCTGATCGAGCAGAACATGACCATCAATATGTCCGATGCTGCGAATCGTTTGATCGCTAAGGAAGGGACCGACCTTTCCTTTGGTGCCCGTCCATTGCGTCGCGCGATCCAGCGCCTGCTTGAGGACCCGATCTCCGAGCAGATCCTGGAAGGTAAATGGACGAGTGGCTCGGTCATCGATGTTGATGTGGAGGACGAGAAGCTCGTGTTCAACCAGGGTACGGGTTCGATCCCGGCACCGCGTAAGCGTGATACCATCGCGCAAGAAGCGGAGCTCATCTTGAGCAACTATGATCTTGGGCGCGCAGGGCTCACTTACAGCGGCTCAGGTCGCGGAGGCTCGTCAGGAGATTCCGCCGCCGACTAATCCAGTCGTTCAAGAACGCTGACAAGAGGCTTGTCCTTGCGGGCAAGCCTCTTTCTTTTCCCTATGGGATCATTCGTTTGCTTCAATGAAGAGCATTTATGCAGTAAAATCAATTTTGTTGAATTATTGCTGCATAAGGCAGCTTTCTTGATAAGAGGTTCTCTATGCCAGAGCAAACGATCGATCCCATCTTCGCCCCTTCGGCTCTCAACGGTATCTTGAGCAAGATGCGCGACGATGACACCTTTGGCTCCTTGCGCGAGCAGATGCAGTTGCAGGGCAAGGTGAATGAAGGCGCGCAGACCGCGGTCATCATTCTGGCGGGCGGTAGCGGCGAGCGATTCGGTCACGAAGGCGGCAAGCAGCTCGTTGAGATCGCAGGCAAGCCTATTCTCACGCGCTCAGCAGAAGTGTTCGACAGTGTGGGCGATGTGGGGCTTATCGTGGTCGTTTGCCCCGAAGAGCGCACGAGCGAATACCTCTTGAAGGCGATCGATCCCTTTCCGTTCGCTACCCCTATCGTCATGGCCCCTGCAGGCGCTACGCGCCAGGAGTCGGCGTTTGCTGGTTTAGAGCTCGTGCCAGATGAATTCGAGTACGTCATGCTGCACGACGGTGCGCGCCCACTCATTTCGCGCGAATTGGTCGACCATACGATCAGCGTGCTCAAAGGCAATATCGATTGTGATGGCGCAGTGGTCGGCCATCCTTCCATCGACACGCTCAAGATCGTCGAGAACGGCATCATCCAAGGAACGCCCGATCGTTCGGTGTTCTGGAATGCGCAAACTCCGCAGATCTTCCGTGCCGGTATCTATCGTCGTGCGCACGCGGCGGCGCTTTCCGATGGCTTCGTGGGCACGGATGATTCATCGCTCATCGAACGTTTGGGCGGTCGCGTGATGGTGGTCGAAGGCAAGCGCGACAACATCAAGCTCACGGTGCCCGAAGACTATCTCATCATTTCAGCGGCGGTGCGCCAGGCGCTACGCGAAGGTGTCGAGTAGGTGTCGCTGATGAATATGGAGACTCCCGACACGGTGAACATTCCCAACTCCAGCCCCGAGATGGCTGTGCTGCGCAAGCTGCGCGTAGGGCTCGGCATGGACGTTCACGCCTTTGCCCCCAACCGCAAGCTTATCTTGGGTGGAGTGGATATTCCGCATCACCAAGGCCTCGATGGCCATTCGGATGCCGATGTGCTGCTCCATGCAATAGCCGATGCTCTTTTGGGTGCTGCGCGCCTAGGGGATATTGGCAAGCATTTCCCCGACACTGATCCAGCCTATAAAGATGCCGATTCGCTCAAGCTGCTCGAGGCAGCTGCGAATCTGCTTCGTGAAGAAGGCTTCGAGATCCTCGATATCGATTGCGTCATCGCTGCGCAAGCACCGAAGCTTTCTTCGTATCGCGAGGCGATGCGCGAGAACATTGCGCGCGCGTGTGGCATCGCAACGGATAATATCGGCGTAAAAGCCACCACCACCGAACGTCTCGGCTTCGAAGGCCGCGAAGAAGGCATCTCGGCTGAGGCCGTCGCTCTTGTCTGTCGATGTTGTTAGGGCTGCTACGAAGCGAGACGGGCACATTGTGCAGGCTCGCCTCATAGCGTCGCGCCCTCGAACTAACTTTTGCAAAGACAATGATTGCAAAAGTGGATTTCTCGGAGCGCTTTGGCTCGATGTCGGCTCGTCCTACACAACCTGCCCATCTCGCTTCTGAGTAACGCTCTTAACGTCACCCGCACCATGCAAGCTAAACATGGTACTATTTCGCAAGACAAGAAGGATTGAATCCCATGAATATATTCTCAACAATGGCAGAAGACATTCGCACCGTTCAGGCAACCGATCCGGCGGCGCCTTCGAAGTTCCTCATATGGCTCACCTATCCCGGCCTTCAAGCACGCTGGGCGCACGTGATCAATCACTGGCTCTGGAAGAAGGGCCTGCGCGGACTGGCGCGCTATCTTTCGCAGTGCGCACGTTTTTGGACGGGTGTTGAGATTCACCCGGGCGCACAGATCGGCCGCCGTTTCTTCATCGACCATGCGATGGGCGTGATCATCGGCGAGACCACCATCATCGGCGATGATTGCGTGCTCTACCAGAATGTCACGCTGGGCGGTACCGGCAAGGAAACCGGCAAGCGCCACCCGACCCTTGGCAACAACGTGATGGTGGGCGTGGGCGCTGCGGTGCTCGGCTCGATCACCATCGGCGATAACTCGAAGATCGGCGGTGGCTCGGTAGTGGTGAAAGACGTGCCGCCGAATTGCACCGTGGTTGGCGTGCCGGGGCATATCGTCGTGCGTGATGGCGTTTCAACATCAAAGAGCGCGGCGAAGGACAAGGAAGTCGACCTGCAGAAAGCAGCGGCGGCGAAGATCCCGTCGTCTCCTGCTGAAGGGCCAAGCGTGAGCTCACCTGATGCCCAGCGAGAAGGAACGCTGCCTCCCATTCGCGCTGATCATAAGGATTACTTCCTCAATAACGGGGATTGTCAGGGCGAGCGTCTCGAAGATCTGCCTGATCCTGTGGAACGCGCGATCCGCAATCTCTATAAGCGCGTCGATGAGCTCGAAGCCTTCGCGGTGAAACAGCAAGCGCTCGACAAACAGGCGGAGCGTGCGGCACAGCAAGAAGCCGATCAGATCGATCACGACCAGTAGCGCTTCATGTTATTCTCATAGCTGAAGGGAACGATGAGCCCCGTTGAAGCCGATCATCACGACCAGTACCACCGATACCACCAAGATAGGAACATCATGATCAAGATATACGACACCAAAACGCGCACCAAGCGTGAGTTCGTTCCCGTGAATGAGGGTAAAGTAGGCATGTACGTGTGCGGCCCGACCGTGTACAACTTCATCCATATCGGCAATGCGCGCACGTTCATCTCGTTCGATACGATTCGTCGCTACCTCACGTGGCGCGGGTTCGAAGTTACCTTCGTGCAGAACGTGACCGATGTGGACGACAAGATCATCAACAAGGCACTCGAGGAAGGCCGAACGGCTGCCGAGGTCGCTGAAGAATACACCGATGCCTTCATCGCCGATATGCATGCAGCCGGCGTGCAAGACCCTGATATTCGCCCGAAGGCCACTGAAGAGATCGATACGATGATCAAGCTCGTGCAGCGCCTGATCGACAAAGGCCATGCGTATGAGGTTGATGGCGACGTGTATTTCGCCGTGCGCTCCTATTTGGCGTATGGCGAACTATCGAACCGTAATGTGGACGAGATGGAATCGGGCCACCGTGAACTGCGCGCCGATGGCCAGGGTCTGGAAGACCGCAAACGCGATCCGCTCGATTTCGCACTCTGGAAGACGGCAAAGCCAGGCGAGCCGAGCTGGACTTCTCCGTGGGGCGAAGGCCGCCCTGGTTGGCACATCGAATGCTCGGCCATGTCCGAGAAGTATCTCCATCTGCCTTTCGACATCCATGGCGGCGGCGCGGATCTGTGTTTCCCACACCATGAGAACGAGCGCGCGCAGTCTGAAGCGGCGTTCGACACCACATTCGCGAACTACTGGATGCATGGAGGCATGCTCCAGATCAACTCCGAGAAGATGAGCAAATCGCTCGGCAACTTCTTGCTGTTGCGCGATATCTTGGAGACCACCGATCCAGCGGTGCTTCGTATGCTCATGCTGCAGACGCACTATCGCAGCCCGCTCGACTTCTCGGATGCGCGTCTGCAGGAATCGGCGGCGGCGCTCGAGCGCTTGGAGAATTTTGTCACGAACGCGCTTTGGCTCGCGCGTTCAGCACGGCAGTCGCAGGCGAAGGCAGGAGGGGGCCATACGCCCGATGCCTCTGATGCCCATGCGGGCTCGCTTGCAACTTCGATCGCGGTTGCAACGCTCATTGCGGACATGAAAGATTCGTTCACTGAAGCGATGGACGACGATTTCAACACCGCTGCTGCGCTCGGTGCCATCTTCAGCTTCGTGAGCGATGCGAATACGCTCTTGAACGATGTCCAGCAAAGCGCTTCCGTAACAG
>FR895123.1:50603-55489 GCA_000435675.1 Eggerthella sp. CAG:298 | reverse complement strand
CCGTAGTGCACCCAGCGTGAAGGCGGCTCTTGGCCTTCGGGAACATCGGCGTCGATGTATTCAGCCATGCAGGTGGTGAAAGCGATCACATCGTGGTTGGTGACCTTCTCGATCTCATCGATGCGCTCGACCGTGAAATCGGCATAATCGCGAATCCACTGTGCTTCTTCTTTAGTGATGCCGGATTTTCCCAGCTCAGCCTGCGCTTCGCACGCAAGCACCTCGATCTCTTTCCAAATGGCGAACTTGTTTTCAAGCTCCCAGATCTTTCCCATGTCGGGGCGGGTGTAACGACCAATCATCGGATGTCCTTTCGTGGCACTGTCGCAAGCGAGCAGCTTTGACGGATAGGGTTAATTCTACCTGATGCGTATGGTTAGAGCGACCGAATGACCCGACGCGCTTCATCGAGCAGGTCGGTATCGGCTGCAACGATCACTTGATCGCCAGGATAGATGCGCGTTGAAGGGCGCACAACCTGGATATCATCGTTGTGAGAAGTGGCTACCAGACGGATGCCGTCTTGGAAGTCGAGATCGAAGGCTGCCACGCCTTCCTCGTTATCATGGTTGCGCATGGTGGGCACTTTGATCTCGATGAGCCCCACCTGATCGTTCGTGAGCGTGAACGCGACCGACATCGATCCGAGAGCAGCTTCTTCTTGGATCATGCGTGCGATGAGCGCCGTAGATGAGATGCTCTCGATGCCTAGACGACGGAAGATGCGCAGGTTCTTGGGGTCGTTCACGCGTGCAAGTGCGCGTGAGATGCCGAACACACGATTGGCGATCTCGCAGGAAGCCAGATTATCTTCGTCGTGACCGGTGGTAGCAACGAAGATGTCGGCATGAGGAACGCCCGCATCCTCCTGGCGCGCAACCTCGCACCCATCGCCTTGAATAACGAGCACGGGGCCTTCGAGCGTTTCGGAAAGGTGCGTGGCAACTTGAGGGTCGCCCTCGATGAGCGCAACCTGATCGCCTTCAGCGAGCAGCGTGCGCGCAAGGTATTCGCCAACCATTCCTCCACCAACGATCACGCAATACATTGAAGGCTCCTAGTTCTGCATATACTTCGCTATTTCGGGGATCATGCCATGGCGCAGCGCAACGAGCACGGTATCCCCATGGTAGAGAACGCTACTTGGCGTGGGAATCGAACTGATCTCTCCATCAGCGCGCTCAAAAGCGCAGACGCGTATCTTATGACGCGACTCAAGATCGCTTACCTTGATATAGTCGGAGCGCGTTTGAGAGAGATCGAGCGCAAACTGCACCACCTCGCAATCGCCCAGCGTGGTGATGTGATCGCCCAAGCCTGAAGAGATCTTCGAGAATATCTCTTCTGCAACGAGCGCCGTTCCGCAAACATAGTCGATGCCGAGTTGCAAATACGCACGTTCGTGACCCGTATTGTAAAGGCGTGCGACCGCATGCGGCACATCGTAGAGACGACGCGCGATCTCGACCACCATCAAGTTCACGTTGTCGCTTTGCGTGACCGCGGCAAGAAAATCACACTCATCGATGCCTGCTTTCATAAGCACGTCTTCGTCGTAGCCAACACCAGCGAACGTAGCACCATTGAAATCGCGCCCGAGCGAAGCAAAAGCGCGCGGATCGCGGTCGATCACACAAACATTGTTCTCATAATTGGAAAGCATGAGGGCAAGACGAGAACCCACACGACCACAACCTACCACGATGATGTTGCTCATGGCCTGCTGGCTCCTTTCTTGCACGATTTATTCAGTATCAGAATCATACAACATCCGCTGCACCGTGCCTCAACAAAAAAGCGCCCGAAGTGGACGCTTGTGATAATTTCGCTTGGGATACGATCGCATGTCCGATCAGCAAGACCCTGCATGATCGAAATGCTGCACGCTCCTTAGAGGAAACGGTAGTGGATCGAGCGCGTTCCCCAATCGCTCGGTGAATCTGCGCCGAGCGCATGATACACGCCAGGAGCCAAGTCGAGGCAACGACCGTACTTGCCGAATCCGCCTGTATCGGTGACCGTTGCGATGACGACCTTGTCTTGATAGCAGATCTCGACCACGCGACCGAGCAGGTAAGACTGGCTGGCTGGCACAGCGACCGTAACGCTACCTTCGTCGAGCGGACGACCAGAAGCCGTGGTAGAAACGCCGAACTTGCCTGCACCGTTGTCGTTCGTGGAAACGTTATAAGCCGAGGCAATACCGCTTGACCAGGTGCCATCGGAGAAATCGGGCGTGATCCGCGGGGCGGTGGGCAAGGGGTTGAGGGTACAAACTGCGTTTCCCTTTTCCACTGCCTGCGGATTCGCATAGTCAACAGCGACTGCTGCTATGACCGGATCGGGGTCTTTCACCGTGATGGAGCGCTGAGCGCCATCGGACGGATCAAGAGCTTCACTCACGGTATTGTCTTGGTTCTCGTTATTCGAGGAAACACCTAAGCGTGTTTGCGAATCGATAGCGGTGGCATTCGATGATTGGGATGCGCCGATTCCGATGGTCGAGGAATCAACTTCGCCATAACCTTGCGCCTGCGTTGCTGCAAAGAAAGAAATAATGCCGGC
Source organism: Eggerthella sp. CAG:298 (assembly GCA_000435675.1). Classification (GTDB taxonomy): domain Bacteria; phylum Actinomycetota; class Coriobacteriia; order Coriobacteriales; family Eggerthellaceae; genus Anaerotardibacter. The sequence goes on along the minus strand of FR895123.1, from coordinate 52,924 downwards.
AACTGCGAGCATTATCAGACCGAAGAGCACGAACCGAGAAAGGAAATTCCCGCTTCTTCTATGTACTTTGGCTGCTGCCAAAAAGCCTCCAATAAACACAACAAGTCCTGAGCCTGCACGTGCGAACACGAGCAAGAAACCTGTTTAGGATATGCAGTTGATTAGGATTGGAGCGCGATTACTGCATGTAATGCTTAAGAGCGTGAAACGATTATAGCGTGAGTCGAGAGTGAGAACAAATCGAGAATAAGGGTGAACGGCAGCTCCTATAGGACTTACCCGAAGGCGTTCTTCAAGGCTTATCACAGTAAGCCCAGCGCAATAAACGATTTGAAATTCTCGAACGTGATATAGGAAGGCAGCGTTAAAACACCGAACTCATAGAAAGTAATGATACTTGCCACGAAGATGAGCAAAATTGCTCCAACATAACAAGTCGTGTTCTCGAATATGATGGCGGCGAACAACAGTGCCAGCGCGGTAACCCACACGAAGAATGTGGGTGCCTGAACGAAAAAATTCCGGAAATCGTACAGTCCTACGGTGAACGGTAGGACTACACAGCAAGCCTCGCAGAAAAGCAGGAATATGCAGATGCGTATAGGGATCGTACGGCGAGCGCTCGGAGACACCAGGAAGAACACACCTGCCGAGATGAAATAAAGCGGGAGAAAGCTTACGAACGAGCTTCCCTCTTCTGCCAGCGTTGCCACCACGATCACAACCGTCGTGATGAGAAACGCAAGGCCGAAGAAAACCAAAGGAAGACGATATGAGGTGGTACTCGGTTCTTCATGGTGCAAGACGGTAGGCATAGGTGCCTTCTGCTCGTACACTCTTACCTCTGGCTTTCCCGACGATGAATGGTCCTTGCTCAGGTTCAACACTCTGCGGTAGCGCTCCGATTGGACGCGGCTTGGTTCGAGCTCGATGAACGATCCGCTTGAAGGCCTGATGGGCAAGATAGCAAAGAGCACCAAATAGAGAACGATCGCAAGGCCGAACGTTACGAAGCATAAAGCGATAGCGGTCACTCGCACGAGGAGGGTATCGATGCTCATGCTTTCTGCGATTCCGGCGCATACCCCACCGATCACCGCATTTTGCGGATCACGGTACCAATTCTTTATCGAGCGTTCCTTTGACAACGGCAGATCAGCGCCTTATGAGCGAATCGTGCGCGGTGAAGCCTATAGCAAGTTCTCCGTAGTTCATGCGCACTTCCTTAGGCGAGCACGAACAGATAGATCGAGAAGAACTGGAAGATAGAGCCAGCGAGCACCCACAGGTGAAAGACCGAATGCATGTACTTCTTCTTTTTCGTGCAGGTATAGAACACCGCCCCGATCGTGTAGCAGATGCCGCCCACCACGAGCAGCCAGAATCCAACAGGGTCGAGCAGCGTCCAGAGCGCCGGGATGCACACGACCACTGCCCATCCTTGCATGAGATAGAGCAGGGCCGAGATCCAGCGCGGGCGATTCACCCAGAACGCTTCGGCAACGATACCGGCAAGCGCAACGACCCACACGAAGATGCAGAGCGGAATGCCGTTGTTGTTGATGAGCGTAACCAAGCAATATGGGGCATAACAGCCAGCGATATATAAGTAGATGCCGCAATGGTCGAGCACCTTGAACACCCGCTTGGCTGCTGGCACAGCGATCGCATGATAGAGCGTGGACATGAGATATTCGACCACCATCGTGATCGAATAGATGAGCGCCGCCGCGAGCAACAAGCCCGCACCATGAGTAACCGCCTGCACCACGCACAGCGGTATGGCCGCGATGGCAAGCAACGCTCCTACCCCATGCGTGACCGCATTGAAGATCTCTTCACCTAGGGTGTAGTCTTTCTGAGGCTTGGTCTTCATCGATGGTGCAATAGCGCTTGACATTGCTGCTCCTTCTAGGATCTAGCATCTTGGTTGAATGGGCTCTGGACACGCATGGTGCCGAGCCATCCTTCCAACTGCAGGGTCAGTTCACTATTCTACTGCATCGAGGATACAGAAGATTCGGCAGCTGTCTGCGTTTTATTCCCACCAGGATGGCACCAGGAGAACCAGGCCGATGCATCATCTTGTTCAGCATCGATGAGCTTGAGCGTGGAGGCACCTACGCCTGCTGCAGTGAAAGCGACGATGGTCGTGAGCTGCTTGTTGCGCTGAAGCGGATTCGTTTGCAAAGAAGCCATCTGCACCTTCGTGCGCGGCGTGATGGTGCGGTTGGTGCTGATACCGCTGTTCTCGATCGTCACATAGGTGCTGTCGTAGCCAAAGCCCGAGCCTTTATGCCAAAGGATCGCGCCCACGATAT
>FR895123.1:41785-50514 GCA_000435675.1 Eggerthella sp. CAG:298 | reverse complement strand
GGCCATGGTGTAGAAGATGAGATAATCGCTGAGCTCTGAATACGACAGGAGATCGAAGTTCAGAGGTAGCGCCAGTAGGAACATGGTGATGAAGGTGAAGACGGCCAGCCAGAAGCCTCCGCCCTGCAGGATAGCGCGGCGCGTGATGGCGCGACGGCGCGCACGCGCAGGAAGCTTCTTGTCTGGTGCGGGCAGATCTTGCCACTCCGGCAAAAGCCCTGCAAGGATCTCGTCGACCTTATCGAGCTTGACGAACGGATGGATGACCAGACGCGCCTGACTCTTCGTAGATGATTCCGAAGAGTCTTGGGCAGCGCTCGCAACACGTGCGAGCGAAAGCGTGCAGGATTTGAGCAAACGCTGGAAGAATGATTGGCTGACCTCGACCGATTGAATGCGATCGATATCGATGCCATTGAAGTTGTGGTTGATGATGCCATATTCGGTCTCGATGCGTGCGCCGCGTCTGCGCGCGCGGAATCCGCCATAAGAAAGGCAAGCTCCGCCCACGGTGATGAGCCAGACCACGAGCATGATGGCAATGAAGGAACCCACGATGCTCACGATAACGCCGACCATCCATGAGGTTGGGATGAGGTCGATCAAACCCGTGACCGTGCTGATCATCTCGTCTTCAGAGGTGTGGAACATATAGCCGATGCCCGACAGGACAGAGCTCAGGGTGGCGAATATCGAGAGGAAGACCACGACTACCGAAGTCTTTCCGGTCATGCCTGTGAGCACCAATTGCTTGTTAGAAAGCCCGTATTCATAGGTGGTGGTACCCGTGTCGATGGCATCGCCTCCGAACACCCCGCGAAAATCGTTCACCAGATGAGCAGGCGTATCGAGCGCATTGTATTCGTCCGCATTTGGGATGGTTGGCGCAACCGTTGGTGCAGGAATAGTGGCGGCTGGCGCGCCTGTGGGAGCAGGGAGCGTTGAGGACGTAGCACCCTGCGAAGCAACCGCGCCGAGCGTTTCAGCTGCGTGTTCAGCGGTCATGCCCGCAGGCACCTCGACGCCAGCAGCTTTCATCTGTGCGAACTGCTTGCGTGCGAAGAGCTCCTTGCGCAGCGCTTCGGCTGCCGACTTCTCAATATAAGGAAGCGTGATCGCAGTGTTCGATGCCCCGCCTGCTGTTTCGATGCTCACGGTGCAAACCCCCGCGATGCGCTGGAACAACGTTGCTTTCTGATTGATCGATTGGATGCGCTGATAGGGAACGTGAGCGCGCTTCTTCGAGATGATGCCCGAATAGAAGCTGAACTCTTCGTTGGAATACTCGTACCAGATGTAGTTGTAGCTGATGAGCCGCACCAGCATCGCGATGCCGGTGGCCACAAGAACGATAGCGATCAATACCAGCAATACGATGAGGATAGAACCGCCCGTTGCATAGATGTCGATCAATTCGAAGAGCGCATCGCCCGCTGAGGCGATGGCCACCACGAACACAAAGGGCACGATGCGCAGAGCACCGAGCCAGACGTAGCTGTGATTGAGCTTGTGCTTCACTGGTGCTGCAGCAGACGCGGGCGCAGATGCAGGCTTGGGAGCAGGCATGGCCACCGGCGCGCCCGTAGGTGCGGGCGGCTTGGGTGTTTCGTTCGATGGAGGAGTATTGGGAGATTCCACGCGCTACACATCCTCTTTGGCAAGGCGAGCGAATTCGGCAGCTTGATCGCGCAGCGTTTCAGCCTCAGCAGCGGGAAGCCCGGGGATCTCCATCGATCCAGCTGCGGTCGAAATCGTGACCGACGCAAGCCCTATCATGCGCAAAAGCGGACCTTGGCGCGTGTCGGTGTTCTGCACGCGAATGAACGGCACTACGGTGTGCTTGCGCACGATGATGCCACGCATGATATCGAGGAATTCCTTCGAAAGGGCATAGCTCCAGCGAATGTAGCGCAGCGGCGTGATGACCACCCAAAACAGGATGAGCAAAGCAACGAAGCAGATGAACGATATGAGGCAATACGGACCCGCCCACCAAGACGTGCTCTCATCGACAAGAAGTGCGATCCCACCAACTGCGAAAACACACAAGAAAATGAGCGTGAGAGCGATCGTGTCGCTTACGCGCCATACATTCTTGATGCGCGGGTCGAGCTTTTGCTTTTGGGTTTCTTCCATGAATATCTCCGTTTGCCTTCGCGTGCGATTTGTTCTTCCGATTATAACGGCAGGGATGGCCTGCACCAGGAAAGTGTAAGCATCTTTTAAGAAGCACTGGGGCGAAAGCACAAGCATTCAAGAAATACGAGCTTGACGCAGAACGGTGAAGCTGCGAAATGATGAAACGGATAGGGATAGTCCGAGCAAGCGCGTGGTGCGCAACCACCCTTCAAGAAGCCGCTCTTAATAGTAGCGATAATAGGCAGCGCACGAGCCTTCCGAAGAGACCATGCACGGACCGACCGGATTCTCAGGCATGCAGACTTTACGGAAGAGCGGGCATTCGTCTGGCGCCATGATGCCACGAAGCACATCTCCACAGCGGCAGCCCTTTGGATTCTGCGTGGGCTCCACTTCGGGATGGAAGCGTTTGACCGCATCGAAGTCTTCGAACTCTTCGCGGATCGCATAGCCTGAACCAGGGATCACGCCCAGCCCGCGCCAGGTAGCATCGACCGTGTCGAACACTTCGTCGATCGCAGCGAGCGCAACGGGGTTACCTTCGCGCATGACTCCGCGTGAATACGCGATCTCGATCTCGGCGCGCCCTTCGTGAAGCTGGCGCATGATCATGGCGATACCTTGCAGCACATCAACGGGCTCGAAACCGGTGATCACGCCAGGGATGCCATATTTTTCTGCGAGGAATTCATAGGGCTTCGTGCCGATGATCGTGGAAACATGACCGGGCAGGATGAGTGCATCGATCTTTAGTTCTGGATCGGAAACGATCACTTCAAGAGCGTTGGGCATGTTCTTGTGTGCGACGAACACCGAGAAGTTCTTCAGGCCGAGCGCTTGAGCGCGCTTGATAGCCATAGCAACAAGGGGTGTGGTGGTCTCGAAGCCAACGCCTACGAACACGATCTCTTTATCGGGGTGCTCTTGAGCAAGCTTGAGCGCATCGAGCGGCGAATAGACGATGTTGATCGAGCGACCTTCAGCCTGCTCCTTGAGCAAGCTTGAGGTAGAACCTGGGACACGCGTCATATCGCCGAAGGTGGCGATCGTCACATTCGGGATGCGCGCGAGCGCGATAACGGTATCGATGTCTTCATTGGAGGTTACGCAAACCGGGCACCCTGGACCGGAAACGAGCTTCGTGTCGTTCGGCATCAGATCACGCAGGCCATTGCGCGCGATGGCAACCGTATGCGTTCCACATACCTCCATGAGCGTTGCCTGTTCAGGCGCCCATGAATCGATCGAGTGGATGAGCCCTTTGGCAAGCGCGGGATCTTTGAACGCAGAGAGGTCCATGAACTAGACCCCTTCAAGATCGGCGAGTTCGGGGAAGCTCTTCACCAGATCGAGCGTTTCTTGGGCGAACTGTTCATCGACCACTTCGATGGCGAAACCCGCGTGCACGAGCACATAGCTGCCTACTTCCGCCTGAGGCGTGAGGTCGAGGGAAATCTCGCGCGTTACACCGAGGATATCGACCGTGGCAAGATTGCCTTCATCGATCTCTTTGACTTGGGCTGGAATCGCTAAACACATGATTACTGACCTCCCTCATTTGAGTGCAATCCTATCACAGCCTGGCCGTAGGAGACCGAAGCATCGTTAGGCGGCAGCTCGCGATTGAGGGCGATGGTGAAACCTGCAGCCTGCAGGTCTGAAAGGGCACGTTCGGTCAGGTAGCGGTTCATGAAAACTCCACCCGAAAGCGTGACGATATTGATGTCGTAGAGCGCGCGCACGGTCTCTGCTGCCGTGAGGATGGCGCGCACCACCGCTTCGTGGAAGCGGCGCGCGATGAGGGCCTTATCGACTCCTGCCTGCAGATCATCGAGCAGTGCTTCGAACACGGGGGCAGGATCGAGCAGCAACACGGACGTGTCTTGCGCGGTGCTCTGCTCGGTGGCAGTGTTCTTTATGAGGCCGAACTGGTAACGCTCAACCGCATCAAGCTCGGCCGTTGGATCCACCGCTTCCTGCGCAAGCGATGAGGTCGTTTCCTCAGCTTCAGCAAGGAGCGTTTTCAGTTCAGCGGCTGCGTCTGTGCCGAAACCCTTCGTGATCTCGGCCTCGAGCAGGATCGCACCTTCGCCTTCGTAGCGCGGCTCGTTGCAGATACCCAGAAGCGCTGAGGCTGCATCGAAGAGGCGTCCCATCGAAGAAGTGAAGGGGGTGTTGATGCCGCCCTCGATCATCTTGGTCATGAGCTCGGTCTCTTGTTCCTGATCGGCGAAGAAGGACTGCGCGAAGGGATGCTCAAGCAGATCGAACGCCCACAACACGCCATAGGCACAGCGATCGGTGTGATGGATCGCCTGCGTACCACCCGGCAACGGGAAGTACGCAACGTTGATGAAGCGCTCGAACGTGGTGAGATTCGAGAGCAGCACTTCGCCGCCCCAGATCGCGCCATCAACACCGTAGCCCGTGCCGTCGAACGCGATACCGCAGACCGGACCTTCGAGCTCGTTCTCCGCCATGGCCGCAACCACATGTGCATGATGATGTTGCACCTCGCAAAGCGGGAGATCGCGTTCGCTTGCTTGCGCGCGTGCCCATTTGCTGAGCACGTATTCAGGATGCAGATCGCACGCAAGCTTGGTGGGCTTCAAGTGGAAGAGCTTCTCGTAGAGATCTTTCGTTTCGAGCCAGTTGTCGAACGAGGCAACATGCTCCATATCGCCCAGATGTTGCGAAACGAACGCCTCTTCACCGCGCGTGATCGTGAAAGTGTTCTTGAGTTCGGAGCCAACTGCCAACAGCTCGGGAGATTCTTCACCAAGTTCGTGCACTTGAGCAGGCAGCTTGATCGGTGCCGGCGCAAGACCACGGGCGCGGCGAATGACTTGGACCACTGGGTCTACCCCAACCGGCTCGAGCACGCGCACCACCGAATCGTCGAAGCGCTCGATGATGGCGCGATTGTTCACCAAGAAGGCGTCTGCAATGCCCGCAAGCTGCTCGAATGCTTCGTGTTCCTCGATCACGATCGGGTCGTCGTGCACGTTGCCCGAGGTCATGACGAGTAGGCCATCGAAAGCGCGTGCGATCAGATGCTGCAGCGGCGTTGCTGGCAGCATGATACCCAGCTCGGGCAGGTCGCCCGCAAGATCGAGTGGCAACTCAACATCGCTGCGTTTGCGCAACAGTACGATCGGGCGCGCGCTCGATTCAAGCTGCGTCTCTTCCGCTTCGCTGATGAGCGCATAGTCACGCGCTTGCTCGATCGAGTGCGCCATGACCGCAAACGCCTTGCCGTACCGATGCTTTCGTTCGCGCAGAGCCGCCAGCGCTTCGGCGTTCAGCGCATCGCACACCAAGTGATAGCCGCCCAGCCCCTTGACGGCCACGATCTTGCCTGCTTTGAGCAGCTTCACGCAATCGTCAACGAATTCATCGGAATCTTCTGAGGTAAACGCCCAATCCAGGCTATCGATCGAAAGCTGTTGGACCTCATTGGGAAGCATGCCTTCCACATCGATCCAGCCCAAACGTGGCCCGCAATTGAAACAAGCGTTGGGTTGCGCATGAAAGCGGCGATCCATCGGATCGTCGTATTCTGTTTGGCAAGGTTCGTCCATGGTGAACTCTTTCATAGAAGTATGTTCGCGGTCGTAGGGCAGCTCATCGATGATGGTGAAACGCGGACCGCAATTCGTGCAGTTGATGAAGGGATAGTGATAACGGCGATTCTCGGGATCGAAAAGTTCGGCCACGCAAGCATCGCAGGTGGCAAGATCAGGCGAAACGAGTGTGGTTTCGTTCGCTTCGGAATCATCCGAAAAGCGGATCTCAAATTCTTCAAAGCCTTCAACGGGCGCTTCGTTGAGCTCAAGCTCTTTCACATTGGCCGCTTCGGGCGCTTCTTGCACGAGTGCGATCGCAAAGCAATCGAGGTCGTTCTGCGTACCTTCGACGTGGATCACTACCCCATCAAGCGCATTCAACACCCAGCCCGTCAGATGGAACCTCTGTGCGCACCTGAAGACAAAGGGCCGAAAACCGACCCCTTGAACTACTCCTTTGACCGTAATATCGAGCGCTTCGCGCGCTTCGTTCTCTGCCATGCTCACTACTCCGTAACGCGTGCGACCACGTTGCGCAGCACCTTCGAAAGGAGGCGCAGCGTAACGGATGAATTGTCGGGAAGATGGATGTAGACACACCGCCTACCACGGGATGAAAGGATGGAAAAATCACCCATAGCCTGCGCTTTTTCGAGCTCGCCAAGGCTTTGGGCTTTCGCGTTCTCCACTTCGATATCGCGCGGTTCGTCCGCCGAAAGCACGAGGAACACCCCGTTGTTGCGACCGCCTTTGTGCAGCTGGCCCGTGGAGTGCAGGTAGCGTGGTCCGATCTCCAAGCAAGACGGGATGCGGCAGCGCTCCGCGATGCTGTGGCGAATCTCTTCAAGCGCCTCACGACGGCCTTCGCCCGTGAAGGGCAAGAAGGCGTTCAGCGAGAAGTAATCGCCCGGCTCGATGCTGCGACAAAGCGCGGTGATCGCGCCCGAAACCGTCTCATCGACCAGCGAGTCTTCCAACGCCTCGGAAACGTGCACTTCGATCTCGCCCACGGGCACGCCCGCTAGACCGTTCTGAGTGAAATGAGGCGCTTCGCCCCCTTCTTCTAAGATGCGCAGCACTTCAGTCTTTGCCGCCTGTACGTCGGGCTGATCGAACGGGCAGATCTCCATGAGATAGCCCACCATGGCAATGGCGTATTCCCACATAACGAAATGCCCGGCAAGATCGATCACGTTCTCGACCTTGAAGGTGATGCGCGGGATATCGGGGTTTAAGAATTCGAGCGACTGATAGTAATTCAGACGTTCGTCGAACAGGTCTGTCTTGGTCTCATAGATGATCGCCGTACGATCCTTCGTGTCTTCGGAGAGCGTGAGCGAATCGGTTTCGATGTTCGGGAGGATGCCTTCGCCTTCCTTGCCCAAGCTTTCTGCCACCAACTGCTCGATCCAAAGGCCCAGAACACGACCGCGCTTCGGCGAGAGGAACGCGAACTTGTTGCGTCCTTGCACATAGTTTTCGTAAAGGAAGGATGCCAGCACGAGCGCAGGGTTGTCCACGCTGTCGCTACTGCACAGCATCTCGGCACGTGCTGCGCTACGCATGAGCGCATTGAGGTTGATGCCTGCAAGCGCAGCCGGCAAGAGACCGAACACGGAAAGCGCCGAATAGCGCCCGCCTACGCTGGGCTCGCCCGTGAACACCCGCAGCCAACCTTCTTCTTTCGCGCGCTTTTCCAGGTCGGAGCCAGGATCAGTGATAGCGACCAGATGGTTGTAGAGTTCTTCTTGCGAGAGCTTCTCGCGCATGATCGCCATGACCGCTTGCATGATGGTGTGCGGCTCGATCGTGCTGCCCGATTTCGAAGAATGGATGACGAGCGTGGTCTTCGGATCGCATTCCGACATGATGGCACGCACACGCACCGGCGAAACCGAGTCGATGGTCTTGAACGAAACGAGCGAAGAATCCGCTTTGTTGTACTTCGTGAGCGTCATGGGCGCTTGCGTGGATCCGCCCTGCCCCACGAGCACGACCGTTTTCAAACCGCGCGCGATCAAGGAATCGGCGAAGTTCTGAATCTCGGAAAGCGCCAGAGGCGGCTCGCTTGCCAGCGTGGTCCAGCCCATGAAATCACGGGCGAAAAGCTGGGCATTTTCGGAGAAGTTGAAAAGGTTGCTGTCCTTGGCGTGAATACGACTCGCAACCTGGTCATCGATGAGCGTTTGCGCCGGAGCACCGGGCGTAGCTGCTTCAAAATTAATCATAGGTTCCTACCCGAACTATCGATGGATCAACCGTTTCGGTTGGTTTGCCTCATTTTACCGAAGTAGCAGCATGGGCGCTACACAATGGCGGCCACGATATCGTCAAGCCACGAAGAATCCACCTGATCGACCTTGCCCGCATCGCATAGCGCGGCAATGGTAGGATTCGTGGGAATCTGAGCGGTCGCGCCGATCTCGTATTCTTGCGCGAGCACATCCACCTGGCTTTCGCCGAAGATATAGTGTTTCTCATTGCAGTTCGGGCACACGAAATAGGCCATGTTCTCGACCAGGCCAAGCACAGGAACCTTCATCGCCTCTGCCATATTCACCGCTTTTGCCACGATCATGCCCACCAGCTCCTGCGGCGAAGTGACCACGATGATGCCATCGACCGGCAGCGATTGAAAGACCGTGAGCGGAACATCGCCCGTTCCTGGAGGCATGTCAACAAGCAGGTAATCGATATCGCCCCACACCACATCGCTCCAAAATTGCTTGACCACCCCAGCGATCATAGGACCACGCCAAATGACCGGATCAGTATCGTTTTCAAGCAACAGATTGGTCGACATGACCTTCGTGCCATCGGCTGCCACCGCAGGAAGTAAGCCATCGGGAGATCCCATCGCCTTGCCTTCGATACCGAACATACGAGGAATGGAAGGGCCTGTGACGTCGGCATCAAGGATGCCCACGTTCTTTCCCTGCTTCGCAAGCGCCGATGCGATCAGCGAAGTAACGAGCGATTTACCAACACCGCCCTTGCCACTCACCACGCCGATCACGTTCTTGA
>FR895123.1:12174-41695 GCA_000435675.1 Eggerthella sp. CAG:298 | reverse complement strand
GTCTTTCCGCAGGTCTGACAGTTATCGCTGCATGATTCGCTCATTATTAGACTCCTTGTTTTTCTTGCGCTCTCTACAGGAACACACAGAAAGTTATTCTCGAATTTGAATGCCGGATCAAAACTGACACAGCTCGAATAGCATTTCAGCTGATGCTACAACTTTCCCACTACCCCTTCAAGGCAAGTTTGAGAGCGATTTCGAAGATCGACTCTGCCTTCGAATACGCGCAGAACCCCACCATAGAAGAAATCCCGCCGGCCATTGCTGGTTGGCGGGATCCCTCAGGAGGCTTACCCTTCTTGGCTACGAGAGCCTTTTATTCGCGTCCTTTGCGGAAACGGCGGATCGCATAAACAAGCCCCAGAAACGAAACCGTCATAAGAGCAATGAGCCCTGCGATCTTGAGGAAATCTTCCGTCTTTGCTAGGAAACTGCCCTCTTCATCTTGACCTGGCGTTTCGCGATACTGAGTAACCAATTCTTCGACATCGAGCATGGTGTCGTAGAGCGATATGGTCGAGTCTTGCAGTTCAGCATTGCCGTTGCTCGTTCCGCTAAGAAGCTTGACGCTACCGTATTGGTCAATCGTGAATTCAACATCATTTGCCTTCGCATAGCCTTCAGGAGCTTCGTCCTCGCGCAAGATGTAGGTAGTATCCACATTGAGAGTGCCCTCTAAGCGCTCCGGCGCTTGCCCTGAAGTCCAGCTGTTCACCACTTTGCTTGTATCCTTCTCGATGATAGAGAGCTTAGCTCCTTCTACCCATTCGTGAGTGCGGGTATCGAGCTTCGTGAAATCGACGCGCGTGGCCTCATCGTATACCCCACCGTCTTTGGCAAAGGTGAAAAGCAAGGCACCATCATCGGAGCGTGGCCCTGCAACAGCCCTCGCTGTACCAACCTCGCCTTCAGTAAATACTACCAACTGGGCTTGATCTCCTTCTGGCGTGAAGTCTTCCTTGTTGTCGGCATACTTCATCTCATAGCCATTCGGTGCATTGATATCCTTGACCAGGTAGAAATACGAACTGCGAAATTCGCTCACCGTATGCCCTGCTGGAGCGAGACGCTCTTTGAAGTAATAGAGTGTGTTCTCGGTTAGATCAACGCTCTTGAACGTGATCCATCCACCAGCATCAGAGATCGCTTCCCCAAGCAGGATGTCTGACTGAGCGTGATCGTTCACTGCATAGAGTCCGTAGGTCGCACCTTCAAGTCCTTTATCACGATCAAGTGCGCTGGTCTTGCGAACCTGCAGGTCCATACCACGCGTTTTGTTGGTCATGGTCGGATGCCACTGCGGATCCTCTGACTCGTTATAACGGATGTTCTCGCCGTTTTCGACATGGCCATAGTACATGTCCGTGCATTCAAGCTGCCCCTGTTCGTTAAGCTCGATCACCGTGGTAAAGGTGATGATCTGCTTCGAGTATTCGACCGAGGGATCGGATGTGTCATTGGCCTCAACCACGCGATAGTAGTACGTACCCGGTGCGGTGTATTGCAAACAGGTCGGATTCTCCCAAGTACCCACATTGTTCGCCTTGTCGAAATCGACCATGCCATAGCGATCGTTCGTAGTTTCAGAAATGGTCGGACCATTCGTTGTCGACCAATCGACCACCTCGACACCATCGCTGTTCTTCGTTGGTGTTAGCTCGATGAGCTTGAAGTTGAACTCACCTTCCGTGAGCGCGCGGCCCTCAAGGTTCTTGATGATCTTCGGGTCGACGAAACACTGTTGCTCGATCGGCTCATTCGAAGCCGCGTTGACCGCATAACCATACACGCTCATGGTAGCTATACCATCGTTGAAATTAGTGAATTCGATATCAGGAAGCGCGCCATCGACTGGTTCGAGCTTGGTGAGCGTAACTGGCTTCGGGCTGCCCGATTCATCAACCTCAATGCCTTCGGCATACGAGATCTCAGCTACTGACGGCACCAAGCTCATGCCATCGGCTGCCACTCGCACCGTAACCTTCACAACATAGATACGCGGATCATGCGTGGTTCCTGATGACTCGTTTTCTGAGATCAGATACCAATAATCACCGATTTCGGTATAGGAGACGGCATCGAAAGCAACTTCCGCTTCATTACCTGTGAAACCGCCGTTCGTACCAGGCCGCGACATGCGCTCGAGCGGCGCGCTGTTCAGGTCGAGCACGCCATCAACAGGCTCGGTTATCCGTTGCATCGTAAAGAAGAACTTGCCTGCAGCGTTCGAAGTATCGCCGTAGAGGAACTTCTTCGCCTTCAGCGCCAAATCTCCCTTCAGTATCACACGATTCGTAAAGGTCTGACCTGGTGTCCCGCTCGTTCCGTAATCGATCTTCTTCACATAAGAAGAGGTCGTGGTCACTTTTTCGCCATCAACTTCAGCAACGCTCGTTCGCTTGCCTATGGTCACTTTCACTTCGTGCCAAGACTCATCGAACTCGTAATCCTCTGCTTGCAGATCATTGCGGATCTCTTTGGCATACAAGGTGTATTCTGTGCCGCCCTCTGAACCAGCGAATCGATCGTCATCAACGGTAAAGGTGATCTTGCCATCGCTGGTGTTCGTTGCCTCTGCGATCTTCGCGTTCTCGTCCTTCGCGCTATAAAGACCGAACTTAAACGATGGAAGGTTCGTAGTTATGAGTTCACCGTTATACTTCTTCAAGTTCTTCTCGAATTCGATCGTCCAAAGCTTGTTGACGATCGTCTGGCTTGGCAGCGACCCGATGATCAGCTGCCCGTTGCAGCCGATTCCTCCACCATGGGTCGAACTCGTATTTCCTTCCACCGTAACCGCTCGTGAGATTTGCGTCGATGCAGGAGCTGTAGCGGTCAGACCGACCGTATAGTTGCCTTCGCCATACCAAGCCCCTTTATTGATCTTTATATCACCACTGCCGTCAGGTCCAGCGTAGCGACCCGTCCATGCAAGGCCCGAACCCCCATCAAGATTCTGTCCGAACACGATGCTCGATCGCGTGCAATAGTAGTCTTGAGCGACCTCTTTGGTGAACTGCGAGCCATCAAGCGTATCTGCATATGCATAAAGATCTCCCGCTACATCTTTGCCTTTGAGCGCTTCATAGGTATGTGGTGGACCGACAACGTAATTGTTCGATCCGCGGAATTCGAGTGCATAGAGCACATTGTTTTGAGGGCGTGCTGTCTTATGAGCGGTATTGCCATAGATCGCAGCGCCTTCGGTGATGTCACCGATCCCTTGGCCTGCCACACCAATACGTGCATGTGGGCAACCCGAAATACCACCACCTAAACCATAGGCTGTATTCCCAGCGACCTTAATAGTAGGAATCGCAAGTCTACCGCGTGATTCGACAAATATTCCGCCGCCACCCCAATCAGTGGTCGTTTTGGTCTCGTTGTTCAGAATGTTCCCTGCAGTGATCTTGGCAGCACGCGCAGCTGTATAAATGCCGCCCCCTTCATGAACGGTTGCAGTATTGCTTGAAACCGTACCGCCGTGCATCTCGAAATTGCACCAGCGATCGATATAGATGCCGCCACCTGCAGCAGCCTGATTGCCCGTGATGGTGCCACCATACATGATGAACCTGGGATTGTTCGCTGTGTCAGAATCTGCACTCGTACGCTGAACATGGATACCGCCGCCTGCACGATCACCCGCGTTGAGTGGTATCTGGGTGTTATGATCACCGCCGAAGTTATGCGGAACAGCCGTTCCTTTGCCACCGGTGATGGTAAGGCCTTTGGCGCCTGCGTTGCTCTTCATGTCCTCATTGAGGATCAGCGTTGCTTTCTTGCCTTTAACTGTGATGACGCTCCCATCTTGAGCGGCACCATTGATGGTTCCGTGTCCTTTAAGATTGAGCGTTTGGTTCGCGCCGACTGCAATCCTTCCGTTCAATGTACCATTCACGGTAAGCGTATAGCTGCCCTGGCCATTCGGCAGAGTGACCACACTTACATCAACCGTTGTTCCATCGTTGATGGTTGCCGTATTCCCTGTCCATGAGACACCTACCCGCTCCGCCTGAGCAGAAAGTGCGGCATCTTCAGTGGCCTCATCGCTCATCTCCGCAGCATCTTCAAGCTCTCCATCTTCATTAGCAGTAGCAGCATCGCTTTCATCGTTAGCGCCTTCATCGGTGCTCGTTGGATCTTCTGGAAGGCTTGAAGCTCCCTCAGTGTCAACCACTGAAGTGGTTGCATCGATTAGCTGTTCCTCACCTTCACCATAAGCCGTATGAATGGCAGGGATCAGGGTGACCACTAACAGGAAGGCCAAGATGATTCCGAGTGCGAATTTGAATTTCTTGTTCGCTAATAACTTGGTCATAGAAGCCACCTCCTTACACATCGCGCGGATCGTTCAAGTTGTTCATTTTGCGAGACTCCTGAGCGTTATACGAGTCGCTCATGCCCTCGGCTGTGCGCGCATGCTTACGTCGCCTGGCCAAGAGACCTCCGATCACGCCCAAGGCCAATAACGCTATGACCGCCCCCAACACCACAGGATCGATCTTTGACAAAGCTCCTGATGCAAGGGGGTTTTCACTATCTTCGATCGTGCGTTCGGAAGCGGTGTCCAAACCACCAGGACCTGCAAGCGGATTATCGTCATCATTGATGACGACCGCACCATCACCCGCGCCTATTCCCGCATCTAAAGCGGGCTCGCCTGCGCCGGCGTCCTCAATGGGTGCAGCAACTGCTGTAAGCCCACCTCCTGGAGTCACTACAGTGCGATTCGTCTCGATAATCTGCGTACGAACGATCGTCGTATTAGCATTGATCGTGTCATTAACATTGCGATAGTAGATCGTGTAGGTGCGATCGGGCGAGAAGAACGCATGGCGAATGCCAGCATCTTGGCCAGCAAGGCGCACGTATTCGTTTCCATCTTGCGTGAAACGCGATTCGCCCGTGAATTCGACATAATTTGTTATCTCAGAATCGACCGCAAGCGTCTCTTGGCGCAGCACCTGCCCATTCGCTATGTTCATATACTGGATCGTGATGTCGTATGCATTGCCGGCAACGTAATCTTCGGGAACATAGTAAACATATTGCAGCAGGTCCTCGCCTTGTCCAAGGCTCTCCCACGAATAGGTGACTTCATTTGCATTACCTGACCATGGCACATAGGTCTTGCCGTCTATTTTCTTGTTCGTTGGCTGATAATGAAAGTCTGTTGAAGCCTCGGGGGTGAGCGTTTTGGTGATACGTCCGATTTCCTTGCCCGTCTCCCCATCCATCTCAACAAGCGTGAAGTCAACCGCTTTCGTAGCTTCTTGCGAATCGTAGACGGCCTTGATCGTACGCTTGCCATCATTCATGATGAAATCTGCATCGGCCATGTCTTTCGTGAGTACGATCGCAGTTCCATGAGCATCAGTTGCCTGACCTATCGAGACGTTCTGATCTGACCCATCGGATGGGTTGTTCTCGTCCTGGCTTGAACCAGATCCGCTCTGTTCCTCAAGGTCGCCTTCATCTGAAGAGCCATCGGTAGCCACCTGAGCACCGATCACCTTGTTCAGGCGATAGAAGTTCACCCCATCAGCGCTTTCAACCTGCGATCCTTTATTCATCGAGAACGTGTTCGGCAGCGTATAACGGTACCCATATCCTTTAACATCAACGCTATCGCTCCAGAGTAACTCATCATTTTCGTCGACGTAGTTGATGGTCACACCATAAGAACTCTCATCCATATTAGGTACGGCTACTACACGAACCGTATAGGAGGCTTGCGAAAAAGACAGTTCAACTTGGCTTCCCGCAAGACCCGACACCACGCGATAGTAGTTAGTCTTCGCGTCGTCATCAGGGTCAGTAGCAGTGAATGATTTCTTAATGGTCGCGCGGTTGCCGTTTTCATCAACGCCACTGAAGGCTTCTTGCTTTACGATCTTGCCCGAAGTCGCATCAACATAGTTGATCATGCCTTCGACGCTGTTCTTGTCGTTTTGCTCGTAGGTCACTACATACGCATTCAGATTGTCATCGAACACGTTGTCGATGTCTCCCTGCATCTTCAAGCTATAGCTTATTGGGTACGCTTCTTCAGTAGTGTTCTGCTTGTAGTAAGTCTGTCCAACACCGATATTCTTAGCGCTTTTACGTTCATCGGCGTTTGCGGTGCGAATGCCCAAAAGCGAAAGAGTGGTCGAGCCGTCAGTGTCGATTATCTTTGCATAGACTGGATAGATAGCACCTTGATAGAGCTTGTCTCCTTGCATGAGTGCAGTGCTCACTTCAATCGTATAAGTGGCATGATTGTAAGGATCGGCGAAAAGCTCTGTAGCTGTTTGTGCTTGGCCTGCATTCTTATCAGCAAGTATTTGAACTGCTACAATCTGCGCAATGCGTGATCCCGTGCCACTATGGCCTGCATCTGCATTGTTATCTGCTGCAGTAAATTTGATAGGATTGCTCAGCGGCGCGCCATCCTTTTCTACAGTTATATAAAGCGCGCGATCTTCAAGGTCATCCACCTTGAGCACTTCCCAGCCTTGTGCATTCGGCTGCATAAAATCAGTACCGCTCACTTTGATTGTTCTTTTGCTTGCGCTTTCGTTTTCCGACTGCGCATGCGCAGTGTTTGGAATCCCCAACAAGCTAAAAGCAAAAACGAACGCGAGCAACGCTGCCGCCAGCGCATTCGACTTGCGTTTGATCATCTTCCCCATGATTTCCCCCTTTAAGGGCCAAGCACAGCATGTCTATTTCGGTCTGCACTCGCGTCTCATATTTATCTTGCTCAACTACTCCAGCACTCAGAGCAATTGAGTAGGGAAGGATACCGATTTCGCCAACTACCTGGCAATACTTCGAACGATAAACGTGGGTGCGTTCACACTTAATTCATCATTTTTACGATTTTGTGGCATTTTCTGTATAAATTCAGGCGCTTCAATAAGATACGCCTATGCGTTTTTAGGCATATGAAGTGCTCACTCCAAAAGTTACACACAAGAGAACAAAGAAAAAGCCCCAAATGCGGGGCTTTAAGATTCATGGTGGTCGGAGGGGGATTCGAACCCTCGACACACGGATTTTCAGTCCGTTGCTCTACCAACTGAGCTATCCGACCAGTATGTGCCGTCGAATGTTTACGACGCGAGTTGTTATTGTACTACAGACATTTTTTCGGTCAAGCAATACACAGGACTTATACGGTGAACGCAATGAAGCGCAACTATTTCTTAGAGAGCTCTTCTATCAAAGCGGGCACTACTTCGAACACGTCGCCCACGATGCAGTAATCGGCCACGTCGAAAATGGGCGCATGAGGGTCCTGGTTGATCGCAACGATCGCATCGGAATGGTCCATTCCTGCCACATGCTGTACCGCACCTGATATTCCACAGGCAAAGTAGATCCGTGGTGAAACCGATGAGCCCGTCTGACCAACCTGTTTGCTCGCAGGAAGCCATCCCTCTTCAACAACTGAGCGCGAACAACCCACGGTTCCGCCGAGCAACGCCGCCAACTCTTCGAGCATCGCGAAGTTCTCAGGGCCTTTCATGCCGCGTCCACCCGAAACGATAACTTCTGCATCTTGCAAGGATATGCCGTTATCGGTCGCGTCCTTGATGAAGTCCTTCACTTGAACACGCACCTGTTGAGGGACAAAGTCTTCCCTGACCACTTTCATATTCTGATGGGGAGTTGGCTCAGGCAGCGGCATTGCCCCTGGGCGTACCGTTCCCATTTGTGGATGCGTATTCGCACTGATACGCGCATAGAGATTACCGCCGAATGCGGGACGCTCCCATTGCATAACTGCTGTTTCAGGATCGATATAGAGAGCTGTGCAATCTGCGGTCAATCCCGCCTCGAGCTTCACCGCCACATGCGATGCGAGCTCACGTCCGTTCGCTGTTGCGCCTACGAGGATGATCTCGGGCTGGTACTTCTCGCACAGATAAGAGAATGCTTCGGCATACGGGTCCGCGGTGAAATGACGGTAGCACTCCCCTTCGATCACGTATGCCCTATCGGCACCATACCTACGTGCCATCTCGAGCGCTTCATCTGCATCGTGTGCGATGATGACCGCCGCCACTTCCTGACCGATCTCATCCGCGAGTCGGCGTGCCTGCCCCAAAAGCTCTGCACCTACTTGCTTCGGTTTCCCTTCGAACTCTTCCAGGAAGACCCAAATGCCGCGATGATCGTTCTTTTCCATCTCTGATTCCTTTTGCATCTTGAATGTTTCCACGAATCGTTATACGAGCAGCTTCGCTTCGATAAGCTCTTCGATCAGCTCATGCGCCTTTTCCTGCGCGTTGCCCTCCAAGAAGACACCTTCCGAACAGCGCTCAGGAACGAAAGACTTCTGCACACGTGTAGGTGAACCTTTGAGCCCGATCTTCAACTCATCCAGACGCCCTTTAAGATCTTCGAAATTGATCTCTTTCGTTTCGAGTGCAAGTGCATCGAGCGTACTTTGGATGCTGGCATAGCGCGGTTTGTTACTCTCTTTCATAACGGTGCACACCAGTGGCAAAGTCGCTTCGAGCACCTCGATGCCTTCATCGGTCTGACGCTTGATGGTTGCGCGCCAACGTTCATTCGGCGTGTGTGCGGACCTATGCTCGCTTTCGTTCGCTTGCGCGGTCTCAAGATGCAGATCGAGTACTTGGTTGATGCAGGCACAGTTGAGGTGCTGGGCGAGCGATGAGATTGTTTGTCCCGTATCACCATCGATTGCCTGCTTGCCACCCAATACCAGGTCAAAGGGGCCAAGATGACTGATAGCGGCACAGAGAATATAGCTCGTAGCGAAGGTGTCCGAACCGCCGAACTTCCTATCAGTGATCAGATATCCTTTGTCAGCACCCATCGCATGCGCTTCTTCAAGGATCGCGCTCGCCTGGCTGGGACCCATCGTAAGCACAACCACTTCTGCGCCGATCTCGTCTTTAAGCTGAAGCGCCATCTCGAGCGCGTGGCGATCGTAAGGGTTCATGATGCTCGGTACGCCTTTTCGAATGAGCGTGTTCTTCACTGGATCGATCTTGATCTCCGTCGTATCGGGCACCTGTTTCAAACAAACTGCGATTCTCATGGTTCCTTCTTTGTTCGGTGATTTGTACGACTATGACGACACAAGTTGTTTTGCAATGGTGATGCGCTGGATCTGATTCGCGCCTTCGAATATCTGGAATACTTTCGCATCGCGCATGAGCTTTTCGACCGGATACTCTCGGCTATACCCATAGCCACCCAGAATCTGGATAGCGTTCGAAACGACCTCCTGCATGGAATCTGAAACGAACGTCTTACAGATCGCGCCTTCTGTTTGCACTAAGCTTCCTGCGTCCATCAGGCGCATCGTGTTGTTCACGAGACAGCGCGATGCTTCGGTCTTTATGGCCATATCGGCCAACAGCCCCTGCACCAATTGGAAGCTTGCCAGCGGTTTGTCGAACTGCTTTCGTTCTTTAGCGTAGGCGAGCGCCTCATCGAGTGCGCGCTGCATAATGCCCACACCCATGGTGCAAACGAACGCACGCGATAGATTGAGCGCATTGAGCGCAAGCTTCATGCCTTCGCCCACTTTACCCAGCACGCGGTTTTTGGGAACGATAACGTTGTCCAGGATCAATTCAGTGGTGTTTGAAAGACGCAAGCCCATCTTGTCCTCTTCGGCACCAACCTTCACCCCAGGCATGTTGCGATCAACGATGAATGCAGTGATGCCATGGGCGCCTGCTTCGGGGTCGGTCTTGCAAAAGACGATATAGATCTGCGCAAGGCCACCATTGGTGATGAAGGTTTTTGAAGCGTTGAGCAGATACCCTTCTTCGGTTTCGACCGCTGTTGAACGCAAGCTTGCAACATCTGAACCAGCATTAGGCTCAGTAAGCGCAAAGGCAGCGAACTGGCGCTGTTTGACCACATCAGCGAAGTATTGAGCCTGCTCAGGCGTGCCAGCTAGAATAACATTGCGCAATGCAACGAACGTGGTAACGAACGTGATCGCATAACCGGCATCCACTTTTGCTAGTTCCTCGAAGATCATCGCCGTCGTTTCGTAGTCAAGCCCTGTGCCGCCGTATTCTTTGGGCACCTCTAC
This sequence comes from Eggerthella sp. CAG:298, assembly GCA_000435675.1. GTDB lineage: Bacteria > Actinomycetota > Coriobacteriia > Coriobacteriales > Eggerthellaceae > Anaerotardibacter. The sequence goes on along the minus strand of FR895123.1, from coordinate 31,620 downwards.
CAGATGAAGGCCGAGATCGAACCCAAATTCATATAATTCAGCAGGGCATTCTCCTGCTCGATCAGCTTCGGCCACATAAGGCTTCAGCTCTTGTTCGGCGACATCGTGAACGAGCTTGATGAGTGCTTTTTGTTCCTTGGTATAGAGCAGCGTCATCGTAGGTTCTCCTCTATGTTTGGCCATGCTTGAGGAAGGTGTGTGATCCTGTAAGCAAGCTTTCCTTCGATATATAGGTTATACCATATTGATTTTTGTTTTTTTTATATTGTTTTTCCTATATATTAGGAATTGCTCGTTCTTCTTTTATGAAACTAAAAATGCAATCAGCCTGATGAAACGCATTTGGAGGTCAAACCTCCACTGATGCCCTTCGTGGTTTTCTCTTCGGTGAATCAGGTGCGGTAGAATAGGCAAAGATATGAGCTGTTTTCCAGCGATCAAGACGCGGAAATAAACGCGCCACAGAACCCTTCTTATAGAAAGCTTTACTATGAACGCTGCTTCCCCTATCCTTTTCGACCTTGACGGTACGCTGCTCGATACTCACGATATGATCCTAGAATCGATGCAATATACCATCAACGAGGTTGACGGACAGAACCAAAACGACGAAAAGCTCATGGCTGGTGTTGGTACGCCGCTGCTCGATCAAATGCTCCATTTCACAGCAGGCAATAAGACCCGTGCCGAAGAGCTCGTGAATATCTATCGCGCTTACAACGACGCGATTCATGATGAGAACATCCACGCCTTCCCTGGCACGAAAGAAGCGCTTGAGCTGCTGGCTGGAGCAGGCTGCCGCATGGGCGTGGTCACCTCGAAGCGCCACTGGCTCGCTCAGCGTGGTCTTGAGATCTGTGAGCTTGATTCCTTCTTCGAATTTCTGGTTGGCTCAGATGATTGGCCCGAGCATAAACCTGCCCCTGGCCCGATCCTTCACGGGTGTGAACTGCTCGGCATCGCGCCTGTTCAATGCATCTATATCGGCGATAGTCCGTTCGATATCCAAGCAGCGAACGCAGCAGGATGCCAAAGCGTTGCCGCTTTGTGGGGTATGTTCACCGAAGAAGAACTTGTAGCTTGCAAGCCTGATCTGAGCGTACATTCACTCCAAGAGTTCGTGAAGGATCACTACCTCAAAGCATAATGAAAAGCGGCTGATCCATTGGATACAGCCGCAAGCCTAACCTCTATCGTTGCTACCAGCTAAAGCAGCAGGCAAAACCGCTCTTCAAAGATGAAAGGCAGCGTGACTTCTTCCTGCCGAAACGGAAGTCTTAATCCCAAGCGCTGCGGCCTTCGAGAGCTTTCTTACCAATATCGCTCCTGAACTGCATGCCTTCGAAGTTGATGCGCTTGATCGCTTCATAAGCGCGATGGCGCGCCGATTCGAACGAAGAGCCCAGACCGACCACGTTCAGCACGCGGCCACCTGAAGTGATGAGCTCGCCATCAACGTTCAGCGCCGTGCCCGCGTGGAAAACGAGCACCTTGTTCAAGTCCTCAGCATCTTCAACGCCAAGGATGACCTTGCCCTTCTCATACGAACCAGGGTAGCCCTCAGAAGCCAACACCACGCTCAGCGCCCAATTATCATCCCATTCCAAGTCGATATCGCCATCGCGACCTTCAGCCACGGCCATCATGATGTCCACCAGATCGCTCTTGAGGCGCGGCAGAACAACCTGCGTTTCCGGATCGCCGAAGCGCGCGTTGAACTCGAGCACCTTCGGGCCTTCGGGCGTAAGCATGAAGCCACCATAGAGCACGCCACGATAGTCATGCTCAAAGGGCTCGTTCGCCGTTGCTGCAGCAGCCACTTCCATGATGCGCACCATCTCGGCCATCTCTTCATCGGTGACGATAGGCACCGGAGAATACACGCCCATGCCGCCCGTGTTGGGTCCCAGATCACCGTCGTAGGCGCGTTTATGATCTTGTGCTGGTGCCATGCAAAATGCCTTGCCATTCGTAACGAAAGCGAGCAGCGAACATTCCGGACCGGTGAGCATCTCTTCAACCACTACGGTGTTGCCCGCGGAGCCGAATTCGCCCGAGAAACACGCCTCAACGCCAGCACGTGCCGCGTCAAGTGTTTCTGCGACGATAACACCCTTGCCCGCTGCAAGGCCATCGGCCTTCACCACGAGCGGCGCACCTAGTTCATCGCAATAGGCCAGTGCTTCCTCTTTACTGGTGAAGCTCTTGTAGCGTGCAGTCGGGATACCGTTCGCTTCCATGAATTCTTTGCTGTAGGTCTTCGAACCTTCGAGCTGCGCGCCTTGCGCATCGGGGCCGAATACCGCAATGCCTGCTTCACGCAGAACATCGGCAACGCCTTTTACGAGCGGCGCTTCAGGGCCGATGACCACCAGTTCAACATCGTTTTGACGCACGAAATCGAGCACCGCGTTACCGTCTTCGATGTTGAGCGATTTGATATTGGTGCCCAGTTCAGCGGTGCCGCCATTGCCTGGCGCGATATAGATCTCGCTGCAACGAGGGCTTTTCGCCAGCGCCCAGGTGATCGCATGCTCTCTGCCGCCACTGCCTAAAACTAGAATATTCATGAGATACCTTTCACGCGCTGGATGGTCGCGGTTGGCTACTTTGTGCAATAACTAGCGGGCTTCCCAGCCGTTGAAGATCGTCTGATCACGATCGGGGCCGACCGCGATGATCGAAGCGGGAACACCGGTGATGTCTTCGAGATACTGAACATAGACCTGCGCATTCTGTGGCAAGTCTTCGAAGCGTTTGCAATCGGAGATATCGATGCCCTCCCAACCAGGAAGCTCTTCGTAGATAGGCTTCAAGCTGGGGGAACAGATGAGTTCTTGGTCCATGGGGAAGTAATCGTAGCGCTTGCCCTCGATCTCGTAGGCAACGCACACTTTGATGCGCGGCACGCAGGAAAGCACGTCGAGCTTGGTGAGCGCAACATCCGTGAGCGAATTGACCTGCGCAGCATAACGACCAACGACCGCATCGTACCAACCACAACGGCGCTTACGACCCGTGGTAACGCCATATTCTCCGCCTACTTCGCAGAGGCGCTCTCCCACTTCATCGGTCAGCTCGGTCGGGAATGGGCCGGATCCAACACGCGTGATGTAGGCCTTCGCGATGCCGAGCACGCGGTCGATCGCCTTCGGGCCAACGCCCGTGCCGATCGGTGCACCGCCTGCACAGCAGGAAGACGAGGTGACAAAGGGATAGGTGCCATGGTCGATGTCGAGCATGGTGCCCTGCGCACCTTCGAAGAGAACTGACTTGCCATCGGCAAGTGCGGTGTTGAGCAAGTGCGTAGTTTCTGCCATGTGCGGGCGAATGCGCTCTGCCAGAGGCAGGTACGCTTCGCAGATCTGGTCGACCGTGTAGGTAGGAAGATCATAGATCTTCGAGAGGATCTGGTTCTTCAGTTCGAGCACGGAGGCAACCTTCTCACGGAAGACCGCTTCATCCATCATGTCCTGGATGCGGATGCCACGACGGGCAACCTTGTCTTCATAAGCAGGACCGATGCCGCGCTTCGTCGTACCGATGAGTTTGGTGCCGCGCTTCGCTTCACTCGCACCATCCAAATCGATGTGATAGGGCATGATAACGTGAGCATCACACGAAACGAGCATGCGATCGGTCGGAAAGCCTGCTTCGTTGATGGTGCTCATCTCTTCAATGAGCACGTTGGGGTCGATCACGCAACCATTGCCGATGACCGGCGTAACGTTATCGTACATAACTCCAGAAGGGATGAGGTGAAGGGCAAGCTTCGTATCGCCCGTGATAACCGTATGCCCTGCGTTGTTCCCTCCTTGATAGCGCACAACGTAGTCGTAGTCCTTTGCGATCAAGTCGGTGATCTTGCCTTTGCCTTCATCGCCCCACTGGGCGCCTAGAAGAACAGTGCTCGGCATAGGTATTCCTTTCGACAGTTCAATCTACCTGAAAAATATATCACAGTTCGAAGAAATTACAGGAGCAATCGCACTCGCGCACCAGGGCAGCGACACTCGGGTGACAGGTGAAAAGAATAACCTGGCGATAGCGCGAAAGCTCGACGATCACCTTAATGGCTTCACGGCGGCGTTCGTCGTCGAAATTCACGAGAATGTCATCGCAGAGGATAGGCAGCGAACGGCCCACGTTTTCGGCCGTGATGAGAAGGGCAACGCGCAACGCGAGATAGAGCTGCTGACGCGTGCCGAGCGAAAGCAACTGAGGCGGACAAGCGGTCTTCACGCTGTCGAGCGCTTCGATCTCTCCTTCGGCATTCATGCGCACTTTCTGCCACGCGCCCTTCGTCATCTGCGCGAAGAGACGCGAAGCCTGCTTGTAGACTTCAGGTTGGCTTTTGCGTTCCCATTCAGCGATCGAGATTTCCAGGCTGCGCTGCGCGAGCAACAGCACGGCAAGTTCGTGATAGCGCTCCTTCAAGCGTGCATCCACGATCGCCTTGCGCTGCTTCGCCTCATCGAAAGTGGTGGCATGGCGCGCGTGCGAAAGCTCGCTCGAGATCTGACCGAACTGGAGATTCGTCTCTTGGATGAGCTCGCTCGTTTTGGCACGTTCAGTATTCTTACGCTCGATGATCGCTTCGAGATCCGCCAGTTTTGCCTCGGGATCGAGCCCCATTGAAAGGCAGAGTTCGCGACGCTGTTCTGCGAGCGTGCCAAGGAGCGATTCGAGCGATGCGCGCTGCAAGGATAGCGCCTGGAGGTTCTGCTTGGTCGTCTCTTCGTTCGTGCGCATATCGTGGGCAAGATCGAGCAAGTGGCGCGCCTGGCGTATCGAACCTTCGGCGGCGCTGAATCCGCGCTGATCAAGGAACCATTTTGCGCGATTCTTATGGTCGGCCAGATCGCGCTCGCAAAGCTCAAGGTGCTGTTCGTCTTGATACTTGACCCATTCGTAATCGCGTCTTCGCTCTTCAAACGCCTCTTCCGTTTTTGAAGGATACATGTTGGCAACGATGCCTCCTGCTGCAACAAGAAGCCCGCAAAGGCACGTGATCACGCCGAACGCTGAATACGTGAGCGAACCCACCGCACGTCCCTGTCGGAAAAGCCAAATGCCCACGATGCCCATGCATACGAGGATAACGAACGCGATGATCAAGCGAATACGTCGTTGTTTCTTTGCGCGATCTTGCTCGGTCTGGAAATCGTGGTCGTTGATGAGTGTCTCAAACGCTGTTGTTGACTTCGCAACTTCACGTTTTGCGCTGTCAAGCGCATGCTCGTACTTGAGGCGCTCTTCGTCGAGATCGTCGAGAAGGGTTTTGACCTCATATTCTTCGGCAGATGATAGCTTGCTGAGCGCACGCACATTCTCATCAACTTCGACCGAATCGGGAAGGCGCATCTGCTGCTCCGAAGCGCGGGTCTCTTCGAGCAACGCAGTGTTCTGCTCGATCGATGCGTCGATCCCTTCAAGGCGTGCGTAGTTGCTCTTGAGTTCTTCGATCTCGGTATTGAGGCCAGCTTGCGCTTCGGTGAGCGCTTCTTTGCGTGCGAGCAACGATTCGAGGCGGTGCTCTTCTTCATAGAAGCTGTCGGTTTCGTTGAGCAGCTCCTGAACGAGCGTCTTCTCGCGTTCCTGTTCTTCACGCAAAAGTGCGATCGAGTCAGGAGTTTGCGCGGAGCGCGACATGAGCGCTCGTATCTTCTCCTGGATCTTAGCAAGCACGATGGCAGGGGATGATGCCGTACCAGAGCCAGCCGTGAGCAAGCGCGCGGTAACCTCGTTATGACGATCGAGCTTGAGCAGCTCATCGCTATTGAGCGCGAACATGGTCTCGTACGTTTCTTTGTCGATGTCATCGAGCACATGGAGTCGATCGACCACGCCTTCGCTGTTCTTCGTACGCTTGATCTCTTCAACATCGCCCGTGCGGTCGTCTTTGAAGAACAAGCTGCCGATGCGCTCTGAATTCTCTGGCTTGTAACTGTTCGAACCACGGCGCGAAACACGCCAGCCGAACATGACATTCTTGATAAGTTCACTGATGGTGGTCTTGCCCGCTTCGTTCGCGCCATACACCACATTGAGGCCAGGCTTGAACGGACCGACGATCATGTTGGCGAACTTGCCGAAATTCGTCAGCTTCACGTATTCGAGATAGATGCTCGACAGATACGTTGGCGCAAAAGGCTGGTTCTTCTCGCCCTTCTTCTTGTTCTGTGTATCGCTCTTAGTCATTGTTGTTCTCGCTCAACAGATCGAACACGAGCGATTCCGCTTCCTTGCAAGCTTCATCGAAGCGCCGCTGAAGCTTGGGAACAGGCAGGTCAAGCGCTGAGAATTGCTGTTCAAGATAGGACAGACCGTCGACTCTATCTTTCTTCTGCGCGCGCATGGTCGAAAGATAGACCGCCGGGAACAGCCCCTCTTTCTCGATCGCGTCCTTGTCGATCTTCGCGCGCGTTTCGTTCACGACATCATCGATGAAGAAGAACGGATAGCGATCGTTGATGACCGAACGGAGGTCGGCGAGCACATGCGGAGTGAGCGCACTATGAAGCGGTGTTGCACCCGTGAGCGTGATGCGACAGAGCATGTTCTGACATTGCGATCGCGCGTTGCGCTCGAACTGCTGTGTGGTGACCGCTTCTTGGATATCAGCGATCGTCGCGCAGGCAGAAACGTCCACTTCGATGCGTTCCCACACAATTTGCGCCGTGGAAAGGAACGCAACTTCGGTGGGAAGGTTTTCGCGCAGCGTCACCTTGAGCACGCCATGCGGGCCAGTTTCGTGAATATCGCGCCCTTGAATGCAGCCCGAAAAGGCAATGGCTGGATCATCCTCGGGGATAAGCTGCGGATGATGAATATGCCCGAGCGCCCAGTAATCCATTTTGCGCGCGAGAAGATCTTTTGGCTTCACCGGACTGCGTGTCGGATCGATGTCGAGACCAGAATGAATCACGCCCACCTGGAATGTTGCATCGGCAGCGATCTCTTTCGCCTTTGCGTGCGAGATGCCTTCCGCGATGTTCTCGTCTTGCGGCCATGCCTGCGTGTAGTAGCTTCGCCCACCTAACACAGCGAGCGATTCGCCCTCTTTTTCGTAGACAAAGTAGTTCGCCTCATGAGGATCGAAGAGATGAACGTTTTCGGGAAGATCACCATACTCGCCCGCCCAGCGCGCATAAGGATCGTGGTTACCTGTGCAGAAATAGACCGGAATGTTCGCATCGTTAAGGCGTTCGAGTCCGTCACGGAAGAGGCAGAAATCGGCATAGGAGGGGTGCGAGGCATCGAACGCATCGCCTGCAATGATCAAGAAATCGACCTGCTCACGGATCGTTTCATCGATGAGCTTACGATACGCATCGGGAATGGATTTGATCAAACGATCAGCCCACACCGGCGAGACTGCACGCAACCCCCTGAACGGGGCTCCGAGATGAAGGTCTGCTGCGTGTATGAAGGTTACTGATCGCGCCATGGTTCGAGTGTAGCGGATAGTGATGCGTTTGTGCGCAAGCGTTAGTAACTTGAATCGTCGAAGTAGTCGGTGAACTTGGTGCGCTCGGCAAGCCAAGTGAGCTTCAAGTCACGCGTAGGACCACTGCGATGCTTTGCGACGATCAATTCTGCCACGCCCCAATCAGGACGCTTGTCAGACTCTGCCTCAGCTTCGCTGGTAGATCGATCGATGAACATGACGATGTCGGCATCCTGTTCGATCGAGCCTGATTCGCGCAGGTCAGAAAGCATTGGGCGCTTGTCAGTACGAGATTCGACCGCACGCGAAAGCTGTGCGAGCGCCATGATGGGCACATCGAGTTCTTTAGCGAGCATCTTAAGGCCACGCGATATCTCAGCAACTTCCATGGTGCGGTTGTTCGGATGAGGGATGACGGGTGTCATGAGCTGCAAATAGTCGACCACGATGAGGCCGTTCTCAACGTTTCGCATCATGCGACGTGCCTTTGTGCGCAGCTCGACCAGCGAAAGCCCTGGCGAATCATCCACATAGAGGTCGATGTTGCTCAAGCGTTCAGACGCATCGAAGAGCGGCGCCCATGCATTGTTGTCGATCCGTCCGCTGTTCAAGACTGACAGGTTGATACCTGATTCAGCTGAAAGCAGGCGCTTCGTGATTTCGACCGACGACATCTCTAAGCTGAAGAACGCAACTGTCGACTTCTGTTTTGCCGCGTTGACCGCAAGATTCATCGCGAACGACGATTTACCCACGCCAGGACGCGCAGCCAAGATGATCAACTGCCCACCACGAAGCCCATTGAACAGCTGATCGACATCCTTGAAGCCGGTGGGTACCCCTTGCAAGACCTCGCCACGATTCGCCATCTCAGCGATCTGATCGTTCGCCTCGATGATAAGCGTCTTGATGTCTTTGAACGAAGAGTTGACCGCTTTTTCGGTCACGCCAAAAAGAGTGGCTTCAGCCTGCGAGATGAGTTCTTTAGGATCGGCAGGAGAATCATAAGCGAGCGAAGAGATATTGGCTGATGCCAAGAGCAACTGCCGGCGCATCGCGTCACGGCCCACGATATCGGCATGGTGCTGCCAGCTCGTGAGGGAAAACGTATTGTTTGAAAGGTCGAGCAGATACGGCTGCCCGCCTACCGCTTCGAGCTGGGAAGCTGCCTTGAGGCTGTCCGCCACGGAAATGACATCGATCGGAATCGAACGTGCATTCATATCGCGCATCGTCTCGAAGATGATGCGATGAGCAGGACGATAGAAATCTTCGGGGCGCAATTTGAGAGAGACTTCTTCGAATACTCCCGTAGAAAGCAAACACGCAGATAGAACGGTCTTCTCCGCCTCAATGTTCTGTGGCAGTGCTTTGCCCTTCGAACCTGAAGCCTGAAGTGCGAGTTGATCGTTTGTCGTAGGTGCTGGCATTCGCTCCCTTGTCCTGTTCTTAAAGTATCGCGCCTGAAAAGAGGTACTAACAACAAAACTTCCCGACACCGTGGATGCGGTATCGGGAAGTCTAATTTATCACACCTACCGGCTAATAGCTAAGCGGCGCGAAAAACAGCACTATTCTGCTTCAACCTCAGCCACTACGACAGCGTCTGCTGTGGGCTCTTCAGCAACTGCGTCTGAAGTGGAGAAATCCTCTTCAGCAGTTTCCTGTGCTTCAGCAGCGCTTTCGGATGCCGTGAAGGTCTCTTCGTTGCCGACCACAACCGTGAGGTTCGACTTGATGTCGCGATAGATCGAAACGACGACCTCGTGCTTGCCAGCGGTCTTGATCGGGTTCTTGAGGTCGATACGCTTGCGATCGATCTCGATGTCCTCTGCCTCTTTGAGCGCATCAGCTATCATAGCTGCAGTGATGGAGCCGAAGAGCACGCCTTCTTCACCCACGCGTGCCTCGACCTTAACGGAAAGATCGTCGAGAGCGGCTTTGAGCGCCTGGGCTTCTTCGATGCGCGCTGCTTCACGCGTAGCAATGTTGTGCTTGCGCTGCTCAAGCTGCTTGAGGTTACCCTTCGTAGCAGCAACAGCGATCTTCTGCGGGAACAGGTAGTTGTTGGCATACCCGTCGGCAACTTCGACGATATCGCCTTCGCCGCCCTTGCCCTTGAGTTCAGATAAAAGGATGACTTTCATGAAAACCTCCTCTTATCGATCGCGACGATTGTTGCGGCCGCTGATCGCAGGCACAGCGTATGGCATGAGAGCCATCTCACGGGCGCGCTTAACAGCGTTCGCGATATCGCGCTGATGCTGGGTGCAAGCACCGGTCACACGGCGGGGCTTGATCTTCCCACGGTCGGTTACATATTTGCGCAGCATCTGAGTGTCTTTGTAGTCGATGTATTCTGCCTTATCCTTGCAGAACTGGCAGAACTTACGACGAGGCTGCTTATTGTATTCAGGCATTCTTAACCTCTTTCGTTCGTGATTAGAACGGGATATCTTCATCGTAGACAGAAGCGTCTACCACCGGCGTTGCTACCGGAGCAGGTGCCTGCTGCACGGGCATAGCCTGCGGTTGAGGCGCACTCTGTTGCATCGGTGCGCCACCACGTGAGCCATCGTTGCGCGAAAGGAATTCGATCTCATCGACGATGACCTCGATCTTCGAGCGTTTCTGGCCATCACGCTCCCACTGGCTCCAGCGAAGTTTGCCTTCGATGGCAACCTTGCTTCCCTTAGAAAGGAAGCGGGAAACGCTTTCTGCGCGGGCTCCGAACATGGTGCAATCAATAAAGTTGGGATAGTCTTCCCATTCACCTGTTTGCTGATTGCGACGGCGGTCGTTGACTGCAACGCCAAAACCGAGGACCGGCATGCCGCTTGCGGTTGAGCGCAATTCTGGATCGCGCGTAAGATTACCGGTGATGATCACTCTATTGATGCTCATGTGATACCTCTTTCTACGGGCAAATATCCCATTTGCCTCTGATTTCCTTCTCGTGAAGGGCTAGGTTCGATCCGCCCTTCTGTTCTTCAGTTGGTTTTGGCGTACAACCAAAACTACCTATGCCGCTCGCATTAATCGCGATCGGTACGCTTAACGATCATGAAGCGTTCAACAGCGTCGGTAATGCGCAAAACGCGATCCAACTCTGCGATGCTTTCAGGATTTGCGTGGAAATCGATGAGGGTGTAATCACCGTCGGTCAAGCCGTTTACCTCATAAGCGAGTTTACGCTTACCCCAGTTGTCGACGTTGTCGACCGTACCGTTATCTGCAGTAATAGCAGTATCGATACGCTTCATAACAGCTAAACGGGTTTCTTCGTCGATTGACGGAGCTACAAAAAACAACAATTCATAAGCCTTCATATGGTCACCTCCTCTGGACTTACGGTTTCGGGTCATGAAGGCAAGCCCGAAACAGGATTAGCTGAACAATCGTAGCAAATAGCGTTTCCACTCGCAAACAGACCGTCCGCTTACCCTCCGATTCCGCACAAACTAACAACCATTACCTGTCGTTTTGAGCAAGTTTTCGGTACCTGTCCATCTTACTCAGCAAAGCTCACGTTTTTCTGAAACTTTTTTGAACTCCGAACTCACATTTTTCTGATGCTTTTTACGCTTGCGCCGATTCATTACCCATTGCCTTTTGCAGCGAAGCGCACATCAGAGATGCCTATCTTCCGCGCTCCTGTCCTCACAGCAGAATTTCCGCTGCAATGCCCCTAGTTTTCGCGTGGGAATGCACATATGGGCTTTATAATGAGACAATACTTACATTAGGAACTTCTTCGAGATGGTTAAGGGAGATCATGGCAACCAACACTACAAGCTCTGCCAAAACTCATGTTTCACTCAGGCTTCCCACCTCCATTCTGGAAAGCATTGATGCTCACGCCGAAAAGGAACACATTTCACGTACTGAGGCTTTCGTCTACTATCTGCAGACCGGTCTCGAAATTTCCGATGCTCAGGCGAACGAGCCAAGCAAAGACGAAGTGCTACTCCAGAGCATCCAGGATGATCTCACGGTCATCAAAGCGCTCCTGCAAACTCAGCCTGGTGCTGCGACTGCCCCTCATCCCTACACCGTTCCTGCAGTAGAGATTCCTGAGGAACCTGCTCAAGAAGAAGCCGTCGTGAGCGAATTCACCACTTCCGACGAAGTTGAAGAGCCGGAAGAGACCCCAGAAGTCGAAGAAGATGAAGACGAAGGGGTTGCTGTTTCTCTCAAGAGCGAACCTGAGCCCGATCTCGCGGAGGAAGCCGAAGCGCTTGCTGAAGAGGATTATTCCACCTCCGATGCCATCTCGAGCGAAGAATCTTCTACGGCTGCCTATTCGCTGTATGCGATCGGCGAAGAAGAAAGTTTCACTGAGATCAAACCTGTTGATGAGCTCGATGAAGTAAGCGAGTTCACTACCTCTGATGCAGTTTCCGAAGAAGAACCCGCCGAAGAGATCGATACGATCGATCCCATCGAGGACGAAAGCGATTTCACCACGTCTGACGCGACCGAAGGTGGCGAAGTTCTTTCTCTTAAGAAGCTTGAAAAAGCTGTTTCCAAGGCTGCAAAAGATATCGCATCGATCGAAAAGGTTTGGCTCTACGGTTCTGCTGCTGATGCAAAAGAGATCGAAGGCTCTTCTATCGATCTGTGCGTAAAGACCGAAGACGACGACAAGCTCAAGTCGAAGCATCTCGATGCCTTCGTTGCCATTATCGAAGAAAAGACCGGCAAGCAAGTCAATGTGGTGCTCAAGCACGAAGCAGGCAAAGACCTCAAGCAGGATATGAAGAACAAAGTCGAACTTTACAAGAAGTAAGATACGACCTCATAAATCAAAAAAGCCGCTCGTTGAAGCGGCTTTTTTTATGCACGGAACTCTTTTTGTGCTTATTGTTCAGCGGTTGCGTCTGAAGTGGTGAAGTCTTCTTCAGCAAGCTCGGCTGCTTTAGAGTCTTCTTCATCCCACGCATCTTTGAGAGCATCGCGCGGATCGAGCGTACCTTCCATATCGAGCTCGAGCTTCAAACCTTCCATGAAGTTGGGTGCGGGACCGATGTAGACGATGTCCTTCTTGATGCCGTCTTCATCATAGAGATAACCGAATGCGTATGCCTCCGAAGCACCCGGCAAACCACCCTCAGCGATAATGCAATCTTTCATACCATCATCGGTGTCGAGATATCCGTCGTAGCAAAATGCATACGCCGTGGCGCCGCGTGCGCCTTCTACCTCACGACGCGCGAGCGTGAAGCAGGTTTCCGCGTCGTCGCCCGGATGCGTTTCGATGAACAGATTTTCTTTGACTGCCAAACCCGTGAAGGGGATGATCTCTTCGCCCGCTTCCATCTTGGAAACAGCCTCGTTCAAAACAGCTTGCACGACCGCTTTCAGCTCATCGGTGATTTCGCCCTGCGGATCATTGTTGGTAGGATCGATCATTCTATCAGCCATGATGAAAACCTTTCTGCAAGATGACAAACTACCCGGTCGTTCGACATCTTTTTTCTTCTCGTTTCATTATGAGTGTAGCGCTTCTGTGCTTTTGCTATCAGCAAAGTCTGCCCTCTGCTCGACCAACGGAAAGGGTATGTGACTCGATCAGCGGAGAGGATGAGGCAACGAGGTGACTCTTTGCCGACTAAGGTGCTAGGGGTCGGGTAATTTGTCATCAACGGAGGACGACGCTGGGGAAGCGACGGGGTGCTGTGCGATAGTAGCGTTTTTGCTGGTAACCAAGAAGCATGCAGACGTTCAGACCGCGTTCGTCACTCATATCGAAATAAGCGCGGGCAGCGGGACACGAATCCACTACGCGGCGCAAATACCCATTATAGAGCACGCCGATACCGAGCGTATGCGCCACCATTTCGATCGCTCCTGCTGCGAGCCCCGCATCAAGCGGGTCGGGCGATTCGATGAAGAGAACCGCGGGGGCATCACGGAACAGATAATCATCCTTTGGATTAGCACGTCTATTCTCGATGAAACGACCCAGCGTTTCTGCAGGAATGGGCATGATGCGATCGGTCTCATATACCTCTGAAAGATACGACCAGATAAGCTCCTTGAATTCAGGCAAGCTGTCCTGAAGAAAGTCAAAGCGGCACATCTGTGTATTCTTCGCTGTAGGCGTATGCCCACCAGCCTCCATGAGCAGATGCAGATGCTCCATCGAGATCGGCTCATCTTTGAACGCACGGATGCTGCGACGGAATTTGATGCTGTTCAAAAGGTTTTCCGTAGGAAGGTCGAAGGTAGCAGGATCGAAATCGATCGGTGAATCTGCATAGGCAGGGATGCTCGGCGCTCCTTCAGGGCAAATAGCCACGCAGTGGCCACACTTCATGCAGTAATCGAGCGGATGGGCCTTGCCTTCGCGCAACACGATATTATGCTGGATGCAATCATGCACGCAAGCCCCGCATCCTGTGCAAAGACCCTCGTCAATGTAAACATCTGTTGCTCCCATGATGATCCGCCTTCCTGCTGCGTTTTCCTTGATTATACAAGCCTTGAAGCGCAACAAAAAAGACACTGAAGCAGTGTCAACGAGTCGTTCATCTGCTTTGGTGTCTTTAGTCTCCGAAGGCCATCTCGATGATGAACAGAAGTTCAAGAACGCTCTTGAAGGTAGCTTGTTTCTGACCTGCGTCCCATTTGATGCGGCCTTGCCAAGTGTGGTGCTGGCGGAAGAGAACCTCAAGTTCAAAAGAAGGCTCAAAAGCAGGATCTATGGGAGAAAGGATCGACTGCAACGATTCAGTTTGTTGGTCGAGGATGTTGTCTATAAGCATGATGAGGCTTGGCAAGCTTGAAAATCTTACCGGGGCTGACATGATAACGCTATCGAGGGTGCCCGTCATCTTCCCATCCTCGTACGAATCGATGGAAATAAGGAAGGTATCGGCCCCTGGTGGTGCAATATGTGGCTGTCGCATTATGCTTCCCTTTCCGCGTATGCATAATGATACCGCATAAAGCTATGAGTTCGCTATGGTTTATCACCAAATAAAAAGACCAGGCTGTCATATATAACAACCTGGTCTTCATCGATTAAGATCGATCGGTCCGAAGCGGCAAGACTATTCTTCGCCTTCAACTTCGTTCAAGAACGAATTCGCTTCTTCGAGAAGCTCGGCTGCCCCATCGGGAAGATCAACGTCCTTGCCGTGGTTGTCCACCTGAGCATCGTAGTTTCCTTCGGCATCGATATCGATCGTAACGGTCGAGCCATCGTAGATCTTGCCTTCGATGATGCCCGTTGCAACACGGTCGACCACCTGACGCTGGATGAGGCGCTTCAACGGACGTGCACCATAGACTGGATCGTAGCCATCGATAGCCAAACGTTCCTTCGCTGCCGGCGTGATCTCGAGCTCGATCTTGCGATCTTTCAAGCGTGCCGACACTTCTGCGAGCTGAAGCTCAACGATCGGCTCGATGCTCGCGATGTTCAGCTCGTTGAACGTGATGATGTCGTCGATACGGTTCAAGAACTCGGGACGGAAGGTATTGCGCAATGCATCTTGCATGCGATTGGCGAATTCCGCCATACGCTTAGCTGCAGCTTCCGGTGTCATCTTCTGCATGTCCTCGACCATGTCTCCCATGGTCTCTTCCTTATCGCGCTCACGAATGAGCTGGCTGCCGATATTGGAGGTCATGATGATGATCGCATTCTTGAAGCTGACCACACGGCCCTGGCCATCGGTCAAGCGGCCATCGTCGAGCACCTGCAAGAGCACGTTGAACACATCGGGGTGTGCCTTCTCGACCTCGTCGAGCAGAATGACGCTGTAGGGCTTGCGGCGCACGGCCTCGGTAAGCTGGCCGCCTTCGTCATAACCCACGTATCCTGGAGGCGCACCGATCAGGCGCTGCACGGAGAATTTCTCCATGTACTCCGACATATCGATGCGGATCATGGCCTTTTCATCATCGAAAAGACATTCTGCCAGCGCTTTTGCAAGCTCGGTCTTACCAACACCGGTCGGTCCGAGGAACAAGAAGCTGCCGATAGGTTGCTCGGGATCCGCGAGCCCTGCACGGCTGCGGCGGATTGCGCCCGCTACCGCCGAAACGGCCTCGTCCTGTCCAACCACTCGCTCATGCAAACGATCCTCAAGATCGATGAGCTTTTCCATTTCGCCTTGCATCATCTTCGTGATAGGGATGCCCGTCCATGAAGAAACCACCTCGGCGATCTCGTCTTCGGTGACCTCCTCTTTCAGGATGGTACCATCTGCCTGGCGTGCCTCGAGCGCTGCAGTCGCTGCTTTCAGCTGCTCCTGCAGTTCGGGAATGCGTCCGAAACGAAGCTCGGAAGCTCGTGCCAGATCGCCTTCACGCGTTGCGCGCTCTTCTTCGAGCTGCGCCGCTTCGATATCAGCTTTCAAGTTCTGGACTGAAACAATGGAGTCCTTCTCGTTCTTCCATTCAGCCTTGCGCTTGTCGAGCGATTCCTGAGCTGCTGCGATATCCTTGCGCAGCTGTTCGAGACGCTCCTTGCTCGGCTCGTCCGATTCCTTCATGAGCGCTTGCTCTTCGATCTGCATCTGCGTGAGCTTGCGCTCGGCCAGATCGACCTCTTCAGGCATCGAATCGATCTCGATGCGCAGACGTGATGCCGCTTCATCCATAAGATCGATCGCCTTATCGGGAAGAAAACGATCGGAAATGTAGCGGTTCGAGAGCTCCGCTGCCGCCACGATAGCCGAGTCGGTCACGCGCACGCCATGATGGATCTCGTACTTCTCCTTCAGGCCACGCAGGATAGCAATGGTGTCTTCGACAGAAGGCTCGCCCACCATGACTGGCTGGAACCTGCGCTCAAGCGCCGCATCTTTCTCGATGTATTTGCGGTACTCGTCGAGCGTGGTCGCACCGATGGCATGCAGCTCACCACGTGCGAGCGCCGGCTTGAGCATATTGCCCGCATCCATCGATGAATCACCCGATGAACCAGCACCCACGATGGTGTGGAGCTCGTCGATGAACAGAATGATCTGCCCGTCCGATTCCTTCACTTCACGCAGCACTGCCTTCAGGCGGTCCTCGAATTCACCGCGATACTTCGCGCCTGCCAGCATGGAAGGCAGGTCGAGCGCGATGAGCTCGCGATCCTGCAGCGAAGAAGGAACATCGCCCGCAACGATGCGCTGGGCCAGCCCTTCGACGATAGCTGTTTTACCAGTGCCCGGCTCACCAATGAGCACGGGGTTGTTCTTCGTACGACGCGACAGCACCTGGATGGTTCGACGAATCTCTTCGTTACGGCCGATCACGGGATCCAGTTTGCCTTCGCGCGCCGCTTTGGTGAGGTTGTTGCCATATTGGTCTAACACCTCGAATTCTGTTTTTGATTGTTGATCAGTCACGCGCGTATCACCTCGCAATTCCTCATACGCTTGTTGAATATCGTTCTTATTGATTCCTGCATTGTTCAAAATCTTGCCTGCTGCATCGTTCTCTTCTGAGAGCGCAATGAGCAGGTGCTCACTTGTGGCGTACGAATCGCCCAATTTCTCTGCGATCTTCACCGCCTTGTCGAGCAGGGAGACGAGCGCCATAGAAGGGGCGGTCATGCCCATGATGCCGCCACCTTCCACCTTCGGCATGCGATCGATCTCTGCTTGGACTTCATCGCGCAGAAGTTTCGGATCGGCACCAAGGCGTTTGACGATGGCATCGATATTATGCTCGCCAGATGAGAGCAGCGCGGCAAGCATGTGAATGGGTTCGACCATTCCTGCTTTTGCCTCGCCAGCAATGCTCATGGCAGATTGCAGAGCTTCTTGGGCAGAAAGCGCCAGTTTTTCTAACATCTTCTGTAAATCCATGAAGCTTTTCCTTTCGTTTGTTTTTTGTTTTAGGGTGATGAACGCCCTAACGAATACGACGCAACTCGAGCGACGTTGATTGCGCTACGAGACTGCTCACGTGCTCGAATGTTTCTAACTCATGCACACGATCGGCAAGACGGCGAACGCGCTTATGCAGATCGTCGATTTCGTCGTCGCGCTCATTCAGGCGCCCCTGCAGGTCGAGAATGCGAATGACCCCTGCTAAGTTGATACCCTCGCTCGTGAGCTCGTTGATCAACTGCAGGCGCTCGATGTCGGCCTGAGAATACATACGCGTATTACCACGCGTACGTTGGGGGTTCACCAAACCTTTTTGCTCATAAATGCGCAAGGTTTGCGGATGAACGCCCGCTAGTTCAGCAGCGACGCCGATCATGTAGAGGGGGCGATTGCGATCGTTCATCGGCTACCCCCTTACACTTTCAGGTGTTGCTGCCTTGAATGCCTCGAGCGCAGCTTTCTGTTCATCGTTAAGGGTGGTGGGGATCTTGACCTCGATCTCGACTTTCAAGTCTCCCGTTCCCGAAGCGTTCTTGCCGAGACGTGGTGCACCTTGACCTTTCAGCGTGAGCACTGCGCCGTCCTGCGTTCCTGCCGGAACGCGCACGCGCGCTTTCTTGCCTGAAGGTGTGGGCACTACGATCTGCGCACCCAGTGCGGCTTCGTCGATGCTCACCGGCAGTTTGGTGATAACGTCTGCCCCTTTGCGGCTGAAGTTCGCATCGGGCGCGATCTTGATCGTAACGAGCAGATCGCCCGCTGCACCACCGTTCGCACCTGGATGGCCTTTGCCCTTCATGCGCACACGGCCACCTTCCATAGCACCCGCAGGCACCTTGATGGTAAGGGTTTCCTTCTCCTGCGTTTCGGGGTTCACCACGCGTACTTTTTTTTCGGCGCCGTTGAACGCCTCATCGAAAGAAACCGTGAGCGTGACCTTCTTGTCCGCTCCCTTTTCAGGCTGCGCTTGACGAGCGCCACCCCCGAAATCCCAATTCGTTCCGAAGGCTCCTTCACCATGGCGCAGGCTTTCCAAGATGTCGGCCCAGTCGATGCCACCGCCGCCACCGCCGCCGAAGGGATTGCCTCCGCCGCTGGTGGTGTAGGTGTACGTGCCGCCACCGAAGGGATTTCCTCCCCCAAAAGGATTGCCTCCTTGGAAAGGGATCTGGTTTTCGTTCGCGGTACCGTACTGGTCGTACATCTCGCGTTTTTTATCATCCGAAAGCACCTCGTAGGCTTCGTTGATCTCTTTGAACTTCGCCTCGTCGCCACCGGCATCGGGGTGATGTTCACGAGCAAGCTTACGAAATGCTTTTTTGATCTCACTAGCAGTTGCGCTTCGTGGAACGCCTAGCGTCTTATAGTAATCAGGTGTGGATGCCATTCGTTCCACCTCTCTTTCTTTTTTGATACAAAACAGGCGGACCGTTTGTGACCCGCCTGTTTAACTCCGATTACTCGTTGTCTTCTTCTTCGTCGGTTTCACGTTTCGGTCCACCAACCGCTACCGTTACCATGGCTGGCCTGATGACCTTGTTACCCATGCGATAGCCCTTCTGGTAAACCTGTTCCACGGTTTCATCGGGAACATTGGGGTTATCGACCGTTGCCACCGCTTGCGCTTCGAGTGCTTCGTAGGGTTGCCCCACTGGATCGATGATCTCGACCCCTTCTTTAACGAGCACTTCGTTGAGCTTGGCATACACTGCCGTTACCCCTCCGAGCAGCCCTTCTTCGCCGTTTTCGTTGGCGTAGTCGATGCTTCGCTCGAAATCGTCGAGCACCGGAATGATGTCTTCGACGAGTTTTTCCGTTGCGCGCCTGGATTCTTCCTCGCGCTGTTCTTTCATGCGACGGCGGTAGGTGTCCCATTCCGCATGAAGTCTGAGGTATTTGCCCTGCCATTCAGCTGCTTCTTCTTTTGCTTTCGCAACAGTAGCTTCGGCAGATGCTTCTTCGGAAGCTTCATCCCCCGAAGGTTCGGGGGAATCAGCCTCTTCGACGATTTCAGCGTCGACAACTTCAGCTTCCGGCTCGGCATCAGTGGCAGCGGTATCTTTTACCTCTTCCTCTGAATTTCCGTTCACCATGATTAGTTGTCCTTGTTCTCTTCGTCGTCGACTACCTCGAAGTCAGCTTCGATCGTATCGTCTGCTG
>FR895123.1:0-12138 GCA_000435675.1 Eggerthella sp. CAG:298 | reverse complement strand
GCTCTCTGCTGTCTCAGCAGCTGCCCCCGCCTGTGCACCTTCGGTGCTGTAGACGACTTCCGCCAACTTATAGCCAACCTGCTGGAGGTTTTCGGTTTCCTTCTTGATGGCCTCGAGATCAGTGCCTTCAAGCGCGCTGCGAGCTGCCGCGATCGCATCTTCGGCCTGCTTCTTCATGTCGTCGCCGACCTTGTCGGAGATTTCAGCAAGCGTGGTCTCGGTCGCGTTGATGAGCGAATCGCAGTTGTTGCGGATCTCGACTTCCTGCTTACGCGCAGCGTCTTCCTCTGCATGGATCTCTGCGTCCTTCACCATACGATCGACTTCGTCATCGGTAAGTGCGGTAGATCCCGAAATGGTGATCTGCTGCTGCTTGCCCGTGCCCAGGTCCTTAGCGGAAACGTTCACGATGCCGTTCGCATCGATGTCGAACGTAACCTCGATCTGCGGCATGCCACGACGTGCGGCCGGGATACCAGTGAGCTGGAACTTGCCGAGTGTCTTGTTACCAGCTGCCATTTCGCGCTCGCCCTGCAGGACATGGATCTCAACGCTGGTCTGATTATCAGCCGCCGTCGAATAGATCTCAGTCTTGCGGGTCGGGATGGTGGTGTTGCGCTCGATCATCTTGGTCATGACGCCGCCCATGGTCTCAACACCGAGTGAAAGCGGAGTAACGTCGAGCAGCAGGATGCCTTCGACATCGCCTGCCAGAACGCCGCCCTGAACAGCTGCACCCATTGCAACTACTTCATCGGGGTTGACCGACATGTTCGGCTTCTTGCCCGTGATCTTCTCAACCAGCTCCTGCACTGCAGGCATACGGGTCGAACCACCAACAAGGATGACCTCGTCCACGTCGCCCGTCTTCAGGTCAGCATCTTTGAGTGCCTGCTCTACAGGCAACTTGCAGCGATCGAGCAGGTCTTTGGTGATGCGCTCGAACTCTGCGCGGGTGAGCGTGTAGTCCAAGTGGAGCGGACCAGCTTCGCCTGCGGAGATGAAGGGCAGGTTGATGGTGGTTTGCGTGGTGGAAGAAAGCTCCATCTTCGCTTTTTCAGCAGCTTCCTTCAGACGCTGCATAGCCATCTTGTCCTTGCGCAGATCGATACCATTGTCTGCCTGGAACTTGTCGGCGAGCCAATCGATGATGCGCTGATCCCAGTCGTCGCCACCAAGGTGGTTGTCGCCTGCGGTCGAGCAAACTTCGAATACGCCATCGCCCAGCTCGAGCACCGACACGTCGAACGTACCGCCGCCGAGGTCGAACACGAGAACCTTCTCATCTTTGTTGGTCTTGTCGAGACCATACGCAAGTGCTGCTGCCGTGGGCTCGTTGATGATGCGGAGTACCTCGAGACCAGCGATCTTGCCTGCGTCCTTCGTTGCCTGACGCTGTGCGTCGTTGAAGTAGGCAGGAACGGTGATGACTGCCTGCGTGATAGGCTCGCCCACACGCTTTTCAGCATCGGACTTGATCTTCTGGAGCACCATAGCCGAGATCTCTTCCGGCATGTAATCGCGTTCGTCGATCGCAACGACAGCACGACCGCCGTTACCGTTCTTCACGTTATAGGCGACGGTCTTCTGCTCCTCGCCCGTTTCGCCATAGGAACGGCCGATGAAGCGCTTCACGGAAGCAACGGTGTTCTCGGGGTTGGTGACTGCTTTGTTCTTTGCAGCTTTGCCGACCGTACGCTCACCGTCTTTGCCAAAACCTACTACCGAAGGGGTAGTGCGATCGCCTTCAGCGTTAACCAAAATTTCTGGCTCTGATCCTTCCATGACCGCCATAGCGGAGTTGGTCGTACCCAAGTCGATTCCAATAATCTTTGGCATGTTCTTATCCTTTCAATAGAGACTCGTAAAACGAACCTTGTATTACCTCATAGTTAAACGGAGCCTTGTTAAGAAAGCTCCAACGCTTGACATAATATAATCTAAGTGCCCTATTGTAAAGTTTTATGCATTGCAAACTTTGATATTTCTGCTTGCTTTACATCACCGCAGGTCAAAGCAACTTTGGGAATAAAAAAATGGAGACAAACCAGCGTTCGTCTCCATAATTCATACACAAGCGACCTCTAAATCACTTGAAATCTTGGCTTCCCACGATCTTGGCTCGATCTTCGGCGTGCACGTTGCTTTATGCTTCGCTCACCCGATCTCTTATGTCAAACGAACTGCTTGACATACTAGAACCGAATCGTTTCGCCTGCGCATTTTGTTGCGCGCTTGAAAGGTTGCGTACCAAAAGGTTACTTTAGTCTTCAACAACCTCAGGGATAGCGCCCATCGGGCAGCTTTCAACACAGTCGCCACAAGCGATGCAGGACTCTTCGTTAACAACGGTAACAACACCATCGACAACTTCAAGTACTTCTTGGGGGCAATCGTCAACACAAATGCCGCAGCCAATACATTCTTCTTCTAGAATAACTGGATGTGCCATTTCGTACCTCTTTCCTCAGTCTCAGCTACTAAGCTTGTACGAGCTTGAAAAAACCCTCTGTAGGAAAATACCACGTATAGGCACATATTCAAACTGCTTAGCTATTTCTTCTGTAAACGGTTGATGAAGCCCTAAGATACCGCATCTTCAGGAACAGAAGACTCGTTTGAATGGGGCAGTGTGACTTGGTCTGCGCCACCGATCTCCAAGCGCACTTCCCAACCTTTATCGTTCTCGACCACGTTGATATCGATCGAGCTATCTGACTTGTTCGAATACGCTACGAGGTCTTCAAGGGTGTCCTTGCTGTCGGTAGTGACTACGATCTCTCTATTTCCAACGCCCGCTTCAGCTTCGATTCGTGCGATGAGCTCTTCGCTGGGCATACCAAATGCATCAATGCGTACCATGGTTCATCCTTTCTTGTTCGTGTCTCTTACTATTATATCTTTCGTGCGCGACTTAGAGGCATCGTCCAAGATGGTAAACGAGTTGTTACATGGCCTAACAGATGCGCGGAAGCTGCTCGCCCACAAGCATATCCATGATGCGCAGCGAGCCGAATCCTGTTCGCAAAGAAACGCGCGAGTCGCGCGCTCCCGGCTTTTCAACTACCTCGCCGATGATCGCAGCATCAACGCCATATTTGTTCGCCTTCATGGCCGCAAGCGCCGCTTCAGCTTCATCGGCAGCTACTACGCACACCATCTTGCCTTCGTTGGCAACCTGGAAGATGTCGTAGCCGAGCATCTCACATGCTCCACGCACGGCATCTTTCACGGGGATCGCGTCTTCTTCGATCACGAAATCAACCTGCGACTGTTCAGCAAGTTCGTTGAGCGTTGAAGCCAGACCACCGCGCGTAGGGTCGCGGAAGCAACGCGTGTTCGGCGCGGCTGCGATCACCTCTTGGATAAGGTGATTGAGCGGAGCCGCATCCGTTTGCAGGTCGGCAGAGAAGCCAAGCTCTTCGCGGCAGCTCATGATCGTGATGCCGTGATCGCCCAGCGTGCCAGTTACCAGAATCTTGTCGCCCGGTTTGCAGTACGCACCAGAAAGATCGACGCCCTTAGGAATGAAACCAATTCCTGAAGTGTTGATGAACACGCCATCGCCATGCCCGCGGTTGACCACCTTCGTGTCGCCCGTCACGATGCGCACGCCCGCTTCTTTGGCCATTTCGGCCATGCTCGCACAAATACGCTTGAGCTTATCCATCGGATAGCCCTCTTCAAGGATGAACCCGCAGCTCAAGAACTGCGGAACGGCACCGCTGGTTGCAACATCGTTCACCGTACCGCACACGGCCAAGCGCCCGATATCGCCGCCCGGAAAGAACTGCGGGGTGACCACGAAGCTGTCGGTCGAAAACGCGACGCGCTCACCTTCAGGCGCTTCAAGGCGCGCGGCATCATCGCCAACGCGAAGCTCTTCACCGGCATACGCCTCGAAGAACACCTCGTCGATGATGCGCTTCATCATCGAACCGCCGCTTCCGTGCCCTAACAGTACTGTTTCGTCCATATTCAGTTCCTTAGATTTAGATGAATTCGCCGGTGGTGGTCATGACCAACCGCCCGGTCTTAACTCCCTTGGTGCCCAGGATAAGGTTCGCCACATCCTGAACCTCGCCGGTTTCCCCTTTAAGGATGATCACTTCAAGGCAGTTGTCTTCGTCGATGTGCACATGGACCGATGTGATGATGCGATCGAGATAACGATGCTGAATGAAGTGCAGCTTTTCCTGCAGATCGCTCGCATGGTGGCTGTAGACGATGGTGAGCGTGCCCATGACGATACGTCCAGGCGTTGCGCACTCCCCTTCCACCAGCGCATCGCGCACGAGATCGCGAATGACTTCGCTGCGATTCTTCGCAAGACCGCGACGCGCAACAAGATGGTCGAAGTTGATAAGAAGGTCTTCCGGCATTGCTACCGAGAAGCGCACAAGATCACTGCTCATACCGATTGCCTTTGCTTTGAACTAAACGAGATTGACGGTAACGCCTGGTGCAGAGCTGGCATCTTTATCGAGAGCATCCTGCGCATCCGTGAGGAGCGCGCGCGCTTCGTCCATAAGCCCCTGGATCTCCTTGAGCACGGCAGCGGTGGTCTCATAGCCGTTGTCGTCTGCTTTATGGAACAGCTTGTGCGTCCAGCGACGGTTCAGCGCAACTTGATCGTCCATCTGCTCGAGCATCATCTTGAATTGATCGACATTCACACCATTGGTACACATGGCACTTTCCTATCTCTTAAACGATCTTTGCCTTTTGCGAAGACCGAACAGTGCGTTTTCGTGCAGGCAGCGCGAGCTCTTGTCGAAGGCTCCCGCGCCGAAACGCGGTGCTCCATAAACACGTTTCCTGTCTGTATTATCGGGCTGCAAATGAGAGAAGAGAAGTCTCATTTTTACTAGCGGTGTGAATTATTCCGTAATTTGTGTTATTCAGCACAAGAACTCCCCTTTCGAAGGAGCCCTTAACGGTTCATAAAGGCTTCGTCATCACGGAAGCCGCACATGAATGATGATTCGGATGGAGGTTTATGCGTTATAGCCGTTTGGATTCTGGCTCTGCCAATTCCACGCGTCGGCGCACATGCGCGCAAGGTCGTATTCTGCAACCCAGCCCAGTTCGGTCGCTGCTTTATCGCATGCTGCATAGTTCTCCGCGATATCGCCCGGCCTGCGTTCGACGATCCGATACGGCAACTCTTTGCCACACGCCTGCTCGAAGGACTTGATAACCTCAAGCACGCTCGAGCCCGTACCCGTTCCCAGGTTGAAGATCGCAACGCCGCTGCGCGTACCGTCTTCGGCCACAGGACCCTCGATGCTGCCCAGCCCGATCGCTTTGCCAGTGCCAACTTTGCCACCCATGAAATCAAGCGCTTTCACGTGTCCGCGCGCAAGATCGACCACATGAATGTAGTCGCGCACGCCCGTACCATCAGAAGTAGGATAATCGTCGCCGAAGACCTGGATGCATTCGAGCTTACCTGTAGCAACTTGCGCCACATAGGGAAGCAGGTTGTTCGGGATGCCCTTCGGGTCTTCACCGATCCTGCCGCTTTCATGTGCACCGATCGGGTTGAAGTAACGCAGCAGCACCACATTCCACTCAGGATCCGCACGGTGCAGATCGGTAAGGATGCGCTCGAGCATGGATTTGGTCTCGCCATAAGGATTGGTGGCCTCATGCTTGGGACAATCTTCGGTGATAGGGATCATCTCGGGGTCGCCATAGACGGTCGCGCTGCTCGAGAAGATGATGTTCTTCACGCCATGGTTGCGCGCTACGTCGAACAATACGAGCGAACCGGTAACGTTGTTCCAGTAGTATTCGAGCGGCTTCTGCGTGGATTCGCCCACCGCCTTGAAGCCCGCGAAATGGATGATCGCATCGATGTCGTGCGCAGCGAACACCTTGTTGAGCGCTTCGCGATCAAGGATATCCACCTGATAGAACGTGAGCTTTTCAGGCTTACCCGTGATCTCGCCAATGCGGCGGATAGCCTCTTCGCTCGAGTTGGAAAGATCGTCAACCACAACCACGTTGTAGCCCTGATCGAGCAATTCAACACAGGTGTGACTTCCGATGAAACCCGCGCCACCGGTTACGAGGATCGTCTGATCCGCAGGCGCGGTTGCTAAGCTTTTGTTCGCCATGAGATACCTTTCGTTCTTCTCTTTATTATAGGTGCTTGCGATGGTGAGGTAATCTGGCGTGCCGGTTTTACCACTTAATGCGCATTTACCCGTGTGAGCATTTCTTTAAGGAGCGCCCAGGCGCGTTGCTTACGTTCGTCGGTCTGGAGCATGCGTTCGAAATCGACGAATGCGCAGCAGGGTCTTCCGAGAACGCCATCACAGCAGTCCAGCTTGATCGGCTGATTGTAGGCAAGCGAAAGGATGCGCGCAGAGGCTTGCTCGGTTACCACAAGGCACAGCGGGTCGATCACTTCGATCAAATGAAGGAGCGAAGGCGCGGCAAGTTCTTCTGCAGGTTGCTCAACACCGCCAAGCGCGATCCAAAAGATGTCGGAAGCAGCGATTCCAGCACGCGCAGCTGTTGCTTCGATCGCTTTGCGGGCCTGTTCAGAAGGAGTTTCTTGCGAGACGACACAAAAGAGCGCATTCACGTTCCCTTGGAAATAAGGCGCAAAAGCGGAGCATTCTACCTCGCGCTGACGTTCGTACATCGACTGATTAGCGGGCTGTACTGGCGTGCGATTGTCCGGAGAAGGCGAGGTCATGCGCGCGACCTTACTGCTTGATGAAGCGCAGCATATCTACGGGCTTCTCGATCACGTGATCGGGTGCGGCGGCCATCAAGCGTTCTTGTGGCTGATATCCCCAGGTCACCGCAACTGCTTCCATGCCTGCGTTATGAGCTGCCTGCATGTCGCTTGCTGAATCTCCGAAGAAGAGACATTCTTCGGGAGCAACACCGAGCTCCCTGGCACAAAGCAACAGCCCTGTAGGGTCAGGCTTGCGCGGAACCGCATCTGATTCGCCATGGGCGACTTCGATCAAGTCAGGGAAGAAGCGATCGCGTACATCGAGCACACCCTGTTCGAACTTGTTCGACAGGATCGCAAGACCCATGCCAGCCTCTTTCGCCTGTTCAAGCGCCGCAGTGATCCCCTCGAATTCGGTGGTGTAGATGATACCGAAATCGTGATAGAAATTCTTGAAGTTCTGAAAAACACGCTCTGCTTGTTTGGGAGTTGCATCCGCTGGTACCGCTTGCGCGATGAGGCGCGCAGCTCCATCACCCACATACGTGAGGATCTCTTCAGGGGTATGGGGAGGAAAACCCTGGTCGGCAAGAGCTTTGTTCGTCACGTTCACCAGATCGGGAAGCGTATGGAGCAACGTGCCGTCGAGGTCGAAGATGAACGCTTTGTATGTTCGTTGTTCACTCATAGCTGCCTTTAATCATTCGGAAGAATCTCTTTCTGCGATTATGCCACAGAACCAAGAAGGAGCACCTGCCAGGTAACAGAGAGCATAGTTACCCCGCAGACGCTCCATGATCGCTTTGCTGTTAATGCGCTTTCGCAAGCTTACACGAATTCAGCAGGTTTCTTGTCCTTCGAGAAGATGGTCTTGATACCCTTCACCGCCAAAATGACAGCGAACACGATCAGCAGCGCCGCGATCGCAAACTGCAACACGTTGGCCAGCGTGAACGCCCCTGCTGCGATAGCGGAAACCTTGCCCCACAACGTCATGACCAACGAGGTGAGCGTGACGATGAGCATAAACACCATGGGGATGTAGAACATCTTGTTGTTCTTGCCAGCATTGCCCAGCCATGCGCACACCGCGAGCAAGCCGAGCGCTGCGAGCAGCTGGTTCGCCGCACCGAAGAGCGGCCACACGAGCTGGTAGCCGGTAAGACCAAGGCCAACGCCGAGCACCACCGTGATGATCGTTGCGACCCAAGAGTTCGTGATGGATTTGCGCCAACCCGTAAGCTCAGAGATGTCTTTGCCGTGTGGGGTGAAAAGCTCTTGGAACATATAGCGTCCGAGGCGGGTCGCCGTGTCGAGCGAGGTCAAGCAGAACACCGAAACCGCCAGAACGAGCAGCGCATAAGCAATGTCGGTTGCACCTTCAAGACCAGGGATCACTCCGAGCATTTGCGAAAGACCTGCCGCAAAGACCTGCGTGGGAGAAGCATAGGTGCCATCCATATAGCCAGTGAACACGAACGCAACCGCGCAGAGCGAAATGATCGCAACGAGGCTTTCCAGCAACATACCGCCATAAGCGATCGGCAGCGCTTGGCCTTCCTTGTCGAGCTGCTTTGAAGTGGTACCTGAAGCAACCAGACTATGGAAGCCCGAGATTGCACCGCAGGCAATGGTGATGAACAGCGCCGGAAAGAGGAAGCCGCTTGCCGCAACCTTGGAATCACCTGCTGCAGCAAACGCGCCCGTGAACGCTGGAATCTGAAGATCGTTCGAAGCGCCCATGATGCCTGAGCCGATGATACCAACGACCGCCAAGGCAATCATGCCGTAGAGCAGGTAACTTGAAAGATAGTCGCGCGGCTGGAGCAGCACCCACACCGGCGCGATCGAAGCCGCAAAGATATAAACGCCCACGATCATCATCCAAGAGAAGTTGTCGAGCTGGATGACCGGGAAATTGTAACCAATGGCAACTACTGCAATGATGATCGCGATCGCAGAGATGATGTTCGCTGCAGCCGGAATCTTACGGCCACGCGTAACGATGCCGTAGACGATCGCAACCACCACGAACAAGATCGAGATCATAGCCGTGCGCGAATTCGCAACGTTCGTGCCTGCTACCACCGCTGCGCGCGTTGGATCGTCGACGGGAACGGGAGTAATAGCGAACGTGCTTGCTACGATGGAGGCAAATGCTGCGACCACGAGCAACAGCGTAAGGTAGGCGAACACACAGAAGAGCTTCTTCGCGGTGTCGTCGATGTTGCGCTGAATGACCATTGCGAGCGTGCGTCCCTTATGGCGAATCGAAGCGAAGAGCGCACCGAAATCGTGAACGGCGCCGAAGAAGATGCCACCAATGAGCACCCAAAGCATGACCGGCACCCAACCGAAGATCGCTGCCTGGATAGGGCCGTTGATGGGGCCTGCACCTGCGATCGACGAGAAGTGATGCCCAAGCACTACGTAAGGAGCTGCAGGAACGTAGTCTTTTCCGTCCTGCAATTCATGAGCCGGCGTCTCCCGCTTAGGATCAACACCCCACTGCTTTGCAAGCCACCTTCCATAGAACAGATAACCGCACAGCAACGCTGCAATCGCAATTAAGAGGATAACTACCGCACTCATGTCTTTTTCTTCTCCTTGTGATCAAGTCTTTGGTTCGATCGCTCTTCAAAAGTAGAAATCGACATGCGTGGAACGACAAGTCCTTTTGACCCGTCGGCCCATACAGATCGATTTTTAGCACACTGATTTTAGAACAAGTTTGCTTCAAGCGTGTTAATTAATTCTTTGCCTTGAGGATTGGTGGTAATAGAGGAATCTGAAAGGTCGATAAGAGCCAATCGGAGGTCGGTCCATCCCTTCAATCCAAAGCTGAAATTCTTGCGGAACTTCGTTTTTCTTACGAGTTCTTTCGCGTTCGTGTCAGCACTTTCAGCAACGATGACCAAGGAAAGGAACGTGGTCATGTGTTCACTGTTGAGCTCTATGAGTGAAAGGGCCTCGGTCTTCATGAAAGCGATCAGCTCTTCGAGCGTTGTCGTATCAAGATGCTCAAGCGAGCGAAACAAGACATGCTCATGGATGTTCGCACCCCAGATCTTCGCCTTTTTCGAGAGCACATACTGCATGCTCTCTGAATGGAATTGGGCACGCCCCTGAAATGTTTGACCAGCAAGCTCAAAGGTGTCTTCCACATCGAAGTAGCCTTCATGAGCAGCGAGCAATCGTTCTAGTAGCTCTTGCCGTTGTACCATTTCGCATCATCACCTTGCGGTCGTTGCTGAGTCCTTGCTTACCTTAATCCTAACAATCACTGTATGTTCCGTGAATATCTGGCTTTGAGACGAATCGGGGGGAGATTCTCTTAAAATTGTATGGTGAAAGATATAAGAGGTCGTAATGAAGAACGCTCAAGAACATAACGAATACACCGAAAAAGAAAATGATCAGCTGC
Organism: Eggerthella sp. CAG:298; assembly: GCA_000435675.1. Taxonomy (GTDB): domain Bacteria; phylum Actinomycetota; class Coriobacteriia; order Coriobacteriales; family Eggerthellaceae; genus Anaerotardibacter. The sequence continues at coordinate 2,020 of FR895123.1, read as the reverse complement.
GCACCGATGCACTGATGATGATCAATGCATTGCGCGCACAACATGGGGACGCAGTTACGCGCGTGATCTCCCACTTGGCCGCGTCCGATCAGTTCTCTGCGTTGGTGGGCGACAACATCGCACCTTATCGTAGACTCATGACTTACTACGAATGCGCGATGATGGAAGTTGAAACGAAATTCCGTGTGCTCGATGCCGAATATGGCCTGCAGCACGATCGCAATCCCATCGAGTCGATCAAAACACGTCTTAAGAGCACTGACAGCCTCTCGAAGAAGCTTGCGCGCAAAGGGTTGCCGATCAGCGTTGATTCGATCGAAGAGAACATCAAGGATGTGGCAGGTGTCCGCGTGGTGTGCACCTTCCTTAAGGACCTCTACACTTTGGCAGACGCGATCCTTGCACAAGATGATGTAACGCTCATCGAACGGCGCGACTATGTGAAAAATCCGAAACCGAGCGGATATCGCAGCCTTCACCTCATCATCGAGATCCCCATCTTCCTTGAATCGGAAAAGCGCCTGATGAAAGTTGAGATTCAGCTGCGTACCATATCGATGAACTTCTGGGCATCGCTTGAGCATCAACTGCGTTATAAGAAGAACTTGAGCGAAGAAGATATAACTGCCATGAATACGGAACTGATCGAGCTCGCCGAGAACGCTGCCACACTCGACGCGCGCATGCAGGCGTTACGCAATTTCCTCGATCAAGCAGAATATATGAACTAGGCTTACTTTTCCAATGGTGTTGCACCCAGAGCTCAACACACAAAAGGAGGGCGATCGCTCGCCCTCCCGTAAGTCACTTAACAAGTGAAGATATGTTGCACCTCTTATGCGTGAGAGTGATGTGCACTACCAACCGTAACCGTTGATTCGTCGGTCGTACCGATAAGATCCTTTTCCATCTTGTCGATATGCTTGGTGTTGCGCGTGCGGCGAAGAACAACCGCTGCACCATAGATGATGGTGAGGATGATGCCTGCGATCATAAACCAGTGTACCCAGCATTCCTCGTGATCGAATGCAGCGAGCGGGTTCTCATCGTCAGCGATCTCTTGGTCAGGAGCTGCAAGCGGATTCTCTTCGTCAGGAATTACAACCGCAGGAGCAGCCGGAGTTGCAGCAGGCGCCGCAGGTGCAGCTGCCGGAGTTGCAGGTGCAGGTGCAGGAGCGGGAGCAGGAGTTGGCGCAGGTGCGGGAGCTGGAGCGGGAGCAGCAGTAATCGTAAAGGTGCCAGGGACAACCGTTACTGCATAATTGCTATTGGCTGCATAGTTCGCGGTAAGAACATCTGCATAGGTACCCGTAGCCTGATCACCATTCGTCCTAGTGAACGTAATGTCACCAAGTTCATTGTTGTAAATCTGACCTTCAGTTACCTGGCCAGTGAAGGCCGGATCAGCAGCGCCAGCAACCTTGGTTGCGTCGTTAACCGTGATGGTGACTGGAGCCGGAGTGATTTGATAGGTGCGAGTTACCGAACCAGCATAATTGCCTTGACCAGTAATGGTAACCGTGACCGTGCCTGCATTAACAGCCTCAGTATAGTCAACCGTGTAGTTTGAAGGATCGATGATATTTCCTTCAGAATCGGTTACTTCGATCGGCTGCTGCTGAGATTGAGCGTTGTAAACAACATTCTCAGGATTATTTACCTGTGCATTGTTATAAACAGGCTGGTTAGGATCAGTCGTCGGATCGGCTGGATCAGTAGGCTGGGTTGGGTCATTCGGGTCGATCGACTGAGGAACGATCGTGAGGGTTCCAGGTGCATACGTAACCTTGTAGTTGCCCTGGATCTCATCGCCTGCTGCGATGATGGCATAGGTTCCAACATCCTCGCCCGCTTCACGAGCAATCGAATACTGAATCAGTGAAGTGTTCGTAGCATCTGCAGGAACAAGACCCTCTACAGTTGCCTCAAAGCTTGGATCGCTCGTGCCATAAACCTTAGTCGCATTTCCAGCTGTCACAGTTACTTCAGCATGAATAATGGTGAGCTTCTGCTCTGCGGT
>FR895122.1:10048-59903 GCA_000435675.1 Eggerthella sp. CAG:298 | reverse complement strand
TTAGCGCTCCATACGCTCACGTTCGCTCCGCACTTAGGAGAAACCCCTGCAGCATCGAGCACGAGACTTGGGTTAGCAGCGTTGCGGATGATATAAGAGCCATTGGTAGAAGGCTCTATGACCCACTTCTGGTTATTCTGGTTCTTAGTGGTCCAGATCGATACGTTCGAACCTACCTTTGGAGGGTTAGCAGCAGCATCGATGATGAAGGACTTGTTCGCTGCCGACTTGATGGTGTAGTAGCCATCATTGCCTAGTTCCAAATACCACTTCTGGTTGTTTCCCCCGTTGTCGTTCCAGATCGATACGTTAGCTCCGATCTTCGGAGGATTAGCAACCGCGTCAAGGACATAATTCAGGTTAGCAATAGGGGCGATCTTCACCTGTGTGGAAGATGAGACGGAGGGGCCTTGTACAAGCTTGAAGGTGTCTTTTGCTATTGTCTCTCCTGAATAATTACCCTTGCCCTTCACCTTGATCGTATAAGAGCCTGCAGCCTTAGGGGAAACAGGACTGCCCTTGCCGTTCAAGTAATACTCGACCGAATAATCAGTGCCATTCTTCAGGGTTATCGAGCCGTATTTGACCGTAATAGAAGGAACGATCGCGTTGCCATTCGCATTGCGGATCATCTGAGATGTGGTCACTGTTGCACTTGCTATCGACTTTCCAGCAGGCGCTGCATTGATCTTGAAGGTTGCGCTCTTGGTGCCTGTGTAGTTTTTTCTCCCTGTAATTACAACTGTTGCGATTCCAGCTTTTACGTTGTCCTTATAGGTAACTGTGTAATCACTCGCACTAAGCGTCTTGCCACCCAGCTTGACCGTAACATTCTGTGTCTGTGCAGCTCCGTTATATGTTTTATCGGCAATGCCGCTCACTGTTGCAGAAGCAAGCGAAGCAGGCTTGATCTCAAAAGTTGTTGAAAGCGAACCAGTATAGTTAGCGTTCTTGCCAACGATAGTCACATTTGCTGTGCCCGCATCAGTATGATAGGAATACGACAAATAGTAGTCCGTACCTTTTCTTAATGTTTGATCTCCATAGGTAACAACAACATCGGGAGTACACTCACTTCCGCTATACGTTTGCGCAGGAATGCTCTTGATCGACACACCACCACTATTGAGGCTTTTCTTCGCAATGGAAAACTTGCGCTCAACTTGTCCTGAATACTCACCAATGCCAGTAATAATCATTGTGGCTGTATTAGTTCCCGCATTGATGTTGTTCTTGTAAGTGACCTCGAAGTCTTTTCCTTTCGTAAGCTCATTATCGCCATGAGTTACTCGTGGAACAGGACAAACCGCGCTTCCCGTATAAGTACATGACGAAGAAACATCACTGATCGCTGCATTGCTAACGCTCTTTCCGATGTTGAACGTTACCGTTCGCTCGCCAGAAAAATTACCAATACCTTTAACGGTTACCTGGGCCTGACCATTATCTATATTGTTCACATAGGCAAGCGTGAAATCGACATCCTTCACTAAAGGCTTTCCGTTAAACATAACCTCTGGCACAGGAGTGATCGCCTGACCTGTGTACTTTTGGCTCTCGATTGCTCCTATGCTTACCCGATCAAGAGAAGCAGGTGCAATACGGAAGGTCGCCCTTTTCTCCGATCCAATACCAGATGCAGGCTTAACGACTACCGTTGCTTCACCCGCATCAACGTTGTTTTGGTAGGCAAGCTGATAATCGGTGCCTTGTGAAAGCTTGACCCCATTAACAGTAACACTGATCGAAGGCGTTATTTCATTACCCATATAGGACTGATCCGCGATTGAACCAATAACAGCCTGGGAAAGATCGGCTGCTCCAACCTGCACTTCCTTCGAAATAACTTCTGTCGTTGCCTTTTTGTGAGTAGCAGTGATCGTAGCAGAGCCTCTTCCCTTTGCAGTAAGGGTTCCCGTGTTCTCGTCTACCGCAAGTACATTTGGATTGCTCGAAGTCCAGCTCCATTCAGATGCTGGCAATGACGAGCCATCATCACAGGCGATAGCGAGCGTAGCGCTTCCTGCAAAAGGAACGCTTTCCATATCAATGCGCGCGCTCAACACCTGGAGTGCATGATAGGCATCCACCTCACCATAGCCCGTTTCACTATCCCAGCCAGTATCTCCTAAGTCTGTTGCAGTTTGTTCGAGCAATGTTTGCGCGTTTTGAGGCGTTAAAGAAGGTTCGTATGCGAAAAGCATCGCAGCAACGCCAGCAACTGCCGGCGATGCCATTGAAGTGCCACTCTTAGAAACATAGGAACCTGTTTTTGAAGTGCTTAAAATATCAGTTCCTGGTGCTGAGATATCTTTAGCGGTCGATCCTGCTGTATTGAAATTAGAGTTCGATGCTTTTGCTACCGAATAACGTCCAGCTGAATCGTTCGGTGTTCCGGCACTGTTCTTATGCAAGTTGATAATGCTGAAACAATCAGAATAGTCTCCAGGGAAACAATCATAAGGCGGCGTTGCATTAGCCATCGAGTTACCTGCTGCACATACGGTAAGAATCTGTTTGCTTTTTGCTTCGGTAATCTTGTCAAGAAGCGCTTTATCGTTCGCGGCGATATCACCACCTACAGCACCCTTGCCTCCCAAGCTCATGTTCACAACACGAACATTATGGGTTTGCGCAACGGTGCTACCATCGTCATCGTCGTCACCCATAAGCCACGCATATGCCTGAGCAAGCCATGCTGAGCTAAATGCACTTGAACCATTGTCCAGTTTGCTTGATTTAATAATGATCAAACCAGCATCATACGATGTGCCTGCAACACCAATGCCATTATCCGCATCAGCAGAAACGATTCCTGCAACATGGGTACCATGTCCACCAGGATCGTCGTCGGTAACCGTGCTGGTCTTGTCTACTGAATTGTAAGTGTCCTTTATGTTAGCCCGAAGATCTTCATGGCTTGTCAAGCATCCCGTATCGATGACCGCAACCGACACCGCACCCTCACATTTTTTGATATTCCAAGCCTTATACATATCGAGCGAGTCAAGTGCCCATTGGCTGCTTGCCTGCGGATCATTGATCTTCGTTATCGCTTCTGTTCCTACCAGAGAAACGATTGCCTCGTTTGGCGAAGATAGCTCAGCATGAACGTTCGTTTGTTCTTCGGCAACCGCAGCTGCCTCTTCCCCTATGGTTGTTTCACGAATCGCGTCTTCGCGTTTTTGAAGGTCCTCATTTCTTGATTCATTACCATCGCTGCAAGCCCGTCGTTCTTGAATTTCTTCCTCATGAACAGTCTCTTCAGCAGGATAGTAAACATAATTGGGCTGCACTTCTAAGCCCGCACGTTCAAAAGAGACTAATGCTTGTTCAATCTCAGTCGTATCGGAAATCTCAACTTGGACGAATCCAACAGATGTATCTTGCTCTGAAACACTCTTCGTACAAGCAAACTCACTATCTTCAAGCACTGCATTTATCTGATCAGGCGATTGTGAGTCATCAACGAAAATGAGCACTTTGCCTTTTTCATAATCCCCTAATTCAGGATCGCTTACGATTTCAAAAGGGTCAGACTGTTCTGCAGAGGGAGCATTTTCTGCCAGTTGTTCTGATGAAGCCTCATCCTCGGTTGCTAGCTGATAAGCGAAGCTTGTGCCAAGATGACGGTCGAAAACACCTACTCCAACAGCAAAAACAAGAATGCTTGCTAGGCATAGTGACAAAATCACGCCACGGAACTGACGTGTTCTGCTCCTCGTTTTTCTGTTCGCATCAAGGCGTTTTTTCATCCCAAAACCCTCTATCGCTTACACAAATAACGACAAAGAAGAGTAATTGTATCGTGCTTGTTACCCGAAAGTCATATTCTTAAGCGTTTTTCCGCAGAAACACCATGTAAAGCAACGCATAATAGTCAACTTTTGTATAATGAAGTTCACTTGTCTAAAAATTCGAAAGAAAAGAGACGCGATGGCAGACAAAGTTGCGGTGCTCATCCCCTGCTATAACGAAGCGGTCACGATCGGCAAAGTGGTCGACGATTTCAAGCGCGTACTGCCTGATGCCGATATCTACGTCTACGACAACAATTCCAAAGACAATACTGCTGCTATCGCTGAGGACCACGGTGCTATCGTGCGCACCGAACCGCGCCAAGGTAAGGGCAACGTGGTGCGCCAGATGTTCCGCGAAATCGATGCCGATTACTACATCATGGTCGACGGCGACGATACCTACCCCGCCGAAGCTGCCCCGCGTTTGCTCGAGCCACTCATGAACGACACGGCGGATATGACCGTGGGCGATCGCCTTTCAAATGGCACGTATGGCGAAGAGAACGATCGTGCTTTCCACGGGTTCGGCAACAACCTGGTACGCTGGCTGATCAAGGTGATCTATGGCTATGCGTTTGACGATGTCATGACCGGCTATCGCGCGTTCAATCGCATCTTCGTGAAGACTATGCCCGTACTCTCTGAAGGCTTTCAGATCGAGACCGAACTCTCTATTCACGCCGTTGACAAGCGCTTCCGCATCACAGATGTGCCGATCGATTACCGTGATCGACCCGAAGGGAGCTATTCCAAGCTCTCCACCTTCGGCGACGGCGCAAAGGTGCTGCGCGCGATCGCATCGCTCTTCAAGGACCACAAACCCATGGCGTTCTTCGGTTGGCTCGCGCTCATCTTGATCGTGCTGGGCCTGATCGCTGGCATTCCAGTTATTGCGGAATACTTCCAAACGGGATTGGTTCCGCGCTTCCCCACCGCCATCCTTGCGATCGCGTTGGTGATCTGTGGCGCGCTCTCCTTCACTGCTGGCATCATCTTGGATACGGTCGCGAAAACAGGACGCAAGCAATGGGAACTCTTCACCTATCAAGCTTATGAAGAAGCCCAGCGTCACCAAGAAGAAGAATCATAGAGCCTTTTCGAACACGCTCGATACTCAAGCGAAATGAAAAAGAGACTGAACCTGATGGCTCAGTCTCTTTTGGTTTTGGTGGTGTTGTTTTGCCGGCGTTCCTTGTTCTTGCGATCTGCGCTCTGCGATCTTCAAACAAGGATCGAAGATCCTATCCTAGTTCTTCTCAACGAATGTTTTGTTCAGATAAGCGATGATGTCATCTGATTCATAAAGCGCTTTGCCATCGATATCCAAACAAGGCACCTGGTACTTACCGCCCAGATTGATGAGCTTGTCGTAGCCGTCTTTATAAGGTTCAAGGCTGATATCCATGATGGGCAGAACGATATCGTGCTCGTCCATGAAATTGAGGACCTTCGCGCAGAAAGGACAGCCAGCTTTAACATAGAGTGTATATTGTGAGTTTTCCATTCGGATCACCTTCCCTGTAATCGAGCATAATCCATGCTAGACCAGCGCGAACGCAACCCTACTCCCAAGCGCGATTTGTTACACATCCGAAAGTTTCCCGACAATATCCATGTTCCTACGTAGCTTGTGGATGGTCAGCGATCTGCGCGGCGTGCTTCGCCTGAAGCGATTCGAGGAACGCCTGCGCATCACCTGGATCATCGTCGAGCGTCTCATCACCCAGATCGACTTCGGTAGGCACACGACGATACAGCAGATCGTACATGATCGGCACCACGTAGAGCGTCATGAAGGTGGCATAGAGCAAACCACCGACCACGACGAGCGCCATACCGCGCTCCATGCTCGCGCCGATAGCCACACTGAATACCATCGGCAGCATGGCCAAAATGGTGGTGAGCGCAGTCATCAAGATGGGGCGCATACGCGTTTTACCTGCAGCAACGAGCGCATGATGCTTCTCAAGACCGCCGCGGCGCAGCTGGTTCACATAGTCTACGAACACGATGCCATTGTTCACCACCGTGCCCATCAACACCGCAAAGCCCATGAGCGAGAGCATAGTAAGGCCTTCGCCACTGAACCACAGTGCGAAGAAGCCACCCGTGAAGGCCAACGGAACGGTAAGGATGATGATGAAGGGCGAAAGGAGGCTTTGGAACTGCGCCACCATGATCAAATAGATGAGCACGAAGCCCAAGATCAGGAGCAAGAGCATCTGCTCCAACATGGTGTTGATGTTATCCAGCTCGCCACCATAGTAGATCTGATACTTATCAGGCACTTCGTATGCATCAAGTTTCTCGGAGAGCTCACGCGAAAGAAGCGCATTGTTATACCCGTCTTCGATCTCCGCAGAAACCGTCATCGTCTTGTCCGAATTCAAGTGAACGATCGCATTGGAGGCCACGCCTTCTTCCACTCGCGCGACATCGCCGATCTTCACATCGACCGTTTCGCCTGCTTGGCTAGTGAGCGTAACGACCGTATCGAGGATATCCTCGCGCGTAGGAACTTGCGTTTCATCGATGATCTCGACCTGCATCTGCTTATCATCGACAGTAAGCTTGCTCGATGTGGTTGAAGTGTTCAGCATGCCGGAAAGCTCCTGGTAGAGCTGCGCGACCGTGAAGCCTTTCTTGGTGAGCGCGTCTTCATCGATGATGAGATGCAGTTCTTTGTCAGCCTCTTCCATGCCGTTCTCGATCTCGGTATAACCATCGACCTCATCCACGATCCGCATCACATCTTCGCTCATCGCAAGGAGCTTCTCCTGGTCGGGACCTGTGATCGTGATGGAAAGTCCGCTACCGAGCATCGAGCTCATAGCATCCGATGAAGAAGCGTCGGTGATCACTTCGCAATCGAGATGCTCGGTGTCGCGCGAAAGCTGACGGCCAATCTCAAGCACCTGCTCTTCCGTAGTGACCGAATCGTCCATCTGCAGATAGAACATGAACATCTCGTAGGCATCTTCGCTGCCTTCAGAAGCGGTGCTTGAGACCATCGAGAGGGAACTCGTGCCGTCGATCGCGGCCACATTGCCCACGCCATCGATGCTCACGGCAGCATCCATGATCTCGTCCGCCATGGCATACGCGTCTTCCTTCTCCACATCTTCAGGCATCACGACCGTGACCGACATGTTCTTGCCTGTCATGGTCGGCACCATGGTGATGCCCATGTTGAACACGCCGCCCACAGCAACCACGAGCAATACCACTGAAACTACAAGCGGAATGGCTTTGTGCTGCAAGAAGAAATTGAGCGAACGCGCATAGGCATCCTGAAGACGTTCGAAGCCTTTATTGCGCCGTGGTTGATAGTTCCTGAACACGAAGCGCGACAAACTCGGAACGAGCGTGAGCGCCACCACGAGCGAAGCGCACAGCACATAGGCGATCGTAAGCGCGAAGGGCAACATCATCTGGTTCACAATGCCCGTGGTGAAAACGATCGGCAAGAAAACGCAGATGGTGGTAAGCGTTGAAGCGATGACCGCACCCGTGATCTGCTTCGCACCTTGCACTGCCGCACGCTGTGCTGGAATGCCGCGGCCGCGCAAACGATAGATGTTCTCGAGCACGATGATGGAGTTGTCCACCAACATGCCGATAGCAAGCGCAATGCCACCCAGCGACATGATGTTGAGCGAGATGCCCGAGAAATACATGAGAAGCAACGCAACGAGCACGGAGAACGGAATGGAGAACGCCACGATGAGCGTCGGTTTCCAGTCGCGGAGGAAGAGCGCAAGCACCACGATAGCGAGCAACGCGCCTAAAAGCAGCGATTGCAGGATCGAATTGATGTAGAGTGCGATGTACGAACCCTGATCGCTCACGATATCGAGTGAAAGGCCCGGGTAATCTTCGCGCAATTCAGCGATCTTCGTTTGGCACGCGTTCGAGATGTCGCTCGTGCTAGCAGTTGAACTCTTGTACACCATAAGGCATACGCCCTCGGAGCCGTTGAGCTTCATGTAGGCATCGCCCACATTATCAACCACAGTAATATCCGCCACATCTTTAAGGCGAATCTCGCCTACGCCGTCAAGATCGACGAGCATGAGGTTCTCGAGATCTTCGATGCTTGTGATATTCGTGCCCACCTGCAAGAGCCACTGTTCATCGTCGTTCGAATTGCCCAGATAGCCTGCGGGCATCGAGAAATCTTGCGCCTTGATCATGCTCGCAAGCGTGGTCTTGTCTACCAGCGCGTCGATATTGGCCGACTTGATAGCTTTCTCGCGCGCATCCTCGTACTGCGCCTGCGCCTCATCAAGCTGCTGCTTATTCTGTTCGAGCATGCTCAACGCATTCGCAAGCTGCGCTGCTCCGCTTCCGAACTGACTTGCAGCGCTCAGGCCACCCGCTTCAGCAACGGCTAATTGATTCTGATAATTAGTAAGCTCGCTCGTAGCTTTTGTAAGTTGCTCTTGAAGTGCAGCTATTTGCTGCTGGAGTGCGGGCTTCATCGTATCGGGGGCTTGCGCAAGCTGAGCTTGTAAGGCTTGAATCTGAGCAGTAAGTGCAGCGACTTGCGCGGTGCCCGAAGAGACGCCCATGGTCAAACCCGAGATAGCCTGTCCGAGTTGATCGGTAGTGGCCTTTTCTTGATCGGCAAGCTTCGTCTGTTGCTCTTTCAGCGCCTTTTCCGCGGAAGCCATCTGGGAACGTCCCTCATCGATCGACTTCTTCGCATCGTAGAGCTCAGAATTAACGCTTCCGAGCAATTTGTTGTTGATGTCTTCGATCTTCGAATCACTCAGGCGTACTTCAACGGATTGCTCCGCTGAACCCACCACAGAAACATCAGCAACACCGTTGATGCGCTCAAGTTCAGGCGAGAGCGTGTCTTCGGCGAACTCCGAAAGCTCATAGATGTCCTTGCCTTCATAGTTCGCGGCGACGTAGAGCGTGGCCATCATGTCCATGCTCATTTCCATGTAGTTAGGTGACCCAGCTGTTTCGGGCAACTGCGATTCGACCTCATTGACCGCCGAAGACACCTTCACCAGAGCCGAATCCATATCGGTGCCATCTTCGAATTCAAGGAACACCATGGAGAAGTTGTTGGCACTCTGGGATTGGATCTCGGTCACGCCATTGACCGTCGAGAGCGTGCTTTCGAGCACCTCGGTCACTTCAGTCTCGACCTTCTCAGCGCTCGCACCAGGGTCGGTGGTCATGACCATGAGGTAGGGAATGTCCATGTCGGGTAGCAAGTCGGTCTTCATCTTGCTCAATGAAACACCGCCGAGGATGAGCGCAATGATAACCGCAACGACGATGATATAAGGACGCTTGACGCTGAATTTAGAGAGCATAGAGGCCACAACACCTTCACGAACACGCAACAATATACAGAGTAGTTTCCTTTATCTGTATACCATAACTTGTGTACGCAGCAGCCTTAACGCAGAGCCAAACGCACATAAGCCCTCCGATTGGTGCGAAGGGCTTACGAAAGTGTAATAAAACAATGGGCGAGCGAAGAAAACTGCGTGAGTGCACGCATCACGCAAAAGCCGCGCGAAGCATTCGTGCGCCATCTGGCAACCTAGCCGCCTGACCGGAGACGTCTGGCTAAAAGCAACCGTCTAGACCGGCTGATATCCACTCCACCCTGAAGCGATCAGCGTTGCGCCACGAATGACCGCGAAGACCGCAATGAAGATCGCAAGGCTTTCAGGAAAGATGAAGAAGCAGATGCCCACGAGCAAGCTCAAAATGGCCGAAACCAGTCCGAGCCCCCAAATTGAACCCAGTTGCTTACGTGAGGCGATGATGGAGAATATCTCCACGATGGAATACGCCATGATAAAGGCGCCAATGAGCCACGGTATAACATAGGCTGTTGCAAGCGGATGGATGACCAGCATCAAGCCAATGATGATATCCAAGATGCCGTAAGCTACATACCAGCCCGAAAGCCCTACTGTTTTGCGTTCACGCACGTAGGATATGATGTTCACGATACCAGCGAAGACGAAGCCAGCCCCGGCTACGAAAGTAACGCTTAAAAGCGTGATGCCAGGATAGAACGCACACAGTGCACCAAAGAAGATGAGCAGCACGCCTGGTACGATGAGCGACCAATTCTTTTCTGCTTTTCCCTGGGAAGCCATAGCTTACCCCTTTCTCTTTTTTTGTCAGTGTAGCGCTGTGCGTTCAAGGACCAGCATGGAGCATCGCGAAGTTTGTTCCGCTGAAAACAAAGCGTTGCTAAAGGGTAATCATGCTTTGGTAGACGCAATGGATATGCGCGTTATTATAAAGTTGTTCGATCAGAAACACGCACACCGCAAAAGCACGCGCTTCCCTGTGCTCGATCGTACAAGCGCAATCGTATCAGATCACGCCCTTAGGCGTTGGAGGAGGAATCATGAGACTTGGTTTTATCGGCTGTGGCAACATGGCGGGAGCCATTATCGCAGGAATCATCAAGAAGGGTCTCGTTTCACCCGATGAGATCTATGGCTCGAATTCAACGCCTGAACATGCGAACGCAACGCATGAGCGCCTTGGCATCCAAACCACCACCGACAACACCCTCGTTGCCGGAGAGAGCGATATCGTGTTCCTCTGCGTGAAGCCGCAACAGTATGAAGCGGTGATCGACCAGATCAAGGATCACTTGCATGAGCGCCAGATCCTGGTGAGCATCGCACCGGGCAAGACCCTCGCATGGCTCGGCGAGAAGATCAGCCATCCGCAGAAGATCGTACGAGTCATGCCCAACACACCAGCACTGGTGGGCGAAGGCACCACCGCATTCTGCCCGGGCGACCTTGTTTCGCCCGAAGAGGCGAAGATCGTGAAGGAGCTGCTCGAAAGCTTCGGGCTTGCGATCGAGCTTGCCGAACCCCTCATGGATGCCGCAAGCGCAGTAGGCGGCAGCGCACCCGCGTTCGTCTATATGTTCATCGAGGCACTAGCCGATGGCGGAGTTGCTGAAGGCCTGCCGCGCGCACAAGCGCAAATGATCGCGGCGCAAACCGTGCTCGGCAGCGCAAAGATGTTGCTTGAGACGGGCGAACACCCTGGCAAGCTGAAGGATCAAGTTTGCTCCCCTGGCGGATCGACCATCGCTGGCGTCGAGACACTCGAAGAAGGAGCCTTCCGCGGTACCACTACCCGCGCCGTACGCGCCACGGTTGCAAAAGCGCGTAGTCTGTAGCGCTTTGGTCGCGTTTGCCAAACAGTAACAACCAGGCAAACTGTGATGTTTTTGTGCATGTTCAACGTGCATGGCTTACTTTATTAGCACTCTCGCTCTGAGAGTGCTAACTTTTTCTGTGATAAATCTGCGGCCTGCCCCTCGGTGGGCCGTACGCATGTACCCTCCACAAGAAAGGCTTATGCATGAAGCAATTCAAAACTGAGAGCAAGAAACTGCTCGATCTCATGATCAACTCGATCTACACGAATCGTGAGATCTTCCTGCGCGAACTTATCTCGAACGCCTCGGATGCGGTCGACAAGCTCTATTTCAAGAGTCTCACCGACTCTTCGATCACGGTCGCAAAAGACGACCTGTTCATCACCGTTTCTTTCGACAAAGACGCGCGCACGATCACCGTAGAAGACTCTGGCATCGGCATGACGAAAGCCGAACTTGAAGAGAATCTCGGCACGATCGCTCATTCTGGAAGCCAGGAATTCAAGACCGAAAACGCCGAGGATCAGGGCAAGGATCTCGATATCATCGGCCAATTCGGTGTTGGTTTCTATTCCGCCTTCATGGTCGCCCAAAAGGTGACGGTGAACTCGCGTGCTTGGGGAGCTGATGAATCTTGGAGCTGGACGAGCGACGGCATCGAAGGCTACTCGATCAAAAAGGGCAAGAAACAAACGCACGGTACCGAGATCATCCTCGAGCTTAAAGAAAACACCGAAGAAGAGGACTTCGACCTATTCTTGAGCGAGCCGCAGCTGAAATCCCTCATCAAGCGTTACAGCAATTATGTGCGCTACCCCATCAAGATGGAATGCGCAAAGAGCGTTGAGCTGCCTAAGCCCGAAGATGCACCCGACGATTACACGCCACAGTATGAGACCGTGACTGAAGTTGAGACCATCAACTCGATGATCCCCATCTGGAAACGCCGCAAGTCAGAGGTAAGCGAAGAGGAATACAACGAATTCTACAAGTCGGATTTCCATGACTATGCCAATCCGCTGCGCACGATCTCGATCCACGCCGAAGGCACGCTTTCCTACGACGCGCTGCTCTTTATCCCGAGCCATGCGCCCTACGACCTCTACAGCAAGGATTACAAGAAGGGACTTGCACTCTATACGTCAAACGTGCTCATCATGGAGAAATGCGAGGAGCTGCTGCCCGATTACTTCAACTTCGTTCGTGGTGTGGTGGACAGCCAGGACCTCACGCTCAACATCTCGCGCGAAACGCTTCAGCACAATGGCCAGCTGCGTGCCATCGCCCAGAAGCTCGAGAAGAAGATCAAGTCCGACCTGCTGAAGATGCTCGAAGATGACCGCGAAGCCTATGAGGGCTTCTTCAAAGACTTCGGTCGCGGCATCAAATACGGCATCTACTCAAGCTACGGCATGGATGCCGACAAACTCTCTGATCTGCTGCTCTTCTATTCTGCAACCGAAAAGCGCATGATCACGCTCGCAGAGTACCTTGAAAAGGCTGCCGAAGATCAGAAGTCGATCTACTACGCGGTAGGCGAATCGGTCGACCGCTTGGCCAAGATGCCCATCGTGAAGACCGTAATGGCAAAAGGCTATGACGTGCTGCTGTGCACTCAGGATGTCGACGAATTCTGCATGATGTCCATGAACAGCTTCGACGAGCGTCCGCTGAAGAATGTCGCTGGTGGCGATCTCGACCTCGAGACCGAAGACGAGAAAGAAGCCGCTGAAGCTATCACGAAAGAAAACGAAGGCCTATTCAATGCCATGAAAGAGGCGTTAGATGGTGCCGTCACCCGCGTAGCAGTTTCCACGCGCCTTTCCGACACGCCAGCCGCCGTTACCACCGAAGGACCGATCTCACTTGAGATGGAACGCATGATGGCGATGGGTCCCGATGGCGAACGTATCAAAGCCGACCGCGTGCTCGAGATCAATCCTCAACACAGGATCTTCGACGTTTTGAAACAGGCTCAGGAAGCCGGCGATACCGAGAAGATCGCGCAGTATTCGACCATCCTCTACAATCAAGCACTCATCGTTGAGAACATGCCGGTCGATGACCCGATCGCCTATGCTCAAGCGGTCACAGCGCTTATGGAATAATTACACAACAA
Source organism: Eggerthella sp. CAG:298 (assembly GCA_000435675.1). Classification (GTDB taxonomy): domain Bacteria; phylum Actinomycetota; class Coriobacteriia; order Coriobacteriales; family Eggerthellaceae; genus Anaerotardibacter. The sequence goes on along the minus strand of FR895122.1, from coordinate 46,816 downwards.
AAGCGCGAGTTTTCCGTACAATCCCTACAAAATGCGAGTAGAATAAAGCGCGTTCATTTCCTTATGGGCGCGCTTGTTCTTTGCAAGCACGAAAACGGTCCGAAGAGCAATGAGGGGATCACGAGAAGCCAACCATGTCTCACGATTATCGACCAGCGCATCACCAACACGATCACGCTCGCCCACAGCGTCGCAAGCCACAGCGTCGTACAGTCAATCGTGAAACCGTTCAGAGCGATGAGCTCTCATCAACTAACGGCATTCGCATGGTGAAAGACGCACAGTCCTTCAATCACAATCGCAATCCTCACCTCTCTCAAACATCGCTCCCTACTATCGATGCCGTTGGTGCTCCACATCCGAAGTCTCCTGCGGCTAGAGCAATGCAGCAGCAAGCTCGACCAAGACAGGAAGCACCAAACATTGGTGTCGAAGAACTGTCTTTTGAGGACACGAGCGTGCGCACGCATGGCGTAGGCAACCCGCTCTACACGGGCGAAACCTATCCAGTGCGCGGAACACATACTGATAGCTCGCTCCCGCATGCTCATGCGCACAACCAGCGAACGAACTCCTCTCTTACTGGCTCGCAACGCGCTGTTCAGGGGATCCCTTCCGAACATCCCACCCCCCACGCGAACCAATCAGCAAGATTCCGCGCTGTTCCACCATTAAGTGATCCTTCTGAGCTGCCAGCTGGACAATCTGCACGCTTGAGGGCGGTCGATGCGACCAGTGCTCAACCAAGATCGTACGCTGGGCATTCGGCAAGCTTTGCCGCGACCGAACACACGCAAGAAACGCAACAGCCCTACGACTACCAGGACTACACTGCCGCGAGCGGGCGCTACAAAGCATCCAACGCACAAGCAGTATCGCCCGCAAATTTCAAACAACTTACTGCCACTTCGAAGCATGCGCGCAAGCGCACTAGAACTTTGCCACGAGCGATCGCTGCCGTTGCGATCGTAGTCGCACTGGGTGTAGGTGGCTTCTTCGGTTACCAGCAAATCGCCTTTGCGGGCCCCGTAACAGCTACGGTCAATGGCGAGAAGATGACGCTTGAAGGAAGCGAGCGCTCGATCGAAGGGTTGCTCGATAACAACATTGTGCAGGTCACACCAGGGAACTTCGTTGCGGTCGATGAGTCGACGCTTCGTGAAGGCGACGGCACCCGTTGCACGGCTGTCATCAACGAGCAACCCGTTAGCGATCTGAAAACGCACATCAACGAAGGCGATCAAGTGGTTGTCTCGAACGGCACCGATGTGATGGAGAGCTATACCGATTCGGCACCAACGGTTATTCCAGCGGGCTATTCAAAAGCTGGTCAGTATGGCGCGCTCCACGTTTTCCTAGCTGGCCAGGATGGCGAAACAGTAAACCGCACGGGTTCTGAGTCAGGTAAGACCATCGAGCAAGTCACCAAGGAAAAGATCGATAATCGTCTGGTGTACTACAACGCCAACTCCAACGGTGAAAAAGTCATCGCGCTCACTTTCGACGATGGGCCTTGGGATGGTTCGACCGAGCAGATCCTCGATATCCTGAAGGAGAACGGAGCAAAAGCAACGTTCTACACCATCGGCGAACAGATCTCTTCGCACTCCGATCAGATCGCACGCATGGCCAATGAAGGACACGAGATCGCAACCCATACGTGGGACCATGCAGCAGGATCGGGCAAGGGCGTTTCACTTAATCTCATGAGCACAGCGGAACGCCAAGAAGAAGTGCAAAAAGGCATGGACGCTATCAAGAACGTCACGAATAAAGATGCGAGCGTCTACTTCCGCGCACCTGGCGGCAACTTCAACGATAGCGTGGCGAACGATCTCAGAAGCATGGTCCAAGGCGAGATCGGTTGGAATATCGACACCGAAGACTGGCGCCGACCTGGTGTGGACACCATTGCTTCGCGCATTAAAAGCGCAGGTCCAGGTGAGGTTATTCTCATGCACGATGGCGGTGGCGATCGCTCGCAGACCGTTGCAGCGCTTCGCGAAGCCCTGCCTTATCTGAAAAGTCAGGGTTATAAGTTCGTCACCATCTCCGAGCTTATCGAAGCCTACCCCTACCAAGAGGGTCAGCATTCCTAGTCAGCATTCCTGGTTCGCAGCTTTCTGCCAGAACCCACTCACGCGCACATTCCTTATAAAAAAACCTGCCGTAACCGCAACGTATCCGCGGTTTTGGACCAACTTAGCTATATACTAAGTACGTCTCAAGAACGAAAGGAACGTTATGACTGCAACAATGAAGAAACTTGGCGTAGTTGCTGTGCTCTTCGCCCTGGTCGCGTCTATTGGCTTGTTCGGTTGCTCTTCGAACAACGAATCCAAAGACACCAACGCTGAATCTGCAGACTACACCTTGCTCAACGACGGCAAACTCGTAGTCGGTCTTTCTCCCGACTATCCGCCATTCGAAAATCTCGAAGGTGACGAAGTGGTTGGCTTCGAAGTTGAACTGGGCAAGGCAATCGCTGAAGAGCTCGGTCTCGAATATGAGAACAAGAACCTCCAGTTCGACGCTATTATCCCTGCGGTTGTTTCCGGCGGTCAGGTTGACATCGGCATGTCCGGTTTCACCGTTACGCCTGAGCGTGAAGAGCAGATCGACTTCACCGATGCGTTCTACATCGACGACCAGGCTGTTGCGGTCATGAAAGATGAAGGCATCACCGAAGAGAACGCTGCAGAAGCACTGAATCAAGATGGCATCATCATCGCAGTTCAGTCTGGCACCACTGGTGAAACCTACGCTCAGGAGAACTACCCGAACGCCACCATCCAGCCCTATGGCAACTCCACCGACTGCTTCGCAGCGATGCAGTCCGGCCAGGCTGATGCAGTTTGCACCAACAAGGCTGTCGTTGAGAAGATGATCAAAGACGCCTACCAGGATGCTGAAGTTGTCGCAACCAGCGCAACCGGCGAAGAATATGCGATCGTTGTCTCCAAGGACAACCCCGAGCTCACCAAGGCGCTGAACGAAGCGCTCAAGAAGCTCAAGGAGAACGGCACGATCGACGAACTCACCGCCAAGTGGCTCTAATCTTTTAGACGAACCCTCCCCAGCCGCGTGTTGGGGAGGGTTTTTTATTTAAGGACTTCTCATGCAAAAACGCATGCTCTCTTTCATATCCGTGTTCGTCGCGATCGCTGTGGCGTGCTCGGTTTTCTTCGTGGGTCTCTGCGCGCAGCCTTCAAGCGCTGAAGCGCTCGATACCGCAAAATGCACTGCGCGACCTAACGCTGATGGGTCGAACGAGGTGAAGGGCGCCACTGAAACGCGCATTACCTGGGAAGGCCAAGCAGCCGCCGATGAAAGCGTGAAGGGCATCACGCTCACAATGCCCGAAGGCACTTCATTCTCAACGAAGAACGCGCGTATCACCATGCTCTCTGGCTCTGATCTTATGACCCGCACTAACATTGCAGCAAACTTTCAAATACAGGGCGATTCGATCGTTGCCACCTTCGATGAAGCGGCTCCTGCCGGCGGATATTTCCGCTTTGAAGTCTACGAAGTGAAGTTCCCCGCTTCTGGTGGCGCGATGGATCTTACGGGCACCTATGAGCTCGCGAATGGCGACTATCACGACATCGGGCAGATTCCAACGATCAACGTCGTGGGTATCGATCCTGCCGAAGAGCTCTCCACCTATTTAGGCGAACAGGACTGGGTGCAAGCATGGAATTCCAACAAGTTCTTGCACCTCTTCCTTGATCCAACGGTTCTGGTAACCAGCTTCCCAGTGGTTATCAAAGGATTTTTCATGGCCCTCGCGATCGTGCTCGTAGCGTTCCCGTGCGCGATTCCTTTCGGCCTCTTGCTCGCGCTCATGCGCATGTCGAAGCTGCGCGTCCTCCGCGGTCTTGCAACCACCTATGTGAACGTCGTTCGTGGCACGCCGCTGTTCCTGCAGATCTATATCGCGTTCTTCGGACTTCCGCTTGCAGGCATCCAAGTACCCCCCTTCCCTCTTGGCGTGGTGGTCTTGGCGATGAACTCGAGTGCTTATTTGTGCGAGATATTCCGCGCGGGCATTCAGTCGATTCCCAAGGGCCAGTTCGAGGCTTCGCGCTCGCTCGGCATGAACGGCGCACAGACGATGCTCTTCGTGATCATCCCGCAAACCGTTCGTCGCGTGATTCCCACTATGACCAGCGAATTCATCCTGCTTTACAAGGACACCTCGCTGCTCGCTGCCGTGGGTGTCATGGAAGTGGTCATGTACGCGAAGACGATCGTGGCAGCCACTGGTTCGATCACGCCGTATATCGTTGCAGCCTGCTTCTATCTCGTGATCACCTTGCCGCTCGCTAAGATCGTTGGCAAGCTCGAATCGCATCTTGCCGATCGCGATGCAGGCAACACGGGCAAGAAGAATAAGCGCAAGAAGCACAAAGCGCTACTGCCAGAAGATCCTGAACTGCAAGGCAACTTGGCTGTTGAGAAGCGCATCGGTTATGCAGAAAATCTTCTTGCGAGCGAAGGTGCAGCTGGCCACAAGCCTAGCCATAAAAGCATTTTCGACGGTTGCGGAAGAAGCCTCATGCCGCATCCCGTGTCTAGCCCAGAGATTGGCGGCACTACCGCTCTAGCAACGGAAAACGGAAAGGTGGATTAGCAATGAGCAACATCGCTGATTCTAAGACAAACGAGCCAGAAACCACCGTTCCTGTACAACCTGCGCACGCAGCCAAGAACTCCACGCGCGCGAACAGCCACGTCGTAAGCGATGAAGTGGTCGTGCGTATCGAGAACCTCACGAAGAGCTTCGATGAGCTCGAAGTTTTACGCGGCGTTAACGTGAATGTTCATCGTGGCGAAGTGGTGGTCATCCTCGGTCCTTCCGGCTCGGGCAAATCGACCCTTTTGCGTTGCGTGAATCTGCTTGAGACTCCTACTTCGGGCAAGATCTTCTTCGAAGACACCGAGATCACCGACCCGAAGGTTGATATCAATCAGGTGCGCTCCAAGCTGGGCATGGTGTTTCAGAGCTTCAATCTGTTCCCGCATCTCACGGCAAAGAAGAACGTGATGCTGGCACAGCGCAAGGTGCTCAAACGCTCCGAAGAAGAAGCGGAAAAGAAGGCGATCGAAGAGCTTACGAAAGTGGGACTAGCCGAACGCGTCGACTACAAGCCAAGTCAGCTTTCTGGCGGTCAGCAGCAGCGTGTAGCTATTGCGCGTGCGCTTGCCATGGACCCACATGTGATGCTCTTCGACGAAGCGACCAGCGCCCTCGACCCCGAGCTGGTTCGTGGTGTTCTTTCGGTCATGAAAGAGTTGGCGCGCGAAGGCATGACCATGATCGTGGTAACGCACGAGATGGGTTTTGCGCGCGATGTGGCAGATCGCGTGATCTTCATGGACGGCGGCGTGATCGTTGAAGAAGGCACGCCAGAAGAAGTGTTCGACCACCCGCAGCATAATCGCACGAAAGACTTCTTGGGGCATATCACCGAAGTAGTGTAGTTCTTTGTGCGGGGCTCACTTTTGCGGAACAAGAAGTAGATGCAGCCATTTAAGTGCTCATTTTGCCGTTCGTCGCATGCGAATAGCTGCGATCGAAGTACTTCTTGCACTTCAGCGTTGTGGCGGCTATTATATTTAACTGTCGCTTTTCGTTCACGAGTTATACCAGATAGCTTACTAAGAACGAGCGGAACATATAGTGCGGGGTGGAGCAGTCTGGTAGCTCGCCGGGCTCATAACCCGGAGGTCGTTGGTTCAAATCCAGCCCCCGCGACCATTCATTCAACGCCGTTCTTCCGAACGGCGTTTTTTGTTGACGCTGCGAGGAAGCAAGACAACCAATCTAGCATTTCGGCGCTTTCTTTCATGGACCAAAGTCCATTCAAACGCACCTCAAAGCTATCTTGATCATCTTGCTTCCTCTCGCTTTCTTTCCCAATCAAGAAATGCTTTTCTTTTGTTATAGGGCTAATGCAGAACCAGCGTTTCAAAACGCCAGTTAAATTAAGAAAACAATATATACTTGTGGTATACTTGTTTGAGCGAACGAGAGGGGTGACCATTATGGCGCAGCTATCGCTTTATATGGATGACATCGCAATGGAAGAGCTACGGGCAGATGCCGAAGCGGCTGGGAAGTCGATCTCCTCTTATGCCCGCGAGGTTCTTGAGAAACGTCACGAGGCCGAACGCGGCTGGGTGAATGGGTGGCCTCCAGGGTATTTCGAGTTATTTGGAAGTTCGCCAGATTTTCCCGATGTTGTCGATGTGCCCCCAGAGCCCATTGCTCCCCTAAATACCTTCTAGGAGGATCGATGTATCATCTTGATTCAAACATCTTGATAGGCTTCTTACGCGGTCATCTCATGTCAGCTTACGAATTATTGATGGGCAGCGATGCAAGCCTCTTCAAAGTACCAGCAGTGGTAAAAGCTGAATTGTTGGTAGGAGCAGAGAAGAGTTCTCGTCCTGATGAAGAGCGATTAAGGGTCGAATCTTTGCTCTTGCCTTTCGAGATCATCCCTTTTGATGAAGCCTGCACTGCACATTATGCAAAAATACGCGCAGCGCTTGAACGCAAGGGGCAAACCATCGGCGGTAATGACTATCTGATCGCCGCAACAGCCCTTGCTCACGGCGCCGTTCTGGTCACCAACAACGTGGATGAGTTCAAACGTGTGCCTGGGCTTTCCCTTGAATGCTGGGAAGAGATCGATTTCTAGGCGGGCCTCATCGGACACTCCAACTAATCGGCGAATGACGCTCGCTTCCGTCTCAGTTCTTGGCTTCGTTCTTCCAACGATCAAGATGCGGGAGCAACGTGGCCATGAGTGAGACCGCTTCTTCGCGCGAGATACCCATCGCGTCAGCTTCCATCTGGGCAGTGGCCTCGATAAATTCATCCATATCGACATCTTTTGCCGTGAAATCGCCCTCTTGATAGCACCACTTGCAGTAGTGTTCGCTCAGCGAGCCATCTGCTTCCGTGCCATGCAAAGCTTCATCGGGTATCGGCATCGAACAGCACTGACAGTAATACTCCGCTGGCATCTCAAAGAAGCGTTCGAGCGGGATCGAATAGGTAACGCAGATCAACTTCACCATGTCGATGCTCGGTGAAGTCTCGCCAGTCTCCCAGCGAGAGATCGCCTGTCTGGTCACGAACAGATCACGCGCCATCTGCTCTTGCGTCAGCCCTTTTTCGGTTCGGATCTGCGTGATCGTATCGCTCATGGCCATGGTAGGTCCTTTCGTTGTAAATGCCTAACCCCATTATGAAGATACCGTTCGCGGGTTCAAGCAACACCTTGTTGCATCTCGGTTGCAACGTGCCTATTATTCATATCCGCAGAAGATACCGCTACCCAATTTGAACGAGAACAAAGAGGACGATGCCCGCAGTAGATTTGAAAGTATACGGAACGATCTTGAGCGTTCGCCCAGCGCGACGATTCGACATCGCCTGCCTGCTGATGCGCATGTATGGCTACATGATGAACATCGGCACTGTTGCCATGCTTTCGCTGGCTGGGTATTCATTTCTCGAATCAGGCCTTGTCTCGTCAGTTATCGCCCTTGCGATCTTCCTGATCGGCCCGCGCCTGGGAAAGCTGGTCGATGAACGCGGCCAATCACGCGTAGTGCCTTTTGCCGCACTGGTCAGCCTAACGGGACTGGTCGCGCTCCTGATCACGGTGCAATTCCATGGCCCCCTCTGGATCCTGTTCATCGCATCGGTCTTCGTCGGTTGCATCCCCAGCGCTCAAGCCCTCTCGCGTGCTCGCTGGGTCTATCTCTTGCGCATGGGCAAACTGGGCGAAAAGGCGCCGAACGTAACCACTATCTTTTCTTATGAAGGAATTTTGGACGACATCGGTTTCATGATCGCCCCCGCCCTTTCGATCTTCCTTGCTTCATCTTTTACCCCAATCGCAGGTCTTGCGGTAGGTGGCGTGTGCTTCTTGATCGGCGCAACGTTACTCACGCACGCAAAAGAGACCGAGCCTCACCCCGGATGGAGATCGGCCGCGGATACCGCTTCGTTTGATGCCCCAGCATCCAACAGCTCAACGCCCGAAAAGGGCGAAGCACCTGCAAAAGAGAAGAAGAGTCTTTTCCGTACGTCACGCATCGTGCGGGTGCTCTTCGTCTTGATGCTCCTGCTCGGCTCGTTCTTCGGAACCTTCGATACCACTTCCGTTGCATTCGCTGAAGAGCTGGGCGAACCGAACATCGCCAGTGGTGCACTGATGCTCTCGGCACTCGTCTCGATCGCGATAGGCTTCCTGTTCGGTACTTTGCGTCTTGCGATCCCCCACTACAAGCAAGTGCTGATCGCTGCTACCTGCATCGGCGTGGGTTATGGGTCGATGATGCTCATCAGCGATGCCGTGAGCCTGTATGTGGTTTCCTGTTTTGGTGCGCTGTTCTACGCACCCTTCCTGATCGTGATGAATGGCGCCTGCGAACGCTCTGTTCCTGGCAAGCGCCTGACCGAAGCCATCACCTGGCTCAACGCAGGCTGCACGTGTGGTCTCGCGATCGGCCCGACACTCGCGGGCATCATGATCGACCTGTGGGGAGCTCAGGCTGGATTCATCATGGGAGGCGTGCTCGCTCTCGCGATTCCCGTCATTGCGCTCTTGCATCGTCACACGATCAAGACTGGGCGCAAGAGCACCGTGCGCCGCGCCAAGATCAAGATGCCTGAAGCCGCCTAGGAAAACTACAGAATTCCGGCCTATTTGGCAGCCAGATTGAACCTTGAGAACTGGCGATACATCTTCAAGCGGGTGATCAGTTCTTCTTTGTTCACCTGCTGAATGGCACAAACATGATCCAGCGCAACCGATGCTGCATCCATCAAAAAATCGACGGGAATAGTATCGATCTTCTCTCGCTTTTCACCGCTGAAATAAGCGATAGCCCCCAATATGCCGCTGGCTGTATATTCGATGATAAGACGCGACTTGAGATCGAGTTCCCCTCCTTCAGGCAACAGGAAGGTTAACCAGGTCCTGATCACGTAGCTTTTGAGGTTCTTCTCAACAATCGTTTGTCCTCCCTGCTCCATGAAGAGAGAAAGGCGCGGAATATGACCTTCGATCATCGATTCAAGAACTGCTTCAGGATTATCGCCAGCAATAACGGAAATAATGCAGTTGGGCAGCCCTTTAACTTCCCGACTCAGAGCCGCTAACATGAGTTCGTCCTTGTCTGCAAAATGATAGTAGAACGTTCCTCGGTTGCATCCTGCTTTTGCCACGATCATCCCAACCGATATCTCGTGCAGTTGGTTATCCTCGAGCAGCTGCCAAAAAGCCTCGATCATTCGATCGCGCACGGAGGGTTGATTACTTTTCTTCGGTCTTGCCATATGCCACTTCTTTCAAACAAGATCGCATTCGTCGGCTCTGTGGTAGCAAAGCGATACCTATCAGAAAGGCGCATTCGCACGAAGCCTCTTGGCCAAATGACGCTGCGCTCATGACAAATATAACATGCTGTACAAATAATATCATGCAAATAGCCCTGTTAAACCACCTATCCTATCGAAGAAAATTCGCCAGAAAGCCTAAGGAAGCTTCTGTTAATTTAGTTCGGCGCTCTGCAGAACTAAAGGGGACAAGGTTACAAAAGCCCACATCAGCAATACTGCTCGCTCGACTCCATACCTTCTTGAAGCGAACAACCATCGCAGTCATCACAAAGCAAGCTGCTTTCATCGAATACTAAGCGCAAGCCTCGGGCATGCTCGCTATAGTAGAGAGAGTCTCAATTACCGTGAGCGCAACATCAGTTTTGCGCCGTAACGCCGTAAAAAAGGGAGTTCGAGCGCTTCATGAGCAAACGTGGTGTCATCATAGCGAACACGGGCACGCCCGATGTGCCCGAAGCAGATGCCGTGCGCGCATATTTGGCCGAATTCCTTCAAGACCCGCGCATTTGTCCGCTGCCCGCTCCCTTGTGGAAGATCATCCTCCATGCATTCATCTTGCCAAAACGCGCTCACGCATCAGCAGAAAAATACCGACAGATCTGGACTTCCCAAGGCTCTCCGCTCCAATCAGGAATGGCATCACTTGCCCATAAGTTGCAAGCCTCTTTCAACGAGCAGGACGAAGCAACGCTCGTTCGGCATGGCATGAGCTATGGCTCGCCATCGATCGAACAAGCACTGAACGAGCTTAAAGCCGAAGGGTGCGATGAACTGGTGGTCTTATCGCTTTATCCGCAGAACGCGCTCTCAACCACGGGCGTCGTAGCAGATAAAACGCTTGCGGCATTAAGCGCCCTCGACTGGCATCCGCAAACGAAGCTCGTCGGCTATTACAGTGCTCACACGCTCTATCTTGAAGCCATCGCAGCCTCGATTCGCGCTGCTGGTTTCGATAGCTCTGCAGGAGACAAGCTGCTCTTCGCGTTCCACTCCATCCCGGTACGAGATATTCACAATGGTGACGATTATGAGGACAAAGCGTGCGCGACTGCCAACGCAGTAGCACGTCTTCTCGATCTCGACGTTCAGGACTGGGCTCTTGGCTTTCAATGTCGCTTCGATAAGGCACGTTCGTGGCTTGGCCCCTTCATCCCCGAAGCCCTCCGAACGCTCGGCGCACCGCGCGGACGCTTGTTCGTGGTTGCTCCGAACTTTTCGATCGACTGCCTCGAAACGCTCTACGATATCGATATCGAGTTGCGCCAACAAGTATGTGAAGACCCTGCCTTGCGGATCGAAAGCGACCGCTTCGTTTATGTGCCTTGTTTGAATGACACCGATGCACACGTCGAGCTGCTAACCGATATCGTCAACTCCGTTAATGCTGAAAACTAATCTCTTGCTTTTGCTTGCAACCCGCCAATCTCTACAAGCTTTCTGCCAAATTGTTTGATTTGTCTCAATCCCTCAATGCACATCCTCTCCATCTCTTCACCATACATAAGCCTTTCATCTGCGATCTTGGGGGTACAGCCCCTATAATCAAGCAGGGGGACAACGGGGACGTAGCTTATTGTCCTGCTAACTAGCTGATTTTAAGACCAAGCAGCTGCATACTCAGGACAATAAGCTACGTCCCCGTTGTCCCGTCCCCGCGTTGTCCGTTGTCCTAAAACGTAGTTTTTATTGCGGTAAGGCAACAGTGCGCGATTCGATGCGATAATCGAATCCCATGAGAGAACAGACGGAACAACAAGCGCGATTCAGCTTTGCCAGCTTAAGGGAGAAATTTCTTGATGCCCTTCCTTATCTGGTGTTTTTCGTTCTGCTCTTCTTCACCATCTATTACCTTTTTGGCGTAGCCGATGCCCTGCTCGGCATCGTGTTCCTCTTCTTTTCGCGCGCCATCATCCAAGACCCAGGGCTTTCGTTCGCGAACTATCTGCGGCGCCTTTGCTGGTTCGTGCTCATGGGCGTCTGCGCGAGCATCGCAGGACTCAACGATGTGCTCTTCGTGGTCATGAGCTTCTGCTACCTGTTCTTCATAACGCTCACCCAATCCGACGACTATCTTCCCCGCAATTTCTACTGGCTCGGACTTGGCTACCTGTTCCTGTTGATCTACCCCATTACCCCTGGTGAGATCTTGCCTCGTCTTGCAGCGCTCGGCCTTTCGATCGCACTCACCACTGCCTTCATCTACCTGATGCGCTTTACCCTGCGCAAGACCGGCAAGCTCGACGAATTTGCCCGCGATCGCGCCTTCATGCGCGAAGCCTTCGGCGATGTGGCCGCTCAGCTTCGTCTCCTCGCACAAGCGTCCGAAACCGAACCAACGAACAACACAGACCCTTCGCTCACGGATGCTTCGCCATCATCGTCTGCCACAAGCACAACAGAACGTGCCGAACCTTCCGCCTCAACCCTCGAAGCGCAGGTTGAGCCCGAAAGAACGTTCACCCTCGCCCAAGACTACGCGCAAACCGAATACGCCACGGTCTTGCGCCAAGGCGGCATACTCTCGGGCCGACAATGCTACACCTTCGCACTGCTCCTTTGCTGCGAGCAAATCTCGGACCTGATCCATGCCACCTCCAAGAACGCGCAGGGCATCACGCCGAAAAACCGAGAATACTTCGCCGATCTGGCCGCCGTTTTCGAAGCGGTCGCCACCAAGAAGATCACGCGCATCTCCGAGATAGTGAGCGAACTCGAAGCGTTCCTTGAACGTCGAGGCTTCGACACTACGTGCTACCACGAATCATGGAATGCGATCCTTGAAGCGCTCGTGCGCACCTTGCGTGACACCCGCCTCTCACGCGACGAATCCACCCCGTTCCTCAAGAGCATTCGCTATCGTTATCACTTCTTGCGTGACAACATCAGCCTCAAGAACACGCAAACGCGCTTCTCCCTTCAGCTCGCCACCATCGTGACGATTGCCGTGCTGGCCGACATTGCGCTCACGCACCTGATCGGGCTCGATTTCGGCATCTGGATACCGATCGTCGCCTTCACGATCTTGAACACCTACAACGATGAAACGCTACGTTCAACGAAGAACAGCACCATCGGCACGCTCGTGGGCATCGCGATCTTCGCGCTCTTCGTGCATTTCATCCCAAGCCCCTTCCTCATGCCAACGGTCATCACGCTGTGTTACCTAGTCATTCTCATGAATATCAACCAAACGGTCTCTATCACTGCCGGAACGCAGATGGCGCTCACCGCACTCTATTCCGCCGATGCATCGCTTGGCACGACGCTCGTTATCCGCCTTGGCTTTGTGATCATCGCAGCAACTTGCGTGGTGATGGTGATCTTCCTGTTCATGCGCACGCAACGAACCACCACCATCCGCACGAAGATCATCGAGCTAGAGCGTATCGATGGCCGCCTGCTTGCGCAGATCGATCTCGGCATCAAACGCGGCCATGTGAACCTGTGGCGCGCGGTGCAGCTGCTCTACTACCTGCACATGAATTTGGCGTTTATGGAAAACCTGGCGAACAGCCTTAGCCTGAAGGAGATCAAATGGGAAGAACGCCCCTCACGGCGCGAATCACTTGCACAGATCAAGCAGCTGAAACAGGATGTTCAGCGCGTCCTGCAGCTCAATTACAAGTTCGCGATGGATGCCGCCCACGCCGTGATGCTGCTCGATCCGCGGCGCGTACATGACGATCTGCTTTCCGACGAGCCTCAGCATGATCTTGATAACGCATCGCCCGACACCACCGCGCGCATCAAACATATCGATGCCACCAACGAACGTCTCAAAGAGAAGACGCACGACCTTGAAACCATGCGCTATCTGGAAGAGGATCTCAAAGACTAGCCACCCGACCCACTGCACCAGCGCAGCAAGCCTTTTGATAGAATAGCGAACATGAACAAGGAGGTTTACGTGGCCGACTATCAACGCGCACGCTCGCCGCAGCAAAAAGCTGAACGCATGAGCGCGATCATGGATGCAACCGAAACACTGTTCGCACAGCTGCCCTATCACGAGATCAACATGGGGCTCATCGCAAAAGAACTGGGCTGGTCACGCTCTAATCTCTACAAATATGCCGCAACCCAAGAAGAGATATTCCTTGCGCTCCATAGTCGCGCTAATCGTGCTTTGGTCGATGATCTTATGGCTTCGCTTGCAGGCAAGAAGCTCGCGAATGCCGAATTTGCGCATGAGTGGGCATGTGCCATTGCGCGCCATCCAGAATTCTTGCGCTATCAAAGCATCTTGATCCCGATCATCGAAACGAACACGTCGCTCGATCGTCTCGTTGAATTCAAGAAGAACTTCGCACTCATGAACGAATCGATTCGCACGTTGCTGCGAAAGCACCTCTCATGCAGCGCAAACGAAGCCTCCGATCTCTCTTTGTGCCTCATCTATCAAGCGGCTGCACTGTTCAATCATTTCAATTGCGCCGAACAGGTGGCCGAAGCTATGCGCCTTGCCGGCTTGCCGCCCATAGAGGGCAATTTCGAGGATGCCTACACGAGTTTCGTCGAAATGTGTCTCGATCGTCTTTCGCAATAAAAAAGGCCGTTCCTTCTGCCTGACGCAGAAAAGAACGACCTCACATTACCTAACGGTCGCAAAGCCTACAACATCGCTCCACGATCGACCACGATCTCGCGGCCATTGAATTTCGTGGCAGCTTCTGATTCTGCAAGCCACAGCACCATATCCGTCACGTCTTCAGGATTCAGGAATTTCAGTCCGCCAGGATTCTTCTCGTCCTCGAACATCTCCTGCCAGCTGGTAAAGCTCTTACCCATCGTTGAGTTCACGAAGTCAACGTAGCTCTCCGTTTCGCACATGGGCGTACGCACCTTCGTGGGGCACACGACGTTACAGTAGATCGGCAGGCCTTCGCTTTGGAGTTCGAGCGCAAGCGTTTTGGTAAGCCCGATGATACCGAATTTAGTCATGCAATACGTTGCCAACTGCGCAGTTCCCTTAAGCCCTGACACAGAAGAGATGTTGATGATGCGTCCGTAGCCTTGTTTGCGCATGTAGATCGCAGCATATTTATCCGTGCGCCAGGTTCCCTCGAGGTTCACCGCGAGCGCCCGCTCGACCTGTTCATCGCTCAATTCCCAGGTGTAACCGAAATTGATGATGCCCGCATTGGCCACCACCACGTCCAAGCGACCAAACGTCTCCCATGCCTGAGCGAACGCCGCTTCGACCTCGGGCGTGGAGCAGATGTTCGCCTGCAACGCCAACACCTCGCCACCCGCATCGCGAACCAGCTCGATGGTCTCTTTGAAGATCTCATTCTCTGGCTCGAGCATATCGATGAGCACAATATCGAACCCTGCCTTTGCAAACGCAACCGCATGTGTGCGCCCCTGGCCCATCGCGCCGCCTGTGATCAAAACAACCTGTTTGGATGATTTTGCCATCGTAGTAACTCCTAATTCTTCGAACGCGTGACTGCTTCAACGATAAAGCCCAGCTTATCGAGCGAATCGTAGTAGGTGAAACGCGCGGTTGGATCGATGAGCGAGGTACCCTCCATCCAAACAGCGATTCCCTTTTCCGCCATGAGCTTCGTGACCACATCGTTATCGGTCACGTCGAAGCGAATGTGATGCAGCCCGTTTTGCCCCATTTTCAGATAATCGCTCCAGATCGTGTCATCCTCACCCGTCGGCTGCAAGAACTCAAGCTGGATATTGAAGAAGTTATAGAACGCAGAGACGACCTCTGCATCGATGACCTTGCCATCGCGATAAACCGATTTCTTGTACACCGAATGACCGCCCGCGTCAGGCTCGAGGCCGAACACTTCGAGCATGCCTTTCTTGGTGCGCTCGATATCGTCGGTGATGATACCGATCTGAACGATGTCTCTCAATTCGTCAGTAAGAGTAAGATCTTGAACTTTCATGATGCCTTCCTGCTTCAGTTGTCGGAAACCCTCTTGGGAGCGTAACACTACCTAGACAATCTTAGCTGATTGTCCAACTTCCCTTACGGTCTTATTACGAAAGCTAGATACGTTTCTGATGTTTCTTTTTGCAGTTTTGTGATTACGGTTACGTTCTAGTGAACACCTTGTCGCCTATGATAAGCTAGGCTCACACCTGTGAAAGGAGTGTTCTCTATGAGCAAATCCAAAGTTTATTTCACCAAAGAAATCACCCCAGAAAACGTCGTGAAGCTCTACGAGCATCTTGGCGTGAAGCTGCCAGGCAAGGTTGCAGTCAAGGTTCATTCCGGCGAAGAGGGCAACCAGAACTTCCTCCATCCCGAATTCATGCGCCCCATGATCGAAGAAGTGGACGGCACGGTCGTCGAGTGCAACACTGCCTACGATGGCGCGCGCGATACCACCGAAAAGCACGAGAAGCTCATGGCCGCACACGGCTGGACCGAGTATTTCGATGTAGACATCATGGATGCAGATGGCCCGAGCTCCGACATCATCTTCCCGATCGAGAATGGCCGCGTGCTGAAGGATAACCGTGTGGGTGGCCACCTGGCGAACTACGCTTCGATGCTCGTACTTTCTCACTTCAAAGGGCATCCGATGGGCGGCTTTGGCGGCGCGCTCAAACAGCTTTCGATCGGTTGTGCTTCTAACCAGGGCAAGGTGAACATCCACTCTGGTGGTGCAACCCTCAACCAGGGCGAATTCTGGGACAAGCACGCCGAACAGGATGATTTCATCGAGGCGATGGCCGAAGCAGCCGAGACTGTGGTCAATCACTTCGGCAGCAACATCGCGTTCGTGAACATCGCTTGCAACCTTTCGGTCGATTGCGACTGCTGCGCAGTAGCGGAAGATCCCTGCATGAAGGACATCGGCATCTTCGCTTCGCTCGATCCGGTGGCTATCGATGCTGCCTGCCTTGATGCCGTACGCAATTCCGATGATCCCGGCCGCGACACCTTGCTCGAGCGCATCACTTCGCGCAATGGCCAGAAGATCATCGACGATGCAGTGCGCCTGGGCTATGGCAGTGCCGATTACGAATTGATCGAGGTCTAAAGCCAGAGCAACGTACTATCTGCTAGAAAAACAAGAGGGAAAGGATCATCCGATTTCTTTCCCTCTTTTTTGATAAGGCCGCGGCTTCCCTGCTCGCTCCACTACATAACAACAGAGATGATATCCGCTGGCGCGACCACGCCTTCTTCGGTAATGATAGCCGTGATCAAGTCCGCAGGCGTTACATCGAACGCAGGATTGTAAACCTTCACACCTGGAATAGGCGGATCGAGCACTTCTGAAGCAGCGCGCTCTTCGATGGGAATATCCTCACCATTCTGCGCGCTCACATCGATCGTTGAAGTGGGCGCTACCACATAGAACGGAATCCCATACCGATCAGCAGCGATCGCAACCCCCAACGTACCGACCTTGTTAGCCGTATCCCCGTTCGCCGCAATACGATCGGCACCTACGAACACCGCATCAACACGCCCCTGCGCCATCGTGGTTGCAGCCATGTCGTCGCAGATCAGCGTGACAGGCACCTGTGCTTTTGCAAGTTCGAACGCGGTCAGGCGCGCACCCTGACGCAACGGGCGCGTTTCGTCTGCATACACCATCTCTATCTTGCCTTGCAGTGCCGCCTCATAGATCACGCCGAGCGCGGTTCCGAAGAATGCCGTTGCCAAACTACCGGCATTGCAATGGGTGAGCACGCTCGATCTTTCCTCGAGCAACGCGGCGCCAAGCTCGCCCATCTTCCTGTTCGCATCTTCATCTTCAACGATCAGCTGCTTGGTGAATTCATAGAGCTTGTCCGCGATCACAACAGGCGAAGACCCCGAAACAGCCTCTTCCTCAACGATCTCCATTGCCGCATCCACCATATGCATCAGGTTCACTGCAGTAGGACGCGCGTGAGCGATACGCTCGGCAGATTGTCGCATGAACTCCAAATAGTCAGCTGGATCGTTCATCTCATCGCGCGCGATCCCTTCGTTGGACGCGCAAAACTCCACAGCAGCAAGCGCTACTGAAGCCGCACCCGCGATCCCGATCGCAGGCGCACCACGAACCTTCAGCTGCTTGATCGCCTCGATCGCCTCGCGCCAATCTCTCAGATGAAGATATGCTTCTGCATAGGGCAACTGCGTCTGATCGATGATGCTAAGCACCGGGTATCCATCAGGAATTACGGACGTATTGGAATCATCGCGCACCAGGTCGATCGTTCGCGGAATATTGTTGATATCGATGTTCACTTGCATCACCGTTTTTCTCTTCTACCAAACCTTCTGATAAACCCCTGAATAAAGTATATGAAAGATGTTATACTTTCTTAGATATAAAGATGGGCTCATTTACCAACGTAGCGTTAGGAAAATGGGTGCGCTTCACGTGTCATTTTGAACAGCACTAGTAAAGGGTAGCATGCAGAACATGTGGATCAGCGTCGCACTGATCGTAGCGGTCATAATCGTTGGTATCATCGCCGGTAAGCGATTGAGTACCCCAGGCCCTCAGCGTCGTGCTGTTTATTTTGCTTTTGGCACCCTTGCTGTTCTCGCTCTTTGGTTCTTCATTTTCGTTGCGTTCTTCCCCGCTGAATGGATCGTTCCCTTCTTTACGGTCGCTTGTATCATCATTCCCATCTGCGTTTATATGATGGTTCTACGTAGCGGAGGCAAAGAACGCGCTAAAGCTCCTTCGAAGCGTTCGTTCGAGATTCCCAAGAAGGACATCACCGTTGAAAGCGCGAAGGCTGCCAGCACGGTCAGCTCTGGAACATCTTCTGCATCAAGCGCCACAACGCCGTCCAAGGCTGTTACTCCTGCCCCCAGCGCTTCTCAACAGACTGCGCCTGCTTCATCAACTCCTACTTCAGCAGCGAAAACAGATACTTCTTCTGCTCCTGCCACTAAAGCAAAGGCGCCTGCTACTGCTGCTGTTGCTACTGCGCCAGCTAAACCAGCTGCCTCAGAAGCTCCAAAAGCAACTGCGAAGCCTTCTGTAGAAGCGTCGAAGACCTCCGCAAAAGAGGCACCGAAGCCTATGCAACCTACGGCAAAGGCCGAAGCTCCGTCCACACAAAAATCAGCAACGGAATCCGCGCCCGTTGCTGCGCCTGCATCAACGAATCCTGTTGAACCCGCAAAATCTACCGAGCCTCAAAAAGCCAAACCCACGAAGCCCACAAAGCAAGCGGCCAAGCCCGCTTCTCACGAAGCTGCAAGCAAGCCTTTTGCGAACAAGGAGCACGTGGCCGAGAGCGCCATCGAAGAGGCAACGAAGAAAACGCCCGAACCTCCTGTTAAGGCTGCTCCTGCCACCACTTCTCCAAGCGAAGACCAACTGCGCGAAGCTGCCGAGATCGAGATTCTCGTCGATCGCGCAGCGGAAGAAGAAGCTGCCAAGGTCGAAGAGCTCGTTCGTCCTTTTGCTTCGCAAGCAACCCCTGCTATGAACGCCGAGAAGGAGCGCGAGTTGAACGTTGGCGCACCGGTCGGCTCATCGAAAGAAAAAACACCCACAAACAAGGAAGTTACACCCGCTAAAGCCTCAAGTGCACCAACACCAACACCAGCACCAACGCCTGAGTCCACACCGAAACCAGCAGCGAAGCCTGCGCCTAAACCAGCTAAAAAAGCACCGGTCGATCACTTCGCGGAGTTCAGTGCCCGCGCTACCGCATTACGCGATCAAGGCGCTTACGCCATTGCGGCAATGCTTTTTGAGGAAGCTGCTGCTCTCGCGCCTAACGCCAATGAAGCACGTAACAGCCACTTCGAAGAGCTTGCCTGTTACGTAAAAGCGGGCGATGCTGCCAAGGCAAAAGAAATCGCTGCAAAGCTTCGTCAATCGAGCGTTCTCACGCGCTTCGAACGCATCAAGCTTGATGCCGTTGAAAGGATGAGCTAATGTCTGCCGCGCGCTCAAGAAGAGCAAACGACAAACACAACCATCTACAGCGCACTCCCATCCTTGTTATGGGCTGCTCGCTTCTTATCGCCTGCTGCATCGCGTTCGGCGGAACGAATTGGACTGCCTCAGCACAGCCCAGCGAAGACCAGCTCCCTGAGCAGAACGCTATCGTCGAACCAGGATATTATCAAGAGACTATCGGCAGCTACGAAGCCATTTCCCAAAGCGATGACGACGAGCGTGCCGAAAACCTCCGTCTAGCCGCTGAGGCTATCAACGGTTACGTGATCGAACCAGGTGCCACCTTCTCATTCAACGAAGTGGTCGGCGACACCACGGCTGAACGCGGCTATAAAGAAGCACCTGTTCTCTACAGCAGTGGCTTAGGTTCAAGCGATGGAGGCGGCATCTGTCAGGTTTCAACTGCGCTCTATATCGCAGCGGTAAAGGCCGACCTTGAGATCGTTGAGCGCCACCCCCATTCAGTGCCTTCCGACTATGCCCCTATCGGTCTAGATGCCACGCTCGTTTATGGCAGCCGCGACTTGCGCATTAAGAACAACACCGATTTCCCTATCACGATCTATGCAAAAGCAGTTGGCCAGACCGTGAGCGTGAACTTGCTCGGCAAGCCTCGTGACGACGGAATCACAATCGATGCCACTTCGCGCGTGGTCGATCGCTATGAACAGGCTACCAAGGATGGCGGCAAGCAGCAGTATTATGTTTCGGAGTCCTTCCGCGTCTACTATAAAGACGGCGTGCGTACCTCGCGCGATCTGCTCTCAAGTGATATCTATGCGGTGGATAAAGATACAACGGTCACGCTTGCCGAAGGTAGCGTTAACCCCAATAAATAGGATCGCTCCACGCTATGAGCGTTTGAGTTTTCTGCAAAGCTCGCCAGTTGCTCACCGATCTTTCCATGCGCACTTTCTCACAAAACCTGCGGCTGCAGGGGCGCAAGACAAGCACATAAGCACGGCATCAACATGCAACATTCCGTTCAACGCAAAACCCTCCATATGTGTGAATTAAAGTGTGGGTTTTTCTTACTTCTCGAGCACTTTCAGATACAATGAGTCTATTGGAAAAGCACGAAACGAAGTCTCTGCTTCGTTGAAATCTAAAACGTCAATCAGAAAGGGTCAGCATGGAGACCAATGAATCGATTCTTACCCGCAGCATCGTTGGCTTAGACGAGCGCAAAGTCCTCGGCAAGATGAGCAGCCTTCGTGTGGATTACGACACACAAGCTGTCAGCCACTACATCGTCATGAATGCTTCAACGAACAACGCGATTGCGCTGCCATTTGAAAATGCCATCGCAGTGGGCGATGCGTTCATTACGGTTCAGTCCTACGGCTCTTTTGTCGACGCGAATTCGCCGGCTTCCAAAGAACTCGTTTCCGACTCTAACAAGCTCGTAGGCGTAGAAGTCTACTCCCGCACTGGTAATACTCTGGGTACAGTTACCACATTCGATTTCGATCCAGTCTTCGGCGCCATCAAGAGCATCACGCTCGACAATGGCTCAGAATTCAAGTCGGATGCTTTCCTCTTCTTTACTCCCGACTTCGTATTCGTCGACGACGGCAGCAAATCCGCTGCTGATCTGCGTCAGGCTGAAGACAACACGAGCGATGCTCCTGCAGCTGCTCCGGCAAGCACGCCAGCAACCCAACCTGCTCCGGCTGCACAGCCTGCTGCACCTGCCGCTAACGCAGACGGCCTTTCTAACGAGGATGCTTTACTCGTCGACTTCCTCATTGGCAAGACACTGAACGACGATGTCGCAAATGCCGATGACACCTTTGCACTGCCCAAGGGCACCGAAATCACGCGTGAAATCGCACTCGATGCTAAAAAGCACGACGCACTGTTGCTCCTCACTATGAGCGTCGACTAAATTTGCCACGATTCGTCGAGGGCTTCGGCGAGTCCGCAGTACAGATCAGATGAAGCGGCGCGCTTTGAGCGCGTCGCTTTTATTTCATCCACCCAACAAAAGGAACCACGATGGACTACCAGACTTTGCAAGATGAGATCAAATCAGCCATGAAGGCGCACGACAATAATCGACGCGACATTTTGCGTCAGGTTCACACGGAACTGAAGGCGATCGAAGTGAACGAACGCCGCGACATCACGGAAGCCGATGTGGATGCAATGCTCAAACGCGTTATCAAGCAAACGAAGGAAACGCTCGATGGCTCGATCAAGGCAGGCAACAACCAAGAACGCACCAATACACTCACTGAGCAAGTTGCCATTCTGGAAGGCTATCTTCCTGAGCAGGTTGAAGGCGAAGCGCTCATGGCGCTCATCGACGAAGTAGTCGTTGAAACAGGCGCAACCACCAAAAAGGATATGGGGCGCGTGATGGGCGCGCTCACGCAGCGCACGGGTGGCAACTTCGACAAAGCCGCTGCAGCTGCTACTTTGAACCAGCGCCTGAGCTGATCGGGCATCAAGCCTTCTCAAAGGCTTTTTCTCGCTGCTCAAGATCGCGTTCGATCTGGGCATCGAAGGCATTGTTCCAGCATTCACACGCAGGCAAACCGGGGATCGACGCCGCATTGAACACGGGGTTGATTCCTTGCTTTCTTTGTCGCGTGTAATCATCCAGGCACTTGAGAGCCCACTTCCCTAGCGCAAGGATCGCAATGAGGTTGATGATGCACATGATGCCCATCAAGATATCTGCCACATTCCATGCCAGATCGAAGCTGCTCAAACAGCCCGCGAAGATGATCGCCAAACACGCAACCCTAAACCAGAAGAGCAGCATCTTACGCTCGCCGAAGATGAACTTCAAATTGGACTCCGCATAAAAGTAATTACCGATCAAGCTGGTGTAAGCGAACAAGAACACCGCCGCGGTGATGAAGGCGATCCCCACATCGCCCGCAAAGTGATAGACCGCCATCTGAACGAGCGGCATGCCATTCAATCCAGCTGCCGTCTGGGGATCCTGGACCATGAACACCAACACGATCATGGCCGAACACGTGCAGATGAAGAGCGTATCGATATAGACCGAAAGCGTCTGCACCAGGCCTTGCTTCGCGGGATGCGAGACCGATGCTGTTGCCGCAGCGTTCGGCGCCGAACCCATACCGGCTTCATTGGAGAACAGACCACGTTTGATACCCAGCATCAAAGCAGATCCCGCAAACCCGCCGAATATCGCCTGGAAGTCGAACGCAGAAGCGAACATCATTCCGAAAGCTGCCGGCAGCAAGTTCAGATGCGAGAACGTGATCCAAACGCCCAAGCCAATATAGGCAAGCGCCATGATAGGCACGACCCACGAATTGATGACCGAAATGCGTTTCTGACCTCCGAAGATAACAGCAGCAGTAGCGATGGTGAACACAACCCCCAAAACCACCGCAGCACCATTGGTCGCATAATCAGGGATGTAATATTCCAGACCAGAAGCAGCATTATAAGCTTGCAGTTCGTTGAAGCCCACCACATAACAGGCAATGAGCGAGACCGCGAACACGATGCCCATCCAACGTTTGCCCAAACCTTGCTGGATGTAATAAGCGGGACCACCACGGAATTGCCCATCTTTACCGCGAATCTTGAAGATCTGCGCGAGCGTTGATTCGATGAACGCCGATGCGCCACCGATAAGCGCCATGACCCACATCCAGAAGAGCGCGCCCGGGCCACCCATAGCAAGCGCCGTTGCGATACCAGCGATATTGCCGGTGCCCACACGCGACCCCGTCGAGACCATCATCGCCTGAAACGAAGAGATCGCCTTTCCGTTCTTATCGACCTTCTTCTCGAAGAGCTGCGTGAACATATCTTTGATGTAGCGAAACTGCACGCCCTTCGTGCGAATCGTAAAATAAATGCCGGTAAACACGAGCAACGCAACAAGAATGTAGGTATACATGAAGTTATCGATGTCGCCCGTTATCAGAACGAGAAAACTGTTGATATTGTTCGTCTCCATAGGGTCTTCTTTCTTGAAAAAGTATGAGAATTCTATTGTGAAGGAAGTTCGCAGTTTGTACAGATAATGTAATGAATTTGATGGCCGATCTTATACTGTAATATCGATCAATAACCCACTTCTTGCCTACCAGGAATTAAGGAGCTGGCCATGCATGCACCAACCTTGCCCAAGTTGAAGAAGACTCCTAAACGCATCCTCGACCTTGTCCCCCCCCCAACCCCCCCCCCCCCCCTTGCCCGTGTGTTGTGGGGGAGCCTGTGGCTTGGCGGCTTCACCATCGTGCTCGTATGCTCGATCATGCTCTGGACGCAAACGATCGATCCGGTCTTTGGCCTTGCAACGATCAACTTCGTCCAAGAGGTCGTGAAGGTCTGCATCCCTGCGCTCATGGCAACCGGACTTCTGTACGGCTTTGCCACAAAATGGGGCTTCTTCTCTCATGGCTGGGTCACCGCAAAATGGATGCTCACTATTACGCTTGTCGTCTCAACTGCGCTCGTTCCCATCCATCCGCTCTGTTTGAGTGCGATCGTGGCGGGCATGATCGCACTCTTTGCTCTTTCGATCTTCAAGCCCCACAAGAAAGCTCAAAAAGCGTCGCAACGCGCATAATCACACGAAAAGGAACTGAATGAACGAGATCAAATGCCCTCATTGTGGCCAAGTCTTCACCGTTGACGAAAGCGGCTACGCTGCTCTTTTGAACCAAGTACGCGACCATGAATTCCAGCGCGAGCTGAACGAGCGTGTTTCGCTTGCCGAAAAGAATCGCGAACAGGATATGGCTCTTGCGGTTGCGAAAGCTGAAGAAGAGCTGCGCGCACAAATTGCGCAGCGCGATAGCCAGCTTGCCGCACAGACCGAGCAGTTCCGTGCTGAGGCCAAAGATCTTCAGCTTACAGCTCAAAACGAAAAGGCGGAGCTCGAAAAGCAGCTCGAAGCACTGAAGGCACAACTTCAAGCACAAGCGAGCGAGGCTGATACTGCCCGCAAGCTTGCCGTTGCTGATGCCTTGAGCGCAGAAAGCGATAAGCTGCGCGCCGTCGAAAAAGAGCGCGATTCGCTCGCGCAACAACTTGAAACGCAACGCCAACAGGCTTCGACTGAAACCCAACTTGCGCTCCAGAAGCAAGAATCGACCCTGAAGGACGCCCGCATCGCAGTTGAACGCGAGCGTGATGAACTGCGTGCCCAGGTGGTTCGCGAACAAGAGGCACTCGCACGCATCGAAGCCGAGCACAAGGCAACGCTGGCAGAAAAGCTCGCTGCTAAAGATGAGCTCATCGCCGATCGCGAACGCGAGATCCTCCGCATTCAAGACATGAAAGCACAGCTCTCTACGAAGATGCTCGGCGAGAGCCTCGAGCAACACTGCGAGATCGAATTCAACCGTCTGCGCCCCACCGCCTTCCCACATGCCTATTTCGAGAAGGACAACGAAGTGATCGAGGGCACCAAGGGCGATTTCGTCTTCCGCGATTTCGATGAAGAGGGCAACGAGATCATCTCCATCATGTTCGAGATGAAGAACGAAGCTGACGATTCTGTGAATCGCAAGACCAACGAATCGCACTTCAAGAAGCTCGATGCCGATCGCAAGAAGAAGAACTGCGAATATGCGGTGCTCGTTTCGCTACTCGAGCCTGAAAACGAACTTTACAACGCTGGCATCACTGATGTGTCGTATCGCTTCGAGAAGATGTACGTGATCCGACCGCAGTTCTTCATTCCCATCATCACGCTTCTGCGCAACGCGGCGCTCTCTTCGCTGCAGTATCGTAAAGAGCTTGCGCTCGTTCGCCAGCAGAACATCGATGTGACGAATTTCGAAGATCAGCTGGCAGATTTCAAGGACAAGTTCGGGCGCAACTACCGCATTGCAAGTCAGAAATTCCAAAAAGCCATAGAAGAGATCGATAAGTCGATCGATCACCTGCAGAAGATCAAGGACAATCTGATCGGCAGCGAAAACCAACTTCGTCTGGCAAATGACAAAGCCGAAGATCTTACGGTCAAGAAGCTCACACGCAAGAACCCCACCATGAAAGCACTGCTCGACGAAGCGCGTGAAGCGAAAAGCACCTCGACTGACAATGATTAGTTCGAAGGGATTGTCTTGAATCGCGTTCTGTTCAATTCTCTTATCGTTTTTATAGCGGGATCCTGTTACGGATTCATTGTCCCAGCCATCAAGAGCGCAGCTGAGATCGGCATTTATCCTCACACGTTCGTGCCCTTGCAGTATTTGGTGGCCTTTTTAGTGTGCCTTGCTATCATGCTCATTCGACGCATTAAATGGGCATCGCCTAAAAACCTTGCCAAGCTCGCCCTGCTCGGTGTTTTCACCGGCGGTACGAGCGTTTGCTACTATTCAGCAGTTTCGCTCCTGCCCTCTTCTGCCGCCTTAACGCTGCTCTTCCAGTACATTTGGATCAGCGTGTTGATCGAGTGCCTTCATAAGAAAAAACTCCCAGCAACCTCGACGATCATTGCCATTGTTATCACACTCGTTGGAACGCTCTTCGCAACTGGCTTGCTTGATGGAAGCGTTGCAGCGCTCAACCCCCTTGGCATTGCCTATGGTCTTGGATCCGCGCTCTTCTACGCGCTTTTCCTCTACTATTCAGGAACCTTGGGAACAGGCCAGCCTATTGTACTGCGCACGACCATGCTAACCGCTGGCGGCTTGCTCTTCACTTCGATCGCAAGCCCAGCAGCTTACACGCAAGCCTTCTTCGATCCTATAACCTGGCCGTTCGCCATCGGTTTCGCAGTGCTTGGCATCCTCATTCCCACTACGCTCATCAACTTCGCAAGCCCTAAACTCACCACAGGTATGGTTTCGATCATGGCCTCGAGCGAGCTGCCGGTGGGTATTTTCGCAGCTTGGGCCATCGTGGGCGATGCACCTTCCCCGCTCGTGCTCTTCGGTGCTTTCCTTGTTTTGGCGGGCATTGTTGTCAAGCAACTTCCGTCTCTCATAAAACGAAATGCGGGCACCCCTTCGTGAACAGGGGACGGGGCAAGTTTTCAATCCGCGCTATGGGCGCAAACCACATCTGAAACGCAAAAGATTGAACACTTGCCCCGTCCCCTGTTCACGCCCTGCATGATAGACTAAAACAAACACATGAAGGGGGTTCGCTGTGGCTGAATATCTAGGAGATGGCATCTATCGCGTGGGCAAGGCCGAGAGGCTCTGGTC
This sequence comes from Eggerthella sp. CAG:298, assembly GCA_000435675.1. GTDB lineage: Bacteria > Actinomycetota > Coriobacteriia > Coriobacteriales > Eggerthellaceae > Anaerotardibacter. The sequence continues at coordinate 20,333 of FR895122.1, read as the reverse complement.
ATGCCGAAAAGCTGTCATGGATGATGCGATTGACCAGGTAGAACCAGGAATTCCTCCTGCAGATGCTCGCTTTGGTTGGTTTAAGGGAGCGATCCCTACGCCATCGAACGAGGGCGGCTTCTACGTAGTCGAGTTCCTTGACGATCAGAAGATCCGCGTGCTTGCCTACGTCGATATGTACGGTCGCGCTTTCACCACCGAAACTGGTTTCGAACGCCCTCCCGCTCAGCCGCAAGATCTTTTCATCGCGCTTGCTGAAGGCTCTTCGAGCAACGGCACGATCTTCGTGCGCGGAGAAGATGGCAGCCCCATTGCTTGCGCTCCTTTCACGAAAAGTGGCAGCGGGCAAAACGCCAAATACACGATCGGCGAAACCTGGTATGACTTCAAAGGCCACGGGAAGCGCCTTCATTATTATGACCTGATGACCCGCGCTTATCTGGCTTTCGTGTACCGACCAACACTCGGCAAAGCAACACTACCCTTCGGCATCGATGAGGTCTATCGAGTGCTCACACAAGACGAACTGCTCCCCGCCTTGAAGACCGTGATCGAACGAGCGAACAAGGTTGAAACAGACCATCTTGTTACAGCTCATCCGGTGGTCTCGAAGTTGAGCGACCGACTTATTGCGGCCGGTATACCCGATCTTGCAGCTGAAGATGAAGATGCCGAACTCCGTCTGATCCGCACTGCGCAATATGCCAACACCTTCTTCGTGCGCGACATGAATGAATCGTCCACCCTGCCAGAGACTACGATTTGGGAGATCGAAGCTGCACTCAATTTGTTCTCGCTTACCGAATCACTTCTCCAGGCCCTGCAATCCAAAGGCGAACTCGCGAGCCTTGCTGGCTGTGAGGCTTATCTTCTTGAAACAGCCGCGGGGCAATCGATCGAGCTCGAACTTGCCAGCGAATTAGCTGTTGGCAAGCCAGCCGGGCAGTGGCAGGCGCGCTCGCATATCGCTGCAGGAATAGAGAACATGGCACTCCCCCTTCGGGTAGAAGCACGCTTCAGACTCGATCTGCCAGCTGGGCAGGTCAAGTTCGAGATGCGCGTTCCTGATGCTTCGATGATGGCTTCGCTGTTCGATAAATCTGAAGGCGAAGCAGCCGTACTTGCAGAACGCTATGCGCAGCAGGTGGGACTTCTTCTCGTTGATATCGCGATGCGCTCTTCTGCGCGCATCGAACGTGTTGACCTGGTCGCACGAACCATCGGTCGCAATGGTTCAGAAGATGTTGACCTCTTCTCCGCTTCGTTCGATCGCGATCTCTACGAGCGCTCAAACGGGTTCCTTGAAGAACGCAAGGGCGATCCCTCAACCCTCTATGAAAGCCTTCCCGACCAGGCAATACGTGCGAACTTTACCGAAGCTGCGTCGCTTTCAGCTACACCTCAACCTGATCCCCATGCAGAACTCTCACCAGAAGTTGCTGCGGCCTGTGGTGCAAAAACGTACCGCGACCTGGAAATCTTCTTCAACGCTGAATTGCGCTCGACAGCAGAGTGCCTTGCCGATGCGATAGCTGCTGCAGCAGACACTTCAAGCGCTGTCGCCAGCGTTCGCCAGATCGAAGCGGATACGCTCGCGCATGATTCGAACCCCCCGCATCGGCGAAGCGTTCACCCGCCTTCTGCGAGCGCTCGCTGAAGGAACCATCGATCCTCATGAGCAGAACACCACGGTCAATTGCTTCCTGGGCGAAGACGAATGCATGAGCGCCTATCGCGCCGCTGAAGCATTGACCTCAGCTGACCAACCTGAAGAGGCACTCCAAATTCTGACCAACGCCGTTGCAAAACTCGAAGAAACGGGGCATTTTGCAGACAACGAAACGACCGTTTATCGTGTGTTCGATTCGTACGCTGCGCGACTCGTCTATAACCAGGTGAAAGCAGGCACGCTCCCTGCACCGCAAGATTGCACGATCTTGCAAGACAAAGGAAAAGAAACACAGCTCGCACCCGATAGCTATGCGTTCTGCCTTTTCGAGCTCGCCTATTTGCTCTGCTCGCGCGACCACATCGATGAAGCGATGCGCTACGCCAAGAAAGCGATCACAATAGCTCCCACCATGAGCGCAGGATATCGTGCTCTTGGGCGAATCTTCGTATTCAATGATGATTTCGCAAACGCGCGAGCCACGCTTGAGAGCGCTCTTACGCTCATGACCTCGCCTGATGATATTGCCGCCCTCTACTACCATCTTGCCTATGCGCTCTGGAAATCGGGCGACCCTGAAACAGCGCTCGCAAGTTATATCAAGGCGCTCCAAACTTCCAACGTCGTGAGCGCGGCCTGTGTGTCGGAGATCGAAGAGCTTCAGAAAGACACGGGGCTGCCACTTCCCCTCAGCGAAGATATCGATAGGCTCCTTGATGAAGCAGGAGTTCCTCTTGTGCTGACTGAAAGCATGCGCGCTGTTCTAGAAGAAGCTGCAATCACCGCGCTCGACGAAGGCTTATTCGACATCGCACGCATTCTTCTATCTTTCGTATTCCGCTATCGCAACGATGATGCCTTAGTGGGCGTGCTGCGTTCGCTTGAAACAAGTCTGTTCTGATCAGGAGAAGCGCGCTGCTCTGCGAAAACAAGTCATTGAGCAGCTTCTTTGCGGATGAGAACTACACGAGAAAAGCTACCCGAACATCAAGAGCTCTTGCTTTTCTGGCACGATCGGGCGTCCATCGAACCCCCCATCAGGATGCCACTCCGAAAGTCCTTCGATCAGCTCTTCGACGGTTTTGGGGAATTGGAACGCATCCTTATCCCAATGCTCAATGAAATCATGCTCATGCATGTTCTCGATGAGCTGGTGAAGCGGCTCATAGAAACCATCGATATCAAGGCAGAAACAAGGACCAGGGGTCAGATGCAAACGAATGCGTGACATGATCTCCGAGATCTCTTCGAGCGTTCCAACGCCCCCCGGAAGCGCCACGAAAACATCGCCGAGTTCGATCATCTTCGCTTTGCGTTCACTCATGTTCTCGACCACATAAAGCTCGGTCAGATCCTGTTGTTCAACGCCCGCGTCGATGAAGAACTGTGGCTCAACACCATACACTTCGCCACCATGCTCGAGCACCACGCGCGATATCAGCCCCATAAGGCCTACGGAGCTTCCGCCATACACGAGCGTATTGCCTGAATCTCCGATCCAAGCGCCCAGTTCAAGGGCTGCTTTTGCATAGTTCGTATTGTTTCCCGGATTCGATCCGCAATAGACGACGACATTCATAGTGGTTCCTTTAATACTGCGTTTTAGCTTTGTTTCTTCTTCGTTTTGCGCGCAGGAAGTTCAGGATACATCGCTTCGAACAATTCCTTGATCGCGGCAGCATCTTCAACGTTCTCGATCTTCAGCATCTCCTTCGCTCCCGCATAGGGAATCTCAAGAGAAGCATTCGCGAGCAACGCGCGAGAAGAATCCGTCACCTTCACCAAAAGGCGATCGTCGTAGATGCCTCCGATCACTTTATCACGATAATAGACGACATATTCCCCCATCATCGCGCGAGATGAAACATTACCACCAGTCGCAATGTTCAGCTGCTCGATCACGTATGCAACGCGCTCTTTTGATGATGCCATTTCCTTCTCCATTCCTTACGTTCTATAAAAGAATATCGGATACTTTACCTGTGCTCAATTCGCACATAAAAAGGACGGATGCAAAAACAAAGCAAAGAAGAGCGGCCGATCAGCTCTTCTTTGCTTCAGAATGCTTATATGAGGTTTTGGAATCAGAGTATCAAGGTTTATTCATCTGCGAACATCGGTGTTGAGAGATAGCGCTCACCGGTATCAGGCAGGATAGCCACGATGGTCTTGCCTTCATTCTCGGGACGTTTTGCCAGTTCAAGGGCAGCCCATACAGCGGCTCCCGAAGAGATTCCTACCAACACGCCTTCTTCGCGCCCGATCTCGCGCCCGATCGCGAACGCATCGTCGCTTTCGACCGTGATCACTTCGTCGTAGAGCGTGGTATCTAGCACCTCAGGCACGAAACCCGCACCAATGCCTTGGATCTTGTGCGAACCAGCACGTCCTTCAGAAAGAACCGGCGAATCAGAAGGCTCAACTGCAACGAGCTTCACCTCGGGGTTCTGCTCCTTCAAATACTGGCCAATGCCCGTAAGCGTACCGCCCGTACCAACACCAGCAACCAAGATGTCCACGGTGCCATCTGTATCCTGCCAGATCTCAGGACCCGTGGTGGCCTTATGGATTGCCGGATTTGCGGGATTGATGAACTGCCCGGGAATGAAGCTGCCTTCGATCTCGGCTGCAAGTTCGTTCGCTTTTTCGATAGCGCCAGTCATGCCCTTCGCACCATCGGTCAACACGATCTTGGCTCCATATGCCTTGATGAGATTACGTCGCTCGACGCTCATCGTTTCTGGCATGGTCAAAATGAGCTGGTAACCACGAGCTGCCGCAATAGAAGCCAGTCCGATTCCCGTGTTTCCCGAGGTCGGCTCTATGATGGTTGCTCCAGGCTTCAAGATGCCTGCCGCTTCAGCATCATCGATCATCGCTTTCGCAATACGATCCTTGATCGAGCCCGCTGGGTTGAAATACTCGAGCTTTCCTAAGATTCGCGCCGAAACCTCATGTGCTTCCTCAACGCGCTTGAACTCCAAAAGGGGCGTATGCCCAACGAGCTGATCAACTGACTCATAAACCTTCATGGTGCATCCTCTCTAATTCCTATTATTTCTATAGGTTAATAGGATTATAACCCGCTGTTGTTCGCTGTCAAGCACCTGCCCACAACTTCCCTACAAGACTGTATTACAATATTCCTAGTAAATTAGAAGGAATAAGGAGCATCCGTTATGCTGGTCTCAACAAAAGGACGTTATGCGCTTCGCGCAGTGGTCGATATCGCAGAGAATTCTCGCGTCGATCGCGTTTCGCTCCGTTCCGTTGCAGAACGCCAGGGCATATCTGATAAATACCTTGAAGCCATCATCAAACCCCTGGTCGTAGCAGGCATACTGGCAAGCGTGCGCGGAAAGAACGGCGGCTATCAGCTCGCGCGACCAGCAAGCGATATAACTGCTGGTGATGTGATTCGCGCCGTTGAAGGAGAGGTTGCTTCCGCCCCCTGCAGCGCAGAGGGCGAGCCTTGCGAACGTGCTTCGATGTGCCGCACTGTTCGTTTTTGGATGGGGCTCGAAAACGTGGTGGACCAGTATCTTGATGCTACCAACATCGCTGATCTCGCAGTGCCCGACCTAGCTGGCAACGACTACGTTATTTAATTAGTTGAAATCTTGAAGTTCAGCAGAAGCGATCAAAAATGATCGCGAGCCGCGCTAAGCAAGGCGCGTCTTCTTCGTGACGGGGCACGTGAGCGACTTGCCCCGCTTGAGGTAGTGAATGAAGAACCCGATGCCTGCAAGCGCCAACGCCGACCCAATACCGGTATACATGAACGCCACGATCCATGCAGGAATGATCCCGAATTCGCGCAGCGCAATGCCGCCGCCCATCATGATAGCCATCATGATGTAGCCCTTCACATCGAAGAAAGCGAACACGCAGGTTGGCTCATTGCCATAAGCACGAATGCGGTTCGACTGCTTTCCCACTAACTTCGCGAACATCATATGGAACAAGAGGAACGTGACGACAACCCCAACAGCGAGCAGGGCAGCAACAAGTTCGGTCTCCGTGATAGCGATAACGCCAAGGCGCAAGATATTGATACCCGCTAGCAGCCAGACAGCGGCCGCGATGATAAGGAGCTTTTCAGATTTGACCTTCAACATGCTCATCAACTCCTTCTCAATTGCATCTTTCTTTGCTGTCATTTTCCGCCGCGCACAACCAGTTTTCAAGTAGAAAAACGATTATCCCGACATAATTCAGACGCCAACATCCCAGTGCGAACCAAACTGCATGGGCTCTCCGCCAACCAGCCTGATTCCGAAACAGACAAACTATCCTAAGCTCTACGTGCGCAAACGCACCGCAACACCTATACTTGAATAAGAATGAAAGAACGTAGTATCTGCCTGCGCAGATGAGGATACAAGAGTCATGAGCAACCAACAAACAAGGAAGCGCCCTTCGCTCACTACCTGGACTTTGATATCGCTGGTAGCGGGCATCGTAGTGGGCCTGCTCATCTCGGCCGTCTCCCCCGAAGGCTCGCCGTTCAACCAGTATGTGACCGAGGGGCTCTTCTATGTGCTCGGTCAATGGTTCATTCGCCTGATGCAAATGCTCGTAATCCCACTGGTCTTCTGTTCGATCGTATGCGGTGCTGCAGCGATGGCGGATCCGAAACTGCTCGGAAAAGTGGGCATCGGCACGTTGCTCATGTATATCATCACCACTGCTCTCGCCGTGCTCATCGCGATCGGTCTTGCCCAGCTGGTCGCGCCAGGTGTGGGTCTTGACCTGGCCTCGGTCATCATGGCCGACACCACAACTGCCAGCACCGAAGTGAGCATGGCAGAAACACTCATCAACATCATCCCTACCAACATCGTCGAAGCGATGAACAACGGCGCGATGCTTCAGATCATCTTCTTCGCACTCATTCTTGGATTCGTGCTCGGTCGCCTTGGAAGCAAGGTCGAAACGGTGAATCGGTTCTTCGAGCAATTCAACACCGTGATGATGACCATGATCGACATCATGCTCAAGGTTGCCCCTATTGGCATCTTTTGCCTGATCGCACGCACTTTTGCCAACCTGGGTATCACGGGCATGATGCCCATGCTGAAGTTCATCCTCACGGTTTATGGCGGGCTCTTCATCCAGCTCTTCATCGTTTACGCGATCATCTTCGTCCTGTTCACGCGCTTGAACCCTTTTCGGTTCTTACGCAAGATGCTGCCCGTCATGCTCTTTGCTTTCTCGACCAGCTCTTCGAATGCGACCATTCCGCTCAATCTTGAAACGCTCGAGCGTAAATGCGGCGTTGATGAAAAGGTAGCATCCTTCACCATTCCGCTGGGCGCAACTATCAACATGAGTGGCACGGCCATCATGCAGGGCGTGGCGGTGGTGTTCGTGGCGCAAGCCTTCGGCATCGATCTATCCACGAGCGCGCTCATGACCGTGGTCATAACCGCAGTTACTGCAGCGATCGGTACTGCAGGAGTACCCGGCGTGGGAACCATCATGCTCGCGATGGTCTTCGAATCGGTAGGCTTGCCGGCCGCCGGCATTGCCATGATCATGGGCGTTGATCGTATCTTGGACATGGGTCGCACCGCGGTGAACGTGACTGGCGATGCCGTCGTGACCATGTGCATCGCAAGTCTCACCAAAACGCTCGACCGCAGCGTTTTCAAGAACGCAGATTCTTAAACATCTCGATGAGCGCGCCAAAGGCGCGGCGGCAATTTTTGCTGTGCCTGCATGAAGGCAGGAACTGTATCGTATTGAACCCTTACGAGCATATCGACCGGCCACTCCATCTGCCCACGGCACCATTCGAGGAAGGTGTCGGTCACACCGATGATCGTCTGCTCGATCGCGATCGTGCGATACATCTGCTCCTGTTCATCGAGGTCGTTGCGGAGAAACTCGCTCTTCAAGAACTCTCTCATATGATGAAGAAATGTATCGCGAAAGTTATTCTGCCCGCTATGGCGCGGCAGCTGCGAGAAGAACCCTTTGTGCTCGAGCGCATAATTGTACGCCTCATAGACGGTCTCAGCGAAATAGATCGGATGTCCGTAAGTCTCAAGGAAGTTGATCGGGATGTAACCGATCAACTCGTTGATGTCCGAAAAATGGTTGTAAAAAGTCTGACGGGCTGTTCCGGCAGCCTCGATCACATTCGTGACCGTGATGGAAGACAGATCCCTTGTCTCGCAAAGTTGCAGGAAGGCATCACAATACAGCTTTTTCTTCAAGTCACCATATGTCATGATGGCCGACACCTCCGCCTGCGCCGCCGTTTTCGTTCTCTTCAGTCTACCATCATCGACGCGAGCGGTGGGCTGATTCGAATATCGCCGCTGCTTCTCAAGTAGACGATCATTCCCTGATTGTCCAACTGGCCCCTTGGCACGCCGTACTATTGGACACGTTCAAAACATGTTCACGAACAGCGACTGAAAGCGAGGAGGGTTTCGATGGATGCAGAAACGATCGTAGTAGGCGGCGGGATCGCAGGCATGAGCTGCGCACGCAAGTTGAAAGAAAACGGCAGAGACGTATTGCTCATCACCGAGGACTTGGGTGGGCGCGTCTGTTACGACCCGAAACTACACAACAACTTCGGCGCGGTGTTTTGCATGGAGAACTACAACAACGCCTTCAAGATCCTCGACGAAGACGGTCCGCTCGAGGTGCCTCTGGGAAAGCTCATGCTGCACAGCTCCCCCACGAAAGCCTTCAAGGGCATGAGCCCGACCATGATCGCGAGCGTTCCGCAACTGCTCCGCTTCAAATCGTTCATGCAGAAACACTTCATCCCGGAATATGCCGCGTATAAGAAGGATTGCGAGACCATGCCAGCAGCGAAGGCGCTCGCGAAGCATCCGAAGATCGACCGCTACTACCATATGCGCGCGAGCGAGATCATCGATGAACTGGGCATCGCGAAGGCAGCCGACAACTTCATCTCGAAATTCGCCTACGCTTGCACGGGATCGCGCGTGAATGAACTCAATGCGCTCGATTTCCTGAATGTCACCCAGGGTATCGTCGTGAAGCTCTTCAACTTCACGCTCGACCGCGAGAAGTTCACGAACTTCCTGGACGGACGTGTCGAGATCGCCTCGGTGCGAACTGCAGAAAAAGGAGACGGTGGCTGGACGGTTCGAACCGAGGAAGGGAAGACCTATACCGCGAAGAATCTCGTCATCGCAACGACCGGGCTGACCACGCAGAAGCTCCTGGGCATCAAGGAGATCCGCCAGCCTACGAAACTTGTAAGCTACCTGGTTAAAGGCATACCCAACCAAGAAACAGCCAAAGCGATGGCGCACTACTACAGCGACGAATTCGACGTGATCGCGATCGCGCAACGTCCCGACGGCCTTTTCAACATCTACAGCCGAGACGAGATCGACCTCGGCGAACACTTCAGCGACTACGAGATCGTCGACTACCGCATCTGGAACGAGGCGCTCTTCACGTACGGCACGAGCGTCCTCGAACAGGATTGGGACGAAAACTGCTATATCGCATCAGACGTGAACGGTCTCGGTGTCGAACCCGCTGCGATCTCAGGCATCTATGCCGCCAATCGCATCCTGAACGTCGCGTAAGAACCTGAAGGCGAACCCTCCGATCGAAAGGAGCTACCCCATGAGCACGGTCAACCCCTATATCCCCGCCACTCCGCTCGACGAAGCGCACCTCAAAAACCAGCGCGCCCGCGTGTGGCCCCAAGTTTGGTTCTGCGTGATCCTCGTCGCTGCGATCATCGCCTTCTGCTGGGTCCAGTTCGGATGGCTTCCGACCGTTATCGGCTGCGTCGCGATCGCGCTCGTCGGCATCGTGGTGCTGCTCGGCTACGGCATGGCGCACAGCAGCCCGAAAGAAGAGATACGAGCCTGCGAAGAAACGCTGCCCGGCCACGACATCTTCAGCCCGGAAGACATTCGCATCACGGGAGGTCAATCGTTCGATTTCGATTGCGCGCCAGAAGACTTCTACCCGTATCTCGCCCAGATGAACCTGACCAAGGCTGGATTCTACAGCTTCCAGCATCTTGAGCGATTCTTCGGCTTCCATATCTGCAACGATTACACGATTCGCCCTGAATGGCAGAGCGTCAAGTCAGGCGACTGGATGTACTATCATCAAAATGGGATGGGCACGGGTGTCGTGGACGTGAAACCCAACGAATACATCCTCACCTACTCCGACACGCGCTTCAAACCGACGCAGGATCTTGCGGTTGCTTGGCGACCGAAATGGATGAAAGGGTTCGCGTGGACCTGGAACTTCATCCTCCAGCCCACCAACAACGGTGAAGGCACGCATTTCGTGAGCTACCTACAAGCATGGTGGCCCGAGAACACCTCGAAGGCGACCATCGCACGGCTTGCGTTGCAGTGGGGCGTCCCCTCGAACTTCATGATGCACCGCATGGCAGCGAAGATGGGCAAGCTCGCCTGCAAAGACGCGCAGCTGCGTCGCGCCAACAAGATTCTGGAATACCAAAGCTCGCAGATGGACCGTGCTGCCTAGCACGAAGATGCGAAACGTTTCAAGGAGGCTCTGATGGAGAAGAGAGGAACCGAACGCGTGCTCACCTACACCGGCGAAGAGCCGGCCGACGGAGCGCTTCCCGCG
>FR895122.1:0-9932 GCA_000435675.1 Eggerthella sp. CAG:298 | reverse complement strand
ACCAGAACAAGCCCAACGGCCTCGGGATCAAGAACTTCATCGTCACGCACACCTCTGCACGCCAATGGAATTGGAAGGTAGTGCTGAAGGTCTTCAAGAAGATCCTCGACCTGTCGAAGCACCTGGGAAAGCCCGGTTCGATCGGCGACAAGCTCTATCGCAAGGCGATGATGTTCGACCCGCCCGAGGATTCTTATTCCGCCGGCTTTGCCTTCAACCTCAACGTCGATGTCGACGAAGACCGCCCCGGAACGGCTCGTTATAACAACTACGTCGTCCACAAGAATCCCGAAGCAGCGAAGGGGGCATTCGCTTGCAAGCTCGAACGGCTTGCCCCGCGACCGGAAAAGAGCGCGACGAAGGTGGAAGGCGCGAAGGAAACGACGGAAGCAAGTTGCTCGTGCGGTAGCCACCATCACGGCACCACTTCGACCAAGACCATCCAGCTGAACGAGACCATCTCGAACGACATCGAGCGTGATATGGCAACGGTCACGCTGCCGATCGATCTAGTGAAGAAGGCAATCGATGAAGCAGAGTTCATCGGCGGCATGAAAGAATGTCTTTGCCGCGCTGGCAGCGACTGCCAGAGCTATCCGCACGACCTCGCCTGCCTCTTCCTCGATCTCGGCGGTCGCGTAGTGGTCGATCACGGCATGGCGGTCGAGCTCACGAAAGAAGAGGCGTACGAACGCGTGGAACGCGCTGCGGCGCTCGGGCTCACCTGTCAGTCGCTTTGGGTGCAGGTCGAACAGTTGATCTGGGGTTTTCGCAATGACCAAATGGACTCGTTCCTCGAGATCTGTTTTTGCTGTCCGTGCTGCTGCGTGGGCATGAACCTCTCGAAGAACGGCCCGCGCAACATCAAGCGCGGCTTCCTGCCAAGCGGCTGGACCGCGGTGGTCGACCACGATCGCTGTGTCGGTTGCGGCAAATGCCAGATCGACTATTGCCCTCAGGATGCCATTCATTTTCGCGAGAGCGACGGGAAGATGGTCGTGAACCAAGAGGTGTGTCTCGGTTGCGGCTATTGCCGGTCTCGCTGCCCGGAAGGTGCGATCTCGGTGAAGCAGACGATGCCCATGCTCGGAAGCATCAAGGACTACTTCCACGACCAAGCTCAACTCAAGATCGTCCCCGGCATCTACCGCAAATAACATGGCGGATACGAAGAAGCTGTATTGCGATACGCTGCTGCGTCTCTGCGAGACCCAGCCGCTGAACCGCATCACCGTTACCGCGCTCATCAAAGAGACCCATACTGCCCGGCAGACGTTCTACAACAACTTCCGCGACATGAACGATCTCGTCAGCTACATCCCGATCAGCCATCTCGTGCAGAGCGGCCTGCCGATCAACACGGTCGAGAATATCCGTCACGCCTTCGCGTTCGCACAGCATCACAAGGGGTTTTTCCGACAGCTGCCCGATCATGCCGGCCAGAACAACTTCCGCGACACGATCCTCGAGTGGCTTCAGCAAGCGAGCTACGAGCAACACCTGAGCCCGAGTCTTTCGCCCGACGAAAAGCTCTTGCTCAAGCTCAAGATCGATGTCTATCTCTGCGGAATCGTCGACGTCTTCCTGCAATGGTGTCATTGCGATCTGCAATGGTCCTTCGAGGTCGTTCTCGATGCGATCTGGCAATGCGCACCGGACTTCCTCAGGAAAGAACCATTGCAGGCCACATTGGAATAACGAGATCGGCCGAAGCCGGAATCACTACGAGTGGCGACGAGCACCGTGTTCGGGCGAGCACTCGTTCCGAGCAAGAGAGCGCCCGCTTCGCCACATCGCTAGGCGCTCACCGGATAACGCACGCCCTCAATGATCGCCTCCTTATTGCTGCCGAGGAAGTACTGCTCCCAGAGGCCTTCTTCGGTTACGTGGTCGAATTCGCCGTTGCGCTCAACATCCACCGTAACGTCGCCCATAACGCGCATGTAGGTCGGGTTCATGCCCACCAGCTTCGCGAAGAATCGCTTCACGGGCGAGACGACTTCAAGAAGGCTGCGCGGCATGATATCGCGTTTGCGTTCGAAGGTGATCACATACTTTTCATCAGGGCTCACGTCCTGATAATAGACGAGCGTGTCATCCATAAACTTCTTGGTGAAATCGTTGATGTGCGTATCGGAGCGCTCGACCTTCGTGATCGAAGCATCGTCGTTCAAGATCTCGCCGTCCTTAGCGATCATGAACACCGGCAGACGCTTATTGCCGTATTTCTTCTCGGCGATGATGTCGCACGCGATGACCGTGTAGTCGCCCACCTTGGCGCGGCCCCAATACCAGTGGTTCATCATGTTCTCGAGGCCAGTGTAACCCCAGTTGTGATCGTGATAACCAGTGCCTTTCAGGCGCTTGGTCACGCCCTTCATGGTGAGCGTAGCCTCCACATCTGCCGTAGGAGCAGCGACGAACCAACCGTATTCGAGGTCGCCGAAATTCCAGATGCCGGTGTCGGGGCGCCACATGGGCGTGGTCGGCGTCATAACCGCGTCGTAGACGTAATCGCCGCTATCGAAGTGGAGCACATAGCGCCCCTCATCGTATTTGATGTAGCATTTCTCGATCTGCACGTCGCACGGACCGCCTGACTTCCTTACCGGGACGCCCTTCTGCCCGTGGACCACCGGATTGATGCGCGTGCCGTCCTTGAGCGTGATCTCGAGATCGACCGTCGGCCAAGCCGGGCCGGGCACATCGAAGTAGTTCTTCGTGAACCAGATTGCCACCACAGTGGTGCCGTCGTCGAAATTCGCATCGGTGTACCACCATTCGAAGGTTCCCTTGCCACCTGGCGTGTGCATGTCGTCCTCGAACGGCTGCGGGTTGCCCTTCTCGATCCCGTAGCGGCGATAGTCCCGGTCTTCGGTGCATAGTCGTGCTGTTTCTACCGTCATAGCGAATTCCCTTCTTCGTTGTTGGTCGTTTTTCCTTCTTCTATCGTAGAAAGACGCCTTGGTGGAACCAACAGACGAAGCTTCTCGGGATTCTATTTGACTAGACGATCCATCCGATTCATCTACTTTTCACGGTTACCCGATCCCCCCGCGGTCGAATCTCGATCTTGCTTCGCTCACGTGAAGTTCGACCACCGAGCACTTTATTAAGACAAAGCACCCGAATCCTCTCTTGCTTTTCTTCGAGTTTTACTAGAATTACGACTGTTGCTCTAAACGAGCAGCCACACACTGTTCGCAGCTCTCTGCGAAAAGCCGTGAACCATCCATATCAAAGCCATAGGAGAATCCACCCATGGAAGAAGCTTTGCTGAACATCGTCGTTACCATCAATTCGTACCTTTCGAATTACGTGCTGATCATCCTGCTCATCGGCGCAGGCCTCTACTTCACCATCCGCACGCGCTTCGTGCAGATTCGCTGCTTCGGAGAAGGCTGGAAGCGCGTTTTTGGCGGCTTTTCGCTCTTCGGCAAAAAGGAAAAGAGCGGCATGAGCTCCTTCCAGGCGCTCACCACTGCTGTTGCAGCGCAGGTCGGCACCGGCAACATCGTCGGTGCGTGCGGCGCGATCCTGATCGGTGGTCCTGGCGCGATCTTCTGGATGTGGCTCATTGCATTCCTCGGTATGGCTACGAACTACGCCGAGGCGGTGCTCGCACAAAAGACGCGTATCGTCGATAGCGAAGGCATCGTTCACGGCGGTCCGGTCTACTACATCAGAACGGCATTCCGCGGTGGGTTCGGTAAGTTCCTCGCGGGCTTCTTCTCAGTTGCGATCATCCTCGCACTTGGCTTCATGGGCTGCATGGTGCAGTCAAACTCCATCGCTTCGACCTGCGAAACTGCTTTCGGCATCCCCGCATGGGTATGGGGCATCGCGGTTGTTGCGATCGCTGCTTACGTGTTCATCGGTGGCGTTGGACGTTTGGCAGTCGTTACGGAGAAGATCGTTCCAATCATGGCGATCGTCTACCTGATCGGTGGCCTTATCGTACTGCTCGCAAATCTTCCTGCAACCGGCGAAGCGTTCGCGCTCATCTTCTCTTGCGCGTTCAATCCACAGGCAGAGATCGGTGGTGTGACCTTCGGTATCCTGGCAGCACTCGCTCAAGGTGCAAAGCGCGGTCTCTTCTCCAATGAGGCCGGCATGGGTTCTACTCCGCATGCTCACGCACAGGCGAATGTGAAAAACCCGCATGAACAGGGCACGGTCGCACTCATCGGTGTTTTCGTTGACACCTTCATCGTTGTTACCATTACCGCGCTCGTTGTTATTAGCGTGCTCTACACGGGCAATGGCGCACTCGCGCAAGGCGCGTATGAAGGCATCGACAAGACCAACATGGCACAGCTCGCGTTCGGTTCGATGTTTGGCGAAGTGGGCGGCAATGTGTTCGTGGCTATCTGCTTGCTCTTCTTCGCGTTCTCCACGATCTTGAGCTGGAACCTGTTCGCGAAGATCAACGTCGAATACCTTTTCGGCAAGAAAGCGGTTCCGGTGTTCACCGTTATTGCACTCGTGTTCATCTTCATGGGCTCACTGCTCTCGAATGATCTGGTCTGGGAACTTGCCGATATGTTCAACCAGCTCATGGTTCTCCCGAATGTTATCGGCTTGGTTGCCCTCGGCGGCGGTGTTGCAGCGTGCGCACGGACGGCTGGCAAATCGTGGGGCAAGGCTGCCGCGAAGATCGAAAAGGAGCACGAACAGGGCATCCACCGTGCTGGCAGCGATAAGCATAAATGGGAAGCCTAGTTTTTCGAAATCCCACTGCTTGATTCTTGCTAAGCCAATCGAATTTCGGTTGGCTTAGTTGTTTATTGGAGGTACTTACCGGTGATGCTCTGAGGGTTCGCCGCTATATCTTCTGGCGTGCCCGTGGCAACCACCTTGCCGCCAGCCTCGCCTCCGCCTGGACCAAGGTCGATCACGTAATCCGAGTTCGCGATCATATCCAAATCGTGCTCGATCACGATCACCGTTGCTCCTTTATCGATCAAGCGCTGTAATACACGCAGCAATACCTCAACATCGTGCGGATGCAGACCAATAGTAGGTTCGTCGAAGACGAATAGAGCCCCCTGTTGCTTTTTGTGCATCTCACCTGCAAGTTTAAGACGTTGCGCTTCACCACCTGAAAGAGCAGGCGTTGCTTCCCCAAGAGTAAGATAGCCCAAGCCAAGCTCGGAGAGCGTGCGTAACTTCACTGCCATGCTCGGCAGATTTCCGCTCAACGCCAAAAGCTGATCGACCGTAAGCGCCAGGATTTCAGGGAGCGAAAGCTCATCATCATGCGCGGTTTCGGGCGAATCGATAGATTCAGCCAACTCGTCTGCTTCGTTCTGCTTGGTTGTCCCATCAGGCTCATCTTGCTCATCTAGCAAAACCTGCAGGGGCAATCGAATCTGATAGGCCTCTTTGCCATAACGCGAACCGCCACAATCGGGACAAGGAATATCAACATCGGGCAAGAACTGCACATCGAGCGATATCTGCCCCGTTCCATCGCAGGTCGGACACCGCAAGCTGCCGGTGTTGTAGGAGAAAGCGCCCGCTTTAAGCCCGCGCTCCTTCGCTGCCGGCAACGCAGCAAAAGACTTGCGCAAGATATCGAGCACCCCCGAATAGGTTGCAACCGTCGAGCGAATGTTGGCACCGATCGGCGTCGAATCGATCAGGTGAACACGCTTGATATCTCCTGGGTCGATCTGATGAACGTGTGCGGGCAGCGCTTTTCCTGCGAAGTTCGCAACAAGCGCCGGCACCAAACTTTCCAAAACAAGCGTCGTCTTCCCCGAACCCGAGACGCCTGTAATCGACGTAAGGCGCGCGATCGGAAAGTCGACCGAAAGCGGCTTCACGGTATGGATCGCGCCTGTTTCGAGATGAATCGCTCCTTCGTCGAACAGGTGAGCTTTCGCAACGCGACTGCGCACATCCACCTTGCGCTTGCCCGAAAGATACGGCCCGATGCGTGAAGCAGGATCTCTCTCTACCTCATCTACCGTTCCCTGCGCGATCACGCGTCCACCGTGCGCGCCAGATCCCGGCCCTATCTCGATGATCCAGTTCACCTGCTCGAGCACGCGCACATCATGGTCGATCACAACAACCGAATTACCATCGCCAAGCAGATCATCCATCACACCCAGCAAGCCTTCGACATTGGAAGGATGGAGACCGATCGAAGGCTCATCGAGCACATAGAGCACCCCGGTCGTACGACTTCGCACCGCGCGAGCGAAGGCCACGCGCTGACGCTCTCCATTGGAAAGCGTTGTGCTCGCACGGTCGAGGCTCAAATACCCAAGTCCCAGCTGCTGCAAACGCTCGATCGGCTCTTGTGTCTCAGCAATGATCGCGCGTGCCATAGGCTGCATATCTTCAGGCAAGCTTGCGGGGATCGTAGGCAGCCACCGGCTCAATTCATCAAGCGTGAGCGCTGTTGCTTCGGCCAGGTTCTTCCCATCGAGCAGCGAAGAACGTGCACGCTTCGAAAGACGCGAGCCACCGCAATCGGGGCAGGTCTCTTGCTTCAAGAACTTGGCAACGCGTGCAAGGCCTTTGTCATCCTTCACTTTAGAAAGCGCATTCTTCACCGTGTTCACCGCACTGTAATACGTGAAATCGAGCTCGGTGGCATGGTCCTTGTTCTTCGGCACATAGAGAATATGCTTCTTTTCCATCGGGCCATGCAGAACGATATCCTGCTCCTTAGGAGTCAGCTCGCAATACGGAACATCGATGCGCACACCCATTTCCTTCGCGACCTGCGGCATGAGCGACCACATGAGCTGACGCCAAGGTGCAACCGCCCCTTCTTCAAGCGTAAGTTCAGGGTCTGCGATAAGGGTGCTTTCATCCACCTCACGCACCACGCCCGTTCCACCACACGTTGGGCAAGCGCCCGCGCTGTTGAACGCCAGATCTTCAGCGCTTGGCCCATAGAATCCCACATGACAGATCGGACATTCGAGCGGCTTTTCAGCGGCAACATTCAAGCTTGGTGGCACGTGATGGCCATTAGGACATTCATGACTGCCGAGACGAGAGAACAATAAGCGCAGATAATTGAGCAATTCGGTCGACGTTCCGAAGGTCGAATGCACGCCGCCCGCCCCTGGCCGCTGACGCAAGGCAACAGCAGCTGGAACATGGAGCACCTCATCAACTTGTGCGCGCGTAGTTTGGCTGATGCGCCTGCGGGTATACGTCGAAAGCGCCTCAAGATACCGCCTACTTCCTTCAGCATAGAGCACCCCAAGCGCCAGCGAGCTCTTTCCCGAGCCCGAAACGCCCGCAATACCCACCAGCTCATGCAGCGGAACATCCACATCGATGTTCTTCAGATTGTGCACGCGCGCACCGCGCACCTCGATCGCTTGCGGCTCATGAAACGCAGCGCCTCCCTCTTGTTGAGATGAAATGGGCTCGTTCGATGCGACTTTGCTCGAAGCGTTCATGCTTGCTACCAATCCAACCGTCGTTTTGCCTTCTTTTTGCCCGCACTTGAAAAGCTCAAGACTGGACACTTCTTAATCATAGCTTGGTCTTTTCCCTTGCTAAACACGAATTGTAGCTGTTACGCATTCGCTCAATTATCAAAGCACAGTGAGAGCTTTGTTCACTCTTGCGTATAAGCCAAACCCTTTCTTCCTTTAGACTCAGACAAACGCGACGGTGCTTATTCGAGCACGAACAACGTCTTCACTCCATGTTGCGGCCTCTCCTTAATCTCGCTTGCGCGCTTTGTTAGAATGGGTGTACAAAATACCCGAACGCAATCGAGGACTCATGTACGACGGTCAACCCCAACCCGAACGCAACGATCTCTGCTGGTGTGGCAGCGGTAAGAAATACAAGAAATGCCACCTTTCGATCGACAACCAGCTCCAACACTTCTACGACGAAGGGCTTGAAGTTCCTTCGCGTGCCATGCTGAAGAATGCTGAGGATATCGAAGCGGTGCGCAAGAGTGCGGCAGTGAACATCGGCGTGCTCGATTATGTTGCTGAACGCATCGGCCTTGGCGTAACAACTGCCCAGATTAACGATTGGGTGAACGAATACACCGAAGCGCATGGGGGCATCCCTGCCGATCTTGATTTCGAAGGCTATCCGTTCAGCGTGTGCACCTCGATCAATGAGGTTGTTTGCCACGGCATGCCCTCCGAAGACGACGTACTCAAAGAAGGCGACATCGTGAACGTGGATTGCTCCACGATCGTTGATGGCTACTTTTCCGATTCCTCACGCATGTTCTGTATCGGCGAGGTTTCCGAAGAACGCAAGCGCCTCGTTGAAGTGACGCGTGAAGCCATGTTAAAGGGGCTTGAACAGGTGAAACCGTGGGGCCGCTTGGGTGATGTGGGCGCTGCAGTGAAGGCGCATGCTGAAGCGAACGGCTTTTCGGTCGTGCGCGAATTCGGCGGGCACGGCATCGGCTGGGACTTCCACGAGGATCCGTTCGTCAGCCATGTCTCGGAAGCGGGCACGGGCGTGGTTCTCGCACCAGGCATGATGTTCACGATCGAACCGATGATAAACGCCGGCGAATCGCCCATCGACATGAGCGATCCCAACGGCTGGACCGTGCGTACTGCAGACGGAAGCGATTCTGCGCAGTGGGAAATCCAGGTCGTCGTCACCGAAGACGGCTACGAACTCCTCTCCTGGTAAAGGTGACAAACTACCCGGTCGTTCGACACCTGCAAGTGCTGTTTGCGTGTGGTGGTTTTGCAATTACGCGAAGGTATGAAGGGTGGAGCTGTCGAGGTCAACAGCGCTCATAGGGTAAGACTTGATTGCGGGGTCTTCGTAGAGCGACATGTAATACGTGTTGGTCGCTGAAGAGAAGCCACCCGTATAGATGGTGTACTCGTACTTCCCATCTTCCATCAGCCCTCCGCCAAAGAATTGCTCGACCGAACCGAGCGTGCGGAACAAGCGCGTCACGTTGGCCGATTCACCCTGCTGAGCTGGATAATGCGTGTTGTAGTAGGCAGCACGCACGAAGCGATCAGGCGAATAGTTCGACCCAGGCATGCCGACCAGATTCTCGCCACTCCCATAAGGAGCGAACTCCACATCCCCCCATTTCACCTGGGGCTTAAATTCTGAACTCAGGTTCAAGTAGCTGCGCAGGTGTTCATGATGCCAATCGTAGGTGGGCTGATTCGCGAGCACATCAACATCGTTATGGTGAACATGCATGCCGTCAGCCATATATTCGACTACGATCGAGCGCTTTGCATCACAGATTATATAGTGAAGCAGCGCCACAGGATATTGCTCGTTCACCTGCTTAGCCACGATGGCAACGTTCTCCAGCGCCACCTCAACCTCATCAACGGAAGTGAAGTTGCTGGCAACCCAGAGAGGAAATTCATAGGCTGCAACATTCGTCTTCCCTTCAACGGCGTTCGCCTCATACTGAGCATAACCAGGGAAATTCAAGCCAGCAATGTAGAGCCCTTTTTCATTGCCGCAGTCGAAATACAGCGGTATATCCTCAACGACGATGCAGGTGCCAATGGTCGCAAACCCCGTTGCGTGTTGTTCGAACGCATACGGACGCACGTAATCGCGCGGGGTAACGGTTACTTTTTCGCCATAACCGCATTCCCAATCGAGATTACGACCAGCATACATATTGCCTTCATTATCAGTAAAACGAATCCCTGTGCACATGATGAACCCCCTGTACCATCGGCGTTAGGCGCAGGAATCAAACTCCCCGCTTATTCTTGTCATTATAGGGGCGGGTCAAACGCTTCTCTTTTGTACGAACGAACTGTTGAACGTCTGTTGTTCAAAGATGACAAACTACCCGGTCGTTCGACACCCGACGCACGTACCAAAAAACACCATCATCTTGATGGTGTTTTTCCTTTTGTTATGAAATCCGATGTCCGTAATCTAAAACGCACCGTTATAAAAAGGGCGCCCCGTTTTGAGGCGCCCCT
>FR895121.1 GCA_000435675.1 Eggerthella sp. CAG:298 | reverse complement strand
AAGAAAAGGAGCATGAAAGTTATGAAAATTGTTGTTGCTGTAAAAGTAGTACCTGACGATCAGGACATCTTCGTTTCTCCCGATCGTTCCTTGGACTATTCCAAAGCTAAGCCGAAGATTTCCGAATACGACAAGAACGCGCTCGAGGCTGCTGCTCAGTTCGCAGCTGCCAACGATGGCTCCCAGGTCATCGCCATCAGCGCTGTTCCTGCTAAGAACGACGACACCAAGGCTAAGCAGAACATCCTCGCTCTTGGCGTCGATGAGCTGTTCATGGCTACCGACGATGCCCTCGAGACGGCTGACTCCTACGCTACCGCTCAGGTCCTGAAGAACATCGTCGAGACCAAGGTCCCCGACTATGACGTCATCATCTGCGGCGACGGTTCTGCTGACCTCTATGCTGGTCAGGTCAACATCCAGCTCGCTGCTGCACTCGGCGTTCCTACCATCAATGAGGTCACCTCGCTCACCGCTGAGGGCGACAAGCTCGTTGTCGAGCGCACGCTCGATGAGGAGGTCGAAGAGATCGAGGTTCCGCTTCCTGCTGTCGTTTCGGTCTCTCCCGATATCGCAACTCCTCGCATCGCTGGCATGCGCGACATCCTGGCTGCGAAGAAGAAGCCGCAAACCGTTGAGGCTGCTGCTGTTCCGGTCGACGTCAAGGTTGACGTCGAGGAGATCAAGGCTCCTGAACTTGCTCCGCGTAAGAATCAGATCTTCGAAGAGGGCGACATCGACGCATTCGTCGCTGCTGTTGCCGAAGCACTCAAATAACCTAGAGAAGGCGGTATAAGAATATGAAAGCATTAGTATTGGCAGAAACCATCGATGGCCAGCGTGCTCTTTGTGCTGGTGCCCGTTCTATCGCTGATGAGGTAGTTCTGGCGGTCGTCAAGGGTGCTCCTGAGACGGGCATCGCTGACAAGGCTTACGATATCGAGCTTCCGGCAGGCGAGCCGGTCGAGAACGCTGCTGCTGGCGTGATCGCGGTCTACAATGCAGAGAACCCCGACGTTGTGCTCGTCGAGCCCACTCCGCGCGACAAGATCCTCGCTGGTCTGCTCGCTGCAAGCCTGGGCGCTTCGGTCATCTCGGATGTCACCGCTATCGATGGCGATGTCGTCACCAACATGTACTTCGGTGGCTTGGCAGAGAACAAGCAGAAGGCTAACGGTGCGAAGATCTACACCATCGCTGCTACCTGCTTCGACGATGCAGAGCCCACGGGTACCGACACGGTCGAGACCATCGCTTACACTGCTCCCGAGAAGCCCCTCGTTCTTCGTGGCACCAAGGAGGTTCCGCGCATCGGTGCTGATCTCACCAAGGTCGACGTCGTCGTTGGTGCAGGCCGTGGCTTCGCTGAGGAAGACGAACTGCAGATCGCTCGCGATCTCTGCGCTAAGGTCGGTGGCGAACTCGGTTGCTCCCGTCCGCTCGCTGAGAACGTCAACTGGCTGCCGAAGAACCTCTATATCGGCGTTTCTGGCCTTCAGCTCGCTCCTAAGGCCTACATCGCCCTCGGTATCTCCGGTCAGATGCAGCACATGGTCGGCGTCACTGGCGCTGATACCATCATCGCTGTGAACAAGGATGCTAACGCTCCTATCTTCAAGCAGGCTGACTATGGTATCGTTGGCGACATCAAGACGGTCGTTCCCGCTTTGATCGAAAAACTCTAAGAGGTTTTATAGGGGCGCCTCAAAACGGGGCGCCCTTTTTAT
>FR895120.1 GCA_000435675.1 Eggerthella sp. CAG:298 | reverse complement strand
CCCGGAGCCCAGAGCCCGAAGCGGAGGCGACGCCGCCGGGCGCGCGAAGCTGCCGCAAGCTCCCCGGCCCGCGCCATGCGGGGGATGCCCCGCGCCCCTGGAAAGAGCGCCGCCCGAGCCTCCACCGCATCGGGGCGGCGGAGGATGCGAAGGATGGAGAAGATGACGAAGGTCTTGAGATACGACAACGTGCTGACCGCCCGCGTGAGCGACGCGGACTTCCGCGCGGTCTGTGAGCGCGCCGACGAGGAGGGGCTCACCCGCTCCGAGTACCTGCGCTACGTCGCCCGCATGGTCGCGGACGATGCCGAGAACGCGAAGCGCGGAGGCGTGCTGCTCGACGGACTCTCAATGCGCAGGCTCTCCCGCGAGCTCGTCAGGTGGGGGCACCACTACAACCAGGGCGTGCACGCCCTCAACTCCATCAAGTTCGCGCTGGACCACGGAAGGGGCGACCTGGAGTGGGTGTCCAGCAAGCTCGACGAGTGCGCGCTTCTGCTCGCGCAGGTCGACGAGGGTCGCTGCGAGATGGCGGGCGAGCTCGCCTCGCTCGAAGGCCGTGCCATAGTGGGCGGAGACTAGCATGCCGCTGCTGAAGCCCATAGCCGGCCACACGGGATGCGCCGGCATAAAGCACTACCTCGAGAAGGGAGGGCGCGCCCTCGGGATCATGGTCATGAACTTCGCATGGCAGGAGGAGCGCGCCTTCGAGGACGTCTCGGCCGCCCCGGCCGGGTTCGACTGGGCGGACTCGATGGACGCGACGAGGCGCGCCTGCGGCAACGACACCCCGTATCGGGGCAAGCCGGCGAGGACCTTCAAGCATTTCGTCATGTCGCCCGATCCTCAAGACGGCTTGACCGCAGACCAGGTGGCGGAGCTCGCGAGCGCCTGGGCGCTCAGGCACTTCGCCGACTTCGAGGCGGCGATTGTCCTGCACGACGACAACGAGCGCAGGATCCCCCACGCCCACATCGTCGTCAACAACACCAACCTCGCCACCGAACGCAGGCTGCAGACCCCCGACCCGCTGGAGCTCAACCGCAGCCTTCAGGATCTCGCAGAGGAACGCGGATATCGCTTCATGCGCAACGACACCGTGAGGGAGGAGGACGAGGGGCAGACGCGCAAGGCGACGCCCGCGACGCTGCAGAGCGTATACATGCGGCGCGCCGAGCGGGAGATCCAGAAAGAGGGTGGCTACTCGTGGGTCGCAGACATCCGCAACCGGGTCACGGTGGCCAAGGCGCTCGCCCGCAACGAGGACGAGTTCATGGCCGTGCTCGAGGCGCTCGAAGTGGATGTTTCGCAGAACTCGGAGAAGTCGTGGCGACGTGACTGGATCTACTCGCTTTCAGACCACCCCACCTGGCGCATCGGAGGCGAGAAGCTGGGGCTCTCCTTCGGCCAGGAGGCGCTCAGGCGGCGCTTCGACAGGATCGCCGCCTGGCACCCAGCCCCGGCGGCATCCCGACGGATACTCTCCGAAGCCGAAAGCGCCATCGAGCTGAACGACCTGTCGGAGCTGGAACGTCTCGCCGGCGCGATAGAGGCGTTCATGTCCGCGAACGCGCACAGCCTGGCAGACCTCGACAGGAGGATCGAAAGGCTCGAAGGCCGCGCCGACGGCGATTCCGCCGAACGGGCGGAAGCGCTGCGCGAGGTGCGCGCATACGCGGCGGCGAACAGGCTCCTGCCCGAAACCGCGCAGACAAGGCGGCAAAGGCAGCCGCAGGGCGAGGAAGCGCCCGTCAGGCGCGGCGACGCGAAACCGCGTAGCCGCGAGACGCAGGCACAGCAGGAACGGCGGCGAGAAAGGAGGGAGCTCCGATGAGGGTGGAGGTCGCCTACCGCGGGCGCATCGAGGCGTTCGACACCGACCGTTTCACCGAGGCGCAGCCGTTCTCGGGCAAGAGCATGCTCGCCGATCTTACGCTCGACTACGCAGACGTCGAGAAGAAGGGCCTCTGGCTCACGGCGCACTGCTACGCCGCGAACGAGGCCTACCGGACAGACGGCGGAGAGGCCCCCGAGGCGAGGCGCGAGAAGGGCTGGAGGTTCCAGCTCGCCACCCCGAGAGAGGCCGCCGGAATCGAGAGCGTCACCCTGGACGGCTCGACGGTGCTCGCGAGGCTCTTCGGCGAGCTCGTGGACGTCGCCAGGGTAGATCGCGCTTGCGCCCTCTTCGTTGGGCCCGGAGGGTCGCTCGCCAGCCGCATCGTGAGGCTGAGCGGCTACCTGGCGAACGACGACGAGAGGCTGGCGGCAAGCCAGGCGCTCATGGCGGAGGCGGTCGGCGTCACTCCGCTTACACTCGAAAGGGCGGTCGAGGCCGAAGCGGCACAGGAGGTGCCAGCAGACGACATGGAAGACGATTGGATGGAAGGATTCGGAAATGATTAAAGCGGTGTTCAGGGGAATCGGGGCGTTCGTCCGCTGGATGTTCAAGGCGGTGTTCCGGTTCATGTAGGCAAGGCGCACCTTCCAATCGCCGTTTCACGCGCAATTGCATGCGAAAAGAAGGATAATTGAGAAACGGCGCGCATTCCGTCCCTCGAGACCGATCCCTATCCAAGCACGAAAGATCGAAGCTATGAACGAAATCGCAGAAGATAATAAAAGAAAG
Organism: Eggerthella sp. CAG:298; assembly: GCA_000435675.1. Classification (GTDB taxonomy): domain Bacteria; phylum Actinomycetota; class Coriobacteriia; order Coriobacteriales; family Eggerthellaceae; genus Anaerotardibacter. The sequence continues at coordinate 1,239 of FR895120.1, read as the reverse complement.
CCCAAGCTCACCGTCGAGGAGCAGATAGAGCACCTGAAGTCCAAGGGCGTGACCTTCGAGCTGTGCGACGAGGGAGAGGCCTCTCGCATCCTCTCCGAGCAGGACCACTACTTCCGCCTCGCGGCGTACCGCGTGCTCTTTCCCAAACGGGTGGGCGGCAAGCACGACGGCGAGTATGCCGGGCTCGACTTCGGGCAACTGGTCGACCTCGCGGGGATAGACCAGGAACTGCGCAGGTTCCTGCTGCCGCTCACACTCGACGTGGAGAACGCCGCCAAGACAAAACTCGTCGAGAAAATAACCGACAATCGCAACGAGGACGGCTACTCCGTCCTCGCCGACTACCTCACGCACCTCAACCACGCCGAGCGCAACAGGCGCGAAGGCGAGATCTCGCGCTTGGAGAACGACGCCTACCTCGGACCGCTCGTCGAGCGCTATCCGCTAGACGAGATGCCGGCATGGGTGTTCCTGGAGCTGTCGTCGTTCGGCGCGTTTGCCAGCTTCTACCTCTTCTGCGCAAACCGATGGGGCGATACGGAAATGAGAGATGACCATTACCTTCTCAGGCGAGCGAATTCGCTCAGGAACGCCGCTGCCCATTCGAGCGCCGTCATCAACGGCTTGGGTATCTCCTCGGCCACGTCGACGAGATACCCCGCATCGGTCGCGAAAGCGCTCGGCGACGCAGGTGTCTCGAAGCGCCTGAGACGATCCAAGATGCGCAATCCGCGAGTGCTCCAGACGACGGTGCTCGCCTATGCCTGCAACCGTTTCGTCACCCGAGAAAGGCAGGCGAGAGCATACGACGGATTCCTGGCATTTAGGCAACGTGCAGAGGAGAACTCGGATTGGTACAGGGGGAACACGACTATCATCTCGGCATACGACTTTCTGTCAAAGGTCTTCCAGGCATGGCTGAGCCAACGGTGATACTGGTAAATCCTATATGCTCGATTTGACAAACGGGCCGCAATCACGATAATTATAGCCAGACAGAAACCTTCGGGTTTGCGGGGCGGGATCGCGAAAGCGTTTCTGCCCTATTTTTTTGGGGTATGTAAATATACTGGTTGAGTTCGTTAAATCAGTGGTTGGTGATACCACTTACCAGATTTGTTGAACAATTGGTTGGCCATTAACCCAAATGAGGGACCTAGGTTGTAAAATACATGGTTGGGAATGTATTTTACGCAGAGAGGTCCGACCATGGCCGATAAGACCGCGTTCGACTACGTT